>MNTV01000033.1:48812-104909 GCA_001917175.1 Azospirillum sp. 51_20
TTCTCCTTCTCCTTCTCCTTCTCCTTCTCCTTCTCCTTCTCCTTCTCCTTCTCCTTCTCCTTCTCCTTCTCCTTCTCCTGTTCCTCTTTGCCGAGTCAGTGTTTAGCACCCGTCATGGATATCCCCCGGTAAACCGATGGTTCTGAAACAGCAACCAAGCTAACGGTTTGCCCATGATCAAAGACGTGTGGCGGTGTTGTCCCGATACCTAAGCATTCAATTCCCGGTAAACAGGGGCCGTAAGAAATGTATAAAAACAACAAAAGCGCCGAAAAGGCGCTTTTGTCGGAACGGGTTAAATTTGCTTCTTATTTTTCTCTTTATTGTTTTAGTACCAGTAGAATTTCAAAAAATTATGCACATAGTACCAGCAGCCGCCAACCATGGTAAGGGAAACGGCAAGCAGTCCCGCGCGTTTGGCGAGAGTCGCTTGTTTGAAGAAAAAACTGCGGTAAAGAAAAGCGAACGCAATTCCGTACGCGATCACGATCGCAAAATAAATCTGCCGGTGTTTTAATATGTTGGCGGGATTGGATATATAATAAGCCGGTCTACCGAAAAAGGAATTGAAAATTTCAAAGGCAAAAACCGAGAAAAAGATCAGCCAGCAGAAGGCAAAAATAAAATTTACACTGTTGGAAGTGAATTTATTGTTCATGATAAGCTCCGATATAAAAAAGCGTCTTGTCAAAATCCTGTCAGCGGATGTGTTCAAGGTAATAATCAAACCAAAACGAAGAGGTTATTTCCCATTCCGGATGCTGCTCAACGAAATAAACGTCAATATATGCCAGCATGAAAGCCGGGATAAAAAGAAAAACGGACGCGATCAGAATGAAAGTCTTATGCCACAGGTTGCGCGGGCAGAGGAAGTAATGCCGGTAAAAACGCCAGGCGATCCAAAGATATATAAACAGCAGTGCATAATGGACGGCCATATAAATATAAATGTTTCGTCCGTATGAGGCCGCACTGCGGAACACGCCGATATAAGCCCCGTCGACTTGTTTGAACAGGTAGCCGAAAAAAAGCAGCCATATGATCAAAAACGCCGAATTGAGCAGCAAATTATAGGCGTTAACCAGCCAGACCGGAAAATGAATATCATCGTCTTCGGTAAAAAATGCGGCAATTTGTTCGTATTTTGTTTTTTTGTCAGTCATAACAACCCCACAGTTTGCAACGGTTTATGCAAACTGTATAATACAAACGATTTTGCTTGTCAATTAAAAGTTGCTAAATTTGTCAATTTTACAACCATAGGTTGTAATTCGTCTTAATACCTTAAAAAACATAAATTATTATAGACGAATTTTTATAAAAATAAACATTTTTTTATTCTTGTCCGGATAAAATTTTTCATTTTCCGACATGTTATAAAAAGGAAGCGGTATTTTTGTTTTCTTTTGTCTGCCGATTCGCCGGCGGGAGTCATTCTGATGCCCAAAAGGCATTGTAACTGCTGTCATTTAAAATCGGCAATTCGTAAATTGCCGCAAACAGCAGGAAGGCGATGACCGCGCACAAAGCCGAGCCGGCAAGGGCAACAATCCGGGGTTTGATCCTGCTTTCGGCGGCAAATATCATTTGTCCGAATTTATAGAAGAAATAGCTGTAAACGACTGTCAGCACCGCGGCAAATATTGTATAGGCATATATATTGCCTTGATATGTCTGTCCGGGAATGATGATCACCGTATATATCCGGTAAAGAAAATAATAGAAAAATCCCCAGCCGCAGACAAAAAGCAGCTGTACGATTACCGTTGCCAGCATAATCATCGGCTTTTCGCGGGTGAATTCTTTTGTCGGCAGTCCGTCGCCGTCATCGTTCATTAAACCTGTGTGCGGTTTTGCGGCATCATTCTGATCTTGGTTCCTGGAAGTTACGGTTTGTTTTATGTCCGCGTCTGTTGAATTGTCTGTATAAGCGGCGGATAGGGATGAGACAGAACGATTTGCCCGGCTGTTTAACGCGACGGACCGTTTCGGCGTTTGCGGAGTTTTGTCCGCCGCTTTCGGACGGCCTGTCAGGCTGAAGCGTCTGCCGTTCTCTTCTGGCGTATTTTCGCAAACGACGGTTTTGTTTTTTTCCGGGGAGGACAGGAAAACTTTTTCTTTTTGTTCCGGCTTGCGGGAATGAGGGAAAAACGTCTGGTGCCGAACGTTTCCTGTCGGACGGTCGCTTTGCCGATTCTCTTTGTCTTGATTGTTTTTGGCGGAATCATAATCCGCTTTGCCGGCCGGCGACATTTCATCCGGAGACAGGATGATAGGCGTTTTTTCATCTTTGATTGAGAAAGAGCGGGCTTCTTTTTGGGGGATGCTGGGGTTCGTCGGAAATGTTTTTCCGACGGGCATTGGATGTTCCATGTTTTTATTTTCCTTGTTGCAACCTTTTAATTAAGCGCCGGAAGATAAAAATCAATGCTTGATTGTTAAATATTTCGCCTTGCCGCCTTCTGTTTTGAAAAGGGGATACGACTTGCCCGAAGCTGGACCGGACTGTACAAAAAAATCGTTGCCTTCCGCGTTGAAGGGAGATTGATTTATCCCGGGGAAAAAATTGTTCGTCCGCCGGTGCGAAAGCTTTTCCGTCCGTCAAAAGTTGATTATCTTTAGGTTGCGATATGAAAAGATTGATTAATTGTCACGGAAAAAACAAAGTTTTTCTGCAACTCCATATTATGATTATGTAGGAAATCAAACAATTCTGTCATTGTGCCCAAAAGGCCGTATACGTTCCTGAACGGAAAAAAGGCAAAAGCTGAACCCCGTTGTGTGCCGGGAATAACAAAAAAGCGCAAATCAGCGAGCAGAATATTGCCCATAATTTTAATTTCTGGGAAGTGTGAGAACTAAACAGCATTTTGCCGAATTTATAACAACAATAAGGGTAAACTGCGGTAAGCAGTATGGTGTATAAAGTATCCGCATAAATGTTGCCCTTGGGGTTGGTTACTCCCGGAATAACAAATGAAGAATATAACCATAAAAGATAAAGAAAGAAAACTCCCCATCCGAGGACAAAGATAATCTGCATTGTCAGTACGGCAGTTGCGGAAAGAGGGTTTTGTTTAAAATTGTCAATATATTCTTTGCCGTAGGCGATAATTTTATCTTTCATTTTTTCTTCTTTCTTCTTTCTGTGACGTTTTGTAAAATATGTTCCTGTTTTGTTCTGTTTTGAGGCAAAAAAACAATTTCTTAAACCTGTCCAAAAGATATAGTACAATTTTATTTCTGTCAATCAAAAGTTGATTTTTTCAGTTTATTGAATTGGGAGTTTTAAAATCTGTCAGTTGGCCCAAAAAGCGACACTGGTTTGAGGTAAAAAGGAAACGGCTTCTATCAGCAGTAACTGTAAAGGATATGCCGATATGGCACATAAAAGCGAAAGGGCTAAAATTATGAGCTTTGGTTTAAGAAGATTATTATTAAGAAAGAGAGTCTTAAAAGATTTACAAATGAAAAACAAAAACACAAAGGCTATGACTGTCAGCGAAAAAGCTTCCGGGTATATGGCGCTTTTTGTATATGTTCTGCCCGGAATTATATATTTTATGTATCTTTCGCACAAAAACATATAAAAAGTTCCCCACCCGAGAATAAAGATAATCTGCATTGTCAGTATGGCGGTTGCGGAAAGAGGGTTTTGTTTAAAATTGTCAATATATTCTTTGCCGTAGGCGATAATTTTATCTTTCATTTTTTCTTCTTTCAATGACGTTTTGTAAAGTATGTTCCTGTTTTGTTCTGCTTTGAGGCAAAAAAAACAATTTCTTAAACCTGTTCAAAAGATATAGTACAATTTTATTTCTGTCAATCAAAAGTTGATTGCTGGTATTGCTTCGGTGCTTAAGGTTCAGAAGATAATGTTTGTTCAGATGAACAAGATCCCTAATGCCGAATAAAGTAATTCTGACAAAAAAGACCAAAAAACAAGGCAGCAAAGCGAGTTCATTAACGCGGCCGTTTTTTCGGTAAAGGAACTGTTATTGCCAAACATAACTTTTGCCATTTTATAAGCGACGTAAGTGTAGATTATAAAGATACCGCTTTCAGCAATAACCTTAATGTAAAAGCTTGTTTTGTCGGGAAAGTCTCCAAAGATATAATCGCTGAATTCTTTATACAGAGTGTAATAATATACTCCCCATTCCGATAGGAAAAGAAAATAAAACGTAAGGATAGCCGATAATCTGCCCGGGTGTTTATGGAAATTTGAAAAAGACGTTTTTGTTGCGGGTAAAGTCTTTTGTGTCATTTTTTCTCTCCTTCTTGTACAGCCCAGAAAGCAGTTGGTACGTTATCGCTGAAGCGGGGTATAAAACGCGCAATGCTGAACTCTCCCGAAATCAGGGCAAAAACAGCAGAGATAAGAATCGCGTAAAGTTTTAGGCGGAAGCCTTTGTTGATGGCAAACATATTCGGAAACAATCGGCAAAATATATAGGTATATACAAGAGTCTGAATTATAATATCCGCGCATTCGACATAAATATTGCTTTTAGGCCCCGATTGCCCGGGAATAACAATTGTAATAATGTTGCCCAAAATATAGTAAAAATACACTCCCCATCCAAGGACAAAGGTAATCTGCATTATCAATACGGCGGTTGCGGAAAGAGGGTTTTGTTTAAAATTGTCAATATATTCTTTGCCGTAAGCGATAATTTTATCTTTCATTTTTTCTTCTTTCTGTGACGTTTTGTAAAATATGTTCCTGTTTTGTTCTGTTTTGAGGCAAAAAAAACAATTTCTTAAACCTGTCCAAAAGATATAGTGCAATTTTATTTCTGTCAATCAAAAGTTGAAGAAAAAATGTTTTAGATAAAAATTTAATTGAAAAAATAATATGTACAATAATTGGTCGGCATTTATTTTCTTCGTTTGTTCCAATCGTCATATTTGTAGTTCACATAGATATCCATTGGATATTCGCTGGCGCGGATGAATTTTGCCACTTCATCCATACTGTCGGTTGTATCAATACAGCCGGCAGATCCGGGAACTTCGCCGCCGTGGAGATAAAAACCTTCGCGGTGTTTGGTGTCGGTGCGAAAATCGTCCGGTTCAAGCCTGATCCGATAATTCCCCCATGAGCGTGTTCCGCCCTGCCAGGGTGTTTCTCCGTTGGGGCCTCGCCAGCTGCGGCTTTCCTTTTCCGGTGAATAGGTCTGCAGTTCGTCCGGATTTAAGTGCCAAACGCCCTCGGGGATGGGACCGTGATTTTCAATTTCTGTTGCCGCACGGCTTTGATATCCGGGTTTCCCGGACATGGCGGGCCAGGATTTTAACGTTTTTTCATTATTAATTGCTGTCAGGGTTTGCCCGTCAAATTCCATTTCCGGAATGTCTTCGGAACCAAAAGCGGGCCAAAAAGAAACCGGTTTGCCGTTCCGATACAGGGTAAAGGTTGAGCCGTCGCTTTTCAGCTCTACGCGTGGTTTGGGCGTTCTCGGTTCCATGTCGTCATCATAGCCGGCGAGCTGCTGTTCGAGAAGTTCGCGCGTGGTCATTTCCTTTTTTGGCCGCGGAGTCATCTGTCTGTCTAATCCGTACATATTCAACAGAGCCGTGCGGATGTCGTCATCTTCTTCGTATCTACTCATTTCATATTCCTTTGCAAATTGAAAAAAGCGCCGGAAAGTTCCGGCGCGGGTTAAATAAAAAACTCCCGGCGCGATGTTGATGAGCGATGTAGCGAAGAAAGGAGCCGCGCCGGAAGAAAAGCGCCCTTCAAATCCGCAGGGCGGAAAAGGGCACAAAAAAAGGCGGGAAAAACCGCCTTGTCATAAATACGGCCTACCAACCGCATTATGGAAATAATCTATAACATAAACAGACGAAAAAATCAATAAAAACTCGCAACGGTTGTGGATAACTGTCCGCGTCAAATAAAACGGCAGTTTGCCGGACGGGAGTTTCCGCGGGAGAATGGGGCGGATTTGTCAGCCGCGGGTGCGGACGAAACGAACGATGTCTGCGTCGGCCCAGGGGGTAAATTCAACTGCGGCAAGGTCGGGAAGAAGGGAGGAAAAACCTTCTTCAAGCAGCGGCAGCAGCCATGAAATCAGCAGAGCGATACCGGCTGAGCACAACAAAATCAGCGTTTTTTTGCCGAGTCCCACTTTTTCGACGAACGTGCCGCGAAAAAAATACATAAAAGGCGGCACCGACAGTGCCAGGGTTACGGCAATTTCGAACATAACCATATAAACGCCGGAGCAGGGAACTTCCGGCAAAGAAAAGTCGCAATAGCAGCCTTTGGCAAGCACCGTGATCAGGACATGTCCGAGTTCGGTGAAAAAGAACCACCAGCCGGCGGCAAAAACGAAATCAAGGGCGCGGCCGACCGGCTTTCCGGCGGCGTTTTCGCGCGGCGCCCGGTAAGAATAGGAAGGGGTAAAGCGTTTGTCCATCATGTTTTTCTTTCAAAACGGGATTCGGTGCCTGCCACTATAAAACAAAACGACGGGATATACAATACCTTGTACAGGCAACCCCGGAGCCGGCAAAAAACTGCCGTCAGCCTGTTTGTTTCCCTTGTATTTTTGCCAAATTGTTTTATTTTCATGTTAATGATACGTAGGAGGAGCAAATGGACAAACTGGATGCCGGCAGACTGAAGGCGGCGGTGTTCGACTGGGACGGCACTTTGGCGGAAACCCGTACCCCCCGGCTGTGGGCCGTTAACCGGATTATGGCAAAATACGGGCTGCCGGACTGGGAGAGCACCCGCGAAAAGCAGAACAAACTGTTGTCTTTCATGGATAATTTTCCGCTGGTGTTTGGCAGCCGGGCGGAAGAGGCTTACCGTGAATATGCCGAACTTTACAAAGCCAACGTGGCGAGGATGATCAAAACTTTTCCTGGCGTGCGCGAAACGCTTGCTTTTCTCCGGCAAAAAGGAGTGAAAATCGCAATCATGACCAACAAAGACCGCCGACTGCTGGAGTTTGAACTGCCGCTTTTGTTTGACGTTTCGCTTTTCGACCGTATTGTCTGCGGCCATGAGGCGGCGCATGACAAACCCTGCGGCGATCATGCCCGCTTCGCCCTGAAGGGATTGGTTGCGGAAAGCGATATTGCACCGCAAAGCGTGTGGGTCGTCGGCGACAGCGTGCTCGACAACATGTGCGCCGAAGCCGTCGGCGCACTGCCGGTACGGATTGTCGGCGGTTGTCCGGAAGTTGACAGGACCGGCAGTCCGGACGTGATTTATTTTAACGATTTTGAACAATTTTACCGGTCGCTGGCCGGTTGACTGCCCGGAGACTGTCCGCATGAAACAAAAAAACGATGGCGAAAAACCGCATTATTTGCGTCTGGCGCTGGCAGGCGTCGGCATTTTGCTGCTGCTGGCGCTCAATTATCTTTATTTTCGCGAAAAGACTTCTTCCAACAGCGAGTTGATCACCCGTTATACCCGAAAGGCCGATCCGATGGAAAAATACCGCAATCCCGCGGTGGCCGGGCTGTTTTACGCCGCCGCCCCGCAAACGCTTGACCGTGAAGTTTCCGGCTATTTGCAGGCGGCCGGCGGCGCTTACGAAAAAATGCCGAAGATGCTGATCGTGCCGCATGCCGGTTATCAATATTCGGCGCCGGCGGCGGCACGCGCCTATCGTCCGCTGAGGGATCAGTCCGGACGGATTAAGACCGTTATTCTGCTCGGGCCGTCGCACCGGGTGCCGGTGAACGGTCTGGCTTTATCTTCGGCCGACTGGTTTGTCACGCCGCTCGGAAAAGTGCCGGTTGACCGGGAAATGACGGCCGGGCTGGCAGCGCGTAAAGGTTTTAGGATAAATGATGCGGCGCATCGGGACGAGCATTCGCTGGAGGTGCAGCTGCCGTTTTTGCAAAAGGTGCTGACGGATTTTGAAATCGTGCCGATCGTTTACGGCGCGATGAATCCGCAGGAAACGGCCGAGGCGCTGCTGCCGTATTTGCAAAGGGACGATACGCTGTTGGTGGTTTCCGCGGATTTGTCGCATTATTACACTTACGAAGAGGCGCAGGCGGCAGACCGGGAAACGGCCGCCAAAATCAAAGAAGTTTCGCCCGAAATCGGCTATCATCAGTCCTGCGGCGCCGGCGGCATCAACAGCGCGCTGATTTTGGCTCAGATGATGCATCTGCGTCCGGAAATTCTGTCGCTGATCAATTCCGGCGACACTGCCGGCAGCCGGGAAAGGGTGGTCGGTTACGGCGCCTGGGTCTTTGCCGGAACCGGCGGACTCGAACGCGAGACCGCCGCGCTTGCGGATTATGCTGCCGTTTATAAAAAGGACTTGTTGCGGATTGCCCGCACCGCGCTGGAAGAAGCGGTGCTGCACGGCCGGGTTTTCGAGCCTTCCCGCGACGATTATCCGGATCCGTTGTTTGACAAAGGGGCATCGTTCGTTACTCTGGAAAAAAACGGTGAGCTGCGGGGGTGCATCGGTTCGCTGCTGCCGCGCCGGGCGACGGCTCTGGACGTTGCCGAAAATGCTTACAACGCGGCCTTGCATGACGGCCGCTTTGCGCCGGTTGCGGCCGGCGAACTGGGGGAGATCGGCATTGCCGTTTCGCTTCTGACCGGTTTTGAGCCGGTTGCTTACGAAAACGAGGAAGATTTGCTGGCAAAAGTGAACGCGGGCGTCGACGGTCTGGTGATTCGCGACGGCAGCCGCCAGGGACTGTTTTTGCCTTCGGTCTGGAAGCAGCTGCCGGACAAGAGGGATTTTTTGAACAATTTAAAACTGAAGGCAGGGATGAGCCCCAGCTATTGGTCAAATGCAATTAAAGTTTACCGTTTCAGAACCGTGGAGATAAAAGAAAATGAAAATTAACGGATACGACATCAATTACGACGAAGCCGAACTGAAAGACAAAATGGAAAACCAGACGCTTGACGTCCGGCTGATTTCGCCGGATTTCGAGGGATATAAAAATTTGAGCGAGGGCAACAAAAAAGCTCTTACGCATCTGGTTGCCGCCGCCCGTATGGTCAATGACGTGGCGCTGGAACAGGACCATCCCATGAACCTGCCGCAGAAAAAGGCATTGGCAGAAGCGGCGGCCGCCGGCAGTTCGCATGCGGCGCTGGCGCTTGAACTGTTCAATTCCCTGAACGGCGTTGCCGGCTATAACGGAGTGGACAAGGAGCCTGTGGAAGTGTTTGCCGGCATTCGTCTGCTGCCCGGGCACAACTTTTATCCTGCCGATCTGAGCCCGGAAGAGTTTCGGCAAATTCTGATTGCCATGCTGAAGGCCGGCAAAAGCGAAGAAGTGCGGAAAATACTGAGCGCCCGCACAATGGTTCGGCGGGCCGGCGGCGAATTAAAAGCGATTGACTATACGGAGTATTTTGCCGCCGCTTTTTCGGCAATTGCCAACGAGCTGGAAGTGGCCGCCCATTATGCCGACGACGAAGCATTTAAGGATTATCTCGGCTGGCAGGCGCAGGCGCTTTTGCAAAACAATCCAGACATGGACATGCTGGCCGACAGACATTGGGCGGTTTTGCAGGATACGTCGCTGGAGTTTACCTTAAGCCGCGAAAATTATGATGATGAGATTACGCCGGCCGTCTACGATAACGGGGAGTTGAAGGCCCTGCTGGCGGAAAACGGCATTGAAGCGGTTGGCAAAGACACTTTGGGCGCCCGCGTCGGCATTGTCAACAAGGCGGGAACGGATTTGATTCTGCAATTTAAAAAACACCTGCCCGAGCTGGCGGCCAAAATGCCGTTTGCCGACGCTTATCGCCAGAGCATCCTCGACGGCGAAGAACTGAAGCAAACGATGGTGGACGTTGATTTGGCCGATCTTGAAGGCGACTATGCCCAGTGCCGCGGCGGCATCACCACCGCCCAGAACCTGCCCAACAACGACAAGTTGTCGGTCAAGACCGGCGGCGGCCGGCGCAACGTCTATCACCGTCAGGTGCGGATGAGCGTTGACAGGGAAAAAGAGCGCAAAATGCTGGAGCGTCTGCTGGATCCGGCACTGCACCGCTATTTTGACAACGAGGCCGACCATTTGTTCGTCATCGGACACGAAAACGGGCATTCGCTCGGTCCCGACAGTTCGTATCAGAACGCTCTCGGCGCTTATAAGCACATCATTGAAGAACATAAGGCGGACACCGTTTCGCTGGCTTTTATGCCGGAATATGTCAATGCCGGCGTAATTGACGAAGAAACGCTGAAAAAGATTTACGTCAGTTACATCGCGGGCCGGATGTTTCTGGCCGCCCGGCCGCATATGATGCTGCCCCACCGCATGGGTGAGCTGATCCAGTTCAATTATCTGCGTGAACACGGTATCATCAAAGAAACGGCGGACGGCAGAATAACGATTGATCTGGATAATGTCGGCGGCGTTTTAAACCGGCTGCTGGAAGAAACGGTCCGGGTGCAGTTGTCCAAATCAAAGGAAAACGCCGCCGCTTTTGTTGAAAAATATGCCGTCTGGTCGCCGCTGTCGGAGAAAATCGCGGCGGTGCGGCAGGAACTGGGGGTAAAACCCTATAAACGGATCGTCCGTTGTTTTTAAGTGCGGTAAAACTGTTAAAAATCGCTTGCACAAACGAGAGCTTTGCCTCATTATAAACGGCATCGGACAAGAAAAGGGACAAAGTCTATGTTTAAAAAGCTTATCGACGGCGAACTCAGTCTGAAAGACACGTTCTGGAAGTTCGGCGTGCTGGGAATGCTGGCCGTTCATCTGGTGGTGAAGATTCTGGGCACCATGCTTTTTCACAAGCTGCGCGGGCTGACCATTCTCGGTTATTACACCACCCGCAAGTACGGGCTGGAAACGTCGACGGTGATCCTCACCATTTTATATTTCAGTTCGCTCTGTTTCCTGCTGTTTTATGCCGGTTCGATGGTGATCGGCACCTGGCGGAGTTCCGCCGAATATAACCGCAGCCTGTGGTTTCGGCATCTGGCGCGGATTTTTATGATTTTGATCGTGTTTGTCGTCTTAAAACACGATTTGAACCTGTGAAGGAAAAACGAATGAAAAAGATTGTAATGACGATTTGTCTGTTGGCGCTTTGCGGATGCGTGGCCGGCGACTTTGCGCCCAACCGCAACCGCCTGCATGAAATGAACAGCGATAAGGAAATCTGCGAAAAGCAGCCCGAACGCTGCATCAGCGGCGTTTCCGTCAGATAGTTTTTGACAAGGAGAATAAATGGAACCGCAGTTTATTCATCTCCGGGTGCATTCGGCCTATTCGCTGCTTGAGGGAGCAATGAAGATTCCGGCTTTGATGAGCCGGGCTGCGGCGATGGGCTTTCCCGCCATGGCGGTGACCGATACCGCCAACATGTTCGGTGCCAAAGCTTTTTCCGATTATGCGCCGAAAAACGGTATCAAGCCGATTTTGGGCACCCAGATGTATATCCGCAACAGTGATGCCGATGACGTCTTGAAATCCAAGGGGCGGACGGTGGAGCCGGACAAGATCGTGCTGCTGGTCAAAAATGCCGAAGGTTACGCCAATGTTACCAAACTGATGAAAATTGCCTATCTCGGCGAAAAGAACTTTGCCGAAAAGCCGCAGATCCGTCTTTCCGATCTTAAAACCCACGGTGCCGGGCTGATTGCGCTGACGGCCGGAGTGGACGGCACCGTCGGACGCCTGCTGCTGGAGAACCGGGCGGCAGAGGCCGAAGACTTTCTGCTGAAATTAAAAGAAATATTCGGTGACCGGCTGTATATGGAAATTTCGCGTATCGGCCTCGAAAAGGAAGCCAAAACCGAAAACGATTTTATCGATCTGGCCTACAAGCATGACATTCCTCTGGTGGCGACCAACGAGGCCTTTTTCTTTGACGCCGACATGTACGAGGCGCACGACGCACTGGTCTGTATCGCCCGCGGCGAATACGTGGCCAACGACAACCGGGAAAAATACTCGCCCAACCAGCGCCTGAAAACCGCGGCCGAAATGGTGGCGCTGTTTGCCGACCTGCCGGAAGCGGTGGCCAACACCATTAACATTGCCAAGCGCTGCAACTACGTTTTGCAGTACGTTGATCCGCTGCTGCCGATTTTTGAATGTCCCGAAGGCAAGACGCAAAACGAATACCTGCGCGAAGAAGCCTACAAGGGGCTGGCGCACAAGATGGAAACCCAGGTCTATTTCGAGGGCATGACGGAGGAAGAGAAAAAAGAACTGGACGAACGTTATTATGCCCGTCTTGAATATGAACTGAGCGTTATTGAAAAAATGGGGTTCGCCGGTTACTTCCTGATCGTTTCGGATTTTATCCGCTGGTCAAAGACACACGGCGTTCCGGTCGGGCCGGGGCGCGGTTCCGGCGCCGGTTCGATGGTGGCCTGGTCGATCCAGGTGACCGAACTTGATCCTCTGAAGCTCGACCTGCTGTTTGAACGTTTCTTAAACCCGGAACGTATCAACATGCCGGACTTTGACGTCGACTTCTGTCAGGAAAACCGCTACAAAACGATTGAATATGTGCAAAACAAATACGGTTTTGACCATGTGGCGCAGATTATTACGTACGGAAAACTGCAATCCAAGGCGGTGATCCGCGACGTTGCCCGCGTTTTGCAGATGCCGTATTCGCAGGCCGACCGGATCAGCAAAATGATTCCGCCGCCGGTGCAGGGCGTGCAGCCGAGCCTGAAAGAGTCGCTGGAGCAGGTGCCCGAACTGGAGGAAATGCGCCAAAACGATCCGCAGATCAATAAACTGTTCGACATTGCGATGAAGCTCGAGGGGCTCTATCGCCACACCGGCGTGCATGCTGCCGGCGTCGTGATCGGCGACCGTCCGCTTGACCAGCTGGTGCCGCTCTACAAAGATCCGAAAGCCGACATGCCGGTCACCCAGTACGACATGAAGTACATCGAGTCGACCGGGCTGATCAAGTTCGACTTTCTGGGCTTAAAAACCCTGACCACGATCAAGCGGGCGGTGGATCTGGTAAAGGCCGACCACGGAATTGAGCTTAACATGAGCACGGTGCCGCTTGACGACAAGGAAACCTATGCGCTTTTGCAAAGGGGCGACACTGCCGGCGTGTTCCAGTTTGAATCGGCGGGGATGAAGGACGTGCACAAGCAGATAAAACCCGACCGCTTCGAAGATCTGATCGCTATCGTGTCGCTTTATCGTCCGGGGCCGATGGACAACATTCCGAGTTACATCAAACGCAAGCACGGCGAAGAGGAAATTACCTATCTGCATCCCAAGCTGGAGCCGATTTTAAAAAGCACCTACGGCATCATGATCTATCAGGAACAGGTTATGAAGATTGCTCAGGAACTGGCCGGCTATACCCTGGGCGGCGCGGACAAGCTGCGTAAGGCGATGGGTAAGAAAATCAAAGAAGAAATGGTCAAACACCGCAGCATCTTCGTCGACGGCGCGGTCGAACGGGGGATCGAACGCGATACCGCGACCAGCATTTTCGACCAGATGGAAAAGTTTGCTTCCTACGGTTTCAACAAGTCCCACGCCGCGGCCTATTCGCTGATTTCCTATCAGACGGCTTACCTCAAGGCGCATTACCCGGTCGAATTTATGAGCGCGACCATGAGCCTTGACATTACCAACACCGACAAGCTGCAGTTTTTCAAGGACGAATGCCGCAAGATGGGGATAGCGGTGCTGCCGCCGGACATTAATAAATCCGGTTACGACTTTACGGTGGAAGACGGCAAGATCCGTTACGCGCTGACGGCGGTCAAGGGCGTCGGCGAAGCCAACATGAAGGCGCTGGTTGCCGAACGCGAAGCGCGCGGTCCTTTTAAGGACATTTCCGACTTCGTGCACCGGATCGACATCAGACAAACCAACCGCAAACAGCTGGAACAGCTGATCAAGTCCGGTGCGTTCGACTGTCTGGACAAGAACCGCGGTCGTTTGTTTGCCAACATCGACAACATCATCCAGCACATCAGTTCTTCTTCCGAGTTGAAAACCAGCAGCCAGTCTTCGCTTTTCGGCAACGAAGAGATGCAGGCCAAAATCAAGCTCAAGGACGAACCCGACTGGGTCGAGCTGGAAAAGCTGAAGCTTGAGGCCGAAGCGGTCGGCTTTTATCTTTCTGCCCATCCGTTGGACAGTTACCGTGACGGCATGGAAAAGCTGGGAGTCAAAAACTGCAGCGAAGTGTTCCGCAACATCCAGCTGGGTGACATGATCCGGGCCAAATTGGCCGGCTGCGTCAACAGCTTTAAGAAAAAAATTTCCCAAAAGGGCAACCGTTTCGCCTTTTTGGAACTCTCCGACGCGTCAGGCGCTTTTGAAGGCATTTTGTTTTCGGAAACCCTGCAGCGCAGCGAAGAAATGATCAACTCCGGGCTGCCGCTTCTGGCCAGCGTAACGATTGAAAAACAAACCGAAGACAGCAATCCGCGGGTTATGATCAGCAATATCGAGACTTTGGACAAGGCAATTGCCGACGTGGCCAGCGCCATTGTTATCAGCATTAATAACAAGGCGGCGGTTCGTCCGGTAAAAGAAGTTTTGAGCCGGGATAAAAAAGGCCCGAACAAAATATATATTAAACCTGATAACGACGAATGGGACATCACGATCGAACTGCCGGGAGGATACGCCTTTACCAGCGGCAACATCATCTCGCAGCTGAAATCGATACCCGGCGTTTCGGCAGTAAAGGAAATGTAACATGATGAAGAAAATAGGCGGCGAGGTTCTCGCAAAACTGAAAAGCATCGGCAATGTCGAATTTTTGGACGACCGTTCCGTAAATCCGGTCAGCATTCCTTTCTGGGAGCTGAGTTTTCTGCCGATCGGCATCCTTTTGTACCGTTTCCGGCGTTTTTTGTTTTTGAGCTTCGCTTACGGACTGCTGATTACCGTTTTGGCTTTTGCCACGCAGTTGAGCTATGTCTGCGGCCTGTCCGAATGGAACGAAAACCCGTACTTCGGCTGTACGTCGTCGCCGGCCGTTTACGTCACGTTTTTCCTGCTCCGGCTGCTGATTGTCGCCGTTTTCCTTAAAACCTGGTACAAGACCGCGGTTTGCGGCGAAGCCCTGAACGTACGGGAAATGTTTATTATTTCCGCCCGGGATTGGAAGCTGTTCGGCGGCATCCTGATCATCGTAGGCTGTTTCTGTCTGCCGCTTGTTTCGACCTATATTCTGGCCGTCCGCGTTCCCAACCCCGACTGGCGGATCGAAAGCCTGTTTTTCGCCGTTGCGTCGTCGGGGTTTTGGCTGCCGTTCCTGGCCTTGCGGTTCCTTTCGGTTTTCGCGTTTGCGCTGGGCGGGCAGAAACGTCCGCCGCTGAAACTGTTTTGGCAGCGAACCACCGGCAATACGCTGAAAATCATTATGGCGCTGACGCTCATTATCGTGTTGAATACCATCATTTTCCTTAATTATAATCTGTTGGCCGCTTTTGTTATCGGCCGTGTCTTTACGGTCGGTGCCGTGGTCTGCGATCTGGTCTACAACATGTTGTTTTTGCTGATGAGCGCGTCTTTTGCCAGTATGGCCGTCGTCCAGCGGGAAGCGCTGTTCTCGTGGTATGCGGGAGAGCGGCAAAACGAAGGAGAAGCCAAAGACGAATAAATGTCCGCCGTTATGTAAGCGGCATTGGCCGTTTCAAACTTCAGCCCCCGGTTTGAAGGGCTTCACGGGTTTTACGGCCGGGCCGGGCGGTTTGCGTCTGACTGTTTGGTGCAGACGAGCGATTTCCAAAAAATCCCCGGTATACCCGGGGATTTTTTTTGTGGCGCCGGCAAATGCGGCGTCAGCGTTTGTTTTTTGGTTTAAAGCAGGTTTTTGACCATCGGCATCAGATCCAGCCGGTAGTCGTCGGCAATTTCTTCCGTCTTCGGATATCTGTCGCCGGCGTCCAGCGCATAGATGTTGGCCTGCTGCTGTTTGAATTCCCGTCCGAGGATGATGGCCTGCGCGTTGGCGGCCAGTTTCTGCCCGAACAGGACGGCTTCTTTGATATTGTTTTTGATCAGTCCGTTTCTTTTGGCAAACAGGCTGCTGTAAACGAAAATGCTCCAGATCATGGCCAGAATGAACAAGGTGGAAACGGCGTGAACGTGCAGGCTCATCATTAAGGCGGAAAGGGCGATCATGACGACGGCAAAGATTTTGGCCGTAATGCCGATCCAGCGCCGTTTGAAGCTGATGCGCAGGATCCAGATGTAAAAAGCAGCCGTCAGCGTCGCCGACAGCAGAAAGCCCATGGTGGCGGCGGTGTTGACGTTGAGCCAGGCGATTGCCGCTTCCGACAGAAACAACATGGCGGCACTAAACAGAATGTAACCCGAATTGAGTTTGAGCGAAAGCAGTTTGATCCGTTTGCCGGTGTCTTTTTCAATCAGCTTGCAGGCGCGTTTCATTTTAAGCGCGTTGGCGCGGTTGAAGGCGACCGCCGTTTCCTTTGGCCCGATCAGCTGGCGGAAGGCCTTTTTTTCAAGCGGGTTCAGGCGGCTCAGATTGTCGGTCTTTTTGATCAGCAGCAGGGATTCGTGGTCGGCTTTCAGGTCGATGATGTTGCGGCGGAACAAATCGAGCAGGAACGAACAGAAGGAAACCTTGTCGAAAGTTCCTTTTGCCAGCATCCTGAGCATGGCCGGGGTTTTTTGCAGGTCGGCCCTGACCGGGTTGGCGTCGGAATTGATGAAGCGCCAGGAAACGAGATAGGCGGAAACGATTGCCAGCAGGCCGAGGAAAGAGAATATAATGTCGCCGTAATCTTCAATGAACCATTCAAATTTTTTGTTAAAATCGGGTTCAATGAAACCGGCTTTCGGGATCGAAATCAGAATATGCATGCCTTCGCCGGCAAACAGCGGCGTGGTGGCGGTGAAGCCGAGCGCGTTGGTGCGGCGGTCTTTGGTGATGGTGGAATAGCGGTCGGTCAGGTTTTTCGGCGGATAACCGATGAACATGGACTGGCCGAGCGGGTTGACGTCAACCGGCAGACGCACCGTTGCCACCGCCTGAGAGACCACCAGATTCCAGAAACTGCCGGTGACGTCCCAGTAAAATTCGTTGCGGTCTTTATAGTACCACAGTTTGCGGTCGAGCATATAGTCAAATTCGTAGGTATAAATGCCCGGCTGCAGTTCAAACTGTTTTTGGGGCGTAATCAGGTAGCGGTCGCCGGCGTCTTTCAGCCGGTAGGGAACTTCGGTACCGTTGATGCGCACGCCGTTAAGATAAGGAATGGTTGCGTTTTTGACCCCGTCGCGGGAAACGGAATATTTCGGCAGCGCTTTTGACAGGCCGTATTTCAGTTTTTGTCCGTTGGCCACCAGATTGACGGTTTCTATAATGCGGACAATGCCGTTGGGCATGATGTCGATTTTGCTGGTAAGGTAAGGAATGTGTTCTTTGGCCGGCACCAGAATGCTCTGTCCGGTCGGCAGGGTGACGCTGACAACGTCGATGCCGGTTTCCTTCTTCCATTGCCGTTGTGCCTGCTGCTGTTCCTGCTTTATTTGCTGCGGGATCAGGGCAGGGGTGTTGATCAGGTCGCGGGGCTGCTGTTTTTCCAGTAGGTTCAGGCGCTCCATGGCGCTGTCGTAAATTTTTTCAAAGGTGGATTTTTCCTGTTTTTGGCTGGCGATGAACGCGGCGTCGTCCATAACGTTCATGGTCGAGGCGGACTGGATGAGCGACATCGGCATTTTTTCCACTTTCTGTGCCCGTTCGCGGATAAAATCGCGGAACGCCTCAAAGCTGGTGGGAATGTTCCGGTTTTGCACCGCCGGTTTGATCTGCATGCTTTTGTCGGCGTTATACTGCTGGAGGGCAATTTCGTCGCGCATTTGTTTGATGGCGGCGTTTGAGGGGTTGATCAGCACGGCAGAAAAAACAATGAAACAAATTGCAAAAAAAAGTTTTTTCATAAAAAAACACCTTTGTTAACAAATAAAATATATTTGCTAATATAATATGCAGTTATTAAAAAAAGATTAGAAAGGGAAAAATATGACTAGCTCGAAAATTGCTGCCGTTGTGCTCGGTGCCGGCAAAGGCACCCGGATGAAGTCGGATCTGCCGAAGGTGCTGATGCCGATCTGCGGCAAGCCGATGATACGCAATATCCTTGATACGCTCGACGGCATGGACGCCGACAAGATTGTGGTCGTGACCGCGCCCGACGGCGAACTGGTAAGAAAAGAGGTGGCGCCGCACCGGAGCGTCATCCAGCAGCAGCAGCTCGGCACCGGCGATGCCGTGATGGCCGCGGCGCCGGTGCTGGAAGGCTTTGACGGCGACGTGCTGACGATTTTCGGCGATCACCCGATCATCACCAAAGAAACCTTTTTGAAAGCGGTGGCCAAACGCCGCGAGGGCTATGCGGTAGTGGTATTGGGCTTCCGTCCGGAAGATGCCGCCCGTTACGGCCGGCTGGTCGTCAATAACGGCGAGCTGGAGAAAATCGTCGAGTTTAAAGACGCAAGCGACGAGGAAAAGGCGATCACTCTTTGCAATTCCGGCGTTATGTGCTTTGACGGCAGCCTGATGTTCGACATTTTGCGCGAGATCGGCAATGAAAACGCCGCGCACGAGTATTATCTTACCGATGCGGTGGCAATTGCCCGTGCCCGCGGACTTAAATGCGGCGTGGTCGAATGCCCGGCGGAAGAAGTCGCCGGCGCCAACACCCGTGAGGAACTGGCGCTGCTTGAGCAATATCTGATGAAAAGAGAAGGAAAGTAAAATTTATGCGGTTTGTCAAAGATCATTGGTTCGGCCTGCTGGTGTCAATTTTCGTTTTTTTCTTTTTGTGCGTGTTTGCCCTTGTGCTGGCGGCGCCGCATCAGGATGAACAAAAACGCGGCTTTGTTCCCTGCACCGAAACAATGGCGGAGGAACTCCGCGGCTGCAACGGCAGGAACATGTGCGTGCTGGGCAGCGTGGTCGACAACACGTTTTGCAATGTCGGCGTAATCGGAGAGGGACTGAAGCTGTGGATGACGGGAAAGCAGCCGGCGCCGTGGTCAAATTATCTGTTTGAGCCGGAAATAAAACGTCCCTCGGCAACCGACGACGTCGAACCGGAGGAAAGCCTTGAGGAATATTATCAAAATACACCGGATATTGCCGCCGAGATGGACGAACTGCAAAAACTCAATCAACAATTGGAGAATGACAGCAATGAACGATAAAGCACTCCCGGCCTGGGATCTGAGCGATTTGTATGACGGCATTGAAGACGAAAAAATTGCCGCCGATTTGGAAAAATACCGCGCTTTCTGCGTTGAGTTTGCCGGCCGCTACAAAGGGCGTCTGAGCGAGCTTGACGGTGCGGGGATCGCCGCCGCGCTGAAGGCCTATGAACAGAATTCCGAAATCGGCAGCCGTGTCGGCGGTTTTGCCTATCTCAACATGGTAACGCAGATGAAAAACCAGGCGGCGGTCGCTTTTTATCAGAATATCAGCGAAAAGCTGACCGATTACAGCAAGCCGCTGATTTTCCTCAGTCTGGAAATTAATCAGCTGCCGGCGGAGAAAATCGAAGACTGGCTGAAAAATCCCGAAGCCGCTTTTTATAAGCCCTGGCTGGAACGCGTCCGCCGTTTTAAACCGTACGAACTTTCGGAAGCGGTGGAAGAGGTGCTGCTCGAAAAGTCGATGACGTCTTCTTCGGCCTGGGTTCGTCTGTACGAAGAAACTTCTTCGAAACTGCAATATACGGTCGACGGCAAAACCTATAACGACGCGGAAGTTTCCAAACTGCTGCTGGACAAGAACGCGGAAACCCGCCGCAAAGCCGGCGCCGAGATCAACCGGGTGGCGGAAGAAAACGCCGACCTGTTTACCTTCATCTATAACATGGTGATCAAGGACAAGGCGATCGAAGACGAAAAACGCGGCTTTAAACTGCCGATGTCTTCCCGCAACATGTCGGAAAACGTTTCCGACCAAATGGTGGAAACGCTGGCCGAAACGGTGCGTGCCAACTATAAGAACATTGCTCACCGTTTTTACCGGCTGAAAGCCAAATGGCTGGGCGTTGACAAAATTTCCTACTGGGACCGCAACGCGCCGCTGCCGTTTGCCGACGATACGGAATATGACTGGGCGGAAACGGTGTCGGTGGTGTTGGACGCATACAAGTCTTTTTCTCCGGAACTTTACGAAATAGCCAAAGACTTCTTTGACAACGCCTGGATCGACGTGCCGCCCCGCGACGGCAAACGCAGCGGGGCCTTTTGCGCGCCGGTCAGCGCCGGAGCCCATCCTTACCTGTTGCTTAATTTTGCCGGCAAACGCAACGACGTGCTGACTCTGGCGCATGAGCTGGGACACGGCTGCCACCACCAGACCCGGGTCAAAAACGGCGAATTGAACGAATATTCGCGGATGACGACCGAAGAGGTGGCTTCGGTGTTCGGCGAGATGATCACCTTCCAATCAATGGTTGCCAAACTGCCGGACGGGCCGGAAAAACTGGCGCTGATCGCCTCCAAGGTCAGCGACATGATCAATACCGCCATCCGTCAGATCGCTTTCCATTTCTTTGAAAGCCGCGCCCATGCGGAACGGAAAGACGGCGAACTGAGCAAGGAGCGCCTGTGCGAAATATGGCAGGAGGAAATGGCCGCCAGCTTGGGCGAGGCGGTGGAAGTCGGCGAAGACAGCCGCTTCATCTGGTCGCAGGTCGGGCATTTCTTTTTCCTGCCGTTTTACGTTTATGCCTATTCTTTCGCCGACTGTCTGGTCAATTCGCTTTATCAGGTCAGCCGTGAAGGGAAGGTGGAAAACTTCCCTGCCAAGTATCTGGAAATGCTTTCCAAAACCGCGATTACCGATTACGGCGAACTGCTGGCGCCTTTCGGCCTCAATCCGAATGATCCGGAATTTTGGAACGAAGGCTTAAGCCTGATTTCCGGTTACATCGACGAACTGGAACGTTTGGATGCAAAGCTGCAATTCTGAAATATTTGTTTTGAAAAAATTGACAAAAAGCCGTAATCCTGATATTATTATTTATAATAACAATTTAAGAGGAAATATATCATGAATAAAGAAGAGCTTGCCAAACATTTGTCAAAAAATGACGGGCTTGACCGGGGCGGAGAAATCCGTACGGCCGCTGATGAAGACGGAAACGTATTCGTTTTTTCCGAAAACAAGTACGGTTGTCCGGTGATCGACGTTCTGGTCGAAGGCCAAGGCAAGGAAACGGCATATTTCAAAACCGGAAAAGGCGAGATTACCGTTTATGAGGAAACCGGCCGCATGCTTGAGGAAACGGATCCCCGGGAAGCGGCAATTTCCGGCAGATGGTATCCTGAAACGGTGCCGGTTCAAAAGGAGGTGCCGGACGTTATGACCGTCCAGCTTATGAAAGGAAACGACAAGCTGGGATCTTATTACGTCGGCCATGACACGACCAAATCGGGCAGGGAAAGCCTTGGACAGTTGATTTGGAAAGAAGATATCGGAAGTTATCATAGCGACAGCATAAATGTGGAACTGCTGAGAAAAGCGATTGACGCTTATAACGATCCCGAAGGTTTTGCCCGCAATGTCGAACGCATCAAACAAGAGAGGGAAGCCGCCAGACAGAAAGAAGTGCAGGACATGGCGGTCATGCAAGAGATTATGCATTCCGTCCGCGGCGGTATGGAATAAGCCTTTCCGGCATGACAAACAAAAATCTCCCGCCGAAAAAGCGGGAGATTTTTTGTGTACCGAAAATCCCCGGCCAGGTCGAGGGGATCTTTTTTTTATGGTTTGAACGTAACACTGCCGGTGTCAGCGGAAGACGCAGACTTTTCAGCCCGGCCGTAAGGCTTGCGGAGCTTGAGCCGGGCGTTTGAGTTTCGGAACGGTTAGTGCCGCTTGCGTAAATCGGCAGAAGCTTATCGTCGAAAGCCCTCGGCCGGGTCTTCTTTTTTGCCCGAAAACGATCCTTTATCTGAAGAACAGTTCCTTGGTGATCCGTTTTGATTCCTCAAGATAGTGCTGGGAAGCGTTGGGCGCGCCGAGATAGGAAAGCGAAAAGTTGGTGATCAGAAAACCGAACGGGTTTTTCAGCGCGTCTTCGTGCGTCCGTCCTTTGAATTTGACGAACCGCAGACGCATCACCGCCCGCCACAGGTTGACGTCGGGCGTGGGGTTTCTCGG
The DNA here is from genome assembly GCA_001917175.1 of Azospirillum sp. 51_20. Classification (GTDB taxonomy): domain Bacteria; phylum Pseudomonadota; class Alphaproteobacteria; order RF32; family CAG-239; genus JAFUYI01. The sequence goes on from MNTV01000033.1 coordinate 70,924, forward strand.
CATATAGTCGATGGTGCGGAACTGGGTTTGCCACAGGCCGGTGCCGAGCGGGCGGATCCAGTCGATTTCCACGTCGCGCATCATGCTTTTGCGGCGGAATTGCAACATGTTGAACTTGGCGTCGTAACGGGTGAATTCGTCGAAAATGAACGGCGAGGAATACCAGTAGACGTAAGAACCCGGTCCCCAGCGGCGGATCAGTTCGTCATAGTCGTTGGTAATGAGATAACGCAGCATGATGTAGTTGGTAATGTGTTCTTCGTTGATCAGGTTGCCGACCGGATAGTTGATTTCCATCGGCTGGGCGCGTTCGATCTGGCTGAAGTAGTGGTCGATGTAAAACAGCTGCGGCGAGCTGGAGCGCTGAGGCAGCATCACGTAAAGCGCGCTGGCCAGCATCATGTTGAAGCAGATAGACATTGAGGCGATGATGACCAGAAAGCGCGAAGTCCACAGATAACGCCGTTCCGGCATGGCGTCCACGTGCACCTGTTCGGGAAACAGGCCGAGCTTGTCGGGGCTTTCTTTTTCTTTATATTTAAAAATGGTGTTAAAAATACTGAACATCGGCGTTTTGTTAACCTCAAAATAAATCTCTTTCCCTAATTTTATACATCAAAGTTGTCAAAAATCAAATAAATACTATTAAATGAGAAAAAAATACTACCAACTTCAAAAATATTAGTGTAAACATATAACTGTATCTTTTGTGCATAAAGGGTTTTTACTGATGAAAAAGCTATTGATATCTTTGTTGGTTCCGGTTGTGTTCGCGGCTTCCTGCGGGCAGAACGGCACCGTAAGTTCTCCCGATCCGGCCGGGTATAGTCCGGAAGCCGTCCTTTATAACGATTGGGACCGCGCCGTCCGTATTGACGTCGACATGCAAAACATGTACGTCAGCACGCCGACCAAAATCGAAAAGCCGATCGACCTCTACATGTCGATGGCCCTGGCGCTCAAATACAACTATACCCGCCGGCTGATTACTTACGAAGACAGCATCATCCGCGCCGGCCGTTCGCCGGTCAACCGCCTGCCGGAAATCGTCAGCCACGCCGGCTACATCAACGACACCAACTCCAGCATGAGTCCGGATCTGAAAGTGGCCTGGAACATGCTTGACATTTCCATGGTTTACTGCCTCAGCCAGGACAAGGAGTATAAGGCGAGCGTCGCTTTTGAGGAAAGCCGCAAGGTTATTCACAACATTTTGCAGGAAACCCGCACCCTTTACTGGAAAACGCTGACCGCCCAGCGGCTGCTGCCGGTGATCGACGACATGACCGAGTTCATGACTTTGGAAGTCGACGACATGAACGCCAAAGCCAAAGAGCTGGAACAAAAAGGCGAAACGCCGGAAGTGGCTCAGCTGGTCAAGAAAAGACAATATATGGAAGCGATCAAAAACCTTTCCGCGCTCAAACGCGATATGGAAACGGCGCAGACCCGTCTGGCCAGCCTGATGGGGCTGCATCCTTCGACGGAGTTCAAACTGGTCGGTTCCGAATACGGCAATTTCGATCTGCCGAAAATCCGCAATTCGCTGGCTGATCTGGAATGGCTGGCATTGAGCAACCGTCCCGAACTGCGCGAGCACGACCTGGCGGTCAATGCCGAACGGATGAAGCTGATTATCAAGGACTTCAAGGATCCGGGGCTGAAAAAATACAAAAACGATCCGGACTTTTATAACCGCCTGTGGTCCAAGCAGGCCCGCGAACTCGGCATGAGCGTGTTTGAAGATCCCGCCAGCCCGAACGCTTTGGATATGGAGCATCTGCGCCGCCAGCGGATGACCGCCCTGATTTTGAGCCAGGTTTACGTGGCCTGGGCGCAGTATATGTCGGCGGTGGAAGACTACCAGATCAATATGGAAATTGCCTCCACTTCCGAAAACATTGCCGAAGACTTTACGATTGCCGACGGCAGCAAGGCTGAAAAGAGCCAGCTGGAAGCTTCCCGCGCGATCGAAGACGAGGTTAAGGCGTTCAAGTCCTATGCCGACTTGCAGGAATCTCTCGGTAACCTTTATGCCACCATCGGGCTGGATGCCATTCCGTATTACATGCTGAACGAAAAACCCTCCAAAATTGCCGTTTACCTGCGCAATACGCTGGAGAAATGGGGCAAGGGTGATTTTATGCCTGACAACCGTCCGTATTTGTTAAACATTCCGGCCAAACGTCCGCCGGTTAACCTCAGTTCCGATACGCTTTTGCCTGATGTCAAAGGCGAAACCGGCAAGAAGATTACGGTGAAAGTTCCCGATTCGGCGCTTGCCCGGATGGATTTTGAAGGACAAGTTATCAGCCGCGCCGGCACCATTGACGACAAGCCGCTGCCGAAATGGCTGACTTACAATGAAGAAACCCGCACCTTCAACGGAACGGCCATGCCCGGACAGGAAGGCACTTATAACCTGAAAGTATACTTCAGCGACGAAAAGGGCAATGTGGCCTACATGACCTTTAAGATTACGATCAAGGAGGTTTACGTTCCCTCGCTGACGGTTAAGGGGCAGGTGCCGGGCAGTACCGCCACCGTGCTGAAACGCTGTGTCGGATCCAACTGCAAAGACGACTACATCATTGAAGATGCCGTCGGCAACGATATCCGCACTTCCGCTCAGTAAACGCGGTATCCGATCAACAAAAACCTCCGTTTTGACGGAGGTTTTTTTGATGTTTAGAGTGTCTGTGTAAGCGGGGGAATATCAGTCATACCGCCCCGGCCGTAATGTTTGTGAAACCTTGGGGCGGACATTTGAAGTTCAAAATGGCTGATGCCGTTTACATAAGCCGGCGGATGCAGGTACTCCGCCCCGGCCGTCAGGCTTGCGAAGCTTTTGGGCAGGGCGTTTGTGGTTCGAAACAGTTAATACCATCGGCATCGGCTGATGGAAGTTTATTATGTTGTTTCGTGTCTTTGGTGTTGGTCAAAGAATTAAGCTTAAAGTAGATTTAGTCTCCGGTTTACTGGAGGATATTCATATGCGGAAGATGGAGATGATGGGTAGAAAATGTTAAAAAAATATTATCCGAAATTAAGGCAATGATTGAATTTAGAGGCGAAAAACACCTGTCGCAAAAAAAGGATCGTTTTTTTGCCGCACACAAACCGGCTGAGGCCGGCATAACATCTTATATACACTTAAGTTTTACAAAGCGGTATACGAAACGTCAGTTAAGCGCTTTGACGATTTCGCTCAAATGCACCAGGCGCAGGTTGCGGCTTTTTAAAGTCGGAAGCCAGACTTTAAGCGCATTGTAAGTTTGTTCTTTGGGATGTCCGATAGCCACCGCATACCCGTTTTTGCGGGCAATGGCTTCGGTCTGACGAAGCTGGCGCATAACATAGTCGAACTTGTCTTCGTTGTCGAGAAAAACGTTTCGCGACACATAGCGGACACGGTTGTCCTTTGCCGCCTTTTCGCCGGCAGAATGCGGAGTGGTTTTGGAATCGAGGAAAAAAAGCCCGCGTTTTTCGAGTTCTTTCATCACCACGTCCATCCGCTCCGCATCTTCGGTAAAGCGGCTGCCCATATGGTTGTTGACGCCGGCAATGCCGGGGAACTTGTCAAGCATTCCGTTCAAGCCTTCGGCCACCTGTTTTTCGTTCATCTTAACCGTCAAAACGTCAGGCGAAACGTTCATGCTGGCCTTGGGTTCCATCGGCAGGTGGGCAATAATTTCATGCCCCGCCCGTTCGGCCGCCGCAATCTGCGGCCGCAAGTTTGAAGCATAGGTAAGAAAAGAAGACGTCAGCGGATAGTCCAAGGAACTGATGTTGGCCGTTCGCCGGTGGCTGACGCCCATGTCGTCGATCACGATCGCAATTACCGGTTCCCGGCCGAAATAAGGCGGTTTGCGGCTGACTTCGATTTTGATGCCGCTGATTTTCGGGTGAACGTTTTTCGGCGCTTCGGTGTCAATGACGTCTTCCGGCAGTTTTTCTTCGTAAAAATCATAGATAACCTGAGACGGAAGCTCAATCTCGTTGATATAAGCCACCTTTTTTTCCCAGTCGTTTTCCGGCGGCTGGGGCGCGTCAGGTTCGCTCCTCACCACGGCGTCTTCCAGCCGGAAAAGGTTGTCGTCGTCCAGTTCGTCCTGTTCCAGAGCCTTTTGCAGATAACCGTCGTCTTCCGTTTCAACAGCCGGCGGCAGTTTCTCCGCTTCGACAGCCGGCGGCAGTTTCTCCGCTTCGACAGCCGGCAGCATTTTCTCCGCAACATTGCCGTTTTCGGCCGCGGAAAGGACCGACAGCCCGATCAGAAAAAACGACAGCAGACCGCCGACAGCAAACGACAGCCGGCGGCGCCAGCCTGCCGGCGCCGTTTTCGTCCGCCTTTCCTTTCCGTCCTTCGTCTTCATTTTTTATTTGTTGCGCAAAGTCGGAAAAGCGATAACGTCACGGATCGTTTCCGCACCGGTGAGAAGAATGGCCAGGCGGTCAATCCCCATTCCCATTCCGCCGGTCGGCGGCAGCGCGTTTTCCAACGCGTTGACAAAGTCCTCGTCCAGCATCTGAGCCTCGTCGTCGCCGGCTTCGCGTTCGGCGCACTGGGCGTCGAAGCGGGCGCGCTGTTCAAGCGGGTTGGAAAGTTCGGAATAGGCGCAGCCGAGTTCCATACCGCAGGCATAGGCGTCAAAATGTTCGACCAGACGCGGATTGCTCCGGTGGGTTTTGGCCAGCGGCGAAACGTCGCGCGGCATGTCCATGACCAGCACCGGCTGAATCAGATTGGCTTCGACCTTCTCGTCAAACACCAGCTGCACGACTTTGCCCCAGTTGGAACACTCGGAAGCGTCAATACCGATCGACTTCGCCATTTCGCGCGCTTCTTCCACGGTTTTAGCCGCCATCAGGTCAATGCCGACATATTCTTTGACCAGATCGACGATCGATTTGCGCGGGAAAGGCCGGGAAACGTCGATTTCCTGTCCGTTAAAAGTAAACGACGGCTTGCCCAGCACCTGTTCGCAGACATAGCGAATCAGATCGGGAATAAGCTCGGCCATGTCGTTATAGTCGGCATAGGCCTGATAGGCTTCCAGCGCGGTGAACTCGGGATTATGCTTTTTGTCGACGCCTTCGTTGCGAAAGTTGCGGCCGATTTCAAACACGCGGTCCAGCCCGCCGACGACCAGACGTTTGAGGTACAACTCCGGCGCAATGCGCAGATAAAGGTCCATATCGAGCGCATTGTGATGGGTAACAAACGGCTTGGCGTTGGCGCCGCCCATGATCGGGTGCAGCATCGGCGTTTCCACCTCAAGGAAACCGTGTTCCTCAAAATAGCGGCGGATGGCCGAAGTGATCCGGCAGCGTTTTTTGAAAATTTCGCGGCTGTCGTCGTTCATGATGAAGTCGACGTAACGCTGGCGGTATCTGGCCTCAATGTCGGTCAGGCCGTGGAACTTTTCCGGCAGCGGCTGCAGGGATTTGCCGATAATGTCAAACTTTTCGGCAGCAATCGAAAGCTCTCCGCGGGGGGTGCGGCGGACAAAGCCGGAAACGCCGACCAGATCGCCGACGTCCAGGCATTTCAAAAGTTCCAGCCCGGCCTCGTCAAGATGGCTTTTGTGGCAGAAAACCTGGATCTTTCCGCTCTTGTCTTTCAAATCGATGAACATGCCGCTGTTGCGCACCGCCATCGCGCGGCCGGCAACCGTCACCCGGTCTTCGGTATTTTCTCCGGCCGGCAGATCTTTGTATTTTTCCTGCAAATCGGCGGCAAAAGCATTCGGTTTGAAACAATACGGATAGGGATTGTAGCCTTTTTCCGTCAGGGCATTGAGTTTTGCCAGGCGGGATTCTCTGTGGATGTTGGTTTCTGTTGCCATTGGTAAATTCCTGTTCTTTTCAAGTTCTCGTTTGTTTTTCCGTCACTATAAACAAAAGCCGAAAACTTTTCAACCTAATAATTGCTTGACGGCGGCAAAGAACTAAAGTAGAACAGATAATCAAACCATAAACGCGAAGGAAAGAAGAAGATGCTGACCCCGAAACAATACAAGCTGCTGATGTTTATCGACAATTCGATCAAGGAAAACGGCTGCTGCCCTTCTTTTGAAGAGATGAAACAGGCGGTGGGCATCAAATCGAAATCGGGCATCCACGCCCTGATCGAAGAGCTGATCGAACGCGACTTCATCAAAAAGCTGCCGCACAAGGCCCGCGCGCTCGAGGTTCTGCGCATTCCCCGCTTCAAACCGCGGGAAATCATCGAGGAAGAAAAGAAAATCAGGCAGGCTCTGCAGGGGGCGGCAATCCAAATTCCCCTTTACGGCAAAATCGCCGCCGGCACGCCGATCGCCGCCATTGCCGACGAAAACGAAAGCATCACCGTTCCCCTCAACATGGTCAGCCGGGGCAAATTCTACGCCCTGACGGTTGAAGGAGAATCCATGATCGAAGCCGGCATCTTGGACGGCGACACCGCCATCATCCGCAAAGCCGAAAACGCCGAAAACGGACAAATCGTCGTCGCCCTCATCGATGACGCCGAGGCAACGCTCAAAGTCTGGCAAAAGAAAAAAGACGAAATCTGGCTGAAACCCTGCAACCCCGCATACGAAATCCGCAAACTGCATCCTTCGCGGGTGAAAGTGCAGGGAATTTTAAGCGGCATCGTCCGCAAATATCACTGACTTTCGGCGGCGGCGCGGCCTCTTTTTTTGTCAAAAACAGCTTGCTTTTTTGTATAATCATGATATGATGAACCTATATCAGAGCCTTTTGCAGGGAGGATTTTATGGTTACCAAAGCCACCAACAACATTGAAGACAAACCTTTTATTCCGCTTGACTTTCAGGCATTTGCCGACAAGCGTCCGCATGCTGCCGGAGAAGTCAGAAACGTGCTGCGGAGCCGCATTTCCCAAGTTACCGAAGTTCCGGAAGAAATCGGCGGCGACCGAGAAGCGCGGGAGGCGTTTCTGCGTAAACGCAAAGAGGAAATGGCTTATAAAAATGCCTTAAACGATCTGGAGTTGTTTGACAAAAATCCGGAACTTTACACCACCCTTTTTTCCCTGAAAGAAACGGCCAACGAAGAAGTTCATACCGAAAACCGGGAAAAGGAAAACGAACGCGATACCGACAAAACCCGCGCAAAAATCTGCGAAGACCAGAACGGCAACCTGTTTCTGGCCGTCGAAATCATGAAACCGGCCGACGTATCCTTCCAAATTCATGACGGCAAACTGTCTTTTGATCCGAACGGAATGAGTCCCGACCAGCTAAGGGAGATACTCGCCTGGCTCGACCGCCGCGGACTTGCTTCCTTCGTCGACATGGACGGGTTGAAGCTTGAAAACGCGGACGCCAGGACGGAAGAACTGTTTGCCGCGGTCAAAAAGGAAGCCGAGAACGAAACCAAACGCGGCGGCGACGAGTTCGTAACTTCCGGCGCGGCAGATGCGCTTACCGTCAACCAGTCTGCAAACGACAACGACACTCCGTACGAAGAAGACCGGGAAAACGGCGAAACACAGAGAGGAAACGAGGCGTCAGAAGGCAACGGCGAAGGTCTGCCTTTTGGCACGCTGCCGATTCAGAAAACGGATCGCAACAAAGCGCCGGCAAACGCTTACGACAACGCCGTCGAATCGCTCACCAAGTGGATGGACAAAAACAAACGCCGCAACCTCAGCTACTTTATCACTTACAAAAGCGGTTACACTGTCTTCACCACGTTTGACAAGGAAAATCCCGAAAACATGGAACAAGACGGCGTCATCGACAAGAAAACCAAAGACGTCAAGGTTCGCAGCGAATGCAAGCTTTACGTTAAAATGGACAAAGACGGACGATTGGAAATTTCGTTCTCTACGCCGAACGGAAAACCGTTGAGCGACACTTATGCCGACAGAATTATGGACGCCTACAAAGACGCCGGCATCAGCCGGGTCAAATTCGGCACCATGAGCGACGCCAACGAAGGCTCCATCCGCGCCGCCTGCGGCCGGGCGCTGATCGTTCCGGTCGGATTAAAGCTGTCGCAAACCAAATTCGACAAGATGATTGACGCGGCGGAAGGCAAAAACGGCAAAAACAACCCCAAGGTAATCAAATACCGGCGAGACCTGGCTCTGCAGTTTGCCCACCAGCTGAAGCAAAAAGGAATCAACTGGCAAGACCCCGCCAACAAAAACAACGTCGACTGCCGCTGTATCCGTGGCGCAATCGGCGCTTACAACTTTTCTCCGTTCCGTGACTGGTGGGAAGACTTTGGTCTGCGTAACAAATATGAAGAATTTATCAAAAACAGCGGTTCGGGCAACAGGAACGGTGCCGCGGACGCCATCGGCGCGGCCAAAGCCGTCGCTAAACTGTATGCCGCATACAGTGACAACACTGACAAAACCCTGGACTATCTGGTTTCCGACAAATGCAAATCCCTGACGCCCGAGGAAAAAGAAAAATTCAAAGAAGTGATCCGCGGTTCCGAAAAGATGCAGGTTCGTGACATGCCGCCGGAAGCAGCCCAAAATCTGTTCTCTTTCATGCAGCAGACCCAGGCGGCTCGCGCAACCAGAAAAATCAACGAAGAATACGAAAAACTGGTTAAAGACGAATTTTACAAAGGCAATGCGGCACGTGACGCGGTTACTCCCTACCTTACCGAAGCGTCAACAGAAATCGACAACGTCAAAAATGATCTGGCCGATATCGGGCTGCCGCCGATTCTGGTCATGAAAATCGGAATGCCGAAGCATGATTTCAGCCCTATCCAGCGCCGTCTGAAAGCGGAAAAAGAACAAGCAAAACAGAACAATTCCAACATCGCGGGAAATGCCGGCAACAACGGACAGCTCCCGTCCCGCGGTTACGGAAGAGGGGGCGGAGAGTCCCGTTAACGGCATTTTCCGCCGGCCGAAAACCGTATCAAAAACACGGTAACCGGCCGGCGGTTTTTTCTTTTTGAAAGTTTATCGGATATGACTCAGACACTGATCGCCGGACTTTACATCATCAAAACCGACGAAGACGGAAAGCTCTTGATCTTTCTGCCGCAACCGGAAGGAAAAAAAGAGCGGCCGATTATTCTGTACGACGGCGGAAAACATGCCCTGCTCGTCCGTAATCCCGGACAAAACGTGATCCTCGACAATATCAGTCCCGAAATACGGCAGACGCTGGCAAACACGGACAACGCGATCATGGTCGAAGTCCGCGGGCAGGAGATTGCCGACCATTATGAAACCGCTCTCCGCCACACGGAGAAAATCCCCGTCGACTGGAGCAAATACGGACTGTAACAAAGAGAAGGCAGACAATGGAAAAAGACGCAAAACAATCTTCCGTCAAAAGCAGGCTGGCCGTCTGCGGATCGCGCTTTCTGAGCGGCGTCGGCGCAGCGGCAGCGGCAACGGCCGTCGTTTCTCCGCTTCTCGTGCCGCCGGAAATTGCCAAAGAAACGGCATCCGTTCTGCTCCTGACCGCGGCTACTTTTTCCGCCGCCGCACAAAATGTCGGCAACCGGAACAAAACAGAAAAACTGCATCGTTTGCAAAACAATTTCACCAAACTGGCTTTGTGCGGCTTTGCCTTTTTAACCGGGACCTCCGAAATTACCGAAGACATGCAGCGGATGGACGAGATCAACCGGGTGCGTCCATACGTTGCCAAAACAGAAAAACCGATCGACGATGACGAACTGCGGCAGTATTGGCAAAAGGTCGTTGCCGACAAAGTCATTTTGCTTGAAGATTTGGCCGACATTGCGGCCAAAACGTCGGCCAAGGATCTGCAAAAGGCCGTAAACAACAGGAACGCCTCGTTAACGGCATCCTCAAGCGACAAAAATGCAGCAGCCGTTCTGACATATAACGCCCCAAGCCGCGTTTAAACCGGAAGATGCCGCCCGAGGAAGAAATGCACCGTCGGTAACGGAACAAAGCGGCGAAATCGCGCTGCTGACTGCTGCCCGGACACATAACGCCCCAAGCCGCGTTTAAACATTTTCCGTTCTCCGGCTATTGAACAACCGGCAGCAGCCTGTTCCTGCCTTCCTCTTCATTTTGCAGTCCGCGAATAACGATCCCGCCGTTTTCGTCGCGATCCGGCAGCTGATAATTCGGATTATAGCGTTTGACCGCTTCAAAATGTCCGTTTTTAAGAAAAGCCTCCACAATCGGCTCGCCGCTTTCCGCATACATCACATAATATCCGTCGGGAATGCCGTCGTGATAATTCATATGGATATATACCCGGCCGTTCGGGTAATAGCGGCGGGCAACGCCTTCGGGAACATCATCCCGGTAGTTGCGACTGAGAGCGATCCGCCCGTTTTCGTCATATTGTATCCATTCTCCGTTTTTGGCGTTCTGCCGATAAGTTCCGGATACATGCGGATGGCCGTTTTCAAGCGACATAAACTTGCCGTCGCGGCGGCCTTTTTTCCAATTGACAATTTCTTTTATCCGCCCGTCTTGACAGGCAACCCCCAACCCGTCAGGCCGCCCTTCGTCATAAGACAAAACCAGCGTTTGTTCTCCGTTTTTCAGCCTTGCCCGACCGCTGAAGGGTTGGTGCGCAACGCGGTCAACCAGTACGCCGCCGGAAAGAACAAGCTCTCCGCCGTCGCGCGCCGGCAGACAGCGGTATATGTGGTAGCGGTTTGCATACAGCAGCACCCAAACCAGCGTCAACGCCGCAGCGGCGGCGGCATAAACCTTTTTCCGCAAAAAAAACTTCATTGTCCGCACCTTTATTCAAAAATAAAGCCCTGCGCCAATGAGGCGGCAAGGCTTTGTTTTTTGATTACAGCCCGACGATCCGTGCCAGCGCTTCCTCAACTTTGGCCTTGTTTTCCAAAGCCTCCGCCCGGCGGCGCTTTTCTTCCTCAACCACCGCGGCCGGCGCACGTTCGACAAAACTCGGATTTGACAACTTGCGCTCGTAACCGGCAAGATTTTGCTCCAGTCCGGCCAGTTCCTTTTGCAGGCGTTCGCGCTCGGCGGCAAAATCAACTACGCCCTTAAGCGGGATCAAAAGCGAGGCTTCGCGGAAAACGCTTTGTACCATGTCGGGCGTAATTTCGTCCTCATAGCCGCAGATGTCTTCCAGCCGCGCCAGAGAGCAGATAATCGGTTTAAAGCGCAGCAGATGCGCAAGCGAATCCGCATTGGCGCCTTTCAGCAGAACCGTCAGCTTGGCACCGGCCGGCAAATTCATTTCCGCCCGGAGCGAACGGATTGAACCGATCAGTTCAATCACCCAGTCGATGTCGCCGATGGCGGCAGTGTCAAAGCTCTCGTTTTTCGGCCAGGAGACATTGATCAGACGTTCGCTGCGGGTGCCGGTATTGTTCCACAGTTCGCTGGTAATAAACGGCATAAACGGATGCAAAATAACCAGAATACGATTTAAAACCCAGGCAAACGCCGCGCGGGTTTCCGCTTTTTCCTCTTCGTTGCTGCCGTACAAAATCGGTTTAATCATTTCGATATACCAGTCGCAGAACGCCCCCCAGACAAACTGGTAAACGGTATTGGCGGCATCGGAAAAGCGGAAGTTGTCAAGATTTTCGGTCAGCTCGACGGTTGCTTCCTTAACTTTGGCAACAATCCAGCGGTTGACCGGGTGCTTAACGCCGTTTTCGTCAAAATCCGCCGGCAGCGCGCATTCGTTCATTTCGCCGAAACGGGCAGAGTTCCACAGTTTGGTGGCAAAGTTGCGGTAGCCCTGAATTCTGGCCTCGGAAACGTTGATGTCGCGCCCCTGGGTTTCCATTGCCGCCATAAAGAAGCGCAAGGCGTCGGCGCCGTACTTTTCGATGATTTCCATCGGATCGACGGTGTTGCCTTTGGACTTGGACATTTTGCGTCCCTGTTCGTCGCGAACCAGACCGTGAATATAGGCCTTTTTGAACGGCACTTTTTTCATTACGTACATACTCATCATCATCATCCGGGCAACCCAGAAGAAAATGATGTCAAAACCGGTAACGAGAACCGAAGTCGGATAGAAAGTGTCCAGATATTCGCTTTTGTCCGGCCAGCCCAAAGTCGAAAAAGCCCACAGGCCGGAAGAAAACCAGGTGTCGAGCACGTCGGTTTCGCGCGTCAGCTCAACCCGGGATCCGTAATGCCTGTCGGCCGCCGCCTGCGCTTCCTCTTCGTTTTCCTCACAGAATATCTCGCCGTCGGGACCGTACCAAATCGGCATCTGGTGTCCCCACCACAGCTGGCGGGAAATGCACCACGGCTGAATGTTGCGCATCCATTCGAAATAAGTTTTCTCGTAAGACTTCGGCACAAACTGCATTTCCCCGTCTTCAACCGCGCGAATCGCCTCTTTGGCCAGCGTCGGCGCGTCAACGAACCACTGGTCGGTCAGCATCGGTTCGATCACGACGTTGGAACGGTCGCCGTAAGGGATGACCATCGGGTGATCTTCGATTTTTTCCATAAAGCCCAATTCTTCCAGTTTGGCAATGGTCGCCTTGCGCGCGCTTTGGGTATCCATGCCGGCAAACGGCGTATTCTCGTTTAAGGTGGCATCCGGGTTCAAGATATTGATCAGCGGCAGGTTATGACGTTTGCCGACTTCAAAGTCGTTGAAATCGTGCGCCGGGGTAATTTTAACCGCACCGGTTCCCTTTTCCGGGTCGGCATGGTCGTCGGCCACAATCGGAATCGCCCGGTTGATGATCGGAATAATGCATTCTTTGCCGATCAGATGTTTTAACTTTTCATTGTCTTTGGAAACGGCAACCGCGGTATCGCCGAACATGGTTTCCGGCCGGGTGGTGGCAATATGAACAAACTCGCCTTCTTCCCCTTTGATCGGATATTTGTAATAGTACATTTTGCCGACGGTTTCCTTTTGTACAACTTCCAAATCGGAAACTGCGGTCATGAATTTCGAATCCCAGTTAACCAGTTTTTTGGCCTTGTAAATCAAACCGTCCTTATAAAGGCGGACAAAGATTTTGCGCACCGCCCGCGAGAGGCCTTCGTCCATGGTGAAGCGTGCCCGCGACCAGTCGCAGGAAGCGCCCAGACGCCGCAATTGCTTGCAAATGGTGCCGCCGGACTTTTCCTTCCACTGCCAGACGGTTTCGATAAACTTTTCACGGCCGAGATCGTGGCGGGTAATTCCTTCCGCGGCAAGATTTCTCTCAACCACCATCTGAGTGGCGATGCCGGCGTGGTCCATGCCGGGCTGCCACAAAACGTTTTTGCCGAGCATGCGGTTATAGCGGATAAGGATATCCTGCAAAGTGTCGTCCAGCGCATGCCCCATGTGCAGAACGCCGGTGACGTTCGGCGGCGGAATGACGACGGCAAAGGCTTCCTTGTTTTTGTTCATGTTCGGTTTGAAATCGCCGGCGGCTTCCCACTCGGCATAAATTTTTTCTTCAAAGTTTTTCGGATCGTAAGTCTTGTCTAACATATTATTTTTCCAATTTTAACAGATTTCATCACTAAAAACGCAAACAGCCCGCAAAGTTTTCACAGCTTCGTGGGCAGCAAACAGGGAGGCCGGCGCCGACGGAAAATTCTCCGTCAGCGTCCGCCGGCCTTTACCATCACTCGTTTAACTTCTTCGGCAACCAGTTTCGGCAGATAGTGGGAAAGCCATTCTTCCAAAACCGGAACCACGGTTTCCCTTACCGTTTCCTGCAGCATCCGGTTATCAAGCTTTTCCGCAACCGCCTGCCGGGCAATTCCGCGCAAAAGGGCATCGGCGTCGAAAGCCGGCTGTTCGGCACGGCGGCGGAAATCGTTTTGTTCAAACATCCGGGTAAAACTGCTGATGATTTCTTCGGAAACATCCGCCGACGACGTCTTCTCCCGACCAGCGGGAGCGGCCTTTTCCCGCTCATCGGGTTCCGCGGCGGAAACTGCCGGCGGCAAAACCGTTTCTTCCGCCGGAGTGTTTTTTTCTTCGGCCGGATTTTCTTCGGCCCGAACCGCGGCAGCTTTTTCTTCCGGCCGGCCGACAATAACTCCGGGCAAAGAAAAACCGTCCGCCCCGGCGGCGGAAAACTCTTCCGCGGCGGCAAAGTGCCGGTTTGCACCGGCAAAATACTCCGCCGTTTCTTCGTCCGCAACTCTTGTTTTGCGGGCTTCCGATATCAGGCGTCCGGGAACGGCAGAAGGGATCTCCGGCTTTGCCGCCGGCGCCGGCTCTTCGCGGACGATCATCGAAGGCTGCAGTTCAAACACCTCTTCTTCCGCTTCCTTACGGCGCAAAGCTTCGTCCGCTCCGCTTTCCTCGAGGATTTTACGGATGGAGGCCAGAATTTCGGCCATTGAGAGTTCTTTGTTTTCCTGTTCTGCCATATTATTTTCCCGTATTAATCATCCGTTGACAAGGACAACCATTTGCCCCGGGTTTCCTTATAATATTTCTTCGGATGATACAATTCAACATTAAGCTTCAGGTTTTCGGCCGTCAGCTTGCCCATTGCCTGCATAACCTGCATGGCCGACAGATAATATTCGCGGCGCGCCTTAACCACTTCGACCTTGGAATCGAGCAGCAGCTGAAAAGCGTTCAGCACGTCCAGCACCGTACGGTTGCCGAGAGCCTCTTCTTTTCTTACGCCGTCAAGAGCAATTTCGTTGGCTTTGACCTGATCCTGCAGAGCCTTGATCATGGCATCGTTGGCCACCATCGACTCCCAGTAGCTGGTGATGTCGGAAACGGCGGCGCGCTCGGCGCTCAGAACCTGCTCGTGAGCCTGCCATTTGGTATATTTGCTCTGACGGATTTTGGCACGGTTTTCACCGGCGTCGTACAGGGGGATCGTCATATTGATGCCGAATTCGACGCTGTCGACGGTGGTATCGTTCAAACCGCTGTGTTTGGGATCGTTTTTCGTCTGTGCGACTTCACCGGTAGCGGCAACCTGCGGCAGCAGCGCGCCGTAGTTGGCCTTAACCGTGTATTCGCTGGCTTCAAGCGCCCGTTTGGCGGCCAGAACCTCATAGTTGTTGCTCATCGTATAAGCCAGCGCCTGCTCAAAAGTCGCGGGCAGAAACTCGTGAATGTTGTCGGGTTCGCTCAGGTCTTCCGGCTGTTTACCGATAACCTGCTTATAAACCGCGCGGGAAACCTGAAGGCTGCCCTCAGCGCTGATACGGCTTGCGGTTGCCTGAGAAAGACTCGACCGTGCCTGCGCAACGTCGGTACGGGTCAGCTCGCCGACGTTGAAACGTTCAATCGTTTCGTCCAGCTGTTTTTTCAAAAGCTTTTCGTTGTTTTTCTGCAAATCAACGATAGCCGCGTCACGGACGACGTTCAGATAGGCTTCGGAAGCGCTCAAAAAAACAGACTGTTCGTAATTCGACAGATTGTACTGTTCGGCGCGCACGTTGCTGTCTGCGGCTTTTACCGAATTGTAGGTGGACAGGCCGTTAAACAGCGGCTGGGTGATTTTTGCCCCGATCGAAGACGCCCGGCTGCCGTCATCGGTATTGTCGCTGTCGTTGTTGTTGCGGATGTCGGAATAGCCGCCGGTCAGATCAATGGTAGGACGGAAACCGGATTTGGCGATCGCCACGTTTTCGTCAACCGCACGCAGGTAGGCCCGCTGAGCCTGCAGATCCGGGTTGCTGCTATAGGCCTCGCCCAGAGCTTCGAAAATCGTTTCCGCCCGAGCCGGAGCGCACAGCAAAACGCTGCTCATCAAAACTGATGCAAAATATCTTTTCATTATTAATCCCTCTTTTAACTTTAGCTTTGCTGATTATATTCTATTTTTTACCGATTGCAATTAAAATATTTCGCCGCAAAAACAATCGACAGCGTGCGGACAAACGATAAAATTTCCGGTTTGTTAACGATATTTCAAACAATTGACGCGTATGCTTTCGGACAAACCAATATTATCAGGAAACAGGAGACAAAATGGTTAAGGAAAATTCGGTTATATTAAATGAAATCGACAAAGCCAGACTGAAACTTTCAATCGAACATTATACCAAATATTTTATCGGCAAGCGCACCTGCGAGATCAGCAAGGAAGAAGCGCTGAAAGTAATTTCGCTCGCGGTGCGCGAGTTCGCCATGGACCGGATGTACCAGACGATCGCCCGCTATAACAAAGTCAACTCCAAACGGGTTTATTATCTGTCGATCGAATACCTGATCGGCCGTTCGCTCGAAAACAACCTGCATAACCTCGGACTGTTCAACATCTTAAAAAACATCAAGATCGACGGCTGGCCGTGGGAATCTCTGGAAGAAATCTTTGACACCGAATACGATCCGGCGCTCGGCAACGGCGGGCTCGGACGGCTGGCCGCCTGTTACCTGGATTCGATGGCCTCGCTCGGCATTCCCGGTTTCGGCTACGGCATCAACTATGAATACGGCCTGTTCAAACAAAAATTTGAAAACGGCTATCAGGTAGAAATGGCCGACAGCTGGGAAGGCGAAGACTCGCCCTGGCAGTTTGCCCGCCCCGACCGGCGCATTTCCATCCCCATGTACGGCGAGGTGGAAACCCAGTATGCCGCTAACGGAGAACCGATGTTCATCTGGAAAAACTCCGCCCACATCTACGGCATTCCGTTTGACTTTCCGGTGGTCGGCTATAACGGCAAATCGGTCAACTACCTGCGTCTGTTCTCGGCCGAAGGCGACGAACAGCTTGACATCAACGTCTTCAACAAAGGCGGTTACATCGACGCCCTGAAAGACAAAATCGAAAACGAAACCATCTCCAAAGTGCTGTACCCGTCCGACAGTATCGAATCGGGCAAGGAACTGCGCCTGAAGCAACAATATTTCTTCGTTTCCTGCGCCATCCAGGACATCATCCGCCGCTTTATGGAAAAGAGCAACGATTTTCACCGGATGCCGGAATATATCTGCATTCAGTTAAACGATACCCACCCGGCGCTGGCCATCCCCGAAATGATGCATCAGCTGATCGACGTTTACGGACAGTCCTGGAACACCGCCTGGGAAGTCACTACCAAAATTTTTGCCTACACCAACCATACCCTGCTGCCGGAAGCACTGGAAGTCTGGCCGGCCCGGATGATGGGACGGATGCTGCCGCGGCATCTGCAGATCATCTATGAAATCAACCGCCGCTTCATCGAATTTGCCAAAACCAAATTCGGCGACCGGCCGGACAAACTGGGCAAAGTTTCCATCGTATCGGGCGACGGCAACAACCAGATCATCCGCATGGCCAACCTTTCGATCGTCGGTTCCTTCAAAGTTAACGGGGTGGCAAAAATCCATTCGGAATTGCTGAAAACCCGCCTGGTGCCGGAATTCTACGAACTGTGGCCGGAAAAATTCATCAACGTAACCAACGGCATCACTCCGCGGCGCTGGCTGTACCACGCCAACACGCCGCTGGCAACGCTCATTTCGTCCAAGATCGGCGACGACTGGATCACCAATCTTGACCTTCTGCAACAGATTGAAAACTTCGTCGACGACCCCGAATTTGTGGCCGACTTTATGAAAATCAAAAAGGAAAACAAAGAACGGCTGGCCAAGAAAATCTTCAAGACCACCGGCGTGGCCGTCAACACCGAAAGCATTTTCATCGTTCAGGCCAAACGCATTCACGAATACAAACGTCAGCTGATGACCATTCTTCAGGTAATCGGCGACTATCTGGCAATCATTAAGGACAATGCCGTTCCGCCCTGCCCGAAAACTTACATTTTCGCCGGCAAGGCCGCGCCGTCGTACAACTTTGCCAAACTGATCATCAAACTGATCAACAACGTGGCCGAGGTTGTCAACAACGATCCGCGGGTCAATGACAGAATCAAGGTCGTCTTCGTGCCCGATTACAAGGTTTCGCTGGCGGAACTGCTGATCCCCGCCGCCGACATCAGCATTCAGAATTCGACCGCGGGTTTTGAAGCTTCGGGCACCGGCAACATGAAATTTGCCTTAAACGGCGCCTTAACTGTCGGCACCTATGATGGCGCCAACATCGAAATCCGCGAAGCCGTCGGCGAAGACAACTTCTACCTCTTCGGCCTGCGCGAAGAGCAAATTGCCGAAATGCATGCCAACAACTCCTATAAGCCGCACGAGGTTTACGACCGCTCGGATTATATCAAACGAATCATGAATTCGCTCAACTCAAACATGTTCTGCGAAAAAGAATATGTATTGCTGTTTAAGATGATCTACGAAGAACTTTTGTCGCGCGACTATTATATGGTACTGGCAGACCTGGCCGAATTCAATCAGGCGCTGCATCGTGCGGAACACGATTATCTCAACCGCGAAGAATGGGCCAAGGCGGCCATTCGCAACGTTGCCCGCATCGGTCGTTTTTCAAGCGACCGCGCGGTAATGGAATATGCCGACAAAATCTGGCACATAAAACCGGTGGCCGAATAAACATCATCTGCTATAACAGAAAAACTCCCGGAAGATTTCCGGGAGTTTTTGTTTGGGGTATGACTACCAAGCGTAGTTCAGCCCTAAGCCAAAGGTTGCGGCATCATAGTCGCTGCCGAAGGTGTAGTTGGCCCAGCCGTAAGCCGAAAGCTGATCGGTGAAGCCCCAGCGGCCGCCGAGTTCAACCCGGCCAAGCGTGTCATCGTCAAGCGTATTGACTTTGCCCAAGCCGGTGATGTTGACTTCGTCACCGTCAACAAAGGTTTGCACAATGCTCGGTTTGAGGTAGACATTGGCCAGACCGTCGTCCGTTTTCAGGACTTTGGTCAGCTTAACACCGGCTTCAAGTTCAATCTGTCTAAGATCGCTGTATTTAGCCCGCTTGCCGGCGCTGTCGGTCGCATCATCATAGTTGACCTGCGTATAGAAGGCGCCCAAACTCGGAGTCAGATAAACCGTATCGGTCAACGCGTAGTCATAACCGGCCTCAACACTGCCGCCGAACTCAACCCCGTCGGTATCGGATTTGATTCCGTCGTCGGTTTTGATATCGGCCTGCTGGATACCGCCGTACAAGGTCGCGAAACCATACCAGTTGTTTTTATCATAGCGATAGTATAAACCGGCCAGATAGCTGTCGATATCGACCTCGGAACCGATGGTTGCGTAATAATGCTTGCCATTGCCGTTCATATCGTAATTACCCTTGCGGTAAGATACAAACACACCGATCTTGTTGTTTAAGTCATGCTGCAGGTCGCCGCCGGCTTCAATACCCCAAATATCGGCATCGATATCAAACGGGGCATCATAGTTGGAAGTGTAATAAGTCGGGTTGACCCACAACTGTTGATGCGGTTCCCCATTCCAATAGGCATCGACAAAGCTGCAAGAACGGGTATAAACGCGGTTGTTGGTGATTTGATTGGCTACATTGTCAACCATGCTTCTGGTTTGCTCGATCGCAGCCATCGGCAAAGCGCCGTAGGCAATCACTTCCGGGGCAACTTTGCGGTTGTTGACAGTCGGGATTTCCGGGGTCGGAACATCCGGGATCTCGGGATCGGGTACATCCGGATTGGGACGCTCGCCCGGTTCCACACCGGCATATTCATTTGCTTCATCGCCCATGGTCAGTTCCCATTTGTTAGCGTTCTCTGCAGTCTGGGTGTATTTAACGTCAAACATATAAGGACTGCGGTAGACACGCCAGACGGCAAAGGAATCGGCGTTACCGGTGGTGTCATTTTCCGATTGGGCAAACAAAATGCTCTCGCCGCGGATATCTTTACCTGATGTCGGATAAAGTACCAGTTTAGTCGTTCCCTCAACATTGCCGTTGACTTTCAAAACATCGGCGGTCAGATTTTCTACGTCGACGTCTAAATGCAAGAAACTGTTGTTGGCCTTGTAGCCTGCCAGTTCGACTGTATCTTGATATTGATTGTAGAGATCAAAAGCGGCGTTGTTCAAAGACAGCGAGGTGACAGCGGCAGCATCTAAATCGGCAGTGCCGTCTGCATTAAGCGCAGCGATAAAACGACCGTGTCCGTCCCAGTTATTGGCAGTTTGATCTTCATGCTGATAAGCGCCAAAACGAAGAGTGGTGGCATCAACTATCACCACACCGGCATTGATAATATCATTGTTGATTGAGATATACTGGTTGGTTAAGCCATCTTCGTTCAATGCTCCGTCGCCTTTGAATGTGAGGGTATAATGACTACTATAATCAATTTTTCCTTCCATATCCCACATTATGGTATCTGCTCCATCAATATTATCATTGATGATCCATGCCCCGCCGCCGGTGGTGTCAAAATTAATTATGTGATTAGAGTCTCCTCCTGAATATGTATTAATAAATATTGCATTGTAATTTTTGCCGCGATTTATATCTTTTGTATAATTACCGGAGAAAAACAGAGTTTGATCACGGCTTTTGAATATCAGATGATTGTCTCCTTCTCCGATATATACGGCGCCCCTAAAGCATGACGTTGTATGGATTGCGTATCATTTTTTACGGCATAGTTATACAAAAAGTTTCCACTGATTGTCATACTGCCTCCCTCTGCCCTGATCGCTCCTCCCAGCATAAAGTTACTGCTGCTATCGTCATTTTGAATATAGTTGCCGATAAAGTCGCCGATAATACTATTGATGGTACCGGAATTATAAATAGCTCCGCCTTCCGCAGAATTTCCCATACCATAAGAGTCGATATGATTACCGATGAAGTCCCCGATAATACTGTCAATGGTGCCGCTATTATAAATCGTCCCACCCCAGCTACCAACGCCATTACTATGTTTGGTGTAATTGCCGATGAAGTCCCCGGTAATACTGTTGATGGTGCCGCCATTCAGAATCGCTCCGGCATTCACAAGAGTATGATTGGCTATAAAATTACCGGTAATATCACCGATAGTGCCGCTATTACTAATCGCTCCGGTATAGGCAGTTTTCGTTGTGGAAGAAGTATAATTACCGATAAAATTTCCGGTAATATTGCCGATGGTACCATCATTATAAATCGCCCCACCATAGGCAGCGTCCCGTACGGAATAGACAGCGCCCTTTGAAGCATAATTACCGATAAAATTTCCGGTGATATTGCCGATGGTACCGGTATCGCTATTATAAATCGCCCCGCCACGGAGATATAGAGAGTTGCTTCCTTCTTCTATTCCTGTCAGCGAATTGTTTATAAAATCGGCCGTGATGTCTCCTATCTCTCCGGCATTGTAAACAGCACCGCCTAAAATATATAAATTATTATAGCTAGATGTGCCTGTTAGTTTCCCGCTGACTTTATTGTTGGCAAAAACTTTTCCGGTAATGTCACCATATTTATTGCCTGCCGGATTGTTAACGGCCACCCCGCCGGTCTGATAAGTGTTTTGCTCTGAAGGGTCGGTAATTGTCGGTAACATAAGTTCCGGTTTGGTTATCACTTCATAACCGTCCGGCTTACTGTATGTATACCGGAAATATTTGGTTTGGTCGTTGGGGAGATTGACGGCAATAACATCTGTTTCATCTTTTTTGTCTTCCCCAACTTCTTCCCAGCTGACATTGGGAGAGTTAGAAAGTTTTTCAAGTAGGTCATCCGTTGTGATATCAAACGCACTTGCCGCAGAACTCAAAAAAGTCGTGGCTAACAGCGCAAAACCTATTGTTGTTTTTATCATAATATCCAGTCCTCTAAAATAGTTATTGAACAATTTATTCCGTTATTCCCAAAAACGCTTCTTTTTATCGATCCTTTTTTTACAATAAAATAAAGGGTTATAATCAGCTTAAACTAATATTTATAAAATTGTGTAGAAATAACTATTTAGATGACTTTTAAGATATTTTTTGATATCATTTTTTTCGTAACAGAAAAAGGATCCTTTTTTTGCCGCATGTTCATATCATTGCGAAAAAAACGCCAACATGTTGACAGCTAAAATAAAAATCGCTAATTTGAAAACTAATTTTGCATGGTTTGTTATGACTAAAAAAAGGATCGTTAAATTGCGTCATGCAAACGCGGTACGATTCTTCAAGGAGCTGAAATGAAATTTGACATTATTATTCCGATGGGATGTTACTGTGCTTCGGCGCAGGCTTTGAAAAGCGTTAAAAAGAGAAGTCGTTCGCTGCCTTTTGACTGGGTCGGACCGCTTTCGTTTGATCAGGCCGTCCGTTTTCTGGAAACCGGATTTGAAGGCTTTTTTGAAAAAGAAGATTTGGTAAAATATGAAAAGGATACCAAGAAAAACGTAGGGTATGTCAATACTCGCAACAATCTGCTTTTTCTGCACGATTTTAAAGAGGTGGCGCATTTTGACGAAGAATACGTGCAGCTGCGCGAAAAGTACGAACGCCGGATCAAACGGATTTATCAGACGATTCGGGATTCGAAAGATATTTTGTATTTGCATGTTCATACGCCGGATATGATGGACCGTCTGCCGGCGGACGAAGAACTGCAAGCCGCCCTGGAACGGCTGCGGAAAATGTACCCGGAAAAGAATCACCGTCTGTTGTTTGTCAATCTGGCGGAAACGGAAGAGGGCAAGACCGGTTTTGAAAAAAGGGAAATCGGCGGCGGCATCGACTATTACGACTGTTATCGTGATCGGGATGCCGCGTTTGACGAGAATTTTCCCGGCTTCGTCTATTTCAAAAAGAACGTGGAAGCGGTTTTGAAAGCGTATAAGGTTCGCAAAAACGTCAAAGACGTCATGAAAAAGTTTGCGTTTAAACTGCTCGACGCCCTGAGCCGTCTTGTCCCCAGCCGGCGCATCCGTGAAAAAACGAGGATGTTGTACAAAGAATACAAATGATTTTTGAGCTGCCGGCCCTAAACGGGAACGGCAGTCGGTGGATACGGGTATGGAAAGATTCGATTTTATTGTTCCTTCGGGATATTTCTGCGTGACCGGCTATCATTTGCGTCATGCTCGCCTTCACGGAGAAACGCTGCCGTTCGACTGGTTGGACGGAGTGACGCCGGAGTTGTTTGCCGGTTTTCTGGAAAGTCGTTTTCGGGATTTTCTGGAGTTGCCGCAGCTGATTCCGGAAGGGAAAAAAGAAGAAGGAGACGGGCATTATCGTTTCCGCATGCCGAGTGGGGTCGTTTTTGTTCACGACTTTGCCCGTCCGGATCCGGCGGAAGAATTTGCGGGAGTAAAACAGAAATACGACCGCCGCATCAAAAGGCTGTTTGACAAAGCGGCAAAGGCCCGGAGCATATTGTTCGTGCATTGCGGCCGGAAAGAAGCCGACGCGGTCAGCCTGCAAAATATTTACAAGCGTTTGCAGGCGCTGTTTCCCGACAAAAGGGTGAAATTTTTGTACGTGCGTCTGATTGACGGCAAAAAAGGGTTTGATTATGTTTCCCGATCGCCGGAAATTGATGTGGTTGACATGGAATTTGGCACCAACAGCGATCCGAAGCAGTTTTGGATCGGCAATACCGGTGTTTTTAATTGTATGTTGTCCGCCTACCGTTTGACGTTTGCGGCGCGCATCCGGTTTTGGATCAATCGCCGGAAACGGAAATTCAGCAAAAATTATGACCGGATGTGAACGTGCCGTCGTTCGTCTGATGTAAAAGCTCTCTTTTTCGGGGGCTTTTGGTTTTGACGGGGCGGTTTTCCGCCGGGAAGGCCGGCTGTTTGTCTTATTTTGTGTTCTGACTTGGTTTGCTGCCCGTTTGATGTCGTTTGTTCGGAATTTGCTTAAAAAAGTCGGAATGAAAAAACGGCAAAAAGAAAAAGCCTTGAAACAAATCAAGGCTTTTCAATTTGGTAGGGGTAGTCAGACTCGAACTGACACGGCCTGAGGCCACAAGATTTTGAGTCTAGCGCGTCTACCAGTTCCGCCATACCCCCGTAAAACAACCAACAAATAACCGATAATTTTGCAAACGTCAACATTTTTTTTACCAAGCTTTGTTATTTTAAATCATCTGGACAATATCAGCGGAGGGCAGGTTTTGCAAAAAGCGGAAGAAAAGGCGGTTGCCTGTTATCAAAGCGGGAATTTTGCGGCGGCGCTTCGTTCTTTTTTGAACGTTCTGGCCGAAGACCCGAAACGCGAGGACATTCTCGTTTATATCGCCAATTGCTACGACGGGCTGGGGCAGAAGGAGGAAGCGGTCGCATATTATCGCAAGGCGTTGAAGGCGAACAAAAAGTCGGATATTGCCGCCGCCAACCTGGCAATTATTTTTTATGAACTGCAGGATTACGCGGAAGCTCAGAACGCCGCCGAGCGGGCGCTGAAAATCAATCCGCGGAATGCGTCCGCGCTTTCGGTGATGGGCAATCTGCGTTATCGCAAAAAAGATTTTGACGGAGCGCTGAAATTTTATCAGCAGGCGATGGAAACAAAACGCGATTTCTATACCGCGGTGCTGAACGCCGCCTCCATTTATTTTGAACGCCGCGATTTCAACACCGCCTATTTTTATGCCAAACGCACCGTACAGTCGCATCCGGATTCCCTTGAAGCGCAAAATCTGCTGGCCGGGGTCTGCATTGAACTCGGCCGCTCCGACGAAGCGATTTTGATTTTGTCGGAACTGTACGAAAAAAATCCCGAAGATTGCTGGCTTTGCAACCTGCTTTCGCAGGCCTTTCAGCAGAAAAAGGAATATGACCGCGCGCTGGAAATGGGCTGGCGGGCGGTGGTGCTGTCCAAAGGCGACAACGACCAGCAGATCAACTTCGGCTATCTGTTGTATGAAATTGCGGTTGAGAGCCCGGCAACCGACGTTCTTTCCCATGCCCGCCGCTGGCAGCGCGAATATCCCGACAACCCGATCGTCAGGCATATGACCGGCGCCATGCTGAACGCCGGTCACGTCAGCCAGATCAACAGCGTTTACGTGCGCGACATTTTTAACGCTTTTGCCGACGATTTCGAGAATGTGCTCGGCAGTCTGGACTATGCGGTGCCGAGCCTGATGGCGGAGGCGTTGGAAGCGCTGGCGCAAAACGTCAGGCTCAAGAAAATGAAGATTTTGGACGCCGGCTGCGGCACCGGCCTGTGCGGAGCCTATTTGAAAAAATATGCGAAATTCCGCGGGCTGGACGGCGTAGACCTGTCGGAAAAAATGCTGGAAGTCGCCCGCCGCAAAAAACTTTACACCCGCCTGTACAATCAGGACTTAAGTCAGTTTCTGTCCCGGCACGAAAACGGTTATGACCTGATCAACGCCGCCGACGTGTTCACCTATTTCGGCGAACTCGGCAGCGTCTTTGTTTTGATGTTTGACGCTTTGAAGCCGGGAGGGCGGATTTTGTTCAGCGTCAGTGAAAATTCTCATAACAAAGACGATTATTTTCTCCATCTGTCGGGACGTTTTCTGCACAGTAAAAGCTATGTCGAAGAAGGTTTGAAAAAGCGCGGTTTTATCATTGAAAAGTTAAACCGCGTCAAGCTTCGCAACGAAGGGGAAGCGGAAGTCTGGGGCTGGATCGTGATGGCCCGCAAACCCTGAAAAAAACAGAATGAAAGCCGTTTGCCAAAAAAAATCAAAAAAGGAAAAAGCAAAAATAAAAACCTCTCTTTGACGAGAGGTTTTTTAGCTCGAAAGTGTCCTGAATCAAACTTACTTTTTAGCGGTTTTTTTCGGGGCTGCTTTTTTCGCGGAAGCAGATTTGCAGGAAGTCGATTTTGCGGAAGAAGACTTCGAGCAGCAGCATTTGCCGCCGTTCAGCTGTTCAACCGCCATCATCCAGAATTTTTCGTCCTGACCCTGCGGGCATCCGGCGTTCTGCCAGATGTAGTAGGCTGCTTCTCTGATAGCGTTTTCATTATAATTTACCATCACTTACTCCAAATAAAAAAGTTCGGTTAACATCATCTAATATACATACAAAATTTTATCCGTCAATATGTAATCTCATACAAAATCAATAATTAACCGGCGATAAAATTTTTTAACCAAATAAAAATGTCTTTGTGGTGTAATTTGCTTGCAATTCTATAGATAAGAAACTATAGATAGATTTAAAGAGCCACGCTTTTTTTTAGTTCAAATTTAGAGGTTATTATATGGAAAATTTATTATCCGACGCAGAGATGGAAGCCGTCATCGACGGCGATCACGGCAATGTTTTTGCCGTGCTTGGCATACACCGCGACAAAGGCAGCAAAAACGTGTTTATCCGCGCTTTTCAGCCGCATGCGAAATCAATTGAGGTGATCGGCCGCGACGGCGTTTCGCGCGGTATGATGAACCGCCTTGACGAACGCGGTTTTTTCCAGATCAACCTCGGCGCCGGCGACAATTTTTCCTACTGGTTCAAAATCGAAAACGACCGCGGCGAGTTTTACGAGGCGGAAGACACTTACCGGTTCCGGCCGACGCTCGGCGACATCGACGTCTATCTCTTAGGCGAGGGCAGCCATCTGGAAATGTACAGGAAACTGGGCGCTCACGTTTGCGAACAGGACGGCGTCAAAGGCGTCAGCTTCGCCGTCTGGGCGCCGAACGCCAAACGCGTTTCGGTGGTCGGCAATTTCAACAACTGGGACGGCCGCACCTGCGTCATGCGCAAATATCCGACCTGCGGCGTGTGGGACATTTTCGTCCCCGGTCTGGGCGAGGGCGAAGTTTACAAATACGAAATCAAAACGCAGCAGGACTATATTCTCACCAAATCCGACCCGGTCGGCTTTTATGCCGAAAAACGTCCGCATAACGCGTCGATCGTCTATGACCTGAACCATTACCGCTGGAACGACGAGGAATGGATGTCTCATCCCGACCGCCACAACCGCCTTACGGGGCCGATGTCGATTTACGAAGTGCATGCCGGTTCCTGGCGGCGCAAAGGCGAAAACGGCGGCGAGTATCTGACTTATCGCGAAATGGCGGACACGCTGGTACCCTATGTGACCAACATGGGCTTTACCCATGTCGAGTTTCTGCCGCTGGCCGAACATCCGCTTGACGCTTCCTGGGGGTATCAGGTGGTCGGCATGTTTGCGCCTACCAGCCGCTTCGGCACGCCGGACGACCTGCGTTATCTGATCGACAAGTTCCATCAGTCGGGGATCGCGGTGATCATGGACTGGGTTCCCGCCCATTTTCCGAAGGACGGGCACGGCCTGTGCGAATTTGACGGCACCCATTTGTACGAACACGCCGATCCGCGCAAGGGCGAGCACAAAGACTGGGGAACCAAGATTTACAACTACGGCCGCACCGAAGTTTTCAACTATCTGTGCACCAACGCGCTTTACTGGCTGAAGGAATATCACATCGACGGGCTGCGGGTGGATGCGGTGGCTTCGATGCTTTATCTCGACTATTCCCGCAATCCCGGCGAATGGATTCCGAACATTTACGGCGGCAATGAAAATCTGGAGGCTATTGCCTTCCTGCGGCGGATGAACGAACTGGTTTACGGGCTCAATCAGGGAGCCTGCACCTGCGCCGAAGAGTCCACTGCCTGGCCGATGGTTTCCCGCCCGACTTCGATGGGCGGTCTCGGCTTCGGCTACAAATGGAACATGGGCTGGATGAACGATACCCTGAAATATATCAGCAAGGATCCGATTTACCGTCAGTATCACCACGGCATGCTGACGTTCGGCCTGCTGTATGCCTTTAACGAAAATTTTATTCTGCCGATTTCCCACGATGAAGTGGTCCACGGCAAGGGGTCGATGCTATGCAAAATGCCGGGCGACGAATGGCAGAAGTTTGCCAACCTGCGCGCCTATTACGGCTTTATGTATACCCATCCGGGCAAAAAGCTGCTGTTCATGGGCTGCGATTTCGGTCAGGACTGGGAATGGAACTATGACGAAAGCCTGCGCTGGCACCTGCTCGATTATCCGATGTATAAGGGAATGCAGAACTGCGTCCGCGACCTCAACCTGATGTACAAGGGCAATCCGCCGCTTTATGAAATCGATTTCGACTACCGCGGTTTCGAGTGGCTGGATCATGCCAACGCGGCCGACAGTGTCATTTCTTATATTCGTAAAGGCGAAACGCCGGGCGACTATCTGATCGTTGTCTGCAACTTTACTCCCGTCGTGCGCGAAGATTACCGGGTCGGCGTGCCGGAAAACTGCGGTTATCAGGAGATATTCAACAGCGACGACAAAAACTACTGGGGCAGCGGCGTCAAAAACGACGGCGTCCGTTATGCCGAGCGGCAGGAATGGAACGGCAAGCCCTATTCGATAAAGCTCACGCTGCCGGCATTGTCGACCGTTGTCATCAAACCGGTCAGATAGTATATAAAAGAGCCGGGAGGAGAAACGATGAGCAGTTTTAAGATACAACCGGGAACGCCTTATCCGCTGGGCTCTCACTATGACGGCAGGGGCGTCAATTTCGCGCTTTTTTCCGCCCATGCGACCAAAGTGGAACTGTGCCTGTTCAACCAAAACGGCACCGAAGAGGTTTCGCGGATCGCCGTTACCGTCAACGACAACAACGTCTGGCATGTTTATGTCGGCGGACTCAAACCCGGGCAGATATACGGCTACCGCGTTTACGGCCCCTACAAGCCGGAGGAGGGGCATCGTTTCAATCCCAACAAGCTGCTGTTTGATCCCTACGGCAAAAAGCTGAGCGGCAAACTGATCTGGCACAAGGCGATTTTCGGTTATAATCCCGACAGTCCGGACAAAGACCTTTCCTTCAACGTGTTGGACAGCGCGCCCTATGTGCCCAAATCGGTGGTGGTCGAGGACCGTTTCGACTGGGAAGACGATATCCGTCCGGCATACGGTTTTAACGAAAGCGTTTTATACGAAACGCATGTTCGCGGTTATACCAAACTGCACCCGCAGGTTCCCGACCGGCACCGCGGCACCTTTCTCGGCCTTTGCGCGCCGGCGGTGGTGTCTTATCTGAAAAATTTGGGGATCACCGCGGTGGAGCTGCTGCCGGTGCACGCCTTTTTCGGCAACCGGCACAAAAAGGGCTTTCCCCGCGACAATTACTGGGGCTACGAGAGCTGCAGCTTTTTTGCGCCGGAACAGTCTTATCTGGCCTGCGACGATTTGGACGAGTTCAAAAAAATGGTGAAGCTCTATCATCAAAACGGGCTGGAAGTGATTTTGGACGTGGTCTACAACCATACCGCGGAAGGCAACCAGATGGGGCCGACGCTCTGTTACCGGGGGATTGACAACGCCTCCTATTACATGCTCAATTCGGAAAACAAGCGCTATTATTACGACAGCACCGGCTGCGGCGCTTCGTTCAATGCCGAAAACCCTTATGTGCTTCAGCTGATTACGGATTCCCTGCGTTACTGGACGGAAGAAATGCATGTCGACGGCTTCCGCTTTGATCTGGCGACCACGCTCTGCCGGAGAAAAGGCGGTTTTACCGCCGAAAGCGGATTTTTGTACGCCGTCCGTCAGGATCCGGTTTTGAAAAATGTCAAATTGATTGCCGAACCGTGGGACGTGGGCGACGGCGGTTATCAGCTGGGCGCGTTTCCGCCGGGCTGGAGTGAATGGAACGACCGCTTCCGCGACGTGGTCCGCCGTTTTTGGAAAGGCGACCAGTATCAGACGGCGGAACTGGCCAGCCGCATTTCCGGTTCGAGCGATATTTTTAACTACCACAACCGCGATATTTGGAGCAGTCTTAATTTTGTAACCGCACACGACGGCTTCTGCCTGAACGACCTGGTCAGCTACAATGTCAAGCACAACGCGGCCAACGGCGAGGACAACCGCGACGGCACCAATGCCAACTGGAGCTGGAACTCCGGCGAAGAAGGCGAAACCGACAATCCGTCGGTTCTTGCCAACCGCCGCTGCCGCGCCAGGGCGATCATGGCGACCCTGCTTTTGTCGGTAGGCACGCCGATGCTGTTTGCCGGCGACGAGTTTCTGCATACCCAGATGGGCAACAACAATCCCTATTGCCAGGACAATGTGCTGACATGGCTGTGTTGGGAGGCCGTTGACGGCGACGATGCCGAGTTTACCGAATTTGTCCGCCGGCTGATCGCTCTCCGCCGCAAATTGAAAATTTATGAGAAAAAACGTTTCTTTACCGGCAAGTACGGACCGGACGGGATCAAAGACATGGTTTGGTACAACGAGAACGGAAAAGAATTTGCCGACGCCGACTGGTACGACGGCAACCGCAAGGCTTTGTCGTACTGCGTTTACCGCAACGGCTGCTTTGTCCTAGGCATTTACAATGCCGGCGCGGCGGAAACGGAATGGAAGCTGCCGCTGCTGGGCAGAGGGATGAAATGGAATTTGCTGCTGGACACTTCGGAGAAGTTCGTCAGCCGGAAAAAAATCGCTTCCGGAGGCACAATTACGGTGCCGGCGTGGAGCGTTTTGTTGTTTGAAATTAAAAAATAGGGGGAAAACATCATGGATGAAAAGTTGCGCGAACTGGCCGACCGCCTGGGCATTGCCACCGCTTACACCGATTGCGGGTTGAAAGCCGCCTGCCACGAGGTGAGCGACGAAACGGTGCGTTTTTTTGCCGGCGTTCTGGGATATAAGGCCGGCAGCGGCGAAGAAATCGCCCGCTCTCTCCGCGCTTTGGACAACCGCCGCTGGCAGACGGCGTTGGAACCCGTTTACGTTATTCCCCGAAGCCGCAAGGTTTTTGACGTCGTGGTCCCCGAAAACGAAATCGAAGGCGATTTCGGCCTTTCCGTCGTCAGCCGGCAGACAGGCGAAAAGTCGGAGGTTTCCTTTGTCGTCGTTACCCTGCCGGAAAGGCGGACGGTCGGCAAAAAAACGTACGGCCGGCTGGAAATTGAGATTACCTCCGATCTGGCGGTCGGTTATTACGACGCCGAACTGAACGTCGGCGAAAACTCGTACCGGACGCTGCTGGCGATAGCGCCGGAAAAATGCTGGCAGCCGGAAGGCTGGGACAAAATGCGCCTGTGGGGCTACTGCGTGCAGCTTTATTCTCTCCGCAGCCGCCGCAACTGGGGGATCGGCGACTTTACCGACCTGTGCAATTTTGTCGGTATGTGCCGGAAAAGCGGCGCCGACATTATCGGCCTCAATCCGGTCAACGTGCTCGGCCACTGTTTTCCCGAGGAGGCCAGTCCTTATTCTTCGGTCAGCCGTCTGTTTTTGAATCCGATCTATATCGATGTTGAAAGCGTGCCCGAATTCCGGCCGGAAGACCGCTATCAGGCGGAGGCGGAAATTGCCGACCTGAATGCTGCGGACACGATTGACTACGGCCGCGTCTATCCGCTTAAGATGAAGGTTTTGCAGACGCTTTACCGGCGGATGAAGGAAGACCCGGAACGGATGAAGGCGTTTGACAAATTCTGCCGCCGTAAGGGAGAGGATCTGGACAATCTGGCGACTTTTCAGGCTTTGTACGAGGACAAGTGGCAGGACCACTGGGGAGGCTGGCGCGCCTGGGAAAAGGAATATCGCAAACCCGGCACCGCCGCGGTTAAAAAATATCAAAAACAGCAGGCCGACCGGCTGGGCTTTTTCAAGTTCCTGCAGTTTGAGGCCGACCGTCAGCTGCAAAAGGTTACGGACTGCGTCCGCGAAGCGGGGCTGAAAATCGGCATTTACCGCGACCTGCCGGTCGGCGTCGGCCGCGACAGCGCGGAAGTGTGGGGCGACGAAGGCCTCTATCTGCGCGAAAGCGGCGCCGGCGCGCCGCCGGACGCGTTTTTTCCGACCGGGCAAAAGTGGAATTTGGGCGCGTTTAATCCGTTTGAACTGAAAGCCCGCGCCTATCAGCCGTTTATCAAAATTATCCGCGCCGCCGCGGAAGGGGCGGGAGCGCTGCGCCTGGATCACGTGATGAGTCTGATGCGTCTGTTTGTCATGCCCGAGGCCGACGGCAAACAGGGAACGTATATCATGTATAATTTTGAAGATATGCTGGGCATCGTCGCCATCGAGAGCCACTTAAACCGCTGCATGATCGTCGGCGAAAGCATCGGTAACGTGCCGGAAGGTTTTCTGGACAAGATAGCCGCCAAAAACATCATGTCGATGAGCGTCCTCTGGAGCGAGCGCTGGGACGCCGGCTGGGGAGATTTCAAATCGCCCTACCAGTATCCGGAAAACGTGGTGACTTCCGTCGGCACCCACGACATGCCGCCGCTTAAGATGTGGTGGTTCGGCTACGATATCGCGCTTTCGCGCAAACTCGGCATTATCGGAAGCGATCAGGAAATGCATGACAACTACCATAAGCGCGAAGCCGACCGCTGGAAGCTGCTGAAAGCGATGGACGAAAATCAGGTCTGGCCGGAAGACAACCGCCGCCACGGAGACTATCTGTACGGCGAAGGCTATCCGGAGGGGCTGGAAGAAGCCGTCCACCGTTTCATGGCCAAAAGCAATGCCAAAATCTTTCTGGTGCAGCCGGAAGATATTTTCCAGGTGGAAAAACTGCAAAACCTGCCCGGCACCGATCGTGACAAATATCCGAACTGGCGGTTGAAACTTCCGGTTAATCTGGAGGATATGGAAAACACGCTGGCCTATTACCGCAACATTGCGGCTGTCAAAAAAGAAAGATAGGCAAAAGGAATGGTTGTCGAAAATAAGGAAATCCGGCTGGTGGCATCCGATCTTGACGGCACGCTGCTCGATTCTGAGAAGCGTCTGCCTGAAGGTTTTTTGCCGCTTTTGGAACAATTGCTGGCACGCGGGGTTTGTTTTGTCGCCGCCAGCGGCCGCCAGTATTTTAACATGCTGGAATATTTTAAAACGCTCGGCGAACGGATATACTTCATTGCCGAAAACGGAGGAGTGGTTTATTATCGGGGACGGATTGTCATGGCCCGCGACATGGAAACCGAGCTTTGGCAGGCGGTTGTGGCGGACGTTGCGGCCAAAAGGGCAGGGCGCGTCATTTTAAGCGGCGGCAAAAGCGCTTATGCGGCGGCGGAAGATATGAAAGACGAAAATTTTGCCCGGAACGTCAATCGTTTTTTTGCCCGCGCGACGGTAGTGGAAAAACTGGAGCCTGCCGCGTTTGACGACGGCATTTGCAAGGTGGCGGTGTTTGCCGAAAATGCTTCGGAAACGCTGACTTATCCTGCCTTGCGGCATTTTTCCGCCCGGGCGAACGTGGTTCTTTCCGGTCCCGACTGGGTGGATATTATGGATTTGAACGTCGGCAAAGGCAATGCGCTTTCCTTTATTCAGGAAAAACTCGGCATTGACCGGGAAGAAACGATGACCTTCGGCGATTATCTGAACGACGTTTCTCTGCTTGAAAACAGCGCCTGTTCTTATGCGATGAAGAACGCTCATCCCGACCTGAAAAAGATTGCCGCGGCCATTGCGCCCGGTAATGACGAAGGCGGCGTGATGAAAGTGCTGGAACAGGCTTTTTTTTGACAGATTTTTAAGAAAGGCGAAAAACCGGCGTTTGCCGGTTTTTTTATATGCGGAAAGATGCCGACAGGAACGGAAAATGCCCGAAAATTATCAAAATATCAGAGGATTGCAATATTTTTTGAAAAACCGAAAGCCGTATCAAAAAAAGGATCGTTATTTTGATACAGGACAATGGTATATCTTTTGTTTTAACAATGCAACAAAATTCCGTTTTTATCAAGCAGTTAGTTTCCTTTTTCAAAATTGCGGACACGCTTAATTAAAACGATCGTTTTGCTTCGGCAGAACGGGAAGAACAGCTTTTTGAAAGAAAGGGAAAAGGTTAGAATGTTAAAACCCAAGACTATATTTTCATTTGCGCTTTTGGCGGGAACATTTTTAACGTTTCCGTCAGCGGCAAAAGACATCACGGAATGGACGGAAGAGATAGAGAACGGCCGCGGGGAAGCCATTGACAACATCAAGATAAACGTAGACGGAGAATATTCCCTGATTTACAACCGGGGACAAATCGGCAATATCGAAAGCACGTTTACGAACAACGACGGCGTCATTGGAAACTATGGCGAGATCGGCACCGTTCGTTCTGTTTTCAAAAACAATGAAGGAAGCGTTCAAAACTATGGTTTGATAGAACAAGTTGCCGGCAGTGTTTTCGAGAACAACGTCAACAGTTATAGCGGCGGAGCGATCGCTTCGACAGGCGGCGGTTATATCGGCAAGATTGTTGACAGCACGTTTACCGGCAACACCGTTTATGAACAGCAACCGGTAAGAATAGCCATGCCGGAGAAA
>MNTV01000034.1 GCA_001917175.1 Azospirillum sp. 51_20
CTTTTATTTTACTTTGCTTTACAATCCCAAAAGGAAAATCGCCGACTTTCTTTTCCTTGTTGACCGCCGGATTGAAAAACAACGCCAATTGGTCGAGAGCTTAAAGAAGTATAAAAGAGGTTTAGTTTTTCATTTATTTAATAAAAATAATCCAATCAATAAAAGTATACCTATGCGTGATTTACTAACCGAAATTAATGATAGAAACTCTGTGGGATTACGTGTTTGTTCTGTGGCAGTCATAAAAGGAATAGTTGATCAAATAGAACATTTGGGAAGAAGCTTTTCTGCCTCAGATACATCAAAATACCGAAGGGTACATTTTGGTGATGTTGTATATACTAAAAGTCCAACTGGTGATTTTCCTTTTGGGATTGTAAAGCAAAGTAAAATAAAAGAAGATGTTGCCGTATCTCCATTATACGGGGTATATAAACCATCTAGTTACTCAACAGGCAATTTATTGCACTTATATTTTGAACAATATCAGTATGCTAATAATTATATTAGATCGTTAGCCCAAAAAGGAGCAAAAAACACAATAAATATAACCACCCAGCATTTTTTAGAAAAAAATATTATATTTCCTTATAATGAGGTAGATCGGGTATATTTTTCAAACTTTTTTGAAAAATTAAATAAATTAATAAAATTTAATGAGGGCGAATTGGAAAAAGCTCAATCTTTAAAAAAAGGTCTTTTACAACAGATGTTTATATAAACATCTGCTGTAGCAAACCATTTTTTAATTTTTGAAGATTTGATAAAATTCTTTCCTCATTTGTTAAAACTTTGTTTATAAATCTAAGTTGCGAGACCGTTTTATCTTGAGCATTTTTTATCGGTAAGTCTATTTTTAGAGTTTGAAATTTAGAAAAGCTTAGAGCGTATCTTGTCCCACCTTCTTTTTTAATTAAAAGTTGGCTTTTTATATTATCTGTCTCATTCAATATATATTCCACAAATTCGGCATTATATTCTTCTTTTACTTTAAAAACAGGGTATGCCGGACTAACAATTCCTTTTTCAATTATATTTTGTAAATTAAATCTAAATTCGCCGGTGTCACTCATAGACCTATATGTAAAATATCCAAATGGAACTATTTTATATCCTATCGTTGTTTCACTAGCTGCTTGTTTGTTAAAATAATCATTTTGCAGTTTTATTCCGGATAATGTTGAAGATAAAATTGGGAATTCATTTTGTATTTTGCTTTTAGCATTATATTCATCTACAATATTTTTTAATTCAAAGGATGATGTTTCCAAGGACGAAATAATACGTTGAAAATATCCTCTTTTATACTTCTTTAAGCTCTCGACCAACTGACGCTGTTTTTCGATGCGTTGATCAACGAGTGAAAGGAAATCAGCAATCTTTTGTTGTTCTTCTAATTGACAATATGGAATAGCTAACCACTTAAACGCATCATAGCTGATTTGTTTGCCATCCCTAATTCCTTCAACAGACTTACTTAATATATGATTTATAAATTCATTTGTCCTAAAATAAGCTTTATAAAAACCAAATGCAATGGGCTTGATGTATCTTAAAATAGTGTATGCTGGGCTAACAATACCTTGCTCATTAGCCATTTCTAATCCGCCTTCAAAAGAACGTAAATGAATAATAAAATCTCCAAATTGAACTCTTTTATAATTTTTAGTATTTGTGTTATCATATAAAATATTTCGACCTGATAAATCTCTTGGTAGAGTTCCTCTTCCTTGTTGAATGGTAAGAACTGTATCTGTGGGATGATTTTTGTCTGTAATATTTTTAAATATATTCTCAGCTTCAAATCGTGTCCATTTTTCTATAAAATTAGGGAATCTTAGTTTCGGCTCAAGACCATTAAAAGAGGAGAAAATAATCCCCAATTAATGGTCTTGAAGCGGGAGAGAACCCCCTAAAATCTTTCAGTTGCCTAAATTACCAACATTTTGTGCAAAATATTCTCCGGTATTAACTTTTTAATGGAGAATATAAAATGAAAATAACACCAAATACTCAATTCAAAACATTGGTAAAAACATGGTTATGTCAAAAGCAACCAATGATTACCCCATCAACTTATGCCAATTTTGTTTTGATTTCAGAAAACCACTTAATTCCTTATATGGGAAAAAAGAAAATATCAACCATTACCGAGGCTGATATCCAAACATATATTAATACATTATATAATGAGGGACGTCTTGATAAAACTGGGGGATTAACTGTAAAAACAATTCGGGATATAATTCTTGTTTTACGCCTATGTCTCATTTTTGCATATAAAGAACAGATTATCCCAATGTTAAATTGGGATTTAATCGAATATCCCAAAGATTTAGGAATAAAAAAAGTAATTTCCTTATCAAAAGACGAGGAACTGGCTTTAATTCAA
This sequence comes from Azospirillum sp. 51_20, assembly GCA_001917175.1. Lineage (GTDB taxonomy): Bacteria > Pseudomonadota > Alphaproteobacteria > RF32 > CAG-239 > JAFUYI01. The sequence continues at coordinate 2,393 of MNTV01000034.1, forward strand.
TGCATCTATATGAAAATGAATCGTAGAACAGCCGGAATTCTTGTAGCATTGTTCACAGGAGTACGAATAGGAGAATTGTGTGGTTTGCAAATGCGGGATATTTCATTGATTGATAAAACGATAACAATCCAACGTACTGTACAAAGAATTTACGATAAAGTTAAAGGAACATCATATGTTTATATCGGTGCGCCCAAAACTGCTAGCTCAGCACGAACAATTCCACTCCCATCACTTTTAGTAAATATTATCAAAAAATACTATACAGATAGTCCTAATCAATATTTTTTGACAGGAAAAAACAAACCCACAGAACCAAGAACTTATCGGCAGTTTTTTGCACGTTTTTTGAAAAAACATAACTTACGAAACGTAAAATTTCATGAAATTAGACACACATTTGCTGTCCGAGCCATAGAAATACCCGAATTTGATGTAAAATCATTATCCGAAATTTTAGGCCATAAAAATGTGTCCTTTACATTAAATGTATATGGACGGGCAAATATGCAACAAAAAATCAAATGCATGAATCTTCTAAATGATTTATTATAACAAAATAGCCCCCTAAAAAGGGGGCTTAACTCTCACACAATACCTCGAAAACAACATTATTCCTATCAATCTGCTTAATTGTCTCTGGTGTATCGCGTTCATAATCGGCAAAGATCGGTTCGTAAATTAGGCAGAAACTACCGGCGGTATTTTTTGTGCAGCCGGTCAACGACAGCAGGATTAGACAAGCTGTTGCGAGCTTTTTTAGCAATTTTGAGAGCATTATTTTCTCCTTTTAACTGTTCTTTTTCTGCGGTTTCCTTGGCGTGACGATAACCAAATAGGTATAAAAAAAGAGCGATTGCCGCAAAAAACACCGCTTTAAATTTCTTTAGAATTTCCATCATCTTTTTTTCTCCTGCTCATTCCAATATCCCGCACGCCACTGATGCCAAGCATTATACCCAGACTGGTCAGCAGTTGTTCCCAATCTACAAGTTCCACATCAAAATATGGTGCAATCACGCAGTTGTTGAGGAACCCATAACACAAAATCCAGCCAATCAGTGGAATCCATGAACGTTTATTTAATTTTGGCATAATTCAATCCCTTGCTGAATGAGTTCATCCGAATATGGCTGAATACCGTTTTCCATACGGATGATTGCTTTTATAAACACTGTCAGCACACCGCGTTCCTCAATATCTATAACCGTATCCGGATAAACACCGAGTTGTTTCGCAACCGACTGAATATAGGCGGTGGTTTGGTTCTCATTTGGCGGCGCATAGCGGCTGACAATCTGGCGAACCGTATTTAACCCATGGATTCGTTTATAGTTTACCAGAACTTTTGCCAACGCTCGGATTCCATAGACCGGAGCCGTAAAAACACAAAAGGCGGAATCTATATTCCGCCCGTTTGGATTTAACCCCAACCAGTTCTCTCCATGCCGTATGTTTCCCGGATTATTGTTTCTTATGCCTCTTGGCAACTGCTGATTCATTGTGTAACTCCCATATCATTTCTCTTAATTCATCAATTTTCAGCTCCAGACGGTTGATATGCACCTGCGTGGCATATTCGCGCGCCACCTGAACCTTAAAATCATTGAGTTCCTTGCGCATTTCGCCGAATTTATAAACCAGCCAGATAAACGCCGGAACACAGACGATCTGTAAAAACTGCAGCCAATCCATTATGTTTTGTAGACCTCCTCACTTTCATTGACACAGGATATCTCCACCGTGTCGCCGCGCGGACGTACACCGATAACCTTTGCCATCATGGACATTTTACCTTTTGTTCCAAAGGCAAAATGCGTCCGTTCCCGGGCTGTACCGGTATAAATTTCAAAATCAGGCATTGTGGGCAGAACAGCTTCACTGTCTACCGCTCCACGAGTGGCAGGAAAAGCACCACTCATTGAACCATCCGCCAGTCTGAAGCTGATAAAATGTTCTTCGCCGGGTTTCCAAATCAGGTTTTCCGAGAGTTTCAGCATATTACCGAAGATTGACAACACTTCGCCGCCTTGTCCCCATTCACACATATCGTGAACTATGCTGATTAAATCACCATATGTCGGAATCAATCCCTCCAGTTCAGTCTGGAAAGTGATATATTTGCGGCGATAACGGTTGCAGGCGCACATATAATATCCCTCGCGCTCGGCATGATCTTTGTCGGTACAGCCAAACAGATCCACATTAGCCGGATTTTCTTCAGTACTGTCGGAAAGTTTGGTGATGACATCGTCATATTTCCAGTATTTATTGGAAAAATACTGCACTTTGACGCTGTCTGCCGTATCTTCAGACGGCATAATATATTCTATCGAAAAGCTGTCCTTAATAATATTCCGCGGCGTAAACATCGCTGTCGGTATGGTTTTGGGTTCATCACGGATAATCCGTACCATACCGGATTGCAGAATAGGTAGCGCCCGGCCACAACGTGCAACTTTGGAAACGGCCTCCCAGATGGTTGTGGCACTGTCAAAAATCCCGTCAAAATAATCGCCTCGGTTCTCCCAAACTTTATCTAACTGCTCCAATTCCATCAGATGAATACGTGCATCCGGCAATCTGCCGCCGTATTGCGCTTTTAGAATATCGGCGATTGCCCAGGCGATGGAACGACAAGCAACCGGCTCGCTCCAACCACTTTGACGGTTCCATTTTCTAACCTTACGAGTAATAATAGCATTGATTTTACGGCTGGAGTTGGACGACAAATTGTTGGTTGCCCGCATTTTGATAACCAGCAATGTCATTTCGCCAAAAGTCGCAGGTGTTTCCATATGCCCTTTCAGGCTTTCCCAATATATGGAATGTGCCGCCCGGGCGCTGGTGTCCTTGTCATCAAGTCTGGTCGCGCGAACCTCATAGCGTCCCATATCTACACTATAATTATAAGTAAGGCGGATGGGCTTATTTTGTGCCGCCGAATAAGTTTCCGTTCCAAGCACAAACCAGTCGTCCAAAGCATTACCTTCATCATCTATTGTTCTGGCCTCAATTTGCCATTGGATGGATTTTTCTGACAAACCGCCGCTGTCGTTGGCATAATATAAACCGGCACTCATAACGACATCTATGCTGATTTTATTGATTTGCGTGTCTTCCGGATTAACGACAAAACCGCCGACATATTCATCTTTCAGCAATTCTTGTCCGGCAATTTCCGGAGCCATAACAACATTGGGATTAAAAAGTGTCACTTCCCGATTCGGTTCGACAATTTCATACTCTACCTCAGCAAAACTGCTAATCGGCGTATCATCTATACGAATTTGTTCCACCTCACAGTACCCTTGGGTTAAAACATGCAACTGACATAAATACTGTTCATTGTCTTTATATTCAGTGTATGGTTTGGCGGCAAAGTCAGGATAAATAATGTGCCGGCCATATAAAACCGGAATGACGCCGCCGAGTTTGGCCTGATTACCTTGGGCATTTAAGGAGTAAGTCGGGCTGGTTTCCAGAGAAGAGGAGGAATAAGACGAACTTAAACTGCTGGATGGAGACGGAATGACCGCATTGACCAACATTGAACCGCCAACGCTGACAGCCGTTGCCGCGGCCGCTCCGGCAAAAGCGCCGTACGCGCCGGCAGCTATACCTCCGGTATAATACGCCGCCACCATAACTGCCACCGACAAAACCACCTTTAGAGGATTGGAACCTCCTCCGCCACCGCCTTGCGGCAAACAGAGAAAAGCAATGTGGTCAGTCATTTTGGGGCAGATACTCCAATATTGCCGCAACAAAGGCTCTCCGTTCAAAAAACAGATAAATGGCAGGTTTTGCGGACTGACATTATATTCGGTTGCAATTTCCGACACATTCATCTGTTTTAGACAATAAAAAACCTCGCTTTGCGCGAGGTTAAAAGGGTTTTGTATTTTAACTATTTGCATCTGTGTTCATTTGTTAAGAATGTTCTTCTAAAAGTAAAGAATTTTCTTTAGCAATCATTTCCGCCAGTTCTTCCTCTGTTGGTAACACAGTTTTATATTTACTGGCAAAAATCTGCTTGCTTTCATTAAGAACCGAATACTTGACCATCGTTTCACTCTTATCGGTGCAGAGAATAATTCCGATTGTTGGATTATCATCCACGCCACGTTTGAGACTGTCAAACATTCTGACATACATATCCATCTGTCCGATATCCGCATGCGTGAGCTTGGTTGTCTTCAGATCGACCACGACAAAACACTTCAAAATATAATTGTAGAAAACCAAATCAGCGTAAAAATGGTCGGTTTCCGTACTGATACGTTGCTGTCTGGCCACAAAAGAAAAGCCTTTGCCTAATTCCAGCAAAAATTTCTGCAAATGTGTAATCAGCTCTTTTTCAAGCAGGCTTTCCTTACCTTCCAAATTTTCTGGGACATTCAAAAATTCCAGAACATACGGATCTTTAATAAAGTTTTCAGTAGACTGACATACAGGAAGATTGTTTGAAACATCAACAGTTTTCTGTGTAGACAGTAACCGATGATAATAACCGGATTTAATATTACGTTCCAATACGCGGGAAGACCAATTTTCCGCGCTGGCTTCTTTTAAATAATAGTCTCTTTCTTGAGTATTATCCAAACGCATAATTAAACGAATGTTGGTCCACGAAAGATTCGTTACGCAGTGCGTATCAAATTCGGGAAAAGTCTGATAAAAAGTTCTCATATTTCTTAGATTAGCCTCAGAGAAACCTTTGCCAAAGGAATCTGTTAAATAACGGGAAAGGCTTTCAATCAATTTATCTCCATATTCCGCTCGAGTTTTGCCATTTTGTTCTTCTTCAACAATTCGCCGACCGATTTTCCAATAAGTTTCAACCATAATAGAATTGACGGTGCGATAAGCATTGGAACGGGCTTGGGTCAGCAATTCTGCAATATCAGCAAAAAACGGCATATTTTGTGTGGATATTTCTGTTGTCATCTGGATACCTCTCTTTTATTGTGTCCCTAGCAAACAATGAGTTGAAAGTCAAGATTTTAGGGCTTTTCATACTCTAAAATCTCCATAATCTGCCAGCCGTTCATTTTAAGTTCCGGCAGTTTTTGAAATACCACACCGACACCCTGCATATTATGCAAAACACCGCCGCCGTCAGCTTCACAGTATACACCGACATGGCAAGGATATTTATTTTGTGTTAAAATGACAATATTTTTATCCTTAAAATCATAAGTTTCTTTTAAGTGGTTATAATTAGATGATTTTCTGAACTCGGATAAAACATCGCGCAGACTTGTTGCATCGGCAACAATTGGCGACAACTCTATCCGAAGTTCATTTTTATAAACATCCCGAACCAAGCCCCAACAGTCATAATCGCCGTTAATCCAAGACTTTCCGATATATTTGACAGCCCAATGTTTCATTTTAGCTTACTAACCCCATAAATTTTGACAAACGGTAAGTTTCATTTGGAAACGTTTTGTTTCCGATGTCGGTCATTCTGGCCTTGGCTGTGATTTTGTAAACATCGCCGCTGACTTCCGTAACAGTCAGGCTAACCGGCGGTATCATCTGCGGCGTATCAAGATCCGTAGAAAGATACGGCCGGTAAATCAGCTCGGTTTTATGTTGCGAGGAGGCGGCACTGTCTAAATGCTTGATAATTTCCCGACTGACATTGTCAATTTCCACAGTGATTTCAGGCACGGCGGAAGTATCCACCGGCGGTAGTTCCAAGTTAAAGCACATTGCTAAAAACTCAACTTTTTCGCCGTTTTCAAGCTTGGCCGTGATATTTTTGAATCCCTGAATCAGACGGATAGTAGTTGGATTTCCGTCATCATCCACAAAATCCGGATGTTTTATTTCCAATGTATGATAGATAAACACATCGCTTGGGCATGAAGCATAAGCTTCTTTGATTGCCTCCTGCAAAACATCATTTGGCATTAATTTCTCCTAATAACCTACAGCAAACCATGAAACATAACCCTGTCTGGCACCATCACTGTCGGAATCTCTATAACGGATCTTAAAAGACTGTGCCGTAATGGAAACGGCAACCGCCAGATAATTAGAATCTGATGTGGAACTCGACGGCTGGTTGTAAGGAGTAAGCAGAACAGCAATCGGCGCTGTTGTAAAAGCCAGAGGAAAGGTCACGGAAAAATCTGAATTTGCATTGACATTAACACGGCCACCCTGTTTAATTAAGCCAGTTGCAAGATTTTTTTCATACCACAAGATGTTGCTTTTTGATGATTGAAAAATTTTGGCATTAAAAGCAGAAACTGAAATATTGCTTAAGGAAACGTCAAGTTTATTAGCCAAACCGCTGCGCAAAACCGATGTATCCTCTTCTGACAGTGGACGGCTGATATCGGCGCACTTTATATAGACCAGCTCATAATATGATTTTGGTCTTGTCTCTGCTCCAAAGCGCGGTGTACCGTTTTTTCCGTCCGTTTTGGGATCAAGAACATACATGTTTGTTCCATCTTTTTGCAGTCCCTCATCTGCGCCGGAACTGGTCATAATAGCGGCACCATCGCCTGAACCATACGTATCCGTACGTATTTGGTTAGAATGATAATGTCCCTGAAATTGGTCATTTAAAACCGAACCGGTATTATCAGTCGTTCCGCTTCTGGCATAGTTCAACAACAACGGCAAAATAACAGTATCATTGTCCACTTTGACATAGGATGCGCACATACCGTAGCTTTCAACCTGATTGTCGTATGTTGCTTCATCAACAAACACTAAATAATCTGTGTCAACCAGCTGAGTAAAAAAATCAGGATATCTGGCGCGGGTAATGGTGTTTTTGTACCACACCGGCTCATAACCATCCGGCACTTTTTTATTTGCCGGAACAGACAGGCGGGAACCGAGCGGTGCCGGCGCACAGGATTCAGCATAATATTTTGCCTGATTGGCTTGGGCTTGAGCCAACGCAACCTGATTTTTACCTTCGGCTTTAACATTGGCAACCTGCGTATTCCCGGCTGAATTAACCGCATTGACTTGTGTCTCGCCGTTATTCTGTATTATTGAAACCTGCGTTGTGCTTTCATTTTGAATAGTTGAAACAGCTGTATCGGTGGCCGATGAGATGTCGTTGAAAATCTGGTTTGCCTGATTCTTTATATTTAAAGTATCTTCTTTTAACTTTTCAACATCCGATTTTATGGTATTTGTCTCTGATTTGATTTGTTCTGTTGAATTTTTGGCTACAATCGCCGCATCCCGGGCATTCTCTGCTTCTGCAACCACATCCGACACACCACCGGTTATGGCCGTGCGGATGTCTTTGAGTTGTTTGGCAACGGTCGGAACATCGCCGCTTTCCACAGAAACATTCGTATTTTCATCACCGTGAACGATGGTATGCCACTTTTCACCATCACTTTCGGCCTGAACAACAACGGCTTCCAGCCTTTCTTCCATATTAGCCATTACAAATTCTCCAACTGTTTAAAGCAGGTTATATTTACATATTTATGAAAAAGGTCTCCCGAACGGGACAATTTATCAAAATCATTGGAAAGCAGGATGTCTAAAGCCCCCTCTGACAGGGTAGGGCGCTCTCGTATTTCCAATTCCGATGTTATCGCCCACAAAATCCTGTTTTGCAATTTAGCGGTAAACTGTTGGGTAAACCTTGCCTCCTGCTCAATCAGACCCAACCCGCCTAAAAGAGGAATAACAAACCACTCAGCTCCTTCTTTGGCATGATACTTATACCATGCCTCAAAAAGCGAAAATTGCGAAGCGTTCATAAACCATTTGACGGTAATCCGGCTCGGAACAGAATCAAAACGCCGCCGTTGCCGCGCCGTTCCGGATTCCATCTGGGTGCGGATAATCGCTTCATTGGGAGTAATGGAATATTCCTCTACCAGAGGCAAAGGAAGCAAATCCGGAAATTTTGTTGTCATAGAGTATCCTCTGATTAACCATAACTGCCGTATGCGGGATTAAGCCCGTAGCGGCGTTCCAATGCCGGAGCCAGTCCCGTACCTTTGGAAACATTCCGCGACATGGAATTTTCAATTTTCTCAATCATAATATCCAGATTGAACTTTCCATTGCCCTGATCTGACTTGGAAACAGAAGTTTTAACGTCTGAAGCGGCATTATTGATTACATTGACGCTGATGTTGACATTTGTTCCGTTATCGCCCAGCGCTTTCATCTGCTCTCGGGTAAAAACGCCTTCACCTCTTTTGGCGATAATCGGCACTTCATCTCCAACGATGCCGCCGGAATGAAATCTGGGTGCATTGGCAAAAACCAACGAGCTGGCTGATTTTGTCGCCAAATTGTCCGCGCCAATGATTCCGCCGCCATGAGCCATGGAAAATCCAAAAAAGCCGCCGATTCCTTCCATCAAAGGTTGGGTTATGGCCTGCCTGATGGCAATGCGGGACAAATCGCTGACAACCGCATCGGCGAAATCGGAAAAATTTATTTTTCCAGTAGTGACAAAATTTGCAAGAGCGTCTTCCATACCGGAAAAAGCGTTTTTAACCGCATTTTCAGCCAAGCTGGCAAAATCGCCGATTTCATTCAGAATGCTCCGAAAGCCGCGTTTAAAGCCATCTTCCAAAGATTTGGAAGAATTAAGCGCCGTCTCATCGGCTTTTTTAACCATATCGTCATAAACCAAAGCAATTTGCTCTTTATAGGTTTCATAATCAGCCGAACTGGCATCCAGATTTTTAAGGGCGTTAGCCCGCCATTCGTCCGCTTTGGTCATCGCCTGTTCATACGGCGACTTCAGTTCCAAAAGCTTCTGCTTGAGATCTTCAAGCATCTTTTTATAAGCATCGGTGTTGGTGGAAGATTTTGGCGTAGCGGTTGTCTCTGCCTCCACTTCAATCTTCGGCCGCAGTTTTGGATTTTCAAGATATTTCAGTTCCTCCCGCGCCGTCCATGCATCCTGTTCGGCCGCTTTCAGCAGTAAAAGCTTGTTCTGAATTTCCTGTGCCTGTGGTTGAAAATCCGGATATTCCGCCGCAATTTTCCAAATTTCTTTTTCATATTGCTCCAAATCGGTCTTTGATTGGCGCAAAATGTTCGCCCAGTCCTTGGCGTAAACCTCATAATCCTTGAGCAGGGCGTTCGGTGTGAGGCGTGTAACAAGAGACAAACCGCCAGTGTTTTTCAGCTCTTTACGCAAATCACGGACATTTTGTTCGGCGGTTTTGAGTTTTAAACCCCATTCCGCTAACGCCATGTCTTTTGTCTGTTCCACGGAAAAGCTCGCCGCTTCTTCAGCCGTGGCTTTCAACTCGTCCTGAAGTTTTTTCAATGTCTCGGCATGGTCTTCCGCCGCTTTTTTGGCAACATCATGGCTGTCAACCAGTTTATAAATCGCCATTCCGGCCAAAACCGCCAACCCCGCCGGTCCGCCGACAAGAGCCAAAGCGCCTTTCAAAACACCGGCGGCTGTTGCCATCAAAGCCATTTGTGCCGCCGCCAGTTTGGAAACATTGCTCATCATCGCAATACCGGCAACCGCTGATTTGGTGGAAACGGAAAGCCCTGCCATAGATACCTGTACATATCCGATTCCAGCTCGCAACAGATTTAATCCGCCCAAGATTGCCGATGAACCAAGCCGTGCCACCAGCAGAACCAGCGCCGTATCGGCATGCTCCGCCAGCAGAAAAAAAGCATCCGCCGCAACGGTTACCGCGCTTGCCAAAGTTTTACCAACAACATCAGCTGCGTTTCCGCCTCTTTCCACCAATTCGTTAAAACGAGTAAAAGTGGCTTTTAAAGCATCATTCAAACCGCTTTGGCCAACTTGACGGTAAAGCTTTTCAAAACTGTCCTCAATGTTGGACAGCACGCCGTTCATGGTTTTCATCTGCTCGTCCATTGCCCCGGCAAACTGGACATCTCCCAAAGAACGGAGATATTTTTCTATATCTGCGGCGTTTTTCTTAACCGTTGTCGTAACCCCGGCAAAAGTAAATTTGACTTCATCTGTCAGGGTATTAGCTTTGATTCCAAAGCTTTTAAGGCGTTCAAACTCTCCAACCGTTGCATCAGCGACCGCCTCCACAAAATCAATCATATTTCTGCTGAATGCTGATGCCGTGTTTCCATAAGAAGTCAGTGCTTCTTCAGACGGATCAAGCCCCAGCGCCTGCAACCGGATAAAAGCCTCTACAATTTCGTTGAGCTGGTACGGTGTGTCAACGGCAAATTTTTCAATCAGGGCAAAAGCCTCCTGTGCCGCTTCCGCCGATCCGGTAACCGTTTTAAGCGATGCCGAGAGTTTTTCAAAAGTCGTGTTGGCACTGAAAATGGCGGAAAAAGTATTTTTTAACCCCTGAAAACCCAGGTATGCGCCAAACAGCGCTGTTCCCTGACGGATGACTTCATTGAAAGACCGGGCGGTTGCATCCAGAGCTTTTAAATTATCATTGGCCGGCTGAATAACCTGTGTAATCCGCCGAAAAGCCCTGTCGCCATCCGCTCCTAAGCTTTTGAACTCCCGCCGGACTTTATCGCCGCCCACCGCCGATAACCTGATACTTAAATTCTTAACCGCACTCATTTATCTCTTGATTTCCTAAAATAGCAAATATTCCTATCGGCAAAAGTTCACTTATCAGCTCCATATCAAACCCAAGGTTTTGAGCAAGATTAAGAGCCAAGGGTAAATCAGGTTTAGGAAGTTTCAGTAAAATTTCCCAAGCCTGATACCCGACATCGGTTTCCAGCGCTGTTTCTATATATCGGCATTTGTAGAACGGGCAGAAGGTTTTGCCATCTTCTCCGCATCCTCTGCAGTAACTTCGCCCATCGCCGAAGTGCCATTTGGCGCGGGCGTAGAGACGTTTTTTTCAGCTTCCAACACTTCCCGCAAACCGCAATACTGACTGCGGAAGTTTTCCGCCACCGCCCAAAAATTGGAAAACAGCTCATCAATTTTATTTTCCGTCAGCGGCGCAGATTTGTTTTCACCGGCCTCCATCACACCATCCCATTCCAAAATTCCGGCAATTCCCAGTCCGATAAGCAAAAACCTATCCGCCAGCGCCTCACGTTTGACAGGACTTTCAATGCTTTCTGCTGCCCCGTCTTCAATTCCCGCCTCTTTATTGGCCTTATAAGTTTTAGCCAATTCCGCCAACTTGCTGTTCATGTAGGCTTTGGCCTCATAAAAAACAGATGAGGTACACGGCTTAACCTTGACTTTCACCCCGTAACCAAGCTCCAGCCAGTACGGTTCTTTTTGTATTTTTAATTTCAGCATTTAGTATTCCTCCACATCATTGACCAGTGTTACCGTCATCATTTTGCCCAAGTCCTGATCTTTTGCTCCCTGAAAATCATATGAACATTCGATTCCGCCCGGACCGTCAATTGAGCGTTTGGGTTTAGGCAGATAGACTTCATAGCAGGAAATAACAAGTTTCATTGTTTCCGAAAGCTGATAACCCAACTCAATGTCCACCGGCGTTCCAGCTCTGGCCTTGTCAAGCAGAACATTATCGGCATATTTTGCGGAAATACTGCCGGACAAACTTGCCACACCCAAATCAATCGCCTCAACCTTGCCATCATTGCGGATGGTTTCGATTTTTTCCAGATTGTTGGAATAAGTGGCGCTTGCTGAAACAATATTAGCCAAAAGCTCGCCGCCGCTCTTTATATATCCCTGAAATTGCGACACACGGGTATAAGGATAAACTTCCGGAGCCGTGTCGATGGCCGTTTCCGAGCCGCTTTCACCCTGCGCCATTAGATTGATAGTTGCCTGCGCTTCGCCAGACCGCTGAAAATTAAAAGCAATGCTGTTGGCGCGCACACCGGAAAACCTGATAAATTGTGGAATCTCCGGCAATCCGACCTCCAGCGAATAACTCGGAACTGATGTTCTACCGCTTTCAAAAGTATGAGTAAAACTCCCGTCTTCATTGTCAGTTGTGACTGGTGTACCGAATACAGCCTTCAGCCAAAGGCCTATATTGCGCATATCCACCGGAACGGCCATATCTCCATCCACGTTGATGACATCCTGAAAAGGCTGTGTTGGGTCGCGTCCCAATCCCAGGACATTGGACGATACAAGATTTTGCTCACTGTCCAAAGATGAAGAAATAAACGGGATTTTCCGATAATTTTCTTCCGGCGGCACGCCGTACTCGTTTTCTTCGGCAATTAAAAGCTGGGCGTTCCAGCCATAGGCTCTACTCATAGGGTATTCCTTTCACTTAAGTTAAATTTGAATCAGAAACATATTCCAGTATTACCGGCACAATGGCAGCTTTGATGGTTAATCCGCCCTCAACCGGCTGTTCGATAAACTCCGGCGGTTCGGCATGCATATGGTCAATCAACCCGGAAAGCGTTGTATCAACTGCCAACAAATGCCCGACAGCTTCCAACAAGTAGTCAAGTTTGGCATCATTATCGGCATCGTCTGTCTTTTGCACCAGAACCTCAATCTCCGCCCGATGATGGAACACATAATACACCGGTGACAGCAAAATCTCCGGCTCGCCGATATTACCGTCTCTCAAAACAATCAGACCTGAAGAAGGAATTTTAACCGGAAGCGAGATATTACGTCTGACTTCCGCGTCCGGTAACGCCGAAAGCTTGTCAAACAGGGCCTGTAAAACTTGTTCACGTTTGCTCACGCCAATTCTCCAAAATTAAAAACGGCAGTTTCGCCTGCCATTTTGCACCTTCCGCAGCAAAATTAATCAGTTTGGGCATTCTAACCTGAGGCACGAGAACAAAAGCGATGATTGTTTTTCTTTTTTGTTCATGCACCAAAAGCGATGCGCCGTTTTTCCGATACACGAACCGCAGACGAACGCCTTTTGACCTTTCATATAAAGCCGGCGTCATACGTTTGTTGCGGATTCGTTTGGAAATGGCGGCGGTCGGTATCGCCAGCCACAAGCCGTCTTTGCCGCGAATAACCGTCTGATACTCAAAGCCTTCCATGATTTTCTGCACCTTGGTATAGACCACTCCGGCGGCGGAAATACTGTTTTTAGCCTTTGGGTAAACATCTCCCCGCCAAGTGTTGGCCAGTCTTGAACCCAATCCCGCGGATTTGACCTGCGTTCGCATGGCAGTTTTTAAACCGTTGGCGGCAAGAGACACTCCTTTGGTCACTGCTCTGGCGCAGTTTTGATACTCTCGTTCCATATATTCCGCCAAACTGCCTTCCACAACCGCTTTTAAACGCATACCAGATCGCAACTCCATATCAGATTGTGGATGTCTTTGACAGGTTCGGAACGGACGGCATAAATTTTGCCGTCCATTCCGATTTTATCGCCAACTTTTAAATCCGGCGCATCGGAAATTCTGATCTTCGCCCGATGCATGCCGGAATGGGCATTGACAAACCCGACTTCGGTTATCTTGTCAGGCTCGCTTAAAATCAGGCGGACGGAACTATTTTTGTATGTCGCCGTCCGTCCCAGCCGGTTGAATAGACTGTCCACCGCCGTTTTCATCGGGTTTACCGTCATTTTCCTTATTCTCCGTTTGCTTCTTTCCAGAGTCGGACGAAGAATTCGTCGACCCTTTGGTTAATTTTTCCGCAAATCCCAAAGCAATCAGCCGATTGGCTTCTGTTTCACTGACATCGCAGATATTGCCCGGCAATATTTCTTTATTTTTGCCAATAACCAAAGTAATCAAAGCCCTTATTTTCATTTTTGCCTCCTTTACCCAATGGTTACGCACATGGAGGCGTTCGGCCGATAGGGAACAACCAGCGGGGCGGACTGCAGCAACAGCCAGCGCACACTGGGATCTTCTTCTATCCACGACTTTGTAAAATAGCGGCTGGCCGTCCAGTTGGCTTTTTCATCATGAATGGCACCGTAACAGCGTGTTCCCTCCAGTCCCTCTCGAGATCCGAGCAGTACCGTCTTTTCCGGCAGAAGCTTTGCCGTCTGTCCGGCGTCATTGATATAGGTGTCGTTATAAACCCAGATATCAAAATCACCGATTGAGCCGATATAACGGGCTTTGGCATCTTCCGAACGCAACGCCGGATCAATGGAAAGACTGTTATTTGTGCCACGGCGGATGTCCAGATATTTCTGTACGATGTCATTGCCCCGGAAAATCTTCCATGCCTGCGGATCCATAACCACGGTTTTGGCGACCACGCCGGATTTGTCCTGAATGGCAATCGCCCAGTCTTCCAGATTGTCAATCGGATTGACACCGGCGGTTTCCCAGGTTGATGAACCGCTCAAAGCTTTGGTTAACGTCTCATCTCTTCCGAAATCAACCGTCTGCGCCGGATAACCGTCTCCGGACACGATAACTTTGCCGGTGCGCAGAATTTCTGCCGCCATCACTTCCTCGCGGCGGGTCAGATTGTCCAGTTGATCCTTAAGATGTGTTGCCAATGCCCGTTCATAACGCTGAGCAGGGGACAAAGAGCCGCCGATTGCCTCGCCGGCAACGCGTTTATAAGGTATGTTGGCATCAAAACGACGTTTGTCCTTGACATACGCCGGTTTGAACGATTTAGTCTGATAACCGCCGCCGTCAACGACCTTTCCCGGCAGCAGGGGGGACACAAACGGCGAGATTCTCGGTTTGCTGTCCGTCACATCAAAGAAAATCTCTTCTTTGTCGGAAGTCTGAACATTCGGAAAAAACGTATCCAAAAGAAATGACGGCGGTGTCCGCAGGCGTTCCACCACCTTGGCCAACACTTGGGTTGAAAAAATATCCATCTGTTTATGCTCCTAATATGCTTGGTTGTTTTTGATAAAAATGCTTTTGGCACGGAGAGCATCTTTCAGGCCATCGACCGTAAGTCCGCTCCCGACAGTCAGTGCCGCCGCGTTGAACTCCCCGGTCAGATAGACAACGGCCTGTTTGTCTTTTTCCGATGTATCGACCGCTTCCGCCAGAATGGCGTAAGCATCCTTTGAACCATCCGTTGCCGCCGATGTGCAAATCGTGCATTTGCCGCTGGCCGTAATTTTGCCAAGAATGGTTCCACGGGCATACTTGCCGCCGGAAACGGTGGCCAACTCGACAATCCTTGGAAATTCTCCAGCCAACAAATTGTCAGCTTTAGTTTCGCCCTGATCCGTAAATCCCTGTGCTGTCATCTGTTTCTCCTTAAATTAAAGAGGCGATGCGTTGAGCAACCGCCTCCGGGGGTTCATTGTCGGCTTCCGCCGCCGGACGGATGTCCGGATTCTTAATTGCCGCCATGGCCTGTTCAAAAGCACTTTCCCGATGAGTGGGAACAGTTGCCAAAATCTCCAGGATATCATCTGCCGCCAAATCCGTTTTTGTCAGCAGCAGTTTGGCAGTGTTCTCCCTTCCTTGGGAAACCTCAGAGGCAAAGACTTGTACCATGCGTTCCCGTTCAGTGCGCCGAATATCCTCGGCGCTCGTTTTTTCATTGTCATTCATGAATATTTTCTCCGTTTGTTGAAAATTAAAGCCTGCGATTATCGCCTCAAACGAGGACAACCCGTCCGCCAGACCGTTACGAACGGCATATTGGCCGACAGCCACATCACCGGCACCAAAATTTTTAACCACATCCACCGCCGTGATACCGCGGTTACGGGCGATTTTGGCGATAAAAACCTCCGCCAGCTCATCAACCCTTGCCTGAATCTTGGCTCTGCCTTCTTCCGTGTTAATGTCCGGGCGCTTGTTGGGGCTTTGAGAAGAAACGATTTCTATCGTTTTGCCGTCATCATCCTTTTCAAAAACGGAAACCACTCCGATAGAACCAAGCACCGCCGTATCGGAAGCCAAAATCCTGTCACAGGCGGAGGCAATCCAGTATGCCCCGGAACAACAGGCCCCGGACGCATAAGCGACAATCGGCTTTTTCCCTCTCGCCAGAAAAATCATGTCCGCCAACTCCGAACAGCCGTTGACTTCACCGCCCGGACTGTCAATATCAAACAAAATGGCTTTAACTTCAGGATGTTGCAACGCTTTGTTAAAGTCCCGGGCCAGCAGTTCATACGATGTTGCACCGCAAATCCTTGTCATCAGGTTGGCATAGCGAAACAACGGGCCGGACACTTTAAGAACAGCAACGCCGTCTCTGATTGAGGCGGCGTTGGCATCTTTCATATCTTTGCCCATCTCCCGGGCTATGGCTTCAGGCGTTTTACGGCTTTCCTTCGCGATCTCCGCCATCGTTCCCATCATCTCCGGCGTCATCGCCCAAATGCTCCTGTTTAGTATTTTCATTGATCAACCCCATTTCCTTAAGTTTATTTTTTTCCCGAACCCGTTGTTCGACCACTTCCTCCCAATCCAGTCCCTGAGAGGCGCACTCGTTTTCCAGCGTGGACAAACCGATTTCCATACGGAGTTGGCAGGCCTGCGCTTCCTTAACCGGATCAACCCAACCGCGCCCCGGACCAATCCATTTGCATCGGGTGTAGGCGTAGCGGTTTTTATAAAAATCCGGCGCATCCACCAAGCCTTTGTTGACCATTTCTTCAAGCCACAATTCATAAACCGGTGTTGCCCAATAGTCCGCCAGCCATTGCCGCCGTCCGTTAAAATGGCGCCATGCCTCCAACAATGCCGACCGCGCTGAGGAATAATTGGTTTTGGAAAAGTCCTTCAGCAACAATTCGTATGGGATGTTTAATCCCGTGCCGATATGTCGGAGTAAATTCTCCACAAAGCTTCCATAAGCGGAGTTGGGTCGGCTTGGCGTAAACGGCGCGACCTTGTCTCCGGGAAATATCGGAATAATGGAGCCACCCTCCAACTTAACCTGCCAGTCTTTCTTGGCGTTCAAATAATCATCGCTGGAACCGCCGAACAATTCATTTAATTCTTCGCCACCCATCGGCGTTTCAATAAAAGCGGCAATCATCGCGTTGACAATCGCCGCCTGTAATTCGGAACGCTCATAATGATCAAGCATTTTAAACATCGGCATAATCGAGGAAAGGATAGGTTTTCCCCGAGTCTGTCCAATACGGCTGACATCATGAATATGCAACACCCGCCGCCGGCCGAAAGGTGTAAAAGTCGGAACACGCTCCCATTCCAGCGAAGACATCCAATAATCCCCCGGATGTTCTTTTAAAATATGATAGGCGACCGGAGCACCGAAACAGTCAATCTCCACGCCGCCGCGCAGATTCTTACTATCCGTGCTGTTATTTGGATTGGACAGCCTGTCAGGTTCAATTAGCTGAATGGTGGTGGCAACCGGACGTTCCGGCAGCCACAAAGCCAACGCCAGCGCCTCACCGTTAATCAAACAGGATTTAAAAATCTGCGTTGTCAGTCCATGAAAATTGAGGCTTTGCGCCGCATCACACATAAAAGTCTCCGACCATGAGCGCCACAATCCCTCAATTTTGGCCTGCCATTCCTCCTCCCAATCCTTGGTTTTGCCTAAAAGCTTATAGTCAGGCTTGGCGGAAAGACGAAAACCCGTGCCGACAATATTGTCAGTCAGCGTCTGCATCGCACCGCTGGCAATCCCATGGTTGCGGGACAAATCTCGGGAACGGGCGACCATTGTGGAAAGTTCGGGCAAAAGATCGCTGTCCGCCGAACCCCGCCCGGGCTGCCATGAGGCAATCTCCCTTAGTGTCTGCGATGCTGCTTTATGTGATGTATCTGTCATGTTTTCCCAATATGTTGACTTTTTTATTAAATAGTTTAATTTAAAACCCACTTAACATGTTAAAGGAGCGAGCGATGGAGTTTGTTGTTATTGTGAAGTTATCAGATGATTTTACAAAAAGGTTAAATATTTACCAAGGTAAAGAAGGTCTTCAAATACAAGGTTTTAATGAGTTAAATTCCAATCATTCACAATTACATTCTGTTATAAATTACCGTATTTTTTATGCAAAAAATGTATCGGAGCATAGTACTTATAAAATTACTTTTGGTAATCCTATGCAGCCAGAGTATCAGAAAGAGTTTACAATTCCATCCAATCAAGAATATTTGGAAATATTTTTTCCAAATTAAAAACTGACTTTCATAATTCTGCGGCGAACGGAGTTTTTCCCCTCCGCCGCGGCAATTTGCGATTTAAGATTTGCAATATAGGTTTCCAGACTTGTCCGACTGGCTTGATTGTAAGTCACCGAACCAAAATTACCGACATTGACCGAAACTTCCCTTGCGCCTATCATCAGCTGATGATAAGCTTCTTCAGCCTCTGCTAGTCTGGTTTTTAATATCTCCTTATCTAAAGCCATGGATCGTCAACCTTTGTCGCTTTCATCTGTATAAATCTTGACGGTTTCTTTTTCGGCTTAGCCTCGGGATTTGCCGGAATAAGAGCCTCCAACTCGGCCCAGGCTTTTTCACTCATGCGGTCAAGACCGTAAATAGCCGCGCCGGCTCGGGCGTAAACCCGACAGTCCAAAGCTTCGTTACGCCTTGCGGGATCTTTTTCCCAAACCGGTTTCGGATAGCCGTTGCTTATCCTGACCACCTGCCGCTCCGCCGTTAGCTGTTTGAAATATTCCTCGGCATACTGCGGAAAATGGCAGCGTCCAAACAGCGAAGCATCCTCGCCGACACGCTCCAGCTTAAGCCAACGGTATAGCTCAGTCTTGATAACCGGACCGGACACATTCCATACTTTCAGTCCCTTTTTCCTGGTGTCGGCCTTGGATGTGGACAATAACATCGCCGTGTCCCGGCTCTGGCCCTTGACGGCAACCACCGTCCTCGGCTGGCTTGCTCTCGCGCCGTTGCCGCCCCAAACTGCTTGACTGAACTGCCTTACAAACGAATAAACATCCTGCGTGGCATATCCGGAATCAACGCACATCACTCGTATCGGCAATGTTACGCCGCTTTCATGCGGATAATCTTTTGTCAGCACATTTTCAAGTTTGCGCCAGACTTCCGGTCGGGCGGTGTCTCCATCTAAAACAAAATACGCCACCGACCAGCTCTGCTTTTGCCGTCCCCAAGCCACAACTTCGCATTCAATACGGTCTTTTTGAATATCAACACCAGCGGTCAGGAACAATCCGTCATAAGGAACAGTCCCGATCGGATAAGTTTCTCTGGCTTCATACAGGCGCTGCCATTCCGGCGCATCACTTTCCACCTCAAAGGTCTCACCCAGAATGGTGTTTTGAAAGCCCTGCATCAGGCTTGGATTTTTCTTGGTTTTCTCATAAATAGCCACGCATTCTTTCCACGACAGCCACCCAATCGGCGAATACAGAGACGATAAATGGAACCCCGCCGTCACTCCATCGCTGGATGCGGTTGCCTGCCAGCGGCCGTTGGCCAACATTTGTGTTTTATAATGCTCTCCAATATGTCCGCCGCAATGCTCGCACACATAGAACACATTGCCGTCTTCCGCCTGCATCTGTGTCCATTCCAGCCGCTGATAAGTGCCACAGAAAGGACAGGGCACAAAAAAATAGCGCTTGTCGGAGTTTTCAAACTCCCGCTCAATGTTGGACAGACCTTTGATCGTCGGCGTGGACACCAGAAAAATCTTTTTTCTTTTGTTGAATGTAGCGGTTCGCCGTTCCGCCAGCAAAATCGGATCGCCTTCACCGTCAATATCCTGCGGATAACCGTCAATCTCATCCATAAACAAATACCGCGCCGGCATGGAACGCAACCCCACCGCCGAGTTCGCTCCGGTCATCACCAACACGCCGCCCGGAAAATCCTTGGACAGCATGGTGTTGCCACTGTCCCGGGAACGCGCCGGAGCCACCAGTTTTTTTAGTTCCGGACAATCCTCAATCAGAGGATCTATGCGTTGTTTGGAATTACGCTTGGCCATTTCCACCGTTGGCGACACCGCCATAATCGGCCCCGGCGCTTTGTGCATGACATATCCCAGCCAGTTGTTGCCGCATTCCGTGCCTCCGATTTGCGCGCCTTTCATAAACACCACCTTTTGAATAGGGCTTTTCGGCGACAGGCAGTCCATAATCTCTTTCAAATACGGCGTTCTGTCTGTCCGCCAGCGCCCCGGTTCCGATGCCGACTTGCTGGAAAGAACGCGGTATTTATCGGCCCATTCCGACACCGGCATGTATGAATCCGGTTCCACGCCCTTGAAAAATTCATCCTCAATATAGCCCTTCGCGTCAAAGCTCCCGGTCGATAAGCTCTCTGCTTTCGGAGAGGAGTTTCCGTATGTATTCATCCAACACCACCGCCGTCTTATGTTCATCCGCGCCGAGTTCAGCTGCGATTAACGCCCCGTAGCGGGTGGAAAAGCCGGAAAACAAATCCCGCAAAGCTCTCCCGAGGTTAAATGCGTGCTGTCCGGCCTTTTTGCGGTCGATTGTTTCTCCCGTTACCATTTTGAGTTTTGCTTTGGCCAGCATCGCCCGATAATAAATATCCGCTGTTTTGGCCTGCTGAAAGGTTGAAAAATTCTGCCGCCCGCCGCCGGATAATTCCGGTTGAGTCTCAAACAGTGGATCGGCCTTACGGCTTTTGGCCGGATCTGTATTCATAAACCATTCCCTGTTGGCTTCATCCACGTCGATTTTACCGTCCGGCGTTTTATGAATACGCCCCGAGGCAATCGCCGTTTGCACGGCGTTCAACCGTACACCCCGAATTCTGGCATATTCCCGAAGTGACACCTTCCGTCCCATTTATTTTCCTTAATTTGCTTTAGCCATATATAAATAAAGCGTACAATATACCGCCGGAATTAATTTCAGCGCACCAAAGCCGATATTCAGGGCATTGTCAGGCATTTTTGCACCAAAAGGAAAACGAGGCAGATAGCCTCGTTTCCTCAAGCCTGCATGCGGATTTAGAAAGAAAGGATAATTAATTAAGTCCCCGCAACGGCTTAAAAGTTCAATATGACACGGCTGGAGGGGAACTTACGCTCCCCATACCGGCTAAAGTTTGCTTACATCATAACCAAGAGCCGTTAACACCCGTTTTTTCTCCTCTTCTGAGGGATTATCTTCATACCAACACCATGCATCGCTTTCCGATAAATAACCTTTAGGCGGAATTTTGGCTATGTTTAATTCTTTTAAAACTTCCAAAAGTCCATCCAGTCTGGACAATTCATGGCATATTAACTCTTCGATAATGTTCTTATTTTTCATGACTTAATCCTTTCTTTTAAGTTACCGCTTCGGCATCCATACCTCTGCTTACATTACAATGAATGCTTGGAAAACAGCGGAAATCCAGTTAATTCTGCATTATTTTTCAGGAAAATTGCGGGGCGGACCGCGCCCCGCTTATCTCTCAGTCCTCCCATTCGGGTATCAGGTCGCCGCTGTCAAGGTCGGGATTGTAGCCTGTAAACTTCTCGGTGCTTAATCTGACCCCGCCCACCGCTTGGATAACTATCCCGTATTTTAAGCTCAGCGCCTTTAATTCTTTACAAAAATCTCGATACTTTTGAGGGATGATATCCTGATAGGCCGTTTCATCAACATAATACCGGTAGTCCTCGATAATGCGTTCTTTGGTTAACCTGCGGTCTGCTATTTTTATAAAGGTTTCGACATTCGTCCTGATCTCCTCCATATAGCTGTCGGCGATATGTCTTCCCCAGCGGCTGTCCATCAATTTTTGTGTTTCTTCCGGGGTAAGCCCTGAATTCCTCTGGATAAGTTTGGCAGTCTCATTCCATAATCTGGTCATGTCCTTCTTATGTTTAAGATAACCTTTCGCCGTTCCCCAAAATCCCCATTCTTTATTTTCTGTTTCTAAAATCGTAGTCATTATTTTATCCTTTCTTTCAATTTATTGTAGAGTTTTTATCCTCTTTACAACACAATGAATGCTTGGAAATAAAGGAAAGTCCAGTTAATTCTGCATTATTTTTTATTATAACAAATTGAATTATAATGATGTTTTTGAAACAGCGGGTTTGCTGGCGATAATTCGGCCGCTTAAAGGGACGCAACTTTTTTCTCGTACAATATACCGCTTGATTGATTATTCAAACTTTCCTCATGACTTTCAAAGAGTTGCGCTTTTTGGCCCGTGTACTCTTCCCAACGGCGGACAATCACATCGCAAAACTTTGGATCAAGCTCAATCAAACGGGCTTTACGCCTGGTTTTCTCAGCTGCGATAATCGTAGAACCGGAGCCGCCGAAACCGTCCAACACAATATCCCCCGATTTTGAACTGTTATTTATGGCCCTTTCCACCAGTTCCACCGGTTTCATCGTTGGATGCAGATCGTTTTTGACCGGTTTGTTGTACGCCCAGACATCGGATTGATCACGGTCGCCGCACCAGTAGTGTTTTTGATTGGCATTCCAACCATACAAAATCGGTTCATACTGCCGCTGATAATCCGCCCGTCCAAGTGTGAAAGTGTTTTTGGCCCAGACGATAAAAGTCGACCATTTGCCGCCGGCGGCGATAAAAGCATTGTAAAGAGTGTGCAGTTCGCTGGAACTCATGCAGACATACACTGCTCCTTTGTTGAACATCATAAGGTTGGACAGGCTGTCGGTTAAAAATTGTGCAAAACCATCGCCGAGATTATCATTCATAATTTTACGTCCGCCCAGCGTTCCGGCATGATAACGCAGACTGTCTTTCATGGTTGAGCCATAGTTCACATTATACGGAGGATCGGTAAAAATCATGGCCGCAACATCATCCTGCATCAGTTTTTTGACATCATCATATATGGTGGTATCGCCGCACAGCAGACGGTGTTCGCCTAAAAGCCAGATATCACCAGGCTTGGTCACCGCTTCTTCAGGAACTTCCGGTACTTCGTCCTCATTGGCATCAGAAGAAGTTTCCGGCTCGCCGAAAACATCCAGTTCTTTCAATTCCTCTTCAGAAAATCCCAAAATATCAAGATTAAACTCCAGATCGTCCAGTTCTTTCATCTCCAGCGCCAGCATCTCCTCATCCCAGCCGGCATTTAGAGCGATTTTATTATCGGCGATGACCAACGCCCGCCGCTGAGTCTCGGTCAGATGCGGCAAACGGATGACTGGAACTTCTTTTAATCCCATGCGTTGAGCCGCAAGCAGTCTGCCATGCCCGGCAATAATGACATCATCCACACCAATCAAAATCGGATTGGTAAAGCCGAACTCTTTGATGCTGGCGGCAATCTGAGCGATTTGCTCATCGTTATGTGTACGCGAATTGCGTGCGTAAGGGATGAGCTTATCTATCGGATAATTCTCTTGGAACTCCATAAATTTCTCCGTAAAAAACAAAAGTGACCAGACAAAAACATGGGGTGACCAGCCGCCAAAAACAAAATATCTCCGAAAACCTTATTTTGCTTGGTTTTCAGAGATATGCCGACCAGTAAACAAAAACGCCGGACGCTAGAATTGCGCCGCGGCTTGCGCCCCCGCATACGATTTAATCACGGGAAGGACCCACGGGTTTAATTCTCAAATATTTTATATAAACGTTTTATTACCATCATTAATGAGTATGAAAAATTCAGTAGCAAAAAATAAACAATTCCTAATATTATTCTATTATAGAGCTCAGATACATCAAAACTAATCATAACATAATTTATTATCATAAATAAAATTATAAAAAAACTCATTAAAATAGAAAAAGATATATTATCATATACTTCAGAGATTAATTCCTTTATTTGCTTTGTTTTCCCCTCTTTTTTATCTATTATTACAAATAAAGCACTAAATAAAAAACCAGTAAATATGGTTAATGGAGTTAGAACAACATTCATTCTTGTTACAGGTAAAAATATAGCTGAAATAACTGACAATAACAATAAAATACTAAAATAAACAGCTAACTCCAACCTATCTATTTTTCTATTATCTTGATTATTATAAAATGTTGAAAAGTGATTAACTATAATTTTGGAGATATTTAATCTTTCAAAAAAAATCATTTTCTTTTCCTTTATTGAAATAATTCAATAATATTTTCCATATGCTCATCAACAACTTTCACTAATTCTTCATACTTTGGATGCCCTTTTTCATTCAAATCGATATCACTAATATCATAATTAGTAGCTTGATTTGAAGAAATACTTAAACATCTTGTTTTTCCTTTCCGATCTTTGATATGTAATTTATAATTATCAATTTCGTTTATAGCAAACAATTTTGATAAAGCAGTTTTTGAGCTATCTCTCCTTATTTCAGATAATATTCCTTGAGAAAAACCAGAAAATTCTTGACGTACATAAATTTTCGAAACATAGTCTCCAGCTTTATCGCGAGGTTGTTGAGCTTTAAAAGCTTCTATTTTTAAAATCTGCCCATTTTTTTTAAGTGTTTGCTCTATCAATTTACCATTTTCGCATACAGCTTTAAATTTACATGTTGCGTCAAAATTATTAAATGCTTTTTTTACAAGATGTGAAATCACTTCATAAGGACTTGATAATCCCAAAGTCTGAACTGCAATAAAACAATATTTTGAATCTTTTGGAACAGATATTAAAAAATAGAACGGAATCAACTCAAGATCTTGTTTTCTTCTACTATATACAAGTTGTGCACTTTTTAAATCTACAAATTTAGAAGTAAAACCTTGTTCCCCTGATTCTACATACCCACTTATAGAGCGCTTTGTCTTATCTACGTTATAAGACAACAAACGCCCCTTATTATTTAATAGTATTCCTTTATTTTTTTTAAAAGTTTCTTTCAACGCATCAAAGACATCTCTTTGCTCTACATTGGACAAAACAAATAAATCTTCTTTTCGATTTTTTTTATTTAATGTTACTATATGAAAATTTAAATATAAATTAGACATTTTAGTCTCTCCTTAACGGATATTTTCATAGGAGTTACTAAAAAAATCAAATTCAAAATGATATTATAAACCGTTTTTGCACAACCTCGCGAACACAGGCTTATTCAGCCCAAGCTCGGTAATAATTTCGGACGGTTTCTTATTAATCTGCAAAGAATGTTTAGTGACCACACTGTGCTTAACTGTCTTCACGATAGTGCTCGGTAGTTCTGACCGGCCGATACAGGAAGAGAGATAAACAAAACACTCGTCATTGTCTTGCAAATATTCCAAGGCCAGTTTGCGGGCATAAAAATTAAGTGTCACATCGGCTTTGCTGGCATCCTTTGTCCATGGACTTCCGCCGTCGATCGGACAAGCCGTTTCATAAAAATCGCACGCCAGCTTCCGACCGGTCACGCCGCAATCGGCCACGGATGAATGATATTTATATGTTCCCGTGCCATTGACAATAATATTTTCCGGCTCCTCTCCCAGCGCCAAAACAATAAACGTCGTCAGGTCAACATCTTTAAGCATCGGAACAGCCACAACCGCCGTTTCCACACCGCCAAGCTCATTAAGTGTAATCTGCGTTTTGATGTCAATGCCCAAGTGGATGTTTTGCAAAGCATACTCATATAAAGCGTTACATAATTTTTTGGCCAGATATTGTTCGCGGCTGATGTTGCCCGTACCCTGACAAGCGTAACCGACAAATACCCCCTGATCACCCCAGCCGTCTTGTTCAACTCCTTGTGAAATATCTGCCGACTGTTTGCCGATAAGATTGATAATCTGCAGTTTCTCGGGATTAATAGCGTAATTTCCCCAACGATGGCTGTAAAACTTATCGTACCCGATTTCCGCCAGCGCTTCGGTAACATAAAAATTAATTCTTGCCAGGTTTACATCACCCGTGATTTCACCGCCTAACACAACCGTGTTATCTTTTACCATTACTTCAACGGCATATTTGACCGCCGCGTCTTGTTCAATCATCCTGTCTAAAATATAAGACGAAATATAATCCGCCATTTTGTCAGGGTGTCCAAGCGACACCGCTTCCGCAGTTTTTTTCATCACCGCTCCTTTATCAAGCATAAAAAAGGCCCGCAGGCAATATACCTGCGGACTCTAAAAAAATATCAAAAAGGGCGGATTGTTCACCTCCGCCCCAATTATACCTGTCTTTGTAACCGTTTTTTGCTGATTTGTAAACCACGAAAATGTCAATGACATTTTAGGCATCCATATTGAATTTTAATAAGGGCTTTTTCATGGCGCAAGGCCAACATCTGTCGTGAAACGCCGAACTCCCGGCACAACAGCTTCCATGGAATACGGTTGGCTCTTTTCCAAACCAGTCGGCGTTCGTCAACCGATAATATGGGCAGCCACTCCAGCATCACCTGTTCCCATAAAGATATCTGCTCCTGATTCGGACGGACTTTAAGCGGACGCTTGTCCATAAAAACAATTTCCTGCGGCGTGTAGATAATATCCGGCATACAACACCGGTATTTGGGAGCGCGGACAGCCGGCAAAAGCCTATCCACATAAGCGGCGGTTTCCAAATCTTGCTTGATTTTTTCAATTGTAATATCAGCCATCTTGCACCTCCTTTACCTTGCCGAGCACATCCGAACAAACATTCGCCAGCATCTCCATCTCCGAATAAGCGATGCCGTTTTCCTTGCAAAACCATTTCCGGACAGCTTTTTTCCAGTCCACGGCAATGTATTTTTTACCGTTCATCCAGCCGCGTTCTTCATTCCAGCGCACAAAAGCGGCCGGATCGATCGTGTAACCGCTTTCCTGACAATACGCCGTCACATCATCTACAGTCGGCGCACCGGCGTAAACAGGCTTATCCACAACCTCCGTCCCTTTATCTTTATCTACAGATTCACATACATATACCGATTCATTCTCCGATTCATCTGATGGGGATGTTGGCACATTTGCTTGCTCTTTGTTGGAACTTTGCTTTGATTTTGCTTGACATTTGCTGTTTTTTTGCTTGGCGCTGGCTTGACGCTTTTCACGGACTTCCAAATACTTGGCATTGTTTTTCTCAATTGTTTCCTGAATTAATGAAAAACGCTTTTTTACCGGGTCTGATAATTTAAAAGAAACATCTCCGTAAAAATTTTTTTCACACAGCGCAATTATTAAATCAGCTATCTGACTTTTCTTGAAGTTATGCACAGCCGCAAGGAAATCCGCCGGATACAAAACAAAGGACGTTTTTTTATCCATTTTGCCCTCCGTCTTTAGAAGCCTTCTTTATATTTTTAATGCCCTGTATCCATTCCAGCGCCAAACTTGTGCGTTTGACCTCGTCTCGTATCATTTTTTCCAATCGGTCGAGAGCGGACATTTCCAGCTCCAACAAATAAATGACCGGAATTTTGCGTATCTCTTCCGTGATATAAACCGTGCGATCGTTTTTTCTCATGGCTGTTCCTTTCAAAATTTGTTAATGACAACAGGAACACCCGCTGAAAATCAAAAATCGTTTCCGTTATTTTAATTTTTTTCTCATTTTTTCAAAAAAGCCGTAAATAGTCTTTTTACTGACATGCATATCTCTGGAAATCTGGTCAATGCTGTCGCCGCATAGAATACACTTTACAATCTCTTTCTCCTTAGGTTCGGCACTATTCATAATTTCACTGACGATCAACCGCGTTTCCGTGTTTTCCGCAAAAGAAAACTCCTCATCAGCGTCATAGTCGGCCAATGAGGAGTATAAAAAATCGCGGCGATGGTATCTTTGCGTTAACAGGTTCGTGGCGTATTGCTTTATGGAATGCACCACTAAAGCTTCGTCCACATCATGAGCGTTGTAAAACCGCTTCAAATAAAAAAGCAACAGCTCTTGAATTAAATCTTCCCGATCTTCATAAGAAAAGATTGGGGTTGACAACAATCTGCGAATTTGCGATAAAATTGTTATGCGGACATACTGAGGTAGTCCGTTAAAAATATTCAAGTTCATTGATAAGCCTCGTTAAATAATTGAATAGAGGCTTATTTTCAGGTTTAATACATTTGCGTGCAATACACAGATAAAACAATTACAAGTTGAAAGTGTATCATAGATAAGGACTTGACATTATTTTAATAAAATATCGCTTGTGTAAAAATCTGTGTACAATCAAAAACTGAAGCCATACTTTAATCGTTGCTGAGACCAAAGCAATGGAATTTCCGATTCTAAAATTTTACGAAGGGAAAGTGTTTGGGGATAAACTCCATCCACAATGGCCGTCACAATATCCGGAGCAAGATACGTCATGTGCAACACTTTGCCGACATATTCACGGCTCAGACCTTCGCTCTTTGCCAAATCTTCGATAAACAGGTTTTCTTTTTTCATTTTATCCTGCCAAACAAAAGCTTTTATCAATGCCAAATATAATGGATTATTTTCGTCAGGTTTATATTTCTCGGGAGCGAATATTTTCAATGAGCCGCGTTTCCGGCGTAAGCAGACGCGGTATAAAATCTCGTTTCTTTCACCGTTAATATTATTGGGAAACAAATCGTCTTTCATTTTATCGTCCATCAAACTGACGGCCAGTTCTGTATACATAATTTTGATACGATCAACATCCACGCGGATTTTTTGAACAAGCATAATCAATAGTTGGCGTAAAGTAATGGAAGACAGTCTCTGAATAAAATCATCACCGTCCTGTAATTTGGAAATAATTTGCACATCTTTAATATCAGGACGTATGATTTTTGCCTGTTCTATCAATCCGGAAAGGATTTTAGGTGATTTGATAATGCCTGCGATTTGCAGCAAGACGAAATTATCCATCTCGCCGGCAGGAATGCTTCCTATCTTGCAATTATTAAAGCCTTCTTTAACCGCACGGAAAGAGGTATAATATTCGTAAACTTTATTCTTTTTATTGGATTTCGTGGAAATCATCGCCGCCTGACAACAATCGCAATAAATAAGCCCTTTAAGCAGAGCATGTTCAACAAAACGGGACGGTGCAAGTCTGCCGATGCGGTTCTGGCTTTTGATTTTTTGAACTTCATCAAATAATTCCTGTGAAATGATTGCATGATGCTGACCATCGTAAACTTTGTCTTTATGAGGAACTTTGCCGATATAAAGCACGTTTTTCAACATACTGCTCACGCGCATATGGGTGAATTTCCCATTTCCCTTGCTTAATGTGGTGTAACCATTGTTGTTTAGCCATTCCGCCACCGCAATTTCTGAACGAAAAATCAGATATTTTTCAAAAGCTAAATACACAATTTTCGCTTCTTCCGGAATAATCTCCAATTTTTTATTCACGGAAACATAACCAAGCGGTAAAACACCCCCCATCCACATGCCCTTCTTTTTGGAAGCGTCCACTTTATCCCGGATACGTTCGGTAATAACCTCCCGCTCAAATTGAGCAAAAGAAAGTAAAACATTCAGCGTCAGGCGCCCCATGGAATCATAAGTGTTAAAATTCTGCGTCACTGACACAAAAGAACATTGATTACGGTCAAAAATTTCAACAAGTTTTGAAAAATCAATCAGCGAACGTGTCAGCCTGTCGATTTTATAAACAACAATCATATCAACCATTCCAGCCTCAACATCCTTTAAAAGCTGTTGCAAAGCCGGACGTTTCAATGTGCCACCGGAATAACCGCCATCGTCATAATGGGTGGGGATGATTTCCCAGCCTTGATAAGCCTGGCTTTTAATGTAGTTTTCGCCGGATTCCCGTTGCGCTTCCAGCGTGTTAAATTCTTTTTCCAGACCATCTTCAGTTGATTTTCGGGTATAAACGGCACATCGTATAGTTTTCATTTATTCTCTCCCAATCCAAAGAAAAAGCGTCCGGAAATTCGTTTGCCCGTGATTTTTAAAGCAACCGCGGACAGACTTTTGTAATAAATCCCCTCAAATTGAAAGCCGGCGGTAGAAACAATAACATTATATTCTTTTCCGCGGTAGGTCTTAACCAGACGGGTTCCAACCGGAGGAAGGCACGTGCCATCGTTGTCCTCGGCGTGTTTCAAAACTGTTTTGCCAAGCAATAGGCTTTTAATATGTTCCGGAACGCCGCCATAGGCAAGTTCCTGCATTCGATAGGCAAGTCTGGGAATATAAAAACGCTTGGTTTTCCAAATCGGCTCGCTGTCAAAATATTGCCGCCACATTTCTTTTAACTCGCCAACACTCATATCGTTGAGCTGTAAAACATCAGTTTCCACCATTTTCAACTCCTTTCTCAACAACATGAATGCTCTTTATTCTCTTGTTATCCAGTCCTTTCTGCAACAAATCCGGACTATTTTTTCCATCAATCAAAGCCAAAAGTTCCGGCAGTAAAAGTTGTATGATTTTTTGAATGTCTGTCATTTTGAACCTCCGACAGGATCACCCGTATAAAATCAAAAACCGTTTCCAAAAATTTTCAAAAAAACGCATCAGATTGAAATTAAAAGAAAAATATTTGTATCAATATAATTGCCTCTTATACAAAAAGAACCAAAAGAGGAAGTTTGGTCAAAAAGCGCCTGTGGAAACAATAAAAACATGGTAATCTCTTGAAGGGCGTTGTTTGGGCTGTTCAGACTTTCAAAAAAGTATATATTTGGGGTGTTTTGAACCGATTGGGACAAAAAACAAAGATACTGGAGAAGAGGGCGCGACCATCAAAATAAAAAATGAATCCCGCAGTTTCTTTAACTTTTCAAGGTATTGGGGAAACAAAAAAAGAGGAAGTATAAACTTCCTCTTTTCCCACTGGTTGCGGGGGCAGGATTTGAACCTACGACCTTCAGGTTATGAGCCTGACGAGCTACCGGGCTGCTCCACCCCGCGATAAATGATGGTGCATAGATACGCTTTTTCTCCATTGATGTCAAGACAAAAAAACAAATTTCTCAAAAAAACAGCGAAATCAGGATCGCAAATATGAAAACCGCCACCACCAGCCAATGCCAAAGTTTCATTTCCATCTCCTTTTAATTAAAAAGAATCAGCGCCAAAGTCACCAGCAATACGACTGCTGCGGCGATTTTCCAATGTTTTTGTTCCCACATGCCGTTCTTCCCGCATCTGTTGTCTGCGGTTGATATAGTCCGAATTTTCGGCAAAACAAGAGGAAATGCGTCTATTTTTCAAACCGCCCGCAAAAATCCGCGGCATCCGGCGTTTTATCCCCGGATCCGGCAAAAAAGCCGCCTGCTTGCAGACGGCTCACAATACCTCTTACAGATAAATGGAAATAACATAAAGTATAACCGCCGCGTAGACGCCGGCAAAAATATCGTCCAGCATCACGCCCCAGGCGTTTAAGACCTTGGAATCCGCCCAGCGCGCCGGCTGCGGCTTGGTAATGTCAAATACCCTGAACAAGCCGAAACCGAACAAATACAGCAGAAAGGCCCGCCAGTCCGCCGCACCGGTCAGCTGATCCGCCACCGCAACAAAAGTAAACAGCTGACCGGCCGTTTCATCAATCACCACGATCGACGGATCGTGTTTGGTATATTTCAAGACCTCTTTGGTGGCCAGGGTTCCGGCAAAAAAGACGACAACCGCCGCTGCGGCAATTCCGACCGTGCCGCCGTAATAGGCAGCGGCAAAAGCAAACGGAAGCGTGGCAAGCGAACCGGCCGTACCCGACGCAAACGGACAATAACCGACCCCGAACATGGTGGCAACAAAATACGAAAACTTTTTATACATGCTGATTTTCCCGACAAATTAAGTTCATGGGAAAGGTATATGAAAAATTTTTTTCATTCAATTAAAAAAATATGTTGTCATATATTTTTTTTGTGGTAAATATACATCCGTTATCGGATTGTAGTTCAGCCTGGTAGAACGCTACGTTCGGGACGTAGAGGTCGCTGGTTCGAGTCCAGTCAATCCGACCAACCTTACCTGCCTTTTGCGGCAGGTATTTTTTTATCCGCCGCCAAAGGCAACGGTACGGCAACACGGGATCAAAAAATGAAAGACATTATAAACGGCCGCTGCGGCTGGGCGGGAACAGACGAACTTTATATCCGCTACCACGACGAAGAATGGGGCAGACAGGTCACCTCCGACCAAGTTCTGTTTGAATTTTTACTGCTTGAAAGCGCTCAGGCCGGTTTGTCCTGGATTACCATCCTCCGAAAACGCGAAGGATACAAAAAGGCCTTTCATCATTTTGACGCCGTAAAAGTTGCGCAAATGACGGCGGAAGACGTTGAACGACTGATGAAATTTGACGGCATCGTCCGCAACCGCCTGAAAATTGCCGGCGCAATCAACAACGCGAAATGTTTCCTGGCCGTACAAAAAGAGTTCGGCAGTTTTTATCAGTATGTCGTCTCGTTTCTGCCCGGCGGCCGGCCGATTGTCAACCGATTTACCGTTTTAAGCGAAATTCCTGCCTCGTCGCCGTAGTCGGACGCCCTCAGCAAAGACATGAAAAAACGGGGATTTAAGTTTTTCGGTTCAACCATCTGTTATGCTTTTCTGCAGGCAACCGGTTTTGTCGACGACCACCTGGAAGGCTGTTTCTGCAAAAAATAAAAACCGGCTCCGGCAAATACAGCAACCGATTCCGGCTTCCCTCCCGAAAGAATTAAAACTGTATTTTCTCCAAACAAAAGATTGAAAAAAACGATTTATTATGAATAAGATATAATCGGCAAACCGTTAAGAGGTTTTTACATGAAGCAAATAAACGGAAAATTCAACTCGGCAAAAGTTTTTACGGACACGATCGACCCCGTTGCCGAAGAGCAGATAAAAACCCTGTGCAATCAGGAATTTACGCAGGGAAGTCTGATCCGCGTCATGCCGGACGTCCATGCCGGCGCCGGCTGCACGATCGGAACGACGATGACCGTCAAAGACAAAATCGTCCCCAACCTCGTCGGCGTGGACATCGGCTGCGGAATGGCAACTTACGTTTTGCGGGAAAAGGAAATTGACCCGGAAAAACTTGACGGTTTTATTCGTTCCTCAATTCCGGCCGGGATAAACATCCGCCAAACGCCGCACCCTTATATTGAAAACATCAGTCTTGAAGAGCTCAGGTGCCTGCCCCGCATCAACGTGCACAGAGTCGTTCACAGCCTGGGCACGCTTGGCGGAGGCAACCACTTTATCGAAGTTGACCGGGACGACGACGGCCGCATTTATCTGGTGATACACTCGGGAAGCCGTTATCTGGGAAAACAGGTGGCCGAATATTATCAGGAAGAAGCCGGAAAAAACCTTGACGGCAATTCGTTCTGCCAAATAAACGAAACCATAGAAAGGCTGAAAAAAGAAGGCCGCCGGACGGAGATTCAATCGGTCGTAACAGAATTAAAAAAACAAGCCGCGACAAAGGTTCCCAAAGCCCTGGCTTATCTTGAGGGGCGGCTGTTCGACGATTACGTTCACGACATGAAGATTGTTCAGAAATATGCCGTATATAACCGGAAAGCCATGGCTGAGGCCATAATCGCCTTTTTGGGGCTGCATATTGACGACTCCTTTACCACCATTCACAATTACATTGATACGGAAGCTATGATTTTACGAAAAGGGGCGGTTTCGGCCGGGAAAGGCGAAAAAATTCTCATCCCCGTAAACATGCGTGACGGCAGCCTGATCTGTACCGGCAAAGGAAACCCCGATTGGAACTGCTCTGCCCCGCACGGTGCCGGACGTCTGTACAGCAGGGTACAGGCCAAACGCATATTCGGCATGAACGACTTCAGACGATCCATGTCCGGCATCTACACCACCTCGATCAACGACGACACGCTTGACGAATGCCCGATGGCCTATAAAAACATGAGCGAGATCGTAAACAACATAGCGCCGACCGCGGAAATCGAAAAAATCATCAAACCGATCTATAATTTTAAAGCCGGAGAAACGACGGATTTTTCAAAAAAGTGAACATTAACGGAAAACAGGAATGATCGAAAACAAATATGATGACGAAACCTTTTTTGCCAAATACAGCGCTTTTCCCCGCTCCGTTCACGGACTGAAAGCCGCCGGAGAGTGGCACGAACTGAAAAAGCTGCTGCCCGATTTTGCGGAAAAACGCGTACTGGACCTTGGCTGCGGCTTCGGCTGGCACTGTTTTTACGCGGCCGAACACGGGGCAAAACAGGTTCTCGGTATCGACGTTTCGGAAAAAATGCTGAAAACCGCCGCCGGAAAAAATCGCTTTGGCAACGTCAAATTCCGGAGAACGGCCATCGAAGATATTGATTTTGCCGAGAACTCTTTTGATGTCGTCATCAGTTCCCTGGCGTTGCATTACGTGGAAGATTTCGCCGCCATATGCCGGAAAGTTGCGCAAATCCTGCCCGCCGGCGGCCGTTTTGTGTTTTCCGTCGAACATCCCGTTTTTACGGCACAGGGAAAACAGGACTGGTGTTATGACAAAAAGGGCAACAAAAAACACTGGCCGGTCGACAATTATTTTTTTGAGGGAAAGAGAGAAGCCGTTTTCCTCGGAGAAAAAATAACCAAGCACCACAGAACCCTCACCACGTATATCCGCGGTCTGACGTCTGCCGACTTCCGGCTTACGGCACTGGTCGAACCCGAACCGCCCGCCGAGATGCTGCAAAGCATAACGGAAATGCGGGACGAACTGCGGCGGCCGATGATGCTGCTTGTTTCCGCGGCAAAAGAATAAAGTAAAAGCAATCCCCCGTTTTCCGTCCCGCCCGAAAAACGAAAAAACACCGATCCGGCCGGAAAAGCGCGGCAGCCTTTAGCGGTAAGACTGCCGGCGCTTCATGTAGTCGGCCAACGCCTTGTAAGGCGTTCTTTTGGGGGAAATGCAGTCAAACAACGCGTTGGCCAGACTGTAACCGGACATGTTGCGGCTGATTTTTATGTCCAGGGAATCCTTGATTTTCTTTTGCTGCCTTTCCGCTTCTGCCGGAGGAATGTTCAGGTTTCCGATATATCGGGAATATTCCGTCGCATCCGCCCTCTGGCGTTTGGACAACGCCATAATGTTGGCGCTGACCCGGTAGGAAATTTTCGAATAGGCTTCCTCCATCTCACTGTCCCTGATTGAGGCAAGAAACTTGCTCAAATCGGTATTGGGCACGTCGGAAGCGGAATTCGTCAGCTCGTAAAAACGGAGAATTTCCTTAAACCACGGCGTCGTAAAAGCGTGCAGCTGATAACCGGCGTCCATGTCTTTCAACACCAGAAAGCCCCGCCGCTCGCCCCACAAAATGGAATTAATCGTTCGCGGCGGAATGCCTATGGCGCCGCCCTTCATCTTCCTTTCCAGATGGTTGTTCAGTTTGTTCAGATATTTGCCGTAGGTTTCATGGGTCACGAAAGGAAATCTGGCGTCCATCATGTCTTCCAGCAAATGTTTGGTATAACGGTCGTTGATCTGCGGCGTTTCCAGGGTGCGGGGCGTCGTATTGTCCATCAGCCGCCGCAAAACTTCAATGTTGGTCGTCTGTTTTCCGTCCGCATCCCTCGTCGGCATCTCATACTTCTCAATGTTAAACAAATCGTCGCCGGAAATTTTGTAATCGGGAAAATTCTTTTCGATGTAATTGATGATCCGTTGCAGTTTCATTCGTCTGTATTCTTCCTGCAATTCGGGATTAAGCCCCTTGGCCGCATCATAATACCAGACCATTCTTTTCAAAAGCTTATGCTGTTCGGGCTGCTGGTTGTGAATATAGGAACGCAACTGGGGAAAAGCGCCGCTGACGGCAATCGCGTCCAGCCGGATCCGTTCAAAGCGGTTTTCGTCGCTTGAAGGAATCTGTTCGGCGATACGGCACAGCCGGGTGATGTTGTAGGGCGTAACCCTGGAGGTTAGGCAGCGAAAGACAAAACCGCTGCTGCCATGGTCGCAGATATCGGTTCCCCAGATGTTGCCGACGGAATTGAGAATTTTGTTTTTCCCGTTTTTAATCACCGGCACCACGTTTTTGATCGCACCCGTCATCAAATCGTCGTCAATGTCGGAAAGCTTTTCGATATACTTGTCAAAATGCAGGGCAAACAGCATGAACTTCGCCGGCGGCAGTTTTCCGACGGCCTGCGACATGACTTCCAGCCGTTTTACTTCGTTAACGTCGTCTTTCAGATTCCGTTTGCCGAAAATCGGCGTTTTTATCTGTCCCAAATTGGCCACCAACACGCCGTAATCGACCGAATAAAACTTGTCGACAATTTCCCTTTTGCTGAATTCGACATGCTCCTCGTGATGCTTGTTGTAAAAAACGGAAACGGTAATGTCGTCCGGACGGGCATAGTTCAAAACCTTGGGAAAAGTTTCCGCAATTTTGTCGGCCAGAATCCCTTCCCGGTCAAGCGGCATTTGTTCCCTGACATAATTATTGAGGACGCGGCACAAAAGATTTTTGTCATCGTCATTGTCGCCGAGCGCTTCCGCAATGCCGGCGAATTTTTTGCAGACCCGGCCTATCCGGTACAGTTCCAACGGACTTTTGTCCGAGAGCTGATACAGCAGTTCGGCCTGCGGAACTTTAAATTTTTTGCCTATGCGCAAAATTTTGGCAATATTTTCGATTTCATTGAAACTCTGTCGGCGGACGGCCTCGTCCGCAAAGCGCTTTTCCAGCCTTTCGTTGATATCGCCCGTTAAGGCCGGAGAAATAAAACTGTCTTCATTCATGATCAAAAACCGCATTTTTATCAAACAATGGCCCAAATATAACACAAACGCCTCATAAGCGCAAACATTTTTTGTCTAAAAAATTCAATTGAAATTGCGCCGGTAAAGATTACATCTTCTAAAAAACAGGGAGTTGTTCATGCTGCAAAACAAATCTTCGATGAATCTGCTCAACATCGTTGCGCTCGGCATCGGTTCGATCGTCGGCGCGGGTATTTTCGCCCTGCTCGGCCAGGTTATTCTCCTTTCCGGCCACAAGGCGTACTATTCTTTCATCATCGCCGGCGTCACCGCCATGTTTTCGGGCTATTCCTATGCCCGGCTGGCCGGCCGCTATCACACCGCCGGCGGTCTCACCGACTATTTTCACATCGCCTTTCCCGAAAAATGGATTTCCGGCGGCCTGTCGGTCGTCTATATGCTGACCTCGGCAATTTCAATCTCGATGATGGCCAAGGCTTTCGGCATTTATGCCACCGAACTGTTCGACCGTATCCCGCCGACCCCGCTCTGGATCAACTCGTTTGCCGCCCTGCTGATCATATCGCTCGCTTTTTTGAATATGCTGCAGGCTTCCGACGTCGGCCGTTCGGAAACGCTGATCGTCGGCATCAAAATGACGATCCTGCTGATTCTGATCGTCGTCGCCTTCGCCCGCCCGGAAATGAAACTGGCGCCGGTTGACTTCCGCGCCGGGCCGACGGACTTTCTCCGCAGCATCGGCATCACCTTTTTTGCCTATGCCGGCTACGGCGTCATCACCAACGCCACCCCTTACGTCAAAAATCCGCACAAAACGATCGAAAGGGGAATTTTTCTCACTCTCGGCATCATCATCCTGTTCTATCTCGGGCTCACCTACGTGGTCTTGAACTATACGCCTTCCGGCGACCTGCTGCACAATACGGACACCGCGGTAACGGCGGTCGCCGACCGGCTGATCGGCTCCTGGGGCTACGCCTTCATGTTTCTTGCCGCCGTGCTGGCCTTCGTTTCCGGCATTAACGCCACTTTTTTCAGCATTTTCCGCATCTCCCGTTCCCTCGGCGAACAAAAAGTGCTGCCCGCAATTTACGAAAGGAAATTCTGGCGGCAGGGAACCTGGGGCAACTTTACCACCACCGCGCTGATCATCGCCGCCACCGTCGCGTTTGATTTCAGTTCAATCGTCAATCTGTCGAGCGCCGCCTATCTGGTCAGCTACCTCGGCATTTTTGCCGCCGACTGGCGCCTGCGGAAAGAAACGGAATCTTCGCCCGCCGTCATCCTTGTCGGCATGACGCTGATGATCCTCATTCTCGTCGCCTTCATCGTCAGCATTCTGCCTTCCTGAAAGAGGCCCCGCATCCTGGGGCCCCTTGTCATATTTTGTTGCGGTTCATCTGCGCGGTGTTGACGATCTTCAGCTTTTCCAGCCGCTGTTTTTTCACATACTTGAGATACCCCTCGTAAGAAAACAGCATCACCGCCGAAACAACCATCGGCAGCAGATAATAGATGATGCGATAGGCAAGCAGCGCGCCGAACAGCATCGCCTGATTATGATCGCCCGGGATGATATACATAAACAGCCCTTCAAAAACACCCAACCCGCCCGGCACCTGGCTGAACACGCCCAGCACCTGGGCAATGATAAACACCCCGATAAAAGTGGCAAAAGAAATGTCGACAAAAGGAATCAGCGAAAAATAGAGCACCAGCGAGGCCATCAAAATGTCCGCCGCGCCGATGAACACCTGCGCCAAAGCCATTCTGAACGGCGGCATTTCAAACACCACGCCTTTGACCATCAGCGGCTTTTTGTAAAACAGGCTGAGGCCGAAATAAACCGCCAGCCCGATCACCGACCCCAGGGTTACGACTTCGGTCGTCAGTTTGGAAACCGAACCGGCGCCGAATGCATGCGACGGGGTAATGACATAACCGACGATAATCAGAAAGAAACAGGCAACCAGATAGGTAAAGCCGGAAAAGGTTACCATCCGCACGATCTCGCCGCCGTGAAAACGCCAGCGGGTATACAGACGGTAACGGATGGTGCCGCCGGAAACGATTGCATGTCCGGCATTGTTACTGACCGAAAAACCGATAAAGCCGGCAAAAATCCATTTCCACGGCGCCAGCTTGCGCTTGATGTAACGCAATGCCAGATAATCATAGGATGACAGCGCCACATAACCGCCGATCGAGGCCAGACAGGCCATCCACAGATTGTGCGGGGGAATGCCGAGCAGCGCGTCCTTAATGTCCGTCCAGCTGTATTTGGAAAGCTGACGATAAAGCATGTAGGCAGCCAGCACAAAGAAAAACAGTCCCGCCCAGGAAACCATTTTTTTCAAAATTTTTTTGGTTTGTAATGCCATTATTTTTCCTTACGTTTTCTAAATTCCGCGTTCAAAATGCAAACGCCCTTTGCTTATATATAGTAATTATAGTTGTTATTTTCTAAAAATATTATAAATATATCATAAAGTTTTGCAATTTTTTGGCGGAGAAGAAAAAATGAAAGTTTTTGTCACCGGCGGACATGGCGGAATAGGTTCCGCCGTCTGCGAAAAATTCGCCCGGGAAGGATACGAAGTCACCGCTCCCGGCAGCAAAGAACTGGACCTTTCCGATCTTGCCGCGGTAAAAAACTACTTTGCCGCGCGGGACGGCCGTTTCGACGCCGTCGTTCATTGCGCCGGCTACAATCCGCCGCTCTCGGTCGAAGATACCACGATCGAAGAGTTTGACCGCACCCAGAACATCAACCTGACCTCGCTGCTTGAAATCACCCGTGCGGTCGCCCCTTACATGAAAGAACAAAAACGCGGCCGCATCGTCGGCATCGCCTCGCTTTACGCCACTATCTCGCGGGAAAACCGGGTTTCCTACGCCTGTTCCAAACACGGGCTGGTCGGACTGATCAAGACGCTGGCACTTGAACTCGGACAATTCGGCGTTTTGTGCAACACGGTTTCTCCCGGCTATGTTGACACCGCCATGTTCCGCAGCCGCAACGATGCCGAAAAAAGAGCTTTTCTCGCTTCCAAAGTGCCTCTCAAACGACTGGCCGAACCGGCCGACATCGCCGAAGTGGTTTACTTTTTGTGCAGTGAAAACAACCGTTACCTGAACGGACAGGACATTATCGTCGACGGCGGCTTTATGGCCGGCAGCTTCCAATAGAAAAAATGCCCTTCACTTTCAGCCGAGAAAATCAATCAAACTTCCGGTCAGTACGCCGGCGGAGTATAAAATTGCGGTCAGCAGCAGGTTTTCCTTTAAGCGCGGATTGACCCGGTAAAGAACCAGCAGTCCCACACCGGCACCGACAAGAACACCCGCCATCATTGCGCCGAAACCGATTGCCCCTTCCAGATAAAGCCGGGTAACAATTACCGAGGCCGAACAATTCGGCACCAGCCCGATCAGCCCGGCCGCAGCCGGTCCCGCCAGCGGATGGGAAAGGAAACGGACAAACGGCGCCGCCCCGAGCATCGCCATCGCCAGATTAAACAAAAAGCTGACAACCAAAACAAACAGGGTAATTTTCAGCGAATGCCGGAGCGCTGACCGCCAGATTCCCCCGCCTTCTTCGCATTTGCAGTCATCATTGCGGCAAAGCGTTTCCACGTCAACGTTCCGCGGCCGCAAAAGCGATGAACGGCAGGCGAAAAAATCCAGAGCCAAACCGAAGAAAAGGCCGGCCGCAACCTTGATCAGCAATATCTTTGCAATCAACGGCACCGGTGCGGCACTGGAAATCAAAATCGGCAGCATTTCGTCGGAAGTGGAAAGATAAACCGCAATCAAAGTGCCGGCGGAAATCACCCGCGCGGCATAAAAGTTGGAAGCCGCCGCCGCCAGCCCGCATTGAGGAAATAATCCGCACAACGCGCCGATCAGGGGACCTGCCCGGCCGGAACGGCGGATCAGGTTGACCGTTTTGTCCCCTGCCTTTTCTTCCAGATACTCCAGCGCCAGATAAGTCGCCAGCAGAAAAGGAAACAGTTTTAGCGAGTCGATCAGGGCGTCCGCCGCCGTATGCCAAAAAATTTCCGCCATTATTCCGTCACCGTCTAACAGGTCAGAACGTTGACCGCCAGCCCGGCCAGCGACGTTTCCTTGTAATTGGTGCTTAAGTTCAGGCCGGTTTCATACATGGTTTTGATAATGCTGTCCAGGCTTACCATATGCCGCCCCGTTCCCCGCATGGCCAGCCGCGAAGCATTGATCGCCTTGATCGCCGCCATCGCGTTGCGCTCAATGCAGGGGATCTGCACCAGTCCCCTGACCGGATCGCAAGTCAGTCCGAGGTTGTGTTCCATGGCAATTTCGGCCGCGTTTTCGATTTGGCTCAGACTGCCGCCGAGCACCGCCGTCAATCCCGCCGCCGCCATTGAACAGGCCACCCCGACTTCCCCCTGGCAGCCGACTTCGGCGCCGGAAATCGAAGCGTTGGTACGGTAAAGGCTGCATACGGCGGAAGCCGTCGCCATGAAGATAATGTCCGCCTTTTCCCGTTCATAGGGCGACTTTGACAGGGCAAAACGCTGATAATAGCGCATCACCGCCGGCACGATCCCGGCCGACCCCATCGTCGGCGCGGTCACGATTTTGCCGCCGGCGGCGTTTTCTTCCGACACCGCAAACGCCCACAGGTTGACCCAGTCGACAATCATCAGCGGATCAACGTCGTTTTCAAAAAACTTTTCCTCCAGCCGGCGATACATTTCCGGCGCCCGCCGGGCCAGCCCCAGTCCCCCCGGCAGCACGCCTTTGGCATGAATGCCGCGGGTAACCGCGTCCTGCATGATCCGCACCAGCTCAATAATGCCGGCCTTTACCTCTTTCGCATCGCGCAGGGCTTCTTCGTTTTGCAGCACCAGATCGGCAATCGTCAGATTGTAACGTTTACACAATTCGACCATTTCCCTGCAGCTGTCAAACTGAAACGGCACTTTGTACGGCTCGCGTCCGATTCGTCCGGCCATTTCGTCCCGGCGGGCAACGGTGCCGCCGCCGACGGAA
This sequence comes from Azospirillum sp. 51_20, assembly GCA_001917175.1. GTDB lineage: Bacteria > Pseudomonadota > Alphaproteobacteria > RF32 > CAG-239 > JAFUYI01. Next base: position 43,756 of record MNTV01000034.1, read on the forward strand.
AAATAAACCTCTTCCAGCAAAAGCTTTCCCTTGTCGTCAAAGGCGCTGAACTTCATGCCGTTGGAATGTTCGGGCAAAAAGGTCTTTTTGTTGAGAACGATGTCTTTCTCCATGTCGAACGGAATTGTCTTTTCTCCGCCGAGCGCCAGTTCTCCGTCTTCTTTCACCCGGCCGATGTAATCGGTCTCCGGATCCACCTCTTCCGCCTTCAATCCGAGCAGGCCGTAAACCACCGCGTTCAGGGTGCCGTGGCCGCGGCCGGTCAGCGCCAGCGAACCGTAAAGTTCGGTTTTAACCGCTGCCGTCTGCGCCAAAAGACCCTGCTCCCGCAGATTTCCGACATAGCGGCAGGCGGCTTTCATCGGCCCCACCGTATGCGAACTGGAAGGCCCTATTCCGACGGCAAAAATTTCAAAAAGACTGTAGTACATAATCCTCTCCGGTTGCTTTGGTCACAAATTCGTATACGCCGGATATTAACGGCTAATTTCGAGAATGCAACGAAGAAAAAAATTTATTTTTTTCCGGTGACAAAATCTTTGCTTTTCTGCCGTTTTTTGTTATAAAAAGACGGTATTGAGGAAAGAACATGCAAAGCAAAAACAAGTCCCCCCGCAACAAGACACTGAGCCTAAGCCCTTCGGAAGCAAAAAAATATCTCGGCCGCTGCCTTTCTGCCGACCGCCCGCTGCCGCCGCGGCCGGCCGACCGCACCATTGTCGGCGACTCGTTTGCGGTTATGGAACAACTGCCGAAAAGTTTTGTTGATCTGGCGATCGTCGATCCGCCTTACAACCTCACCAAAGACTACCACGGACGCCGTTTTACCGAAACCGGCGACGACGAATATGCCGCCTATACCGAAAACTGGATCGAAAAGCTGCAACCGCTGCTCAAACCGGACGCTTCCCTTTACGTCTGCTGCGACTGGAAATCAAGTCTTGTCATCGGTCCGGTTCTGAAAAAACGCTTCCGCCTGCAAAACCGCATCACCTGGCAGCGGGAAAAGGGGCGCGGCGCTTTGCGCAACTGGAAAAACGGCATGGAAGACATCTGGTTTGCCACCTGTTCCGACCATTACACCTTCAATCTTGAAGCCGTCAAAATCCGCAAAAAAGTGTTGGCGCCGTACAAACTCGACGGGCAGCCCAAAGACTGGGAGGCGACCGAGGACGGCAATTTCCGCAACACCTGTCCCTCAAACTTCTGGGACGACGTTTCGATTCCCTACTGGTCCATGCCCGAAAACACCAGCCACCCGACCCAAAAGCCGGAAAAGCTGCTGGCCAAACTGATCCTGGCAAGCTCCAACCCCGGCGACATGGTGTTTGATCCGTTCCTCGGTTCCGGCAGTACTTCCGTCACCGCCAAAAAACTCGGCCGCCGCTATCTCGGCATTGAACAAAACCCGGAATACTGCGCCTGGGCGGAAAAACGGCTGGAAAGGGCGGAAAACGCCCCTTCGATCCAGGGTTACGCCGACGGCGTTTTCTGGGAAAGAAACACGCGGATCAAAAAAAGCGGCTAGTTTTCCGCCAGCAGTTCGTCAACAAAAACCGGCAGCGTTTCCCCCGCCCGGCCGACAATATGGCGGTCAAAATCATAATTGTTGACGGTCGTGCGCAAATTCAGTTCCACCGTATCGGCACCGTGATATTTGGCAATCCGGGCAAAAGTATTGGCCGGATAAACCGCGCCGGAAGTACCCACGGCTATCAGCAGCCGGCACTTGTCGAGCAAAGCGTCCACTTCGTTCATCCGGAGCAGGTTTTCGCCGAAAAAGACAATGTTCGGCTTCATCATCGCCGGCACCCCGCAGCCGGGGCAGACGGTTTCCGTCGTCACTTCGCCCCAGGTCGTAATCACCCGGCCGCAGTTCATGCACACCGCCTGGTCGATCTGCCCGTGAATATGATAAACGTTGCGGTTGCCGGCCTTTTCGTGCAGCAGGTCCACGTTTTGCGTCACCACGCTGACGGTTCCGTTCTTATATTCGTTTTGCAGACGGGTAATCGCCAGATGAGCCGGGTTCGGCTCCGCCTTTTGCAAATCGGTTTTCAAATTGTTGTAAAAGTCGTGCACCGCTTCCGGATTGCGCCGATAGGCCTCGATCGTCGCCACCTCCTCGATCCGGTGGTTGTTCCACAGTCCGTCACTGTCGCGAAAAGTCGGAATCCCCGATTCGGCCGAAATTCCGGCACCGCTCAAAATGATAATATCTCCGTACATTTTCCTCTCTCTTTCCGGTATAACCTTCCGCCTGTTCACACAGGCTGCATTCTCCATTCCGAACCTCGTCCGCCCCGCTCCGAAGCTTCGCAGGCCTTACGACCGGGCCGGCATGTCCATATCTGCCTGCGCGGACGTTTGAAGCACAAAAAATCAGTGTCCCTGCTATTGGGACACTGATTTTGCCGCTTGTCAAACGAATTGTCACTTAATCCATTTGCGCGCTTCTTCCAGATCCTCTTCGGTATCAATATCGGCCGGCGCGTTCTTGTCAAGCGTCAGTTCCGAAACCAGTTTGGCGCGGATATACATGCCGTCTTCAAGCGCGCGCAGCTGCTCCAGCCCTTCTCTTCCCTCCAGCACGCCGACCGGCAGGTCGACAAACCTTTTCAGCGATTCCGCCCGGTAAACGTAAATACCGATATGATGATAAAAATCCTGATTTTTGCAGCTTTCCGGGTTGCGGATAAAGGGAACTTCCGCCCGCGAGAAATACAGGCAGCGGCCTTCGTCCTCGCCTTCGCGCAGACCCATCACGATTTTGACGTTGCTCGGCACCTTGACGTCGCCGGCTTTGTCAAACAGCATGCCGACGGTGGCAATGTCGCAGCCGGTGCGTTCGATCATCGCAATCAGCTCGTTGTTGACGGCCGGGTTGACATTGACCGCGTCGCCCTGAAAGTTGACCACGATGTCATATTTTCCTTCGGGATCAATTTCTTTTAACGCCGCGGCGATCCGGTCGGTACCCGAAGGCAGCGCGGGATCGGTAAGAACGGCTTTCGCGCCGAATTTTTCGCAGGCTTCGACGATCACCCGGTCGCCGGCAGCGACAAAAACGTCGCCGGGCACCGTCTTTTTAACGTTTTCATACACCCTTTGCAGCAGGCTTTTGCCGTTGATGTCCAAAAGCGGTTTGTTGGGGAGGCGGGTTGACGCCATCCGCACGGGAATCATGGTTACGATGTTGGTCATTTTTCTTTCTCTGTAGCAGTTAAATCTTGAACGAATAATAAACTTTTTCCCCTTCTTGTCAACGCCGGCCGGCAATGTTATCCGTCATTTTTTTCGCTTTTTCGCCGTTAACCGCTTGCAAATAAACGCCGCCTGTAATATAACGGGCGCAAAAAGGACAACCAACGATGAAAGTAGACATTTTTGACTTTGAACTGGACCGCAGCCTGATTGCCAAACAGCCGGCCAGCCCGCGCGATACGTCGCGCCTGCTCGATTTGAGCGAGGAAGATAAAATCGCCGACCGCCGTTTTTACGACCTGCCGGACATTCTCCGCAAAGGCGACGTGCTGGTTTTCAACGACACCAAGGTTATTCCCGCCCGCCTTTACGGCGCCCGCGGCGATGCCAGAGTGGAAGTGACGCTCTACCGGCCGGTTGACGGCGTCCGTTGGTGGTCGTTCGTCAAAAATGCCAAACGCCTGCACCCGGGCGACACCGTCTGCTTTTACACCGACGACATTACTCCGGAAGAAAGCGGCTTTACCGCCTCCGTCATTGAGAAAAAGGAAGACGACGGTGTCCTGATCGCCTTTGACTGCCCGCCCGAACAGCTGGCCTCCGATCTGCAAAAATACGGACTGATGCCGCTGCCGCCCTACATCAAACGCGACAAACCGGCACAAGGGGGAATCTGGGACAAATACAACGACAAGGAAAACTACCAGACCATTTATGCCCGTTTTGAAGGCGCCGTTGCCGCGCCTACCGCCGGTCTGCACTTTACCGACCGCGTGTTCCGGGCACTGGAAGAAAAAGGGGTGGAAAAAGTGTTTGTTACCCTCCATGTCGGCGCCGGCACCTTCCTGCCGGTCAAAACCGCCGACACCAAAGACCATAAAATGCACACCGAATATTGCGAAATTTCGCCCGAAGCCTGTGATGCCGTAAACCGGGCCAAGGCCGAAGGGCGGCGGATCATCGCCGTCGGCACCACCTCGCTCCGGCTGCTGGAAACCGCGGCCGACGAACAGGGCGTGCTGCATCCTTTCGCCGGCGACACCGGCATTTTCATCACGCCCGGATACAAGTTCCGCGCAATCGACATGCTCATCACCAACTTCCACCTGCCGAAGTCGACTTTGTTCATGCTGATCTGCGCGGTTGCCGGCACCGAAAGGATGAAAGCGGCCTACCGTCACGCGATTGAGCAACGTTACCGTTTTTATTCTTACGGCGACAGCTCGATTTTAAAATGCGTAAACAAAATTTAAACGCTTGAGTGTTAAAATTTCTCCGCATTGAGGAGAAAGCAAAGTGTGGAAAAAATACGCCGGATATTTGAAACAGATTCTGCCGCTGATGAAAAATTCGCTGCTGCCGGTTCTGCTGCTGGGCACGGCGCTCGGAGCCTATTTCATGCTGGCGCCGTTCGGCGAAGAGGCGCAGCGTTTTCTTCACGTCGGCTTTTTCCTGTCCTGCGCGGCTTCGGCGGGCATTCTGATTTATTTCAACCGCAACCGGCCGCTGTTTTTCGTCCTCGTTCTGCTGATTGCCTACTGCCTGATAAACTACCTCAAATTTGCCCACGGCATTATCTATAACCTGACCGCGGACTATTATAACCTCTGTTTTCTCACCGCGGTCTGTTTCCTGTTTTTCTATTTTCTGCCCAACCGGCCGCTGTTTTCCTTTGATACCGTCAATTTCCTCATCGTCGTCTTTGCCGCGCTTGCCCTCGGCGAGCAGCTCGGCCGTTACCGCGTCGGCATCGACTTCAGCGCCTTTTTCTGCAACGGCTGCGGCTTGCAAACTTTCGGCCTCGCATTGTTTCTGTCGGTTCTTATCATTATGCTGGTTCACTCTTCAATCCGCGACGAAATACTTACCACTTCGCTTTTTTTCGCCACTGTCAGCGTCATGCTCGGTTTTTACCTTTCCGACCGCCCTTCGCCGCTTGCCCTCTTCTTTTTCACCGCCGCGCTGACGGTTCTCTGCGGCATCATCCATTCGCTTCTCTATGCCGCGCGCAAAGACGTCGTCACCGGGCTTGACAACGGCAACTCCTTCATCCGCGCACAGGCTTCGCTGCCCTTAAAATACGGCCTGGGCATCGTCTGTATCGACGACTACAAGCACCTGGCTCAGATTTTCAAAAAGTCCGGGATCGACGAAATCGTCGTCATGATCGCAAAAAAGATCTGCGAACTGGAACCCGACGCCCACGTTTACCGCTGCGGCGCCGACGAATTCATCGTCATCTTCCCGGCGGCGGAAAAAGGCGCATCGTTTGCCCGCGTCGACAACATCCGCCGCACCGTCGCCGCTTCCGAATTTCTTTTAAGCGGCCGCAAAAAGGCGCTGAAACTGACCGTTTCCTGCAGCGTGGCCGACAAGAAACGCAGCGACGCCGACGTTTTCGAGGTCTTCATGCGCGCCCGCAAAATTTTGCAGAAAACCTACAAATTTACCCAGAATATCACTTCTCAGGCTTAACGAAACGGCGCCAAAACAACCAGCCGCCAAAGACAAGAAGCGGCAACGAGAGCATTTGCCCCATAGTGATAAAACCGAAATAAAACCCGAGCTGCGCATCCGGCTGACGGAAATTTTCAAGAACAATGCGGAAAACCGCATACAAAACCACAAACAGGGCGGAAACCGTTCCTTTGCGTTTGCGCACGACAGGGCAGAAACGCCACAGACAATTAAGGATCAAAAGCATCAGCAGCCCTTCGCAAAAAGCTTCGTAGAGCTGTGAGGGATGACGCGGCAGATACCCTCCGGAAGGGAAACGCACCGCCCACGGCACCTCGCTCACCCGTCCCCACAGCTCGTCATTGACGAAATTGGCCAGCCGGCCGAGAAACAATCCGATCGGCGCATAAAGCGCGGCCATGTCGGTCAGCTGCCAAAAATCGAGTTTATGCTTATACGCCGCATACCAGAGGCCGCAAACCGCCCCCACCGCGCCGCCGTGAAAAGACATGCCTCCGTGCCAGATGGCCAAAATCTGCCAGGGTTCCCGCCAAAAAGCCGAACCGCCGTAAAACAGGGCATAGCCGAGACGGCCGCCGGCAATGATCCCGATCGTCACGTAAAAAACCACGTCTTCAATCGCCGGCTTGTCAAAGTCCAGCCGATATTTTTTCACATCTCTCAGCAGCCATGCCCAGGCCAGAACGATCCCGGCCAGATAGGCCATCGAATACCAGCGCACGGCAAAACCGCCGATTGAAAACATAACCGGGGAAACATCGGGAAAAGCTAATCCTGTCATCTTAACTCCTAAAAAAACAACGGCGGCGGCGCCGTTTTCCTTTTCAACCGGTAAAGAGTATATTAATTTTCTTCAATATATCCACACCTAAAAAAACATTTTTCGCCTCCGCAAAATCAACATATTGTTTTTAATAAACATTTTCATCGTTTTAAAATAAAGAAAATAAATCAGGTGGAAAACTTTTTGACACCGATTGTCATTTACGACTCGATAATGCTAATTATTAAAGAGCAAACAAAACCCGGGTGTTTTGTATTTTTTAATGGAGAAATCTGTAATGAATCCGGCCGAATCCCAAGAGACTGCCAGCAACCCGATCGACGTGGTCGAGCACATCCTCAACCGCCAGGCTTACGAGCTGGAAAGACGCAGCCGAAACGAAGTGGTCGTCGAGATAAAAGGCCGCTGGAACGAGATGCTGCTGTTTTTCTCATGGGAAGAATCAATGCACTGTCTGCATGTTTCCTGCCTGATCAATATCGAGGACCAGCAAAAGGACCACAACAAGATTTTTGAACTGCTGGCATTGATCAACGACGACCTCTGGGTCGGTCACTTTTCCTATTGGACCGAACAGAAAATGCCGGTTTTCCGCTATTCTCTGTTCTACAACCCGGACAACAAAGATTTCTCAATCCAGCTGACTCACGTAATGGACATTGCGGTAAAAGAATGCGAGCGCATGTATCCGGTTTTCAACGTTGTCCTGACCAAGGGCATGGAACCCCGGCAGGCGCTTTATCCGATGCTGCTGGAAACACTCGGCCAGGCCTGAACGGCCGAACCCGGAATATTATAAAAAATAAAAACTTATGCGATCCTTTTTTGCGCGGCAAAAAAAGGATCGTTTTTTTGTTACGGGAAAATGGTATAGCTTTTTTTGCCCGAAAGCAAGAAAATTTATTTAGTATCAAACCGTTGTGAAACAGCGCCGGTATAAAAAAAAGAGGTAAAAAAACGATCGTTAAAATTATTCAAGGACTAAAAAACAATGACTGCAAAAACAAACATGCTTGTAACGTTGTCGGCCGGCGTTTTTCTGGCAGGCAGCGCCTGTGCGGAACTGACATATACGGAAACCGCGGAACCGACCGGCGGCTGGGTAATCAGCATCAACGGCAAAAACTATGCCGTCGGCTTGAACGGTAAAGTCAAAATAAACGGTGACGCCATCGTTACGGCCGACGGATACAATATCGACAAAGATTACCGGGTCACATACGACGGCCGTGAAATAACCGCGACGGACAATGCCATTATATTCAACAACACCCCCGAAGAGATACGGGACATAAACGACACCTTTGTCAATCTGCAAAGCTACGCCGTTTATAATTACTCAAACAACGACATGAGAGTCGGCAGCGTCAGCGGAAACTTTATCGGCAACCGTTACACCAGCAGCAACTCTTCTTATGATAATGCATTTGGCGGAGCACTCAGAAACCATGCCAATGCCGGCATTGCAATAATCGAAAACGTAAACGGCGTTTTCGTCAACAATTCAGTCTATTCCCAAACTAACACTAATGTCGGCGGCGCCATCTCAAACGGCTTTCACGGAGCAACCACTTTTTATAACGCAGCCAGCCGCATCGGCAGTATCGACGGCATTTTTGTCGGTAATTACGTTTTGTCGGAAAGCGGCGGGGCCCTCGGCGGAGCCATAATCAATGCCTCTGCCCGTAAAAAAAAGGCCTACATTGATACGATAAAAGGCTGCTTCATCGGCAATTATACCCGTTCAAACGGCAGAACCGCCGGCGGCGCAATCGCCAACTACGGCGGCTGGATAACGGAACAGTCAGATTCTCTGCTGCCCCCTCCCCTTGAATCGTCCGAACCGGTACAGATCGGCAGCATCAACGGCGAATTTGCAGGAAACTACAGCCTGTCGACATCAGCCGAAGCCATGGGCGGTGCTATTTATAACGCCATCGGCATCATTGGTGATTTGAGCGGCCGCTTTATCGGCAACTATGCCAAAACAGAATCCGCTTCACATCCGGCGTTGGGCGGTGCCGTCTATTCCGCCAACGATCTCACAATCTCCGCCGACGGAACGGAAACCCTGTTCCGCGGAAACTATACCGAAGACAGCCGCGGCAAGATAAACAACGCCGTCTGGATGCAGGGGACGGACGAAGCCCGCCTGAACCTCAACCTGGATGCGCGCAACGGAGGAAAAATCGTTTTCGACGATGAAATCGACGGCGGCAAAGCCGTTTCAAACCAAATCGAATATGATGGTTATGCCTACGACATAAACATCACCGGCGACGTTTGTCCGCAATGCACGACGAACAGCGTCATTTTCAACAGCCGGGTCAACAACGTTTACGATTTTAAGGTTGACACCACTCAGGTGGTACTCGGAAAAAACGCTTCCGTAAACATCACGCACGATTATATTGCCGTTAACAATCCTTATCTGCGGCTGGACGTTGACGCAGCCAACGGACAAAGCGGAAGGCTCAATATCGGCGGCGACGTTATCGGCACGACAAAAGTAATCGTCAATACGCTCAATTACAAAGATATCCGCGGCGAGGAAAGTATTGTTTTCGCCTCTGCGCCAAACGACGGCCAGGGAAACGAAAACTCTTTCTCCGTTTTTCGCGTTGTCGGCAGCCCTTATATGTGGGAAGTCGAATATAATGAAACCGACAAAACCTGGGGACTGGCCATGAACAGCCAAAACAACGATTATACAGAGGATTGCGCGGAACAGTCTCCCGATGTCAAACCGGCTCCGCACCCGATGCCCGCTCCCGGCGGCAAGGCAGAGGTTGCGCCGGAAGTGATCGGCTATCAGTCGGTTACCGCTGCCGCCGTGGCTCAGAACGCCAACCTGATCTATAACGTCATGAACAAGGTGACCGACAATCGTCTGTATTGTCCGGGCTGCGGCTTCTA
>MNTV01000011.1 GCA_001917175.1 Azospirillum sp. 51_20
CGCGGATTGGCGAAAAATCACAGTCGAGCGCAAACGTTGTTTGCACTATACAACTGCTACCGCTTGCGCAAATGGTGTGCTCCGCCAAAGCTGCCTTGCTGATCAACCCTGAGACTCTGGTTCGCGCTTCGTCTCGAGCGCCATAGGGGCGAACTGACTCTTGAAGATGGGATTTGCCTAATTTGCAGGCAAATATCGAGTTATTTCATCAACATTCGGAAAAATCGAACGCCTAACGTTCATGGGAACTATCGACGCTTTTCAGCGTCAGGTCTGGAGTCCTCAATTTAAACAAAACTGCTTCCCCCATCGCTCAAAGATGGGGGTTTTGAAGAGCTTCCTTAGCACCGCCGCCGAGTTCCATGCCGACGCCCTGCTCTTCCACAATGATCGTGCCGGCGTTTTCAATCGTAGCCGGAGCGTTGCGGCCAACGCGCATGCCGTAGGCGTTCTTGACGACGATCTTGCCTGCATTCACGGCCTTGGCATTGTCCTCGGCAAGGATCGCTTCATTTTTCCACTCGACGCCATCCTTGTCGGTCGTGACGTAGATCTCGCCCTTGTTGGTGAGTTCAACGCCTTCGCCCTTGACTTCAAGACCGGTGGCGTCTGCATCCTCACCAGAGGCGGATACCCAAAGCTTGCCAGCGAATTCGCCCTTTTCCTTGGTGAGGGTCGTGAAGGCGCTCTGGCCGGCGTTATTCTTGTAGTGGTACTGACCATCAGCCTTGACGTCGGCCCAGTCGATCTTCTTGTCGGTCGTGATGACGCCTTCTGCCGGCACTTCGACCCATTCGGAGACGGTCGTGTCAACGTCAGGCGTCGTGGAGATTTCCGGAGCGGCCACGGCGGCACCGGCCACAAGCGCCACGGCGGTCGCGATCACCGTCTTCGTGCCCTTGGCCTGCACGGAAGACGTCACTTCATTGACGACCATCAAGGCACCACGTGCCTTGTTGAACACAACCTTGAAACTCTTGTTCATGTTTTGCCCTTTCGAAAGGAGGTTTTGCTTAAAATTCAGCTGCAGCTGAAGGTGTTTCTGCTCCTGCCGAGGGTGCTTTGATGAATCGCACCCCCTAGGCAAGGAAAGAGGCTCAGGAGAGGAAAGCGAACGCTTGTCCCGACTCCAAAGGCCAGGCCCCATTCTCGGAAGACGATCAATTGAGATTGCGCCTCTTTCGAAGAAAGAGCCTTCTCCCAAGCCCAACCCTCATTCTCCAAATCGAACAGGCAGGAACTGCGGCCGTTTTGGCAAAAATTGCCAAAACGGTTGGTTGAATCCGAAAACCGCCATTGGACGGTTGCCTACTCAAGAAAATGCCCCGTCAGCAAGAAGCCAACAGGGCAAGCGGTTGCTTAAAGCAACCCAGCAGGACCAACTGCTTTCTCAAGCATCCTCATGGAAAGACGCTTGAGAAAGGTACCGACCGACTGCGAGGACGGTCAGTACCGTGTGACCCGACGACCAATCGGGTCACGTCCTCTGCTTCACATTAGAAGTTGAAGCGGACATTGGCGGAGATGCCGTGCGACGTGATGTCGCCGTCATAGGCACCCGTGTAGGAGAGACCCATGGTCGTCATCTTGCCGACCTGAGCTTCAACACCGAGACCAACGGAGGCCATGTCGCCGAGTTCGCCGCCCTTCAGGTGGGCCACGCCGGAGCCGGCGAGGGCCATCGAAGCTTCGGCTTCCGTGTCGCCGAAGAAGTGGTTCCAAGCCACGTCACCCTTGAGCGCAACCTTGGTTTCGCCCATCGTGAACGGGATGGCACCGCGAACGCCAAGCGTCGTCACCTGGACATCCTGATCTTCGGTTGTGGTCGAGAAGGCCATCGTGCCGACCTGTTCGTTGAAGCCGTCGGATTCAGCGTGGATCCAGCTCAGGCCGAAGTACGGCTCGATGCTGTAGGCATCCGTGTTGAGACCCGTGTAGGCAGCTTCTGCAAAGATCTGCGTGATGTCCGTGTCGCCCGAGAAGGCATTCATGCCAAGCTGGGAGCCAACCTGCAGAGCGCGGGTGGCATCAGCCGACTGATGGCTGTAGACGAAGCCATAGGTGGCGTTGACCACATCACTGAAGTTCGTGACGCCATAAGCACCGAAGTGGATGTCATCGCTTTCAACCTTGTTGTCGCCCGCCTTGTTGTCGGTCGAACCGGCACCAAAGAAGAGACCGAGCTTCGTGGCCGAGCAGACGTCAACTTCAGCACCGAAGAGGCCGGCGTAGAAGTCGCTGTCCATGTCGGACTGACCGTAGTCAAGCGCCGACCAGCTGCCGACACCCGTCGCCCAGAGTCGAGCCGTGCCATCGGCCATTTCGACCTTGCGGCCTTCACCGATGCCCGTGGCCTGATCCTTGATGGCGCGGGAGAGCGTCATGCCGTTCACGATGCCCGCATTGCGCGTATTGAGGATGAAGTCGTCGCCCAGAGAGTTGTAGGTCTTGGCAACATCACCCTTCGAAGCACCGATGAGAGCGTCATAGAGCGCACCGCCCGCAGCGCCTTCAAGCGCGCCGGCAATGGCCTGGCCGTTGGCGTTCTGAGCATAGGTGGCGAAGCTCTTCGTTTCGTCTCGGGAGAGCGTACCCGTCAGCGTGTTACCTTCAGCCTTGAGTTCGGTCTTGAAGAAGGCATAGTCAGGGTTGGCGACGGCAAGATCATCACCGGTTACGCCGGTCGTGGTCACGGTACCCGTCTGTTCCTTACCTGCATAGGCTTCCTTGAGGACGTCAACATCCTCGGAGCCAACCGTGAAGCCGGCACCTTCCTTGAACTCAAGCGTGCCCATCGTCACGTTCTGACCGGCAGTGATCTGGAACGAACCACCGGCGTTCACAACGACGTCGACGGAATGATCTGCAGCGTCATCATGCTTCTGTTCACCCTTCATGGTGAACTGATCGTTGTACGAAGCGAGAAGACCGAACGTACCGCCGTTGACCGTGACCTTGCCGTTCGCCTTCGCAGTAGCGTCATCACCCGTCACACCGAAGGATTCGGCGAAACCGAGAAGCGTGCCGCCTTCAACCGTCGTACCGCCACGATAGGTGTTGTTGCCCGTCATCACGAGGGTACCGGCACCGCGCTTGACGAGGGAGCCCTTATAGCCGGCGTTGTTATTGGCCATCTTGTCTTTGATGGCATTAGCACGTTCAGCGTATGCTTCCAACAAGAGCTTCTTTTCAGCTTCGCCGACAATGTGGCTCGTGCGTTCTTCATCGGTGACATTGGCATCACCGTCCTTAACCACAAAACCGGAACCGTCAACGATCTGGTCATAGGGAAGCTTGGTACCGTTCGCGGTATCCTTCATCCACTTTTCGTCTTCGGCACGACGCTGGTCAAGAGCAACGTTGGTGATGTCGTTCGTCCAAACGTCGAGCGAGCCTTCCGCAGCCATGTTGTAGTCGAACTTGCCGAGGAACTGCCCCGGACCGTACATGCCCTTGTCGAGATCGGGCACACCCCAACCCATGCGATCGGACACTTCACCATCCTTACGAACCGTACCATCGGTATCCGTCCAACCTTCCATGTTGGAGCCGTTAGCATTCTTGTGATTCGCGGTCGTGAACATCACGTCGCGAACCTGAAGCGCATTCATCTGGTCATAGCGCGACATCAGAACACCCATGGCACCAGCCACGTGCGGTGCGGCCATAGACGTACCGCCCCAGGCAGCATAACCCGGATTGCCGTGATCGTCCGTCGTGCTGGAGTAGATGGCATTACCGGGAGCGGCAACCGTCCACCATTTGCCCTGACCTGCTTCATTGAAGTTCTTGACCAGTTCATACGTACCTTCTGCAACACCCTGCTTCAGGCCAGCAACAGCAATCCAATGCTTTTCAGCGCCGGGGTTATAGAGGGGATAAAGAGCACGATAGTACGGATTCTTCATGTCGCGGTTACCCGTCGTCATGATCTGGACGATGTTCTTGTCCTTCACCGCTTCGTAAGCCGCATACACAAAGGACTTGTCGTCCACGATGCCGTCATCAGCGACTTCATTGAAGCTGTCCTGGCCATAACGCTTCGCGAAGAGCATGAATTCGTAGTCGGTTTCCGCATTGGTATTCACATTCAGATGAACGCCGGTGTTAAAGCCGTCAAAACCCGTATCCTTCTGATCTTCAACACGGGTATTCGTACCCCAGGAGTTGTTGATTACACCACCGCGCTCACCGTTGGCCTTGGCGACTTCTTCTGCCACGCCCGTCCAGGCCGCCTTGAAGTACGCATAATCCTGGAACCTTAACTTCCCAGCCTAAACACACTCAACCTCTGTCCTACATATTTTCTGAACGTTAACTCGTTCATTCTCCGAGAATTTTCTTCGTTTCAGCCC
>MNTV01000035.1 GCA_001917175.1 Azospirillum sp. 51_20
AATTTACATAAAAAAAAGGATGACGTCCCATATAAAATATGAAACGTCAGAGCCCTACTCGTAAAGAAACATTCGATTATTATAGCTTCCTTTCCAAATCAGATATAAAATCAAAAAAGTTTCTTTATCAAAAGAATATTACGGAATGTAGTTTCCGTCAAGTGTAATTTTTACTTTCGGAATAAGACGCCTAGGATTGCGGTTTTCCCGGACAGTGAAAGAAAAAGCGCAAAACTGCCGTTTTTAAGAAAGTCCGTTTTAAAGTTGAAAATGTTTTTTTATGTATCGGTGCAGCGTACTCCAGCTGCATTCGAATTCCCGGGCGATTTCCGCTTGTGAAATGTTGCGGGCCAGCATCCGTTCGATCTGCCGGTGATGTTTTGCCAGTTTTTGGTAATTGAAACCATAAGGGCGGCCCAAGTGTCGTCCTTCGGATTTCAGTCGTTTGAGAGATTCTCTGGTCCTTTGCGAAATCAACTGGCGTTCAATTTCCCCGGACAGGGAAAAGGCAAAAGCGAGGACTTTTGATTGGATGTCGGCTCCCAGTCGGTAATTTTCCTTCAATGTCCAAATTTGGCATTCTTTTTCCAGACATTTTTGCAAAATGCCCATCACTTCCAACATGTTGCGTCCAAGTCTTGATATTTCGGTGGCAACGATGACGTCTCCCGCTTTTATCTTTTGCAGGAGTTTTCCCAGTTTGCGCTGTTTCAGCTCTTTGCGCGACGAAATGGTTTCCGTGATCCAGGCGTCGATTTTAAGGTGCTGCCGCTTTGAAAATTCTTTAATTTCGTGGTGTTGGTTTTCGATGTTTTGATGGTCGGTTGAAACGCGCACATATCCATATATCATGATCAGTTCCTCGTAAAAAGTTTTTAACTCGGAAAGACCATATCATTTAAAAGAGCGTTTATTTTCTTCACTTAAAAATAATAACACAAGTTTTGTCCAAAATCCGCAGGGGCGGTGCCGCCAAAGAAAGCATGTATCCGGAGACCGGCCGGGGAGAAGCGCAGTTCGCAGCCAAAGGCTGTTTGGCAACCTTGGGAGAAGAGGGGGCAGTGACAATCCGCGCGGTCCGGTGTTGCGTGAGTGCGGCAATAGTCCGTTCGCTTTTCAGCCGGTTGGCGAAAAACAAAAATTTCTTGCATAAACCTTTTAATATGCTAATGTTTTAATATATTACAATTTTTAAGGCTGGCGGGATGAAAAAGAAAATTTTTGGTTTTGATTTGGGGATTGCTTCGATCGGCTGGGCGGTTATTGATCATAGTGATGAAAATTTTGATCCGGAAACAGGAGAGATTATTGAAGGAAAAGTCGTTGGCTGCGGAGTGCGCTGTTTTCCGGTAGCGGAAAACCCGAAGGACGGTTCCTCGCTGGCGGCGCCCCGGCGGGAAAAACGCTTGTTGCGCCGGATCACCCGCCGCAAGGCCAGGAGAATGCTTGGTATTAAACGTCTGTTTGTCGCCAAGGGACTGGTCGCTTCAACGACGGAACTGGAAGCGCTTTATGCCGAGCAAACAGGCGGCGACGTTTGGAATCTGCGTGCAGAGGCCTTGCGGCGTCCGCTGTCAAAAGAGGAACTGCTGCGGGTTTTGACCCATCTGGCAAAACATCGCGGTTTCAAGTCTTACCGTAAGGCTGCTGAAGAGGCGGACAAGGAAAGCGGCCGCATCTTGACGGCGATTGCGGAAAACCGGAAGGAAACGGCCGGTTTTCAAACGCTGGCGCAGATGATCGTTGAACGGGCCAAACATTCCGATGATCACAAAATGCGCAACTATACGCCGCAAAAAGGCCCAAACAAGGGCGTAGCCGTTTATGTCAATTCCATTCCGCGGGAGGAAATTGAAAAGGAAACAAAACTGATTTTTGAGTATCAGAAGCAATTCGGTTTGTTTACCGAGGACCTATACCGCGATTTTTGCAAGATTGCCTTCCGTTACCGGGAAGCGGGGAGCGTCGGGCACATGGTCGGCAGATGCCGGTTTGAATCGGAACAGCCGCGGGCGCCGAAAGAAGCCCCTTCGGCAGAGCTCTTTGTTGCTTTAAGCAAAATTAATAACCTGAAAGTGACCGTTGACGGCGAACGCCGTTTCTTAAACGGAGAAGAGCGGAAGGCTTTGCTTGAATTGCTGAAAAACACCAAGGAAGTCAAATATTCGACTATCAAAAACAAATTGTTTAAAAGCCGGGAAGTCTTTTTTGACGACGTCAACTATGCGCAAAAAACAAAAAAAGGAAAAAGCGGGGAAGAAAAAGCGGTTAATCCCGAAGACGCAAAGTTTTACGCCATGAAAGGCTGGCATAAGCTGAAAGCCGCTTTTTCGCCGGAGCAGTGGAAAGAGGTCGGCTCGAATTTGCCGTTGCTGGATCTCGGCATGACCGCGGTCGTCTGCGAGAAAAACGACGCCGGAATAGAGCGCTTTTTAAGCGAAAAAGGAATACCGGAGGATTATCGGGAAGTTTTTAAAAAGCTGACCGGCAGCGAGTTTATTAATCTGTCGCTGAAAGCCCTTTATAAGCTCAATCCTTATCTGGCAGAAGGTTTGAAGTATAACCAAGCCTGCGAAAAGGCCGGATACGACTTCCGCGAGGACGGCATCAAACTGGCGGAGGAAAAAGGTCTGCTGCTGCCGCCGATTGCAAATGACAAACTGACGACGGTGCCGGTCGTTAACCGTGCGGTTGCCCAGTTCCGCAAAGTATATAACGCCATGGTTCGGACATACGGTGCGCCGGATCAGATAAATCTGGAAATCGGCCGGGATTTGAAGAAAAGCCGTGACGAGCGCAATCAGATCATGCGGCGGCAAAAGGAAAACGAGACCGAACGGAAAGAAGCCGAGGACGGGTTGGAAAAGGAAGGCCTTGCTGCAAACGGTAAAAACATGTTGAAATACCGTTTGTACCGGCAGCAAAACGGCAAATGCATCTATTCCGGAAAAGCGATTGACCTCCGCCGTTTGGATGAGAACGGCTATTGCGACGTTGACCACATCATTCCTTATTCCCGTTCGCTTGACGATGGTCAGAACAACAAAGTGCTTTGTCTGGCCGAAGAAAACCGCAAGAAAGGAAGCCAAACTCCTTATGAATATCTGGAACCGCTCGGACGATGGGAAGAGTTTGAAACCGTCGTTAACACCACGCCGTCAATCAACCGCTACAAAAGAAACAATCTGTTGAACAAAGATTATCAAGAAAAAGAAAACGATTTGGAATTTCGCGAAAGAAACGCCAACGACAACTCCTATATTGCCCGTTATGTCAAACGGTATTTGGAAGATGCCGTTGATTTTTCCGCCAGTTCCTGCGCAATCAAAAACCGGATCCAGGTGCGCACCGGTTCGTTAACCGATTATCTCCGTCACCAATGGGGACTGATAAAAGACCGTAACGAAAGCGACAGGCATCATGCTCAGGATGCGGTTGTCGTTGCCTGCGCCACACAGGGAATGGTGCAGAAACTGTCAAAACTTTCCGCGATTTTTGAAAACAAGGACGATTTTCGCAGAAAGAAAGCGGAAAAACTCGGGCACGAGGAGGCCGAAGTCTGGTACAAATACATCAAACAGCAAATTCGGGAACCTTGGAGCGGTTTTCGGACTGAAGTGCTGGCCAGCCTGGAGAAGGTTTTCGTTTCCCGCCCGCCGCGCAAAAACGCAACCGGTTCTGCACATAAAGATACAATTTTTTCTAAGAGCGAAAAGAAGGGAAGTTTGCCGATTCGTTATGGAATGGCAGAAAAAGAAAATATGTTTCGGCTTGATGTTTTTCGAAAGGAAAATCATTTTTATATTGTTCCCATATATGTTGTTGATTTGGTTGACTGTAAAGAATTTATTGATGCTCCGCAGCCATATGAGTATGTAAATGGTTCGTTTATAAAAATAGATGAAAGCTTTAATTTTATGTTTAGCTTGTATAAAGATGATTATGTTGAAATAACCAGTAAAGATGAGTGTATTAAAGGATATGTTAATCAATATAATGCACAAAGTGGCCAACTTTATATAGGTAGTGTTGATAATTCACCGATTTTTAGAATTAAGACCTCTACTTTTTTGCGGGACGACAACATTTTGTTGAAAATAGGTGATCAGGAATATATTGGAAAAATAGGTAAGTTTGATAATGAGAAAAAACAAGTCGTTATTAATGGATTAAAAAATAATTTTATGATAAATGCACTTGTTAAGTTAAATAAAAAAGGAGATGAAACAAAAAATATCCAAACTGAAAAAAGTTATACTAAAATGTCAAATGAAAAGAAAATTTGTTTAAACGTTGTTGATAGTATCGAAAAATATCAGGTGGATCCGCTGGGACGTATTGCCAAAGTCAAAAAAGAAACCCGGTTGCCGTTGACGATGATAAAAAAGAATCGGCATAAAAAGGGGGAGTGAAAAAATGGGCTGGCGGATTTTGCAAATAAGCAAACCCTGTAAATTATCGGTCAAAAACCGCCGGCTTGTGTATGAACCTTTTGAAGAAGCTTCCCTGACGATTCCGTTGGAAGACATATCCGTCGTTATCTTGGAGAACAGGCAGATTTTGTTGTCCAACTCATTGCTTTCCGAATTGCCGGAATATGACATTGTTCTTTTTACCTGTGATTTTTCACATCTGCCGTCCGGTGTGCTGTTTCCGTTCCATACCCATTCCCGCTATTCGCAGATAGCCTGGCTGCAGCGGGATATTTCCGAGCCGTTAAAAAAACGCCTGTGGCAGGAGGTGATAAAAGCCAAAATAAACAACCAGGCCGCGGCGTTGGAAATTTTAAATAAATCCAATGCCGGCAAATTAAGGGAAATTGCCAAACTGGTTCAATCCGGCGACACCAAAAATTCGGAAGCTTTTGCCGCCGGAATTTACTGGAAAAGCTTTTTTACGGATTTTAACCGCAGCGATGATGACGATATCCGCAATGCCTCACTCAATTACGGTTATGCGGTGTTGCGCGGCTGCATGGCCAGAAGCGTCGTCGGCGCGGGATTGTTGCCTTGTTTCGGTATTCACCATGCCAACAAGCTCAATCAGTTTAATCTGGTAGACGACCTGATTGAGCCGTTTCGTCCGTTTGTTGATTATGTTGTCGCCAAACTGTCGTTGTCCGAAAACAAGCAATTGAATGTTGAATTGAAAAATCGGATCTTGCAGGTTTTAGGAATGAATTGCCGATTGAGGGGAGAAGACGTCAACCTTTTGAAA
This sequence comes from Azospirillum sp. 51_20, assembly GCA_001917175.1. Taxonomy (GTDB): domain Bacteria; phylum Pseudomonadota; class Alphaproteobacteria; order RF32; family CAG-239; genus JAFUYI01. The sequence continues at coordinate 5,218 of MNTV01000035.1, forward strand.
AGCTGCGAAATGACGGCGGAAAGCCTGGTCAGGGCAATGACCGTAAAAAAAGTTTCAGAGTTAAAATTGCCGGCCATGGAAAAAGAAACGTTTTTGTTGTAAGGTTGTGGATAAGTGGCCAGGGAAGGAGAAAGATATATGCGGATGATCGTCTTTTTCGACCTGCCGACCTTAACCAAAACCGACCGGCGCAACGCGAGTCGCTTGAGGAATTTCCTGCTGAAGGACGGTTATACCATGTTGCAGTTGTCCGTCTATTCCCGCATCTGCAAAGGGCAGGATGACGTCGAAAAACATGCTAAACGCTTGAAATCCTTGATTCCCAAGACCGGAAGTGTTAGACTGTTAACCGTAACCGAAAAGCAATATGCGTCTATGGAAATCTTGGTCGGAAGCTTAAAAAAAGAGGAAGAAATAGGTGACAAACAGCTCCTTTTGCTCTGAATTTCCTGTTTTTAAAAACAAAAAAGCCGTTGATATTCAACGGCTTAATTTGAATCTATTATAGCATATCTGATTTGGAAAGGAAGCTATAACTTGATTAATATCCTCTCCCCATTGGCTAAAATTATAGCATATCTGATTTGGAAAGGAAGCTATAACTGTAGCTATACTATCCAGTGCGTTGCCTGCATTATAGCATATCTGATTTGGAAAGGAAGCTATAACTACGGCCACTTTCTTAAATATTACAATCAAATTATAGCATATCTGATTTGGAAAGGAAGCTATAACGCCAGTCGACGGAAGGCGTCGACAATGTGGATTATAGCATATCTGATTTGGAAAGGAAGCTATAACTTGTTTCAGTGCCGTTAACCAAGCCGCCTGATTATAGCATATCTGATTTGGAAAGGAAGCTATAACTTAAAGTAATTAAGAGTAAATCTGTAACCGATTATAGCATATCTGATTTGGAAAGGAAGCTATAACTGAACATTTTTGAACAAGATAATTTCATCAATTATAGCATATCTGATTTGGAAAGGAAGCTATAACATATGAAAGATGGACAACTGCATACCTCTTATTATAGCATATCTGATTTGGAAAGGAAGCTATAACTAATATAAGTGGATTTGGCTTCGCCGCGGGATTATAGCATATCTGATTTGGAAAGGAAGCTATAACTCAAAAGGATATTATCCGCCTCAACCGAGAATTATAGCATATCTGATTTGGAAAGGAAGCTATAACGCGCTTTAGAATGTTGCAGCAAATAGAAAAATTATAGCATATCTGATTTGGAAAGGAAGCTATAACCTTAAACGCGTTGAGCAATCTGAAAATGCAATTATAGCATATCTGATTTGGAAAGGAAGCTATAACTTGGTGTTACATCGATTCCATTAAAGAACAATTATAGCATATCTGATTTGGAAAGGAAGCTATAACGATATTTTGCTACTTTGCAAACCTGTCCGCATTATAGCATATCTGATTTGGAAAGGAAGCTATAACTTGATGCAGGAGGGGCGTTTATGAAGCCGGATTATAGCATATCTGATTTGGAAAGGAAGCTATAACGTCAAAACCGTACGACAGAGCTGCCGCCGTATTATAGCATATCTGATTTGGAAAGGAAGCTATAACTATTTCAATGTCTTTAACTCCACAGGTTTGATTATAGCATATCTGATTTGGAAAGAACGTTACAATAAAATCATCAAGCTGGTTATAACTAACATTTTTAACTTTTACAGAAACTTATTATAACATCCATTTTTTAAAAAAGAAATAACAACCATTGGTTATTTAAAAATCCGGAACAATCTGAAAACCATGTCATGCAGGGGCATGGTCTGCCGCAGCTTATGCGGATGTTGCCTGCACAACCACTCATCTGCCGGTCAGGATCGTTCCGGACGGCGCAATTATAATCGAAATTAATCTTCTTTAGAAGCATTTTCAGAAAGTTCTTGCGCTTTTTGCTCAAGTTGCTTTTTTTCTGAAAGAGCTTTTTCGATTCCTTCTTTGGAAAAGTCTTTGGGCAGTACTTCGTAGATTATATCCATGGTTATTCTCCTCATATTTATTATGAATTTTTACCAAAATGTCCGTTTGAAAGCAATAAAAGGTTTGATATTCGGGGAAGTCTCAGGTGTATTTTCCGGGCAAATGCGGCAAAATTCTCATACGGAAAATAAAGGCCGACGGTAAATGCTGCGGCCGTTGATACGGGGAATTTATGTTTTATCGGATTCGGACAAACGGATATTTTCCGGCAAGTCGATTTTATTTATTTAAGTTTCTCCCGCAGATATTTTGCCGTATAGCTTTTTTCCGATTTTGCAACTTCTTCCGGCGTGCCCTGAGCGACGATTCGGCCGCCGCCGTCACCGCCTTCCGGTCCCAGGTCGACGATATAATCGGCCACTTTGATCACGTCCAGGTTATGCTCGATGACAACCACCGTATTGCCTTGGTCGACCAAAGTTTGCAACACTTTCAACAGACGGTTGATGTCTTCAAAGTGCAGTCCCGTGGTCGGTTCGTCCAGAATATAAAGGGTTTTGCCGGTTGCCCGTTTGGAAAGTTCTTTTGACAGCTTGATGCGCTGGGCTTCGCCGCCGGACAGGGTAGTTGCCGGCTGGCCGAGGTGAATGTAGCCGAGGCCGACTTTGCGCAAAAGGTCCAGCCGGTTTTTGATCGACGGGATGGAGTCGAAAAAGTCAAAAGCCTCGTCGACGGTCATGTCCAAAACGTCGGCGATGGATTTGCCCTTATATTTGACTTCCAGCGTTTCGCGATTGAAGCGTTTGCCTTTGCAGACGTCGCAGGCAACGTAAACATCGGGCAGAAAGTGCATTTCGATTTTGGTCACGCCGTCGCCTTTGCAGGCTTCGCAGCGGCCGCCGGCAACGTTGAAGGAAAAACGCCCGGCGTTGTATCCTCTCGCCTTGGCTTCCGGCAGACCGGCGAACCAGTCGCGGATGTAGGTAAACAGGCCGGTATAGGTGGCCGGATTGGAACGCGGCGTGCGGCCGATCGGCGACTGGTCGATGTCGATCACTTTGTCAATGTTTTCCAGCCCGGTCAGTTTGTCGTAAATGCCGGCCGGTTCGCGGCTGCCGTTTAATTCCTTGTTGACGGCTTTAAACAGGGTTTCGAGAATAAGCGAAGACTTGCCCCCACCGGAAACGCCGGTAACGCAGGTCATAGTGCCGAGCGGGATTTTCAGGTCAACGTCTTTGAGGTTGTTGGTTTTGACTCCGCTTAAGGTGATAAAGCCGCCGTTTCCCTTCCGCCGTTTGCGGGGAACGGAAATTTCCCTTTGCCCGGTCAGATATTGGGCGGTCAGGCTTTCCGGCGTGTTCAGCACTTCTTCGACGGTGCCTTTGGCCACTACATGGCCGCCGAGTTCGCCGGCGCCGGGTCCCATGTCGACCAGATAATCGGCGGCGCGGATGGCGTCTTCGTCATGTTCGACCACAATCACCGTATTGCCGATGTCGCGAAGCCGGGTCAGGGTTTCGAGCAGGCGGTCGTTGTCGCGTTGGTGCAGGCCGATGGACGGTTCGTCTAAGACATACATCACTCCGGTCAGTCCCGAACCGATCTGCGAGGCCAGCCGGATGCGCTGGGCTTCGCCGCCGGACAAGGTGCCGGACTGGCGGGAAAGCGACAGATATTCCAGTCCGACGTTATTTAAAAAGTTCAGCCGGTCAACGATTTCCTTTAAGATTTTGTGAGCGATTTCCCGTTTTTGCGGGCTTAGTTTTTCCTCCGCGCCGGCAAACCATCCGAGCGCCTGTTTGATCGACATGGCGGAAACGTCCATGATGTCCAGTCCCGCGATTTTAATTGCCAGCGCTTCCGGTTTCAGGCGCTTGCCGCCGCAGTGCTCGCAGACGGCGGCAGACTGATACTGGGCAAATTCGTCGCGGGTGGCCTGCGAGTCCGTTTCCATAAAACGGCGTTCCAGATTGTTGACGACGCCTTCAAACGGCTTGTGGGTGACAAAACGCGAATAATACATCGGCACCGGTTCCGAGCCGGAACCGTATAAAATGACGTTTTTGGCGTTTTCGGGCAGGTCTTTCCACGGCGTTTTCATTGAGATGCCGAGATATTGGCAAAGCGATTCCAACGTGTCGTTGTAAAAGCCGTGTTTGCGGCTGTACCAGGGCAGAATGGCGCCTTGGGCCATCGACAGGTTTTCGTTGGGTACGATCAGACACGGATCCATATACAGCCGGGCGCCGATGCCGTCGCAATAAGGGCAGGCGCCGTACGGGTTGTTAAAGGAAAACAGCCGCGGCTCGATTTCCTCAATCGTAAAACCGCTGACCGGGCAGGCAAATTTGGAAGAAAAGGTGATCCGGCTGCCGGAAGAAACGTCTTCGGCAAACATCAGGCCGTCGCCGAGTTTGAGCGCCGTTTCCGTCGATTGTGCCAGACGGCTTTCCAGTCCCGGTTTGATTACCAGCCGGTCGACCACCACTTCAATGTCGTGTTTCTGGTTTTTGTTTAATTCCGGCAGTTCTTCGATTCCGTAGACGGCGCCGTCGATTTTCAGGCGCTGGTAACCCTGCCGCTGCAGGTTTTCGAATTCTTTTTTGAATTCGCCTTTTTTGCCGCGGGCGATTGGCGCCAGCAGCAGAATCCTGCTTCCCTCCGGCAGGGCGGCGATGCGGTCGACCATTTGCGACACGGTCTGCGATTCGATCGGCAGACCGGTTGCCGGCGAATAGGGGGTGCCGGCCCGTGCCCACAGCAAACGCATATAATCGTAGATTTCGGTAACCGTGCCGACGGTCGAACGCGGATTGTGCGAAGTGGTTTTCTGTTCAATGGAAATGGCCGGAGAAAGCCCTTCGATCGAGTCGACGTCCGGTTTTTTCATCAGTTCAAGAAACTGGCGGGCATAAGAGGAAAGGCTCTCGACGTAGCGTCGCTGCCCTTCCGCATAAACCGTGTCAAACGCCAGTGACGATTTGCCCGAGCCGGACAGGCCGGTGATGACGGTCAGCCTGTTTTTGGGAATGCTGATGTCTATGTTTTTTAAATTGTGCTCGCGCGCGCCTCTGATTTCGATAAAATTGTGTTCCGCCATCTTTTTTCTCCGGTCTGACAATATAAACACGAAAGAACAAAAAGGCAACAAAAAAGCATGTCCGCCGGCGTTTGACCGGAACGGAAAACGAGGGCGGCGCAATGCAAGATTTATGTCAATAAAAAGCTGTCCCCGCTTGCGAAGCGGCGGTTAAAGATGTAAAATAAACATTAATTTTTCTTATGAATTTAGAAGATTGTCATGGTTGATTACAAATATGTCTGTTTATTTGCCGCAAGCTGGCTGACGTCTTTTTCCGTCCGCGCGGATATGAACGTGGCGGTTATTGCCCCGACCGACGGCGATTACAAATATTACAGCGAAGAACTGATTAACGGCGCCAAGGTGGCGGTGGACGAGATTAACGAAAACGGCGGACTTAAAGGCAAAAAAGTCAATCTGGTGCAGATCGACGACCCCTGCGACGACACTCTCTCGCTGACCACCGCGCAGATGATTGCCGTCAACCGTTCGGAGGAAGACAAGATGCATCTGGTGCTGGGGCCTCAGTGCATCAACCGGACGGAAAAGATTGCCGCCGTTTTTTCGGGCGCGAAGATTTTTCAGATCCATCCGACCGGCAGCAGCCGCGCCTTGTATCAGACGGCGCATCGCGGACCGGTGGAGCTGGTAGGCTATTCGGAACAGCAGGCGGTTGATTTTTTCCGCTATTATGCCGATAATTACGCCGATCGCAAACTGGCGGTGGTTTATGACGGCAGCAGTCCGGAAATGACCGGCATTGCCAAGGAAATTCAGCACCATTTTACCAAAGCGGGGCTGGGGGAAAAGCTGACCGCGTTCAGCCTGGAGCCTTTTAACGGCGACGCCCGCCGGATTGCGCAGGCGGTCAGGGCCGGCGGCGCCGAAGCGCTGTTTATGATGGGCGGCGGAGAAGTGACGATGCAGGCCGTGCGTTATCTGAAGGCGGACGACCGGAATTTTGTTGTCTTCGTCAACCGTTATTTCAGCGGCAGTAAATTTATCCGCAAAATGGGCGAATATGCGGACGGCATTTATATTCTTTCGCTGCCTTCGCTCAGCAGCAATCCCGATTTTGCCGAAGACCTGGTCAGGCTCCGTTTGTGGGGAATTGAACCGGACGGGCTGATGGCTTACGGTTATTTGTCGGTCAAAATGTGGGAGGAACTGGTTAACCGGGCCGGCGGCTTCGTTTATGAAAATTTGCAGAAAAGCCTGAACAAACAGCTGATTCGCGCCGGCTGGGGAACCGTCGTCTATACCGACGGAGAACCGGACCGTTCGCTGAAATATGCGATATACCGTTTTGAAAACGGAGAATATGCACAAGTCTACTGATTTTGCTTGGATGATGAAATCTTTTCCCCTATATTTGTTGAAGTTGTTAATTTTTTATAAAGGTATAAAATAATGGTTGGAAGTATCAATAAAGTCATTTTGGTCGGAAATCTCGGCGCGGATCCGCGGGTCAACACCACGCAAAACGGCAGCAAGGTCGTCACCTTAAGCGTTGCCACTTCGGACACTTGGAAAGACAAGCTTTCCGGCGAGAGAAAAGAACGTACCGAATGGCACCGGGTCGTGGTTTTCAACGCCCAGCTGGCGGATGTGGCGGAAAGGTATCTGCGCAAAGGGTCGAAAGTGTATATTGAAGGCCAGCTGCAGACCCGCAAGTGGGAAGATGCCAACGGACAGGAAAAATATACCACCGAAGTGGTGCTGCAAAACTTCAGTTCCAACCTGATCATGCTGGACGGCCGCGGCGACGCCGGCGCCGGAGCAGACGTGTTTTCCGGTTCGTCTTCCGCTTCTTCCGGCTGGGATTCCGCACCGGCAGCGGGCGGTGCTGCCGATCTCGACGACGACATCCCGTTTTAGCCGTTTTTTCCTGCAATTGAAAAGGCCCCGTTTTGACGGGGCTTTTTTTGTATATTGTGTGCGGTAATCCGGTCGCGGAAAATCTTTTTTGGGGTGCAATCGGCAAGCCGTCTGACAAAAGAAAAATAAATTTTCTGTCATGACTTGCAATAATGGACAAAAAAGCGTATGATTGTTTCTGCAAAGAAGAATCGGGAAAAATTGAAGAAAAAGAGGTTGTTATGGCAGAAAAGGAAATCAACGAACGCAGACGCGGTCTGCTCAAACGGGTGCTGGAAAGCAAAACCCTGAACCGTACGCTGAAAACGGTGGTGCTCAGCGCCTTTCTTTCCGGCAAGGCGATGAGTTCCAAAGCGGTCGAACCGCAGGTAAAAGACGCGGCGGTTGACGCCGTGGAGCAGAAGACGGAGGCGATGCCTTCGCAGCGGCTGAGCGAAAACTATGCCAAACTGCAAAAATTTGCCGATTTTCCGGAATTGTCGCCGGCGCAGGCGGCTTTTGTCGATCATACCTACATCGTGGACCACGATCTCTGGATCGAACGCGACAGCATTGCGGTCAAATGCGTGGACAGCCGTTATGTGCAGGATTTGTCGCTGACGGACGTTGCCTGTGCGCGGGAGTGCAAAGCGCTGCCGAAAAGCGAACAGAGCGCGGACGGCTATATTTCGTTTCGGCGCGATCCGGGCGTGATCGGCAGCGACGGCAAGTCAACCTATAACGGAATTATATCAACCGATTTCAACGCGACCAAACAATCTATTGTACTGATGTATTGCAGCAACAACGAACAGGTTGCCGCTCTCGGCAGACAGATGATAAACGGCGATCATGCGGAAACGGCGGAAAGGATTCGCCGGCAGATTTACCGCGAGGACGGGACAATCGTCGGCCCGGAGGAACTGGCAAAGGTTTTAAACGGCAGGGATTTTTTGTCGCTGAAAGGAAAAATCAAGAACCTGGGCAGCCGGTCGGCCTTTAACCGGATGTATCAGCGGGTCTGCCGTTCCGATTATGAAAACAGCGTCGCTTTTCAGGAGGATTATGCGCTCAAGTTTTACGGCATCGGGCGCAAGGGCAACCTTAACACGCTTAACCAAAAGGTGAAACAGGCAAACGGCGGCAAAGCAGACTTGACCAAAGTCCGCCCGGCGGTTATCGCTTCCGCCCTGAGCGAGATGATTGCCAAAGGGCACGGAACTCTGGCCGCCAACCCGTTGGCGTTGAAGCTGAAAACCCTCAACGGCACGGCAGCGTCAACCAACATCACCAATGCGCGGGTTTTGGGACCGTCCGCGCGCGCTCAGGCGGACAAAATGGCAAAATATGACTATCTGACCTTAAAGTTGGTGCGGGAGATGTTTTCTTTGACCAATAATCTGGCTTTTTATGAGGCGGTAAACAAAAAGATTGAAGAGCATGAAGCGGTGCTGGAAGGCTGCCGGCAGGATCTGCTGAACCGTTCTTTGCCGCAAAGTGTCGGTGACGGGCTGAAAATCCGCTCTCCGCAGGAACAAATGCGGCAGATAAAGCTGAAAGCGGATACCGCGCTGTTGAAAAAATTCATGGATGAACGCGGTATCGGCAAATAAAAAAAAGACGGTTGTTTGGTAAAAAAAAAGTTCCGATTTAAATCGGAACTTTTTTTTGCGCAAAGACGGAAATCATTTCCATGGCTCAACAACCGGATCGTCAAAAATGATCGGTTGTTTTGCAACCATAATTTTGACTCTCGTGCGGGCTGTGGACGTTCTTTCGCCGGTTGATGCGGTTGCCTGACATTCCAGCATGTAACAGGAAAATACCCTGCCGTCGGCCGTTTCGTCTGCCAGTTCGGTCAGTTTCGGTTCCTGCAAAGCGTAACGAACTTCCGGCACGGGCAATACATATTCCCCGTCATGGTCGGAGAAAAAGGCCTTTTCCGTCGTAAACAGCACCGGTACTTCAAAATCGGCGTAACAAACGGTATATTCCGTTTGATAACTGCGGATGATGAGAGGACCATCCGTTTTTTCCCTCAGCATTTTTCCTTCCGTGGGCCGGAGGTCGCATACATGTTTGACGGAAGGAGCCTCAATTGCCGGAAGAAGCGTATCGCAGCCTTCCGCATACTTCAGTTCCGTCCGATAAGTCAGTTCGCCGGTCCCTTGCCTGCTTATTTTGATCCAGCTGATGTAGGAAGCGGCGTCTTTACCGTCAAAACCGGATGCTTCCACCATCATTTCCGAACCGTTGAACTCAGGTTGATCCAAGATGTCCGTCGAACAACTGCAAACTGCGGCACCCAGTGCGACAGCTGCCAAAAAGAAAAAATTTTTCATAGTGATAATAATATTTAGAACTAAATCACAGTTTATCGTAAAATGATGATGTTTTCAAATAAAATGTTATGTCGGAAAACGTCTTGTCGGCAGAGCCGTGTCTGTTCAAAAAGCCTTCCTGAAAACGGAAGGCTTTTGCGCCGGGTCAGAACCGCGCTTTCAAATTGTGCCAAAACTTTTTGAGGGCGGCGTTTTTTGCGTTTGCTGCAAGCTGTTTCGCCGGAACTTCGTCGGCGTTCCTTTCCGTTTCTTGTGCCGGCAACAGGTTGCCGTCCTGTTGTCCGGCAACCGGAAAAGCGGTTGTTTTTGCTTTTTTCCGCATTTTTTCGGCTCTTTTCAAAAAGCTTTCTTCAGAGTAGGCGTCAATATAACCGTTATATTCTTTGTTGCTGATATGATGACTGTCAAGCCAGACCTCTTCGCCCGTTCCTTTGACGATGCGTTGCAGCGTTTGGACGATTTCCCGGTGGTCTTTGCCTGTCAACGCCGTGGCCTTGTCCAGTTTGAATATGCGGTCGTCAAAAAATTCCGGAAAATCTTCCGTATTGTTGCGTTTGATTGAAAAGGCCTCTTCGGCGATTCCCTTGTCATCATATTTGACAATGTAACGACGGCAGGGAAAAGTGTCTTCTTCGTGCATATAAAGATTATATTGTCTGCAGGTCGGATTTTCCATTTTTTGTCTCCGTTGGATAATATTGACATAAGTTTAATATATTTTTGTCAAAAAAAACAAGGGAAAAACATGCGGCCGAAAATTCCGATGCCTCTGGCGATTCGGTTTAAAAATTCCGGCCGGTGTCTGTGTTTTTAAAGCTTTTTCCAGATGCGGCGTTTGTTTTTTTCCTCTTTTTCGCGAAAAGCCCGTTCCAGATCTATTCCGTGCATGTTGGCAAGCGAGCAGACGTAGATGAACACGTCGGCCAGTTCTTCGGCGACGTTCCCGGCAACGGAGTCCGAAGCGACGCTGCCGGATTTTGAATTTTTGCGCACGGCGGAAATGACTTCCCCGCATTCTTCCGCCAGCAGGCAGCATTCGTAGAATTTGTCGGTTGTGTTGAAACCCCTTTCTCTTTTCATTTGCAAGACATATTGCTGAAAATCTTTTAACGTGGGATTGTTTTTCAGTTCCAATGACATGTTTTTGATCCTTGTTTGAATATTTCCCGGCCAAACAAGAGTAGCAGACGACAGGAGGCAATACAAGTTTTTTATCCGGTGACAACCCGGCAACCGTTTATCGGTTTTGCGCGGCAGCTTGGCGATAAGGGGTAAAAAAAAGCCCGAACTAAGCCGGGTTTTGAAATGGCGCCCCCAATGCCGCGAAATAAAAAACCGCCGGCGGCGGCTTTTTATGAGCCAGGCAATGAGGCTCGTTAAGCAAGGGCGTCGGCAGCGCCCGCAGCGTAACGTCAGCCGGAATTGTGTAGTCTCGTCCGCGTCAAAACCCGGGTACCGGGGTTTGCGCGGCAGCTTGGCGATAAGGGGTAAAAAAAAGCCCGGACTAAGCCGGGTTTTGAAATGGCGACCCCAACGAGACTCGAACTCGTGTTACCACCGTGAAAGGGTGATGTCCTAACCGCTAGACGATGGGGTCATCGAAACTAGGTGCATATATACAGATAAAAAAAATAAAGGTCAAGTATTATTTTTACAAAAACGAATTTTTTTTGTTCCGGGGCCCAAAAGGCTTCCGGTATCCAAAACGGCCAAAGCGGCAGGACGCAAGAAACGGGGATTGTATCGGAATGCCGCCGCGGGAAAACGGCCGTTTTCAAAAACGGCAGGGCAGGAAGCGGATCAGATGTCAGTCGTAACCGCGGTAAGGCTTTTGCGGCAGCCGGACGTCGCGGTTTTTGACGCCGCCGTCAAGCGCGGACAAAACAGCCGTCGTTTCCGGGTAAAAGCTTTCTCCCTCATATTTTTCCAAAGCATGTGCGGCCGATTGAAGTTTGAACTTGTCATTTCCGGCCACGGCTTTGTAGACTTTGTTGATTGCGTATTTACGGCAGATTTCTTTCCCTTTGGCATCCAAAGTGCCCGTCAGTTCCCGTATCTGCCGTTGAACGATCAGACGGTGGCGGCGGTAATGTTCTTCGGGAACGATGTTTTTGATTTCGTGTTCGCGAACCAGACGCTCATAGAGCAGATTGACGTAAGTATTGCGAAACGAAAGCTTTTTCAGCAGATCGTCGCTTTTGAAAGCGAAAGCCCAGCGGTTAAGCATGTTTATGTCGCGTTCTCTTTTTTGTCGCTGGATTTGTTCCGCTTCCGCCGCGGCTGCCGCAAATATGCCGCGGATTTGCGGATTCGGATATTCCTCGGTCAGGGTTTCCCTCAGCCGGCGGATTTCGTCGTCGGTGAACGAATGATGCCATGCCTGCCGGGCAAAAAAACGCTGCGTGCGGTCGGCAAAACCGGGGCAGAGAGGTTGCCGGGCGCCGGTTTCCCGGCCGATTGCCGCGGCCAGGGCGGCCAGTCCGCCGGCATCTCCGCGGAAAACCTGCTGCCGCACTTCGTCAAACAATTCCGGCTGTGTGTTTTCAACCGACAGTGCCCGCCGCGCCAGCGCCGCTTCCGCCGCCTGATAGGTTATATCTTGGGAGCGGGGCGCCAGCCGGGCGAAAGTCCGGCAGAAAAGGCAGAAATGTTTGGCCGACATGGCGGGGGCGGAAAGAACATATTCCTGCAAAACCAAATCGGCGGCGCTCGTCAGGAGCACCGCCTCGTCTTCTAAGGACAGCATATCGCGGACGGCTTTGTCGAAGCGCCCGTCCATAATTTAATAGCCGCTGTAGGGAATGATGCGCGCCCGGTCTGAGCCGCTGCCGTAAAGCACCATGCAGCGCTGGCCGACGGCCATCAGCACGTCGCTGCCCTGAGTAACGGTGACCAGTCCGCCGTTGTCGAGCTGGACGACGTATTCATACCCGCTTTGTTTGGAAAGGCCGCGTTGAGCCAGATTGCCGGCCGCGCCGCCGACCAGGGCGCCGCCGACGGCGCCGAGAACGCCCGCGGTGCTGCCTTTGCCGATCTGCGAACCGGCCACGCCGCCGGCGATGCCGCCGATTGCCGTACCGAGCGAATTGTCGCTGTCGGCGACGGTGATCGCACGAACGGAAACGATGGTTCCTGCCCGGGCGCGGTTGACCGACCCGACCGCCGCCGAATCATACTGGTTGGCGCCGATCTGGGAAGCGCACCCCGCCAAAACCGCCATTACCGGCAGTATCAGGGCAATAACAAATTTTTTCATCCTTCTTCCTCCGCATGATAAAGTTGTTCTGTTGTTATCTGCTTTTTATATTATCTACAGATTGCTTTTTGTCAATGCCGGACTCTTGCCAAATGAAGTTAACTGTTATATATTGACGGACAAAATTAACTTAAACGGAAAACTAATTTAACGGGAAAACTAAAATGTCAGAAAGAACCAAGGTTGTAAAATTGCTGTCTTCGGACAAACCTTTGGCCGACGTGTTGGTCAAGGGCTGGGTGAGAACGCGCCGCGACGCGAAAGATTTTTCTTTTATCGAAGTAAACGACGGTTCCTGCCTGAAAAATATTCAGGTGATCGCCGGCAGCGCTCTTCCCAACTACGAGGACGTCAAAAAACTGACCACCGGTTCTTCGGTTGCCGTCAGCGGCGCGCTGGTTCCCTCTCAGGGCGGCAACCAGAAATATGAGATCAAGGCCGAAAAAATCGAGGTTTACGGCTGGGCGGACGACACTTATCCGCTGCAGAAGAAGAAACATACCGACGAATATCTGCGTACCATTGCCCATCTGCGTCCGCGCACCAACAAGTACGGTGCCGCATTCCGGATTCGGTCCGAACTCTCATACGCGATTCACACTTTTTTCCATGAACGCGGATTCCGCTACGTCCATACGCCGATCATCACCGCTTCCGACTGCGAAGGCGCCGGCGAAATGTTTCAGGTGACCACGCTTGACCTGAACAACCTGCCGAAAACGCCCGACGGCAAAGTCGACTATTCTCAGGACTTTTTCGGCAAAGAGGCGCGGCTGACGGTTTCCGGCCAGTTAAACGGCGAAATGTATGCGACGGCGCTCGGCGACATTTATACTTTCGGCCCCACGTTTCGGGCGGAAAACTCCAACACCACCCGGCATGCGGCGGAATTTTGGATGATTGAGCCGGAAATGGCTTTTGCCGACCTCACCGACGACATGAATCTGGCGGAAGACATGGTCAGATACTGCGTTAAACATGTTATGGAACATTGCGCCGAAGACATGGAATTGTTTGAAAAATTTGTCGCTCCCGGTCTGAAAGACACGCTCGATACGATCGTCAACAACGATTTTGCCCGCATTACCTACGGCGAAGCGATCGAGATCATGAAAAATTCCGGCGAACGTTTTGAGTACAAACCGGAGTACGGCATTGACCTGCAAACCGAACATGAGCGTTTTCTGGCCGAAAAACATTTCAAGCGTCCGGTAATCGTCCGCGATTACCCGAAGGAGATCAAAGCCTTTTACATGCGTCTGAACGATGACGGCAGAACGGTTGCGGCAATGGACGTTCTGGTGCCGGGCATCGGCGAGCTGATCGGCGGTTCCCAGCGTGAGGAACGCTATGACGTCTTGTTGAAGCGCATTGAAGAAATCGGCATGACGGAAGCCGACTATGAGTGGTATCTCGATTCCCGCCGCTTCGGCACCGTTCCTCATGCCGGATTCGGGCTCGGTTTCGAACGTATGATGCTGTTGCTTACCGGCATCGGCAACATCCGTGACGTCATTCCTTTCCCGAGAACGCCGAAATCGGTTAACTTTTAGGAGAAGCAGGTGAACAGATATTTCCTTATTCCGGCTTTGGCCTTTTTGGCATTCTCCGCCCGGGCGGAGAATGCGGACAGCGAAATCAACGTCGTCATTTTTGCCCCCAAGCCGCAGGCGGAAAGCGCCGCGGCTCGGCTGCCTTCCTGCAATGATCCCGCAATGTTGAAGGCCGTTGCCGAAAAAGTGAAGGAATATCAGGACGAAAATCCCGCTTCCAGCATCATCAGCCGCCGCAAGCAGGCACTGATTGTCAAAAACCTGAAGGAATTTGAGGAGATTCCGGCGGCGGAATTTGACAACGCGTCCAATTATGAAGTGGCTCGCGAACTGGTGATGACCAAAATAAATTACCGGATTGCCGAAGATAATCTGCGTTTGTGCCGGGGCGGCGCCGTCAGCGGTATTTATCTTTTGATGTATCCGGAAGGAAGCGGCACCCGCGTGCAGATACTGAATTTTGTTCCGGCGCCGGACAGCGGCAACGAGTTTTCGATTTATTTTGAACCGCCGGCAGACGGGGAAACGCCGACGGAAGAAAAAGCGTCTGAACCGGCGCGGACACCGGATGCGGACACCGCTCCCGGACAGGAACCGGACGGCGCTTCCGCGGCGGCGGAAAATGCGGCGGAGCCAAAAGAATTGCCGGCCGGCGACGCGTCCGCAGCGGCGGAAAAATGAGTTTCCGATTACGTTTTTTTCAAATGAGCGGTTGAAAAAATAGAAAAAAAGGATATAATCACACTTCGTGTGAAAAGAAAAGGATGGTGATGTCGGAATGAGTAAAGGTTCTTCGGTAATGGTGATCAACAAGGCGGCGCAGCTGCCGGCTTTGCCGGACGCGGGCGGCCTGTTGTCCTATTTTGAAAGAATTAAGAGCTTTCCGGTGTTAAGCGAAGAGGAAGAGCAGGCGCTGATCCTCGACTTTAAACAAAATCATAACCTTGAGGCCGCGCACCGGCTGGTGGTTTCGCATTTGCGCCTGGCCGCAAAAATCGCCCTGACATACCGTCATTACGGTCTGCCGTTGGCCGATCTGATTTCGGAAGCCAACATCGGGTTGATGCAGGCGGTCAAAAAATTTGATCTGGAAAAGAAAGTGCGCCTTTCGACTTATGCAATCTGGTGGATCAAGGCGGCGATCAACGACTTTATCCTGCGTTCGTGGTCGCTGGTCAAGATCGGCACCGTAGCGGCGCAGAAAAAGCTGTTTTACAATCTCGGCCGCATCAAGGCCAAACTCGGCATTTACGAAAACAAGGAGCTGGAACCCTCCGTTGTTAAGCAGATTGCCGGCGAGCTGGTGGTTGACGAAAAAGACGTGGTGGAAATGAACCGTCGTCTGGGCGGCGATTCTTCGCTGAACGTTACCGTCGGCGACGAAGAAGACGAACGCGAAAAAATCGACATGCTGGTCGACAAGCGGCAAAATCTGGAAGCTGCCCTGGCCTGCAAACAGGAAGCGGCGCAAAAACACCGGATGCTGCAAAAATGTCTGAGCCGGCTGCCCGAAAGGGAAGCTTACATCATCCGTCACCGGATGCTGACGGAAACGCCGCAGACGTTGGAGGAAATCGGCGCCAGGTTTGAAGTCAGCCGCGAGCGGGTTCGCCAGATCGAAAAAAAGGCGTTTGAACATTTGTCCGCCCTGGTTAAGGAAGCTGCCGCGGAAACGGCTGAAACTGTTTAAGCTGCTGAGAAACGGAAGCGGTGAGGCGATAGGAAATGGCGAAGAAAAAAGAGAAATCAGGCGAGTTTGAATTTACCGGCGAGATGTCTGCCGCCGCCGTTACCGGTCTGGAATTCCGGGACAGCTTTTCTCCTTCCGAATCTTTGGACGGAATGCTGGAACGGATGGAGGAGCGGATCAAAAAAGTGCGGAAAATCAAAAAGAACAACATCTTTGTCAATCCTTTCAAAGGTTCGGAAAACTGATTTTTCATGGCGGATGAGTTTTTTAATCGGACAGTGGCCGCTCTGGCGGCGGCGGGGATCGATTCTCCGCGTCTGGAAGCGCGGATACTGCTGGCGCACGTTACGGGCATGGAAAGCAATGTTTACGATCCCGGGCGGAAACTTTCTCCCCGGCAGATGAGCGAGGCCGGCTGGCTGCTTGAACGCCGCCTGGCGCATGAACCTTTGGACAAGGTAATCGGCCGCCGCGATTTTTACAAATATCGTTTTGTCGTTAACCGCGAAGTGCTCAGTCCGCGTCCGGACAGTGAAACGCTGGTGGAAGCCGCGGCAGAGCTGATTGCCGAACACCGTTTGAGCTCTCTGCTTGAACTCGGGGTCGGTTCGGGCTGTCTGCTGCTGTCGCTGCTGGCCGACTGTCCGGGAACGCGGGGCGTCGGTGCGGACATTTCGCCGGCGGCATTGGCGGTGGCGGCGGAAAATGCCCGCCGGCTGAAGGTGGAAGACCGTTTGCGGCTGGTTGAGTTTGACTATTTCAAAGATGTTTTCAGCGAACGTTTTGATCTCATTGTCAGCAATCCTCCTTATATTCCGAGCGCCGACGTCGCTTTTTTGGCGCCGGAGGTGAAGGATTATGACCCGTTGTCCGCTCTGGACGGCGGTGCCGACGGTCTGGATCATTACCGGCAGATTGCGTCGGTTGCCGGCGGCTGGCTGAACGACGGCGGATATCTGGTGCTGGAGGCGGGGGCAGGGCAGGCCGGCGACATCGCTTCCGTTTTTGCCGGTTCCGGCTGGCAGACGGTTGGCATGCGGGAAGACTTAAACGGGATTAAACGCTGTGTAATATTGAAAAAATAATTTGCATTTTGCAAAAATTTTTGTATTATTCACCCGTAAACGCTAATTGAATTTTTAGGAAAATCGGCGTTTTTGTTTCCAAACCAACTTGAAAAGAAAATAAATTTGTTCCGGGGTGTTCCTGTCCGTGCAGGCGCTCTTTAACCTGATGTTTTATGGTATAAATATGAAAAAAACAAACAACAAATACCGCAGCGGCGGCAATAACAGCAGCAACAGTACGATCTACTCCCTCAATTATAAATTTGACAGCAATTCCATTGCCGGCAAAATCAGCGGCACCGCGCTTGACCTGATCAAACGCTATAACGACTTTGCCAAAGACGCCCAAAGCAACAACGATTATGTCAATGCGGAAATTTTTCGCCAGTATGCCGAACACTACCGCAAAATCGTGACCGAAATAAATGAACGCAAGAACCAGCAGCGTCAGGCCTTTGCCGCGGAAAACGGCGAACTTCGCAATGAGGCGGAAAACCGGCCGGCGGCGGAAGAACGGCAGCCGGATGCGGAAAGTGCGGGAATTGAAAACAGCGACCGCAAAGAAGATAATACGGCGGCAGAAAAGGCTGCGCCGGCGACAGAGAAAAAACGCGCTTCCTGCACACGACCGGGTAAAGAAACGGCAGAAGCCGCCGCTCCGGCTGCAGAGAAAAAAGCGGCCGAAGAAGAACGGGTTCCGGCGAAGGAAACCAGAAAATCATTTAAAATCATCGAAATCAGTCATACCAAAGCGGACGAAGCGGCTGCCGTCGTTCCCTCTGCCGCTGAAGCGCCGGCGGCGGAAGCTGCGCCCAAGCGGGTTTACCGCCGTCGTAAAACCGCCACTGCGTCCTAAAACCGACAGAGAGGGCGTCCGTGTATTTCGTCATCGCTTTTTTTACCGTCACCTTTGTCGGCGCGCTGATCAGCGCGCGGACGCTGTGCGGCTACAACGACATTTCGCCGTGGTGGAAAGTCGCGGTATTCCTGCTGTTGTGGACCGTTTGGGCAATGCCGGCGGTTTTGGGTGGCCTCCGTACCAAAGGATGGCTGGAAGGGCCGGTTTACAATACGTTGGCTCTCGGCGGCTATTTTCTTTTCGGCTTTGCCTTTTTGCTGCTGATGCTGCTTTTGTTTCGTGATTTCGTCTGGGCCGTTTCTTACGGACTGGCCAAGTTGTCGGGGCATGCTTCGGCCGGCTGGAGTCCGGTGAATACGGTGGCTCTGACCAAGGCCAACCTGATTACTTTGGCGCTGGCTTTGCTGCTGTCGCTTTATGCCCTGTACGAAGGCGTGAAAACCCCGCGCGTGCGCGAAATCGTTATCGAAACGTCCAAAACAGACCGGGAAATTAAAATCCTGCAGATCAACGACATGCACATAGACCGCAGCAAACCGGTCAAATGGTTCGCCGATATGGTGGATCTGGCCAACGCTCAGGAAGCTGATCTGATCGTGCTGCCGGGTGACATCATTGATGACCGGATGGAGGCGGTGCTGCCGCAGGCCGGTGAACTGAAACGGCTGAAAAGCCGTTACGGCGTTTATTTTTCGCCCGGGAACCATGAATTTTACAACGGCCTGGTCGAAATACAGTGGTATTTGCAAAAAGCCGGTTTTGTCTGGCTGTCGGAAAACGGCCGCAACGTGGAGGGGCTGCCGCTTTATATAGCCGGCATGCCGGATGGGCCGCGGCAGCGGACGCAGACGCAGTATCCGCATCTTTTGCGGAATGCCGATCCCGAAGCCTATAAAATTTTGCTGGCGCACAATCCGACCAGGGCGAGGGAATATCTGGGGCAGGGGTTTGACTTGCAGCTTTCGGCCCATACCCATGGCGGACAAATCTTTCCTTTTCATCTGCCGGTGCGGCTTGCCAACAATTTTCTTTCCGGTTTGTACGAGTTGCCGGAAGGCAAGCTCTATATTTCCCGCGGCGCCGGTTACTGGGGACCGCCGATGCGGCTGCTGGCGCCGTCCGACATGACTTTGATCCGGCTTCTTCCGGCGGCGGATTCCCTGAACAGGGGTTGAAACAAAAATAAGCAATGAAAAAACTTGTTTTCAGGGGCAAAAAATGTTATAAGTAACTCCTAAACTAAATTATTGAATACTATGAATAATTATTTGCTGGCTTTGATCGTTATTTTGACGATGATTTTAATCATGGAAGCGGTTCGCTTTCTGCGTTTGAGAAAATGTTGCGGCAAAGATCGCTGCAAATGCGGGGAACGTAAAGATGCATTTTACCGGGAAAAACGCCTTTTTCTCAAACAACTCGGAGAAAGCGGCCTTTTGGCTCAGGAAATTGCGGAAAAGGAGAAACATGTTGGTCTGCAAAAAGTGCAAATCAATACTTTGTTGCAAGAGTTCCATTCGTTGGTTTTTTTCGGTTATTTGAAGCCCGATTATGAGGCTGGTTTTAAAAAAGAGCTGGAAAAACACTATGAAACTTTTGTGCAAAAGGCTGACAAAGGCGGCTACGCAGAGGACGAAAGAAGAGCCAAAGCCGATATTTACAAAGAGCTTTTGCAGAAGCTTTCGCTGACATGGCATGATCAGGATGAATCGAAAAAATGACAAAAGAGGCGTAAACATTAAAAAAACATCTCCCGCCGGGAGATGTTTTTTTGTATTGATGCCTTACAGATTCCCACCATTGTTATGGCGGTTGAATGGTTACGACAACGATAGAATCAAGAAGATATGGAAGTTGTACAAGGTCAACATAGTGTTTGCCTTTTAAACTGCCGCGCAGTCTGGGTGTGTAATTATCGTCGTCGGTCCGAAAGCCCGGCGTCACAGATTATATAAAGCAAGTCATAGCTTGAGCTGCCGGGAAGTGTTCCCGGTTGCAAGGCAGGGAAAGATTGTTTTTGATAAAAATCATGTTCAACAATATCCCCGAGATATGCAATAGCAGATGTAACGGCACAATTGAAAAGTCGGTCTTTATTGCAGATAAGAGCTGAGTTTGCCCGGCTTAAGCAAATGAAATGTATTTTGGTCACGGGGATAGTTTGTCAGCAGCGTCGGCTCAGATGAAGAAAAAAATGAACATTATGCAGAATTTTAAGGACGATGGGATTTGGGGCGGTTCCGACTGGAGCTGTAACGAAATGGCATCTGCGCCTTTTCTATAAAACTCTCAGTTTACCGGGGGATATCTATTGATGCCTTACAGATTTCCACCATTGTTATGGCGGTTGAATGGTTACGACAACGATGCCGCAGCGCCGGATTTTTCCTTTATTTGCGGTAAACCGGTCATCATTGTGTGAAAATTTTTCGGATTATCATTTTAACGGTATCGGTTACGCTCATGTCTTGCAAAATGTTTTTTCGGGAATGATTTTAATGTAATCTTTTTTATGCCGCCGTTTTTTCATTTCTTCTTCGCCAAAATCATCTTTGTTGCTTTTTGTGCCGTGTTTGATTAACGTTTCCGTAAAAGTAAGACCGCAATAATAATCCCGAATTTCATCTTTAAATGTGTTTTTTGCCAATTCAAATAACGGCATATACCATTTTGAGTTACAATATGCCCTCAAGAATAACCGTTTCGCAATTATTTTTTCCATACATAAGCAATTCTGACAGCAAGGGCAGCGCTTTTGTGCCTGCCCCGTCTTTGACGCGTAACATTTCTCGACGGACGACGTCTTGAGAAACCACCATGACGTTGTGTCCCAATTCATGTTGCAGCACTTTGGCAACAGTTGTTTTGCCGCTCCCGGAATTTCCCCTTATAATCACCAATTTTGACAAGTCTGTTTCTCCGTCGGTTCCAAAGCGGATGGCAGGTCATTGGCGGATGAAACAGAGAAAATAAAGCGCATTGACGTTGCGTAATAATCACTGTCTTTACTCATCACATGCTTTTTGCCGTTTTTCCTGAATGCTTTGGCGATAGGAATATCTTAATCCTTTTCCGGATTTTTTGCGGCTTTCGGCAGATTCTTTTTCATGATTGCTGCGCCAAAAGTGTTCTCTTGGCAAATAACCGGTTTCCGCCGTTTTTACATTTTTATGCGCCTATTCCCATTCGATCATCGGATAGTCTTCTTTGCCGCCCGGCAGCTGAAAATGCCACCATTCGCTGTTGATAGTTTCAAAACCGACGGAAGTCATCAGTTTTTTCAGCAGTTCCCGGTTGTTGATTTCTTCCGCATAACGCGTGTCGAGAAAATCCTGCCGCGCTTTTTCCAGATGCTTGTAAAAAGGCTCGGTTTCCCCCTTGGTCAGTTGTTTGGCGAATTTTTTCTCATAGCCGTCGACTTCGGTCGGGAATTTCAGGTTGCGTCCCTTTTCGTCGGTGAGGCAGCAGTCGATTGCCGTACCGTAACAGTGCAGACTGTTTTCCGGTTTGCTGGCAAACAATCCTTCTACCGTGATCAGCTCCAGAATCCGCCGATGGGCAACCGGCGGGCGGTAGGCGTCGCGAATACGCAATTTGAGGTTTTGCGCGGCCAGTTCGCCTGCCAGTTCCTGCAACCGAACCGCGGCGTCAACATGGATATAGGCCCGGTCGCCGAAACCCACTTCCCAGTATACGGGATGTAAAATGATGTTTTCCGGCGTTGCGTACATCATGTCGATGATGAATCGGTCGCCGGTAATTTCCGTCAGATTGTTTTTAATAAGAAAATTTCTGTCCATGTTTTTATCCTTTCTGTTGCCAGGATCCGTTTTCGTTTTGCTGCCAGTAAAAAACGTCGGCGTCCTGTTGTTTCAGCTCTTTCCACATCTGGCGCGCCTGCGTCAGGCTTTCTTCCGAATTGCCGTCAAAGATGTTGAATACCCTTTCAAAGCGGCTGATTGTTTCCCAATCGGTTCGCGCGCCGTCGGTCAGAAACAGAAATTCCGCGCCGTTGGGCACGTCGTCGCCGGCAGTCAGCCAGATCGGCTGCATGTCCGCAAAACCGTCTTTGCGGCTGCCGTGCGGCAGGAAAGAAGTGTCGTTATATGTCCACAGCAGCGAGTTCAAAAACTCAACGCGTTCTTCGTTGCCGATTTTTACCACGATTTTTTTGCCGGTGCCGTAAGCCTTTTCCAAAAGCTTCGGCAGCACGTCTTCCAGACGCTGGTTTTGCAAATGGTAAAAATCTACTCTGCTCATGGTCTTAACTTCAGCTGGAGAACGTTGATTTCGTCTTGTTCCGCATTCTGGATCATCAGGTGCAGCGGGCGTTTTTCTGTTTGGGCGTCCTGAATATGTCCCAATGCGGCGGAGAGGGTGACGCAGTCTTTCAGATCCATTTTCAGGATGATGTCGCCGCGTTTAATGCCCTGCCGGTCGGCGTCGCTGCCGAATTCGACCCCTTCGACCAAAAGTCCCATGGTGGTCGGCGACAAATTCATGTTTTTAACGATTTCCGGCGTAATTTCTTTCAGGATCATACCGCTTTCTTTTAAGATTTTGCCGCCGTCGGAATCCGGTTTGACCTGCTCGCGGGGGGCGGCTTTGGGTGATTTCGGCATATTTTCGACCTTAACCGTGATCGGCTCAATCTCCTGATTGCGCCAGATTACAAGCTGCGCTTCGCTGCCGGCCGGCATTTCGGCAATCAGCCGCGAAAAGTCTTTGCAGCTGTTGATTTCGGTCTGACCGAGGCTGATGATCACGTCGCCGGCCTGCAGCCCGGCTTTGGCTGCCGGTCCGTTTTCGCTGATGCCGGAAACGATGATTCCCTGAGAGTCTTTCAGGTTCAGGCTGCGGGCCAGATTTTTGGAGTTCGGCTGTACCCGGATGCCGATCCAGCCGCGTTTGACCTCGCCGCTTTGCTCCAGCTGTTTGACGATCCATTCGACAATGTTGATCGGGATGGCAAAGCCGATTCCCATGTTGTTTCCGGAAGTGGAGAAGAGGGCGGAATTGATGCCGATCACTTCTCCTTTGGTATTGAACATCGGGCCGCCCGAACTGCCCTGGTTAATGGCAGCGTCGGTCTGGATAAAATTGTCGTACGGACCCGCGGCAATGTCCCGCGATTTGGCGGAGACGATGCCGGCGGTAACGCTGCCGCCCAGCCCGAACGGGTTGCCGATGGCCAGTACCCAGTCGCCCACCCGGATAGCGTCGGAATCGCCGAAAGTTACTTTGTCGAGTTCAAACGGCGGTTCGATTTTGATCAGGGCGATGTCGGTTTTTTCGTCGCCGCCGATGATGTCGGCTTCGACTTCGGTGTTGTCAAACAGTACCACGTTGACGACTTCGGCGTTCTCAATCACATGATAGTTGGTGATGATGTATCCGTCTTCGCTGATGATAAAGCCCGATCCCAACGCTACCCGGCCTTCCAGCGGATCATAATATTCCCCGCCGCCGTTGCTGCCTTCGGCCGGAATGTTGATCTGGTCGGGCTGCTGGATGGTGGAGATGTTGACCACCGTCGGGATCAGCTTTTCCGCCAGATCGGCAAAAGACGGAAAACCGTACTGTGCCCGGACGGGAAAAGCGGCGGCCGCGCCGCACAGAACCATAAGCCAAAGTCGTAATCTGTTCATCTTCCTATCTCATCGATTTGCGAAAAAACTGGAAAAACTCGCTGTCAGGCGACAAAACCATCGAAGCGTTGCCGTCGGTGAGCGCGTTTTTATAAGCCTCGAGCGAGCGGTAGAAGGCAAAAAACTCCATATCCTGCCCGGCGGCTTTGTTCCAGATCATGATTGCCTGTTCGTCGCCCTGACCGCGGATGATCTGTGCCTGCTTTTCGGCGTCGGCGAGGATGATGGTTTTTTCCTTGTCAGCGCTGGCCTTGATCTTCTGCGCTTCCTGCGACCCTTGTGCGCGGAACTCCTTGGCTTCGCGCTCGCGTTCAGTCTTCATCCGGGCATTGATCGCCTGCAAAACCTCAAGCGGCAGGTCGGCCCGGCGGATGCGCACGTCGGCAACGCTGACGCCGATCTGTTCCGCGTCGACCTTAACCGCGGCGCTGATGTCGTTCATGATCTGGGTGCGCTTCTGCGACAACAGTTCCTGTAAGGTGCTGCGGCCGAGGATCTTGCGGATGGAGGAATTGACGATTTCCGCCAGTTTGCTCTGCGCCTGATATTCGGTGCGCACGGTTTTGTAAAACTTCAGCGGGTCGATAATCCGGTAGCGGGTAAAACTGTCGACGTCCAGACGTTTTTTGTCGTTTAAAACCACTTCCTGCGCCGGCGGATCAAGGTTGAGCAGCCGCGCGTCATAGAAAACGACGTTCTGAATCATCGGAATTTTGAGTTTCAGTCCCGGTTCCTTTACAACTCTGACTGGACGGCCGAATTGCAGAACCAGCGCCTGTTCGCCCTGGTTGACGGTATAAATGCTGCCGGCGGCCAGAATGACAACGGCCGCGGCCAGCGCAATCAAAACATATTGAATCTTACTCATCGTCGTCGTTTCCTTATTTCAAACTGTTCAGCGGCAGCAGCGGCACCACGCCGTTGCCTTTGGCGGAAGGGTCGAGAATGACCTTGTCGGAATTTTTCAGGACGTTTTCCATGGTTTCCAGATACAGGCGCTTGGCGGTTACCTCACGGCCTTTTTTATAGGCCTGATAAACCGAGTTGAAACGCTCGGCCTCGCCCTTTGCCTTGTTGACAACGGCTTCCTTGTAGGCTTCCGCGCCTTGCAGAATCTGCGAAGCCTGGCCGCGGGCGTTGGGAACAACCTCGTTGCGATAAGCTTCCGCTTCGTTCTTAAATCTTTCCATGTCGGCTTTGGCGCGCTGAACTTCGTTAAAGGCGTCGACCACCTGTTTCGGCGGATCGGCCTTTTGCAGTTTGACGCGGACGATTTCCACACCGGACCCGAAGTCGTCGAGCACTTTCTGCAGTTCAAGCTTGGTGTCTTCCTCAACCTTGCCGCGGTCGCCCGAAATGATCGGCATCATTTTCGACTGGCCGACGATTTCGCGCAAAACCGACTGTGCGGCAACGCTTACCGTTTGGTCGGGGCTGCGCATGCTGAACAGGTAGTCTTTGGCGTTTTTGATCCGCCAGACCACGGTCAGGTTGATGTCGACGATATTTTCGTCGCCGGTCAGCATATGGCTCTCGGTAAATGCACGGGAAACGTTGGAAACCCGGCTGCTTTCGGCCACCCCGAGGTTAATGCTCCGTTCCTGGGTCATGCTTACTTTTTCCACCGTCTCAATCGGGTAGGGCAGATGGTAGTGCAGTCCCGGTTCGGTGGTGTCGACATATTTGCCGAATCTCAGCACCACCCCCTGTTCGTTGGTTTGCACCTGATAGAAGCCGGATGCCAGCCACAGGGCCGCCGCCGCGCCGATAATCAGTTTGGCGCCGCCGTCAAAACTGAAACCGCCGCTTTTTTTGATCCGGCGGAATTTAACGACTTTTTCCGTATTCGCTTCGCCCTGCCACGGGGAATCATTGCTGTCGTCCCACGGGCTTTTGTTGTCAGCCATGTTTTTACACCTCATTGTTTATTATATTGCATTAAATCCATATATAATATAAATGTATCCTAAAAACAATTAATGATACGACAATATCAACAGGAGAGAATTATGGAAGCAGAACTGCGCCGTATCGCCGGGCAATACTTTGCTCCGGAAACGATTGAGAGCGTCAGGGTCTTTAACCGCCGCGCGATCGTTACTCTGGTTAATGCCGCCGAAGACCCGGCCGGAGCGGAAGCAATGGAAAAGGCTTTGCTGGCATATCCGGAAATAGACAAAGTTTCGGTCGTTTATACCGCGACCCGCCGCGACGAAGGGGATACCCGCTGGCGGATTCCCGGAGTAAAAAAAATCATTGCCGTCGCTTCGGGCAAAGGCGGCGTCGGCAAATCCACCACCGCCGTCAATCTGGCGCTGGCGCTGGCGGATCTTGGCAAAAAAACGGCGTTGTTCGATGCCGACATTTACGGCCCTTCGGTGCCGACCATGCTGGGGTTTGAAGACGTGTCGCCGATTTCTTACGACGGCAAAACTTTCGAGCCTTTTGAAAACCTCGGCCTGAAGTCGATGTCGATCGGCAGTCTGGTGGACAAAGACACCCCGCTGATCTGGCGCGGGCCGAAAGCCTGCGGCGCCCTGCAGCAGCTTTTGACGGAAGTCAACTGGGGCGACATCGACGTCATGGTGATCGACATGCCGCCCGGCACCGGCGACATTCAGATTACGCTGGCCCAGCAGGTGAAACTTGACGGCGCGGTTATCGTTTCCACCCCGCAGGACATTGCCCTGATCGATGCGGTCAAAGGCGTCAACATGTTCAAACGGGTAGAGGTGCCGATTTTGGGCATTGTCGAAAATATGAGTTATTATCTGTGTCCCGAGTGCGGTCATAAGGAATTCGTCTTCGGCGAACACGGCGCGCGGGAAACGGCGGAACGACTGGGTGAAAAGTTTCTGGGAGAGATTCCGCTCAACATTAAGATCCGCAGTTATGCCGACGGCGGCACTCCGATCGTTTATGCCGAACCGGACAGTCCGTTCAGCGAAGCTTACCGCGAAATTGCCGCAAAAATAGCCGCGGCCTTATAGACGGAAAAGCCGGATATCCGAAAATATCCGGCTTTCGCAAGTCTGCAGCAAACATCATTTGCCGTTACTTTTCGATTTCGTCTTTTTCTTCGTCGTCTTCTTCCTCATCATCTTCTCCTGACAATACTTCGTCTTCACACCAGAAAAAGTTGTTATGGTCGTGTTGTGCCGCTTGTTCAAATTCGAAAAAGCGGGCAACGGGAACTCGCAGGAAATTGCTCAATGTCCACAACATGTAACAGGGAATGTGTCCCTTGCCTTGTTCGTATTGCCTGAGTGTTTGGAGCGGAACGCCGATTTGGTCGGCCACGTCTTTTTGTGTAAGACAGTATACGGAACGGCAGAAGCGCAGACATTTGCCGATGTCAATTTCGATCGGTTGCGGGATGTCTTTGCCGCGTTCCAATGATTGAAAAATAGGAAATCCCATGAAGCAATCCTTTCTGTTGTTGATTAAACGGTAAGGCCACTGTCAGACTTCAAAAGGGATATGAGCTTTTCGGCCGTTTTTTTTAAGACGGCGGGAAAAGCGCTTTTGAAATGAAGGTGGTCGGGAAGTTGACAAATCATATATGCTAAAATGATCCCCCGGGTCTTTGAACTTTTCAGTTGTTGGACATGCACCCGGGGCTCCCCGACCGTAGTCAGGGATATATTCATCGTTATCGCTATCAACAACGATAACAATTTGACGGCGAATACCCCTGTCGCCGTAGCATATATGGGCTTGTCAAGGCCCCGCGCCCCTTTTTCGGGCGCTTAAGTGCCAAAACCGTACATTTTCCGCAGCAGAACGGAAAAACGTTTGCCTGCTTTCCGAACAAACGGCGCCGGCACGTTTTCACGACCGTTCCGCGGGCGGATGTAATGGCTCTGCCACCTGAAAACATCATAAATAAACAAAAAAACGATTACAAGACGAAATATGCGGAATAAACAAAGGCAAGCGAAATTCGCAGCCGGAGAACCGGCTATCGTATTGACACTAATAGATTGTGGAAATAAGAAATAAAAATTAAAGGTTGTGGATAACATACCGCTTTTGTATTTTCGTTCTGATGCCAAAGCCGGTTTGTGCCAAACCCGTTTTTCGCTTTCTCAACAGCTTGTCCGGCCATGTTTCGGAACGGATGGCCGGAACCTGCACTTTTTCAGCGTCTGCGTTCGGGCAGTCCTTCTTCTTTTTCAAGTTGTTTGATTCTCATCAGCAGATCGTCGATCTTAAGCCTGAGCGTTGAAGACGGATTATGCCGCAGGGCGTTTTCCGCCTGCCGCCGGGCCGTTTGTGCGTCGCCGCCGAGAAAAGAGAATTCCGCCGCCGCGTAGTTGGAGGTTGCCATGTCGTTTTGCATGCCGCTGGCTCTTGCCAGAAGCAGCCAGGCATAGCTGTCGGGGTTATAAACCAGAACCTGGTTCAGCATGCGGACGATTTCTTTTAATTCTGCCGGGCCGGGATTGTTTTCGAGCATGGCCTGCGACAGGTTAAGCTTGAACAGGGACGAGGCCGGCTGCAGTTTCAGCGCCTGCCGGTAAGCGGCGGCGGCCGGAACAATTTTTCCCGTTTCCATCATCATCTGTCCTTTTAATTCGTAAAAATAAGGGTTTTGCGGCTCGTCTGCGATCAGTGAGTTAACTTCGGCCAGCGCCTCTTTCATTTTCAGCTGTTTGAACAGGGCGATGGCACGGGCATAACGGGCGGGGACGGAAGAGTCGTTGGGCGGATATTTGAGAAAAGTCTGCCGCGGTTCTTCGGTATAGGCAAACAGTTTGGCTTTGATCCGCTGAAATTCCTTTTCCTGAGGCCCTTGCGCCGGCGCCCGCGATTCCCGTGCCGCTTTTTCGACGAAGGATATGCGTTCGTCGGTCAGCGGGTGAGTGCGGTAATAGTCGCGTTCGGCAATGCCCTGCATTTTGTTGCGGTGTTGTATTTTTTTCAGGAATGCGAGCATGCCGGCCGGCGACTGGTTTATTTTTTTCAGCAGGTTGACGGCGGCCTCGTCGGCACTCCTTTCTTCGCTGATCTGGTATGAGAGCATCGAATTGAGGGCCGAACTCTGCGAACCGAGAATGGCGGCGATGCTCAGGTCTGCACGTCCGGCGGCAATGCCGGCCAGGCCGCCGACCAGCATCGAAGCCAGGCTGATGCTCTGCACCTCGCGCGATTTGATTTTGTGACGAAGAATGTGTCCGCCCTGAATATGCCCGGTTTCGTGCGCCAGCACGCCGGTCAGTTCGTTCTGGCTGTCGGCGGCGGTAATGGTGCCGATGTTGACGAACATACGGTTGCCGTCGGTGACGAATGCGTTCAGTTCACGGTCGTTGACAATATAAATCTGCCCCGGGCGGAAAGCTACGCCGGCGGCGTTGAATACCGGCCGCAGCGTCTGATGCAGAAATATCTCGGTTTCTTCGTCCGAAATCAGGGAAATGGCCCCTGCCGTCCCGCAATTTAAAAAAACTGACAGCAGCACAAGACTGCCTGCCAGTTTTTTTGCCGTTGTCAGAAAAGAGTTTATCCGTTGATAAGCTTTTTCCACCATGCAACCTTCCTTTTTTCCGGTTTCTCTTCGTTTTCCGTATTGGTATTTGCGGGAGCCGGCGTTTCATGGCTGTTATACAGAATTACCGCTTCTTCTTTTGCCGGTTTTTCTTCCGTTTCGCCGGACGGTTCGCCGCTGCGGCGTCTGCTGCCCCGGCGGCGGTCAAAACGGCCGCGCCGGTCGCGCCTGCCGCCTCTGCGTCGGAAACCGGCGTTTTCGTTTTCCCCTGCGTCGGCTTCGGTTTCGTTTTCCGCGGCGTTCTCTGCGGTCGTTTCTTCCGTGTCGGTTTCGTCGCCGGCATCGTTTTCCTCATATTCGGAAATTTTGTTTTCCTTTGCCGTTTCTTCGCCGGCGGGTTTGATTGCTTTTATCCGTTCGATTTTGAAATCCGCGATGTTGCGGACGCTGTCGTCGGCACAGATGACAACCTGCATTTTATAGCGCTGTTCTATGTTGACCAGTTCGGCGCGCTTCTGGTTTAAGAGATAAACGGCCACGTCTCGCGGCAGCGAAACGGTAATTTTTGACGAGCGACCTTTGATGCCTTCTTCCTCAATCGTACGCAGGATGGAAACCGCACCGGATTCGATGGTGCGGACAATGCCGCGGCCGTGGCAGTGCGGGCAGGTTTGATAATTGCTTTCAAAGAAAGAGGAATGCATCCGCTGGCGCGAAATCTCAAGCAGCCCGAAGCAGCTCATTTTGCCGATCTGCACGCGGGCACGGTCTTTTTTCATCGCTTCTTTCATCCGTTTTTCAATCGCCTGATTGTTTTTGGCCTCGTCCATGTCGATGAAGTCGATTACCACCAGTCCGGCCAGATTGCGCATGCGGAGCTGTTTGGCGATTTCGTCGGCGGCTTCCAGGTTGGTTTTGAGCGCCGTTTCTTCCAAATCTTTTTCCTTGGTGGCGCGGCCCGAGTTGACGTCGATCGAAACCAGCGCCTCGGTGGGGTTGATTACCAGATAGCCGCCCGATTCCAGCTGTACGTTGGTGTCGTGCAGCTTGTCCAGCTGTCCTTCGACCTGGAAACGCTGGAACAGCGGAATGTCGTTCGGTTTGCAGGACTTGAGCTTTTTCATGCTGTGCGGCGACAGTATCTTCATAAAGCTGCGGGCAGCCTGGTAGGCGTTGTTGCCGTCGATGATGATTTCCGAAATTTCCTTGGTAAACATGTCGCGCAGCGCCCGTTTGATCAAATTTCCTTCCTCGTAGATCAGAGCCGGCGCGCCGCTTTTCAGCGAATCAAGCCGGATCTGTTCCCAGGTGCGGATCAGGTAATTGTAGTCGCGGACAATGTCCGATTTGGTCTTTTCTTCGCCGGCGGTACGCACGATCAGCGACATGTCGCTGGAAATCGGCAGTTCCCTGATGATGGTTTTTAAACGCTTGCGGTCGGAAACGTTGGTGATTTTGCGCGAAACGCCGCCGCTTTTGATCCGGTTGGGCATCAGCACGCAGTAGCGGCCGGCCAGCGACAGATATGTCGTCAGGGCGGCGCCTTTGTTGCCGCGTTCTTCCTTGACCACCTGTACCAGGAGAATCTGGCCTTCTTTGATGACGTCCTGAATTTTGCTTTGATGGAAAAGCTTGCGCATCAAAATCAGCTTTTTCTGGATTTCAAAGTCATATTCGCCGTCGTCATCGTCGTCGGCGGCCACTTCGTCGTCGCTGCCGTTGTCCATGCCGGCGCCGCCGGTTTCTTCCGTTTCGTTTTCGCCGTTGTTTTCGCATTCTTCGTCTTTTTCGACAATTCTTTCGTTTGCGGTGCCGGCGGATTCGGCAAGGGTTTTGACTTCTTCTTTCTTTTTGCCGTCGTTTTTCGCTTCTTCCGCGGGTGCGGCGGCCGTTTCCGCCGGCGCTTCCGCAGACGCCGTTTCGCCTGCGGCGGCAGATGTGTCTTCCGCGCCCGTTTCGGCGGTTTCTCCGGCAGTTTTCGGTTTGCGTCCGCGGCGTCTGCCGGTGGTTCCCGCTTTTTTCTTTTTGCCGGCCTGCTTGCCGTCTACGGCTTGGTTTTCGCTGTCTGACGCTTTTTCTTCTGCCGCTGCCGCGGGGGCTTCTCCGGTTTCCGCGCCGCCGTTTTCAACGATGGCGGCCGTTGGCGTTTCTTCCGCTGCCGCCGCGGAAGCGGCGTTTGAATCTTCCGTTTGCTCGGCTGCCGCTGCCGGTTGCGCTTCCGCATCCGTGCCGTTTTCGGCGGCGGCTTTTGCCGCTTCTTCCCGGGCGCGCGCTTCCGCAGCTTCCTGTTCCAGGCGCTGGGCGCGTTTTAAGGCTTTTTCTTCGCGGATTCTCGCGCGTTCCTGTTCGCGTTCCTTAATTGCCTGTTTTTTGTTTTCAATCATGGCGTCGACTTCTTTTTCCAGTTCGGCCATGGTTTTGTCGTCCACATGATAATAGTCGGGATGGATTTCGCCGAAAGCGAGGAACCCGTGGCGGTTGCCGCCGTAGTCGACAAAGGCGGCCTGCAGCGAAGGTTCGATCCTCATCACCTTGGCCAGATAAACGTTGCCTTTGATCTGTTTTCTGCTGCTTGATTCGAATTCGACGTCTTCAAGCTTGTTGCCGTTGACCACGACCACCCGCGTTTCTTCGGGCTGGGTGTCGTCGATTAACATTCTTTTGGTCATATTTTAATAAACTCCGTTCACTCCGCGGAAAACGCGGAAAAATTATTGCATCCGGAGAGAAATCGCGCGGAGAAAAGCAGGAAAACACAAGCTTCGGACAAAAGCTTCAGGCGCTTCTGCCGGGCTTTGCCGTATTGCCGGAGCAGCTTTCTCCGACCTTCAAACATTCAGAACTTTCCTGTTCTGCGATCCGCGGACAAACGCTTTTTTGCTTGCTTGTTATTTGGCTTGTCTGCAAATCAGAATCTCTATCCGGTTTAAACCTCATTCCGGCCGGGATGCACAGGCACGTTTTTCACCGTGAAAAACGGCGGCAACCAATGCGCGGGGAACCTAAAAAACATTTTGTCGTCAAGTCGTAAATGTCCCCGTGCCGGTTAAAAAGACATCCGGCCGCTATTGACAATATACCGGCTGATGTAAAATTACAATACGAAATTTCATTTTTTTCTTTCTCCTTTTTAACAGATTGGTAATAAGTGGCATTTATAATTGCCGAAACTATGGTGGAACAAAACCGGTAATGAGCATACTGAACAACATAACGGCGGCGGGCTGCCGCCGAATACTGATGCTGGCGATGATGGTGCTGTCGGCGGTTTTTCTGTGCGCTTTCAGAGCCGATGCCGCCGGCCGCGTCAGCGGGCTGCGGATCGGGCAGGGCATCGGCAGCGTGCGTATCGTGTTTGACGCCGACGCCGAATTCGACTATAACGTTTTTCTGCTCGACGGGCCGAAACGTTTGGTGGTGGATACCAAAAACGTCTATGTCGGCAAAGCGCTGGAAAAGACTAAAGACAAAAACAACCTGGTCGGCCGGGTGCGGGTGGGTGATATTCATGACGGCAAAACCCGCATTGTTTTCGACCTGCTCAAGCCGGTGGTGGTCAAAAAGGTTTTCATGCTGCCGCCGCAGTCCACTTTCAAATGGCGGCTGGCAATTGACGTGACCGTCGCTTCCGAACGCGAGTTCCGGCAAAAGGCGGGCATCGACAACGCCTACGGCAACAAAAGCCTTTCGCTGGCCGGCAGCGTGCAGGCGGCAGCCGATGCGACGCCGAAGCCCCGTAAGCAGAACGCCAGAAAAATCATTGTGATCGACGCCGGACACGGCGGACACGATCCGGGAGCGATCGGCTATTCCGGCGTGCATGAAAAGAATATTACCCTGGCCATGGCCAAAGAGCTTAAGCGTCAGTTGGACCGCAAGGGAAAATATACGGTTTATCTCACCCGCAGCACCGACGTCTTCATTCCGCTGCGCAAACGGGTGGAAATTGCGCGCAAACACAAGGCCGACCTGTTTATGTCCGTGCATGCCGATTCCGCTTTGAACCGCAAGGCGACCGGGCTGTCGGTCTATACCCTGTCGGAAACGGCTTCGGACAAGGAGGCGGCGGCGCTGGCCGAACGGGAAAACAAGGCTGACGTCATCAGCGGGCTCAATCTGGTCGAACAGTCCAAGGAAGTGAGCGACGTGCTGATATCGCTTGCCCAGCGGGAAACCCGCAACCGTTCTTCCGAATTCGCCAAATGTCTGGTAGACGAAATGCGCAAATCGGTCAAGCTGATCAGCGATACCCACCGTTTTGCCGGGTTTGCCGTCTTAAAAGCGCCGGACGTGCCGTCCGTGCTGCTGGAGATGGGCTATCTTTCCAACAAAAACGAAGAACGTCTTCTGCGTCAGGAAAGCTACCGCCGCAAATTGGCCGTTTCCGCCGCCAAAGCGATCGACCGCTATTTTGAAGACATGAAACACAAATCCCTGTTTTGATCCCGGTTGTCGTTTAAACGGCTGATAAATCAAGAATACGGTTGTCGTTTGCGATAAAAACTGTTATGAGTGTGTCATAATATAATCTGTTGGGTATGAAAATGTTTAAAACTTTGTCTTCTTTACTGAGCACGTTTTTCTTTTTTGCGGTCATCCTGATTGTCGTGATCATCAGCAATCTGTGGCGCTTCAGCCAAAGCCTGCCCGATTACCGCCAGCTGGAAAAATACGAGCCGGCGGTCACCACCCGCCTGTATGCCGGCGACGGTCAGCTGTTGAAGGAATACGCGGTGGAGCAGCGGCTGTTCATGCCGGTCGGCAAAATCCCCGATCTGGTCAAGCAGGCGTTCATCTCCGCCGAAGACAAAAAGTTTTATCGGCATTCGGGGATTGATTATGTCGGCATTGTCCGCGCCGTTATCAGCAACGTGAAAAACCTGGGCAGCGGCCGCCGGCCTTCGGGTGCGTCGACCATCACCCAGCAGGTGGCCAAAAACTTTCTGCTTTCTTCGGAAGTGTCTTATGTCCGCAAAATCAAGGAAGCGCTTTTGGCCTGGCGGATTGAACAGGCGTTTGGCAAAGATCATATTCTGGAACTGTATCTGAACGAAATTTACCTCGGCAACCGCTCTTACGGCGTGGCGGCGGCGGCGCTCAACTATTTTGACAAGCCGCTGTCGGAACTGACGCTGGAGGAAGCCGCCTATCTGGCGGCGCTGCCGAAGGGACCCAACAATTACAATCCCCACACCCGTTACGAGGCGGCCGTGGCCCGCCGCAACTGGGTGATCGGCCGGATGCTTGAGGAGGGGTATATTGACGAGCTTGCGGCCGAAAACGCCAAGGCGCAGCCGTTGAAAGTGGTGAAACGCGACAGCGGTTTCGTAAAACATGCGGAATATTTCAGCGAGGAAGTCCGCCGCGGAATTGAACGGCGTTTCGGTGCCGAGGCGCTTAACGAGGGCGGGCTGATCGTCCGCACCACCGTTGATCCGCGTCTGCAGGAAATCGCCACCCGGGTATTCCGGGAAAAACTGCAGGAGTATGACCGCCGCCACGGCTGGCGCGGAGCAACGGCCAACATCGCTCTTGAAGACGATTATATGTCGGTACTGGAGAAAACGGCGCTGCCGGCCGGAGCCGAAAGCGGCTGGGAAAAGGCGGTGGTGACCCTGGTCAACAATGCGCGGGCGGAGATTAAAACGGTTGACGGCGAAACCGGCGTCATTCCTCTTTCCGTTCTTTCCTGGGCAGGCAAAACGCTGCCCGATCAGGGGATCGGCAGGGCGCCGAAATCGGTTAAGGAGGTGCTGAAACCGGGTGACGTGATCTGGGCGGAAAAAATCGGCGAAGAGAAAATCAAAAAACAGAAACTGCCGGAAAACGCTTATAATCTGCGTCAGGTTCCCGACGTCGACGGCGGGCTGATCGCCATCGACCCTCATACCGGCCGGGTGCTGGCAATGGTCGGCGGGTATTCCTACAAACGTTCGCAGTTTAACCGCGCCACCCAGGCGCGCCGGCAGACCGGTTCGTCGTTCAAGCCGTTTGTTTATCTCACCGCGCTGGAAAACGGCTATTCTCCGACCGATCTGATTTTGGACGCGCCGTTTGTGCTGGATCAGGGAGCCGGCCTGCCGAAATGGAAACCGGAAAACTTTACCAAGAAATTTTACGGTCTGATGACTTTGCGCGAAGGAATTGAAAAATCGCGCAATCTGATGACGGTTCGTCTGGCGCAGGACGTCGGCATGGACAAGATTTCCGCCTTTGCCAAAAGAACGGGCATCAACGACCATCTGCCGGAGCTGCTTTCAATGTCGCTCGGCGCCGGCGAAACCCGGCTGATCGACCTCACTTCCGCCTATGCGGAAATTGTCAACGGCGGCAAAAAAATACAGCCGTATCTGATTGAGCGCATTCAGGACCGCTATGGCCGTACCATCTTAAAACAGGATAACCGCGACTGTGCCGGCTGTAATTATGATGTTTGGAAAAATCAGCCGACCCCGCAGCTGGCAGACGGCCGCGAGCAGGTGTTTGACAGCCTGTCGGCCTATCAGATGACTTCGATTCTGGAAGGCGTGGCCACCCGCGGCAGCGGCGCCCGGCTGCGGCGCCTGAAAAAACACCTGGCCGGCAAAACCGGAACCACCAACGACAGCAAAGAAGGCTGGTTTGTCGGTTTTTCGCCGGATCTGGTGGTCGGCACCTACATCGGTTTTGACGAACCGCGGACGCTCGGCCGCTGGGAAACCGGCGCCAGCGTGGCGCTGCCGGTATTCTATGCGTTTATGGAAGAGGCGCTGAAAGATCAGCCCGATATTCCGTTCCGCATTCCCGCGGGCATCAAACTGGTGCGGATCAATTACAAAACCGGCAAACCGGCGGTGCCCGGGGACCAGGTGGTCATTACCGAAGCGCTGAAGCCCGACTTTGACTTTGAAACGGCCGGCCAGCGTATCATTAACGGCAGTTCCGACAACGACAATGACGGAGAAGACGACCGCAACGATTTCAAACGTTTCGGCAATTCCGCCGACAGTGAAAACTTCCAGCTCGGAACCCAGTATTAGTCAACTTTTCAACCTATTGAAAGGAAAAATATGCAGGCAGAAGTATTAACCTTAATTGACGAGATCAAGCAGTCGCTTTCGCTGCTGAGGAGGTCTCTTTGACTACGATAACGCCGTTTTGCGTCTGGAAGAACTGGACGCGCTGACCGCCGCGCCGGAACTGTGGAACGACGCCGCTCGCGCGCAGAAGCTGTTGAGCGAAAAAAATTCGCTGGAAGAAAGCGTTACCGCGCTGAAGCAAACGGAAACGTCGTTAAACGAATTAAGCGAACTCTGTGAACTGGCGGAAGAGGAGGGTAATCGGGAACTGGTTGCCGAGATCATAACCCAGCTGGAGGAGCTGAAGGTAAAAACCCGCCGCGGCGAGTTGGAAGCGCTGCTTTCCGGCGAAGCCGACAAAAACGACGCCTTTCTCGAAGTTCATGCCGGCAGCGGCGGCACCGAGGCTCAGGACTGGGCGGAAATGCTGCTCAGAATGTATACCCGCTGGGCGGAAGCGCATCAATATAAGGTGGAATATGTGGAGGAAGCGGAAGGCGACGTTGCCGGGCTGAAGTCGGCAACCGTCAAAATCAGCGGACACAACGCATACGGCTGGCTCAAGTCGGAAACCGGCGTTCACCGTCTGGTGCGGATTTCGCCGTTTGACAGCAACGCGCGCCGCCATACCAGTTTTGCCTCGGTCGGCGTTTATCCCGACATTGACGACGAAATCCGCATTGAGATCAACGAGTCCGACTGCCGGGTCGATACCTACCGCGCGTCGGGCGCCGGCGGCCAGCACATCAACAAGACCGATTCCGCGGTCCGTATCACCCATATTCCGACCGGAATCGTAGTCCAATGCCAAAATCAGCGTTCGCAGTTTCAGAACCGCGACGCCGCTTGGAAAATGCTTCGCGCGCGCTTATATGAAATGGAACTGAAAAAACGCGAAGACGCGGCGCAGGGAGAAAGGGATTCGATGGGCGACAACGGCTGGGGCTATCAGATTCGCTCCTATGTTTTGCAGCCCTACAAACTGATCAAGGATCTGCGCACCGGCGCGGAAACTTCGGACGCCAAGGCGGTTTTGGACGGCGACATTGATTTGTTTTTGGAGGCGGCGCTGGCCGATAAGGTAAGCAACAAATGAAAAAAGTTTCAAACCGGCTTTATCTGGCCCGTAAAATCTTTGATTATACGGTGGTTTTAATCCTGATTCTGCTGCTTTTGTTCATTTGGCAGCTGTACCGCGGGCCGATTGCGGTTCCTTTTCTCAAGCCTTATATCATCGCGGCCTTAAACCAGGACAACGAAAACGCGGAAGTGACGGTGGACAGCGTCAACATTGAGCTGGTGCGTTCGATCAAACCGATCAAAATCATTGCCAAAAACGTGGTTTATGAAGAAAACGACGGCCATATGCGGATAAACGCGCCGGGGGTGGCCGTTTCGTTCAGTATCCGGGCGCTGCTGCAGGGCGTGATTGCGCCGAGTTCGATTGAAGTGAACAATCCGTCGGTTTACATTTTCACCGATTACGGCGTCAGGGACAAAAACCGGGCGGCGGAAGTCAGCCGCAAGCAGATAGACTATTACGTGACGGCGTTTGAGGAGTTTCTCGAGCGTTTCAATTCGCCGGACAGGACTTATTCGGAAAGTTATATCAACGACATAGAAATCAACAACGGCAAGGTGGAGTTCCATGAGGTCGACCTCGGCCGCAAATGGGAATTTGCCGACCTCAATTACAATTTTGAGCGCAACCTTACCGATATCGAAACCGAAATCAGCGGGTCGGTCAAACTGCGCGACAAGCTGGTCAGCGTCGGTATGGAAGCCCGTTATCGTCCTTCCGACAACCGGCTGGCGGCGCAGATTTACTTTTCCGACCTGGTGCCGGCCGATATCGTCGACACATATGTCAACGGCGGCGCCCGCCGCGACTGGTACAACGTCAACCTGCCGATCAACGGCAAAATTGCCGCGCTGATCAATTTCAACGAATTTTTGAAAAACCGCGGCGACCTGATCGAAGCGGTGGACACCGCGCTGGAAAAAATCAAGTTTCAGCTGGAAGGAGGGCGCGGTTTCATCCTGTTTGACACCGGCGATGCCGATTCCCGCTATGACATTTCCTCTTTTATGCTGGAAGGGGAGATCAACGGCGGTCTGGACCGGGTAGCGATCGAAAACGCCGACTTTTATCTCGGGGAGCAGAAGGTAACGCTCGGTTTCAATGTTTCCGGGCTGGAAGATTATCTGCTTGAAGATTCCAAAAAGAATTTGCGGCTGTCGCTGACGGCGGATATCAGAAAGCTGAAATTTGACGACCTTTACACCTACTGGCCGCGCTATGTCGCCCCCGATGCCTGGGAGTGGTGCCGGGACAGCATTTTCGGCGGCGACGCCAAGAACGCCCGTTTTGAATTTGACTTCGGCTATGACGAAAAAACGAAAACTTTCGGGCTGACGGACCTGAAAGGGAAGGCCTATATTGCCGATTCGAACCTCCGCTACATCAATACCATGCCGATGGTCAACAATGTTTACGGCGTTTTCAGCGTTACTCCGACCAGCATCAATATCGCGCTTGACAAGGCGGTGTCGGACGGCATCATGCTGAGCGAAGGAAACGTTCTGATCTATGACCTTGACAAGTACAACAACTATATCGACATCCGGCTTTTTTCCAATTCTTCGATTGCCGACGCTTTGAAACTGATCGACCACAAGCCGCTGGAGTTTACCTCGCAGATGGGGCTGCATCCTGAAGTTATCGAAGGGGAAGCCGACACCGAGCTGGGACTGAAATTTGAACTGAAAAAAGACCTGGACTACGACGACGTGAACGTGACGGTCAACTCAAAGCTGCACAACGTGCGGATAAAAGACGCCGTGGACGGCCGTCCGATAACGGCAAAGGAACTGGAACTGGCTGTTGACAACGACGGCATGTCGGTCAAAGGCGACGCCGAGTTTGACGGCATTCCGCTCAAAATCGTCTGGGACGAGCGTTTCAAGACCGACAAGCCTTACCGCAGCCGCTATCAGGCTTCGCTTAAGCTGGATGCCGCCGGCGCCGAAAAGTTCGGCCTGGATTACGAAATGCTGAAACCGCCTTATTTTGAGGGCAGCGCGGAGGTGGAGGCGACGGCGACCCAGGGCGGCGACGACAAGCTGACGGTCGATCTGAAGGCCAAACTGCAAAAAGCGGTGATGAACTACAGCTTTTTGGGTTTTTACAAGCCTGCCGGCGCGGCGGCGGATTTTGGCGCCAAACTGGTTTTTGCCAAAAAGCAGCTGACGTCGATCCCCGATTTCAAACTGCATAAAAGCGATTTTGACATTGCCGGTAAAATCAGTTTTGACAAGAAAGGCGCGGTCCGCGTGGTCGATATCGGCAAAATCAAAGGACCCAAAACGCAGGCCGGCGCCAAAATAGAAATGCCTTCCGGCAAAAACGGCGTCGTCAAAATCAATATTTCCGGCGACAGCTATGATTTGTCCGAGTTTTTTGACCGCGGCAAAAACAGTTCGGCCGCTGCCGGCGAAGCAGAAAACGATTGGGAAAAAACGCCGGACGTTGACGTCAACATTGCGGTTAACCGCCTGTGGACCAACCCTGACGTGTCGGTGACCGGTTTTGCCGGCAGCGCCAGGCTCAGAAACGGCGTCGGCGTGCATGAAGTGCACATGATCGGCAATTATGACCATAATCGCAGCATGAACCTGAAAGTGGATTATGTTCCGCGGCCGAACGGCGAATGGCTGCTTTCCGTCAGCAGCAACCATGCCGGCAATACGCTGCGCTTTTTGCGTATCTATAACGACATGCACGGCGGCAATCTGCAAATAGAAGCCAAAAAGGGAGCTGACGGGGAGTTTATCGGTCATGCCAAAATCCGCGATTTCAGCCTTCACAACACGCCGCTTCTGGCCCGGCTGCTGACGGTGGCCTCTTTCAGCGGCATGGTGGACATGCTGACCGGGGAAGGGATGACGTTTTCCCATTTCGACGCCCCGTTTAAATACAAAAATCGCATATTATCTGTAAAAAGCGGCAAAACCTACGGTAACGTCGTCGGGCTGACGTTCAGCGGCGCCTACAACACCGCCAACGAGGACATCAGCATCAAGGGGATGATCGCTCCGGCTTACGGACTGAATACGCTGATCGGACGGATTCCTCTGGTCGGCAGCCTGCTGGCCGGCAAAGACGGCACCGTGTTTGCTGCCAACTATTCGATTACGGGCAAGGCAAGTGATCCGAAAGTTCGCCTGAATCCGCTTTCGGTATTGAGTCCAAATTCGTTAAAAGACGCGGTTTCCAGCGTGTTCGGAGGAGAAGATGACAAGTTCTAAATATAAGATCGGCATAGACTTTCACGGCGTAATTACCGCTTCTCCGGCGTTTTTCCGCGACTTTACCGCGCTGGCGTTTGACCGCGATTATGAAGTTTTCGTCATTTCGGGAGGACCTTATCTGGTGGTGAAGAACTTTCTCGATTCCTGGAAGATCCGATACAACAACATTTTTTCGCTGATCGACCATTTTGCCAGCCGCGGACAAGTCAAATATTTTCCCAACGGCAACTTCAAAGTGCCGGACGAATTGTGGGACAAGGCAAAAGCGGAGTATTGCCTGCAAAACGGCATTGACATCCAGATCGACGACACGCCGGGTTACGGCGCGTCTTTTTCCACCCCTTTCTGCTGCTACAATCCGGAAAACCGGACTTGTGAAGTCGGCGGAAAAGTCATCGACTTCAACGCTTCTCCCGAACAGTCGCTGCGGGAAGTGGAAGAGTTTTTGTCCCGCAAACACTAAAGCGCTGCCGCCGGAAAAAGATAAAAACAAAAGGTTCTTCTTTTCGGGCGATAAGAATTTTCAGGCGATAACCCGGGCAATAAAAAAGCTCCCGGCCGGATCCGGGAGCTTTTTTGACGACCTGATTTGCAGATGTAAAATCTTGCCGGTTACCAGGCGTAATTCAACCCGATGCCGAAAGCCGCGGCGTCGTACGAACTGCCGTAAGTGTAGTGCGTCCAACCGTAGAAGGACAGGCGGTTCCCAAAGCCGTAACGGCCGCCGAGTTCGATTCTGCCGAGCGTCTGATTGCGGAGAGAATTGGTCGGCCGCAGACTGTCGATCCTGACGTCGCCGCTGTCGCCGAACGTTTGTATGACGGAAGGACGGATGTAAACTTTGGCCGTTCCCTCGTCGTAATAAAACGTTTTCTCCAGCTTGATGCCGGCTTCCGCTTCAAAGTAGTTCAAATTGTCGTATGCGGCCGTCGTTCCCGCCCGGTCGTGAATGTCGCCGTAGTTGATATGGGCGTAGGAAATGCCGAGCGACGGTTCCAACGTCAGCGTTTTGCCCAAACCGTAAACGTAACCGGTTTCCAGACTGCCGCCGAACTGATCGGCGTCGGTGTCCGTCTTAATGGTACCGTCGTCGGTTTTGACGTCGGCTTTTTGAATGCCGCCGAAAACCGTGCTCATGACATACAGGCGGTTTTTATCGAAGCGGTAATACAAGCCGCCCAGCCAGCTGTCGATGTCAATGCGGCTGCCAAGGGTCGAGTTGTAATACGTTCCTTTGCCGGAAAGGTCATACTGTCCGCGGCGGTATGCGGCGAAAACGCCGAGTTTGTTATGTGCATCGGCCTGGATGTCGAAACCGCCGGTAATGCCCCAGACGTCGGCTTCCATGTCGACCGGCTTGTCGATATTTGCGTTTTGATAGCCGGCGTCTATCCAGACGTTGCGCAAAACGCTGCCGTCATATGCTTCGTCATAAACGCCGCAGCAGTTGTTGCTGAATATTTTGCCGGCGGCGACTTTGGCGGAAATTATTCTGCTGAGGCCGCGGGTCAGTTCTGCCGCGGCGGCAGGCAATCCGCCGTAGGCAACATATTCCGGCGCCACCGGACGAACGACCGGCGGCTGCGGCTCGGGTTCCGGTATCGGGGTCGGTTCCGCTTCCTTCGGGAACAGCCATTGTTTGTTAACCGCGTCATATTTGACGGAAATGTTATATTCGTACGGGTTGCCGACCATGCGCGAAATGACGAAACCGCCTTTGGTCGCGTCGTCGTCGTCCGGCGTGTTGGCAAAAACGATGTCTTCCGTTTGTTTAACGCTGCTCAGCATATTGAGAATGAGACCGGTGGTGCCGGTCAGATCGCCGCTGATGTTAAGAACGTCGGAAACGTTTTCGGCCGTGTTGACGTCCAGCCGGATGGCGGCGCCGTCGGCCCGGTAACCTTTCAGGTTGACGGTGCCGATGGTGTTGTTGGCAATGTCCAGCATGGCGTTTGTCAGTTCAACAAACTGATTGTCGAGAAATGCTTCCGATTTCAGCACCAGCGACGTATCGGCCACGTTCAGTTTTTCCGCGTTGTCAACTCTGCCGTTTAGCACCAGGTTGCCGCTGCCGTCGCCGGTAATGTTGATCAAGTAGCCGTTTTCGCCGTTAATGCCGCCGTTAAACGTCATCGTGCCTTTGTTGGTGATGTTGATGTCAAGCCGCGTTCCCTGCCGCATGTAAATGTCGTTGCTGCCGGAGGCGTCGGTATTGCCGTCAAAGGTCATGTCGTCGTTGTCGGCGATCAGCGTCAAGTCTCCGGCGTTGTCAATCGCGCCGCCGTTGCCTTCGGAAGCGTTGTTGGTAAAGTCGGTGTTTTGAATTGTCAGTTGTCCGCGGTTGACAATCACGCCGCCGTGGCCGTCGTTGCGGTTGTTGCTGAAGCTGCTGTCGGTGATGGTGGTGATGCCGCTGTTGTCGAGTATTCCCGTCATCGCGTCATTCAGCGTCGTTTCCTGAACGTCGAGAATTTCGTTTTTCTTGACGATCGATTGCGGGCGTTTCAGGCTTTTGGAAGCGATCACCAGCTGATTGCCCTGCTGCTCGAATTTGTAAGTGAGGTTGTTGTATATCTTTGTGTAGCTGCCAAGATTGTTGATCGTCAGCCCGGCATTGTCAAAAATCGTAATTTTGTCGCCGACGTTGCCGTAATCGTCAAAGCGGATGTTGAAGATGCCGATGCTGCCTTCGGCTTTTTCCGTGTTGATGCTGTCGGATAAGCCTTGGTTAAAATTGGCGCCGAACTCAAACAGCGAATTGCCGGAAACGGTCAGTTCGTTTAACTTCAGACTTTGATATGAATCGTATTTGAGGCTGAGCAGCGAATTGTTCAGTTGCAAAGAAGTTGATTTGTCGCCGAAATTGGCATGATGTCCGTCATAGCTTCCAAACGTCAGGTTGACGTCGTCGGCGGTGACGGAAGAAGCGTTGTTGACGGTGTCGGCGAAAAAGATGTTCCCTTTGCCCGTGCCGGAACCGTTGCCTTTCAGGACAATAGAATATTGTTTGTCATAATTGATTTCCGTTCCCGTGTCGTTAACGTCGCCGCCGTCGATCTGATCAAGAAAAGTAATGTGTCCGCCGCCGGAAACGTCGAAAGTCAGCACCGTGTCGGCGATGTCCGTGTCCATGAAAATCGCGTTGTTGACCCGGTTGCCGTCGGTTATCGTATAGTTGCCGGAAAATTGAATGTTTTTACCCTTGCTGGCCAGCGTCAGGTTGTCGGAAGTGTAAATGGCGCCGCCGAGAGCCATGCCTTTTCCTTCCGCGTAGTTGCCGATAAAGCTGCCGCTGATGACACCGATGGTTGCCAGATTGTTTTTGTTATAGCTGTAGTTGTAGATTGCGCCGCCGTAAGCGTGAGTGTTGGCGTTTGAAGCGTGGTTGCCGATGAAATTGCCGGTAATATCGCCGATGGTGGCTGTCTGTGCCGCGGCATTGGTCGAGTTGTAAATGGCGCCGCCGTAAGACGGCCAGGTCGATTCGGAAACCGCGCTGTTGCCGATGAAATCGCCGGTGATGTTGCCGATGGAGGTGCTGCCGCCGTTGAGCGGACGGTTGTAGATGGCACCGCCCTGCGGTCCGTTGAAGAGATTTCCCTCAACGCTGTTGTTGACAAAGTCGCCGGTAATGTTGCCGATGTCCCAGGAATTGAATACCGTGTCCGTCCGATTGGTGATTGCCGCGCCGTTTCCTCCGGTCTGTCCGAAAAAGTTGCCGGTAATGTCTTGGCCTTTCATGTCTTCGTCAAGCGGTTCATGGCTTACGGCGCCTTCTTTTATGTTGTATTTGTAATAAGTAACGGCAGCCTGACCGTTTTCGTCGATTTCAACCAACGAAAAATCGGCCTCTTCGGCAGAAGAAACGTTGGTGATTTCATAGATGCTGTCATCTTCCAAAGTCGGTGTATACGCTGCCCGGCCGGCGGTTGTCGACAACAAAAGGGAAACAGTCAATCCGATAATGATAGTCTTGTTTTTCATTGTGTTCAGTCCTTTTTTCCAAAGCAATGTTCATCGGGTTGAAGTAGACAAAGCGATTGTGAAAAGCAGGTTTGCTCTAAAAAAACTCATTAAAACGATCCTTTTTTCAAAGCAGGAATTTTTTTCTTTCAACGATGAATTAACTCATTGATAAAAATGATTAATCGGGTATTATACAAAAATGAAAACTGGACAATTAATCGGGTATTATACAAAAATGAAAACTGGACAATATGCGTGTTGAAAAAAAAGGATCCTTTTTTTTCGAACGTTCCACTCTTGTAAAAATTATGCAGTAAGGTATTGATTCTTATTCATATATTTGAA
The DNA here is from genome assembly GCA_001917175.1 of Azospirillum sp. 51_20. Lineage (GTDB taxonomy): Bacteria > Pseudomonadota > Alphaproteobacteria > RF32 > CAG-239 > JAFUYI01. The sequence goes on from MNTV01000035.1 coordinate 49,696, forward strand.
ATACAAAAGAACAAAAATTTTCTTCAGGCTTGTTTATGTTTTTTGTGCAAAAGTGCAATAAAATCGTTTGTCTGCCGGGGTATCTGTCTGCCGGAGTGCTTTGCAGCGACAAAAAAACTCCCCGGAAAACCCGGGGAGTTTGATTTTTAGAGCCGGAAGAACATCAAATAAACGGTACCGAAAACATCAGCCCTTTGTTTTTCAACAGGTTGTTTTCGTTGCGTTTGATTTTGAACTGCGAGCCTTCGCCCAGCTCTTTTTCAAACACTTCGCCGTAGTTTCCGCTTTCCTTCAGATAGGTTTGCAGCCATGTCGGCGCCAGCTTGAAACGCTTCCACAATTGTTCGTCCAAGCCCAGCAGGTTGCGGGTTGAGGGGTCTGTCGAACTGACGTGGATGTCGACGTTTTTGGAGGTAAGGCCGGTTTCTTCCGCCTGCTTGACCGCGTTCATCGTCCATTTGATAATGCTTTTTAACATGGTGTTGTCTTTGTCGGCATAAACGTAAATCGGGCGGACGGTAATAGTTTCCGGCAGCATTTCGACGTCGGAAACGCCGGCCGGGCTGTGAATGACGATGTCGCGCAGAATCATCGAATTGCCGGTAAACAACTGGCAGCGGTTGAGCAGAAACGCCTCTTTGGCCCGCTGGATGTTGGGAAACGTCAGAAACGAGAAGTCGAGCTGATATTTGTCATTGTAGACTTTCAGTTTGGCCAGATCGTCGCTGTTGTTGACCACGCAGACTTTTTTGCCTCTGTAGGCTTCCATGGAAGTAGCGCCTTTGACGGCATGTGCCAGAAAGACCTGCCGGTCATAATACCAGACGTCGACCGGCGCGGCGCGGGTCGACATTTCGGTCGTGGCCGAAAACGGCAGTCCGCCGATCATAACGTCGATTTTGTTGGTGTAAAAGGCGTTTGACACCTGGTTTGAAAAAAGCGGCACCATCTCGATTCTGTCGCTTCTGCCGAAAACGGCGGTGGAAAGCATTTTGCACAATTCGACGTCAATTCCCTGCCAGTTGCCTTTTTCATCCCGCCAGGCGAGAATTTTATTGCCGGTTTCCGTCCCGCAGTAGATTTTGCCGCGGGTGTGAATGTAGTGCAGGCCGGCGTTGACGGTCGGTTTGGGGGCGGCGGCAAAGGCCGGTGCGGCGGCCAGCGCCGAGAATGCGAGGCATAACCATAATTTTAGTTTCATTTTAACAACCATTTTGCTATTATGACTTCAGAATGATTGCTAATATAGGGCATTTTTTTATGAAAAGTAACTGTTTTTTACGACTTATCATTTTTTTTGTGCTGCTGACGCTTGCCCTGCCGGCGGCGGCCGAACCTTTGAGCGAAGCGGAAGCGCGCGCGTTCGGCGAAACCAAGGGCAGAGAGCTGTTGAACACTTTTGCCGAAAAAGATCCGGCGGTAAAGTATAAGAAGCTGGACGAGCTTTTTTTAAATTATGTGGATCTTGACTATATTTCGCGATTCGTCGTTGGCAAATACTGGCGGCAGATGAGCGCGGAACAGCAGAAGAAATATCAGGAGCTGTTTACCCGTTATGCCTTAAACGTCTATAAGGGCTTTCCGCTTAGTTTTGACGACAATCTGGATTTTGTGATTTCCGATGTTGAGCGCGACGGGGAATATGCGCTGGTGCGCACCAATATAGATTACCGCGGCATGGACGGCAAGGCGACGACTTTTTTGGTTGAATTCCGGGTGCATAAGAAAAACGGGCGGATTATGATAACCGACATCAAAGTGGCGGAAAGTTCGCTCATCCTTTCTTATCGCGGCCGTTTTTATCAGATGATTGCCGATGCGGACGAGGAAATGGAATGGTTTTTGGAAGATTTTGAGCTGCTTGCGGATTCGGGGGAAAAATTCTATTCCGAAACGGAAGAATAGTTCGAAGAAACATGCCGTTGTTTGCAAATCCCCGGTTTGCCGCCGCAAGCCGGGGATTTCTTTTCCGTTTTTCCTCCGGCCTGAAAAGGCAAAAGCAAAAAATGGACAAAAAATAAAAAATGGCGGAAATCGTTGCCGGATAAAGCTTTTAGTAAATACAACAGGTTGGCAAGGGCGAATGTTTAACAAAAAATAGCCTAAAAAATGTTTTTTTCGCAAAAACCGCTTGCTTCCCGAAAATATTTATGCTACATTAACACTATAAAAAATAATTTTATTTAATTACATTGTCTTATAATTCAAAATTGCTTTTCTTGAAAATAAAGGAAAGAAAGGAAGAGTTTCGGGTATTTTTTCGGTACGGAGACTTCTGAAGACATGTAATTTTCTAAACCCAGTAAATAACAAAAAAAATAGACAATATGATGGCGCAGAAAATTTTTAGGAACATCTACGTGATGTTCACTTTAGTAGTTATGTCTTTTGTGGTTGCATCTTGCGACAAATCTGAAGACGAGTTTTTGTTGAATACCTATAACAACGGTGGCAACAATAATAGCGAGATCACGATTAATGTGAAGCGCGATGCCGAAAACGGTATCATTGAAGCTTCTCGTGAAGTCAACGGTCTCCGTCAGGATACAACCATTACGGTTGCTCTTGGCGCAGTGAACTTCGAGATTACTCCGGTTGATACCATTAAGGTGGCTTCCGCAGAAGTAATTCGTTCCAACTTTGCCGAAGTCGGTGAAGCCGAGGTAGAAGAATATGAAGAAAACGGTGTTTATTTCACCAAGACTTCAAAATCCTACCGCGATGAACTCACCGGTTATGCCAAGGATATCAACATCTCTTATCTTGACGCATACACTTACGTATGGGGCAAGAAAGTTGAATTCCCGCAGGCAAACGGCGCAGTTGAAGTTGTTGAGGAAATCAACCTTCTCGACGAAGGTATCAAAGAAAAGATGCATTACTATACAGCTACCACTCAGTATAAAGTTGCTTTCATGGAAGGCAGCTCTGTTGAGAAAGGTCTGGAAGTGTTGGCTATCGACGCCGATGATACTTTGTTGAGCACCGAAAAAACCGACGAGGGTTACGAAACCCTTACGTCTACTACAGCTAAGAGCTGGATCGAGATCACTCGTACATACAAAATTTCCGGCGCAGTTGCTACTCGTTACGAAGTTGTTCTGAACAACGGCGTTTCTGCTCCTGCTTACGAAGTGATGAATGTTGAGTCTTTCAATCTTTCTTCCAAAGGTGCAAACCTGGAAGAAGCTTCTGTTTCCGGCAACCGCGAAGAAGGTAACATCAAAGTTACTTCCTATCGTCAGAACTATGTCGTAGGCAACAACATCTTCGATCGTACATTTGTTCTCTCTTATGAGACAGCCGTATTGACCGTTGATGACAAGACTTTCGACATGCCGAGCCGCAAATATGAGAACGTAACCGACGGTAACTTCAATATCACCGATATGGAAGGCATCACCGGTTATGACCGCGTACTGTACACTCATAATATGAGCGCTACTTTCAACGGTAACTCTGTTGCAGCAAAGGCAGAAGTTGAACTCCGCATGGTAGAAGTTAAGGACGAGCTCATCAGCCGCGTGATCGTGGAAGACGGCAAAGATTATATCAATGCTTCAACTACGAAATCTTGGGTTAAAGTTAAGGAAGTATGGTCTGTAGGCGGCGAAAAGGTATATACCAAGTCAGTTAACCTGATTAACGGTATTGCTGCTCCTGCTAAGATCACAAAGATCCTTGCCAGCTTTGACCTGAACAGCGCAGCTGCTTCTCTTGGCGGTGAAAAACTGGTTAAGACTGAAACTAAGGGTGATTTCAAGGTTATGACTTACGAGCGCACCTATACGGTAGCAAACGATAAGTTTACCCGCGTTTTCACTTTGAGCTATCAGAAAGCCGTTTACACCGTGATCAACCACGATATGCCTTATTCCGAATATGAAAACGTTGCAGACAATGGCTTCAACATGAGCGATATGTCCAATACGACTCAGAACGGTAAGACTTATAACCGCAAGAACTACGTTCATGCTATGAGCGCAATGTTCAACGGTTACGATGCCAAGGCCAACGCCGAAGCAGAGTTGTTGGTTGAAGTTGAAACTCCCCGTGACACCCCGTCTTGGTTAGGCAACCCGACCGGAGCAAAATATACCCGCGTGCAGAAAGCTGCCGGACAGAAGTTCATGGACATGATCGTTTTCACTTATGAGAACGGTGTTGTTATGGCTCCTAACGGCAAGGTAGACATGAGTTTGATCTATGCTTTCAACGCATCTGTAGCATCTGCAAACGGCGTAGACGTTTGTATCAACGGTGCATACAGCGGTGTATTCGGCAACGGTAAATGGCAGCCCGCCAAAATTACCATGGTAAGCGGTCGTTGGATCTATGCAGGCAAGTCCTCTTCTTGGGATCACACTGTAATGGAAACTAACGCTGTAACCCTTGGTATCGGTGTTGACGTTACTCCGATTCCGAGCGCGCAGAAGACTACAATCAGCAACGGTAAGATCACTATTTCTTACGCTGCTAATAACGGTAGCACAACTGCAAATTCTTCTCTGTCATTGCGTTAATTTTTTACGTTGTGAACAGGTAAAGAACGTTCGTGTCTAAGGATACTCTCTCATCCCTCTCCGGAACCAAAATTCCGGGGAGGTGTACTAAAAAATATCTGGGGCTATTCCCGCATTCCTTTAAAAACAAGAAAAGATGAAAAATATAGTAATTGCCATTGTAGCAGTATTGGCAACTGCATTCGTGAATGTAAACAGCGCTAGCGCTCAGTCAGTAACTTTTGGTTCTGAAAAGAAAGGTCTTGCTTCCGAACCTTCTGCAGAAATGCAGGAGATCGCCAAGGTCGATTCTATGACCCTGGATTATATGGAAGCTTTCGCTTCTCGGAAACATGACGAGCTTATGCTCAAAACTTCCGACGGTAAAACGTACTGGAAGGGACGCGCGATTGAAGGCTTCTTTATCGGAGCTGTCGGCGGAGCATCCTATATTCCGAACGCTAAGAGTTTCTCTTATGTGTTTGGAGCAGAAGTTGGTTATACCATGTGGTGGGGTGACTTTTTGGTGACCGGCCGCGTGGGTGAGATCAATTTCGACGGTTTGACCTATATGGCGCCGTCTGCCTTTGGTGAAGTGAGAGTAAATCTCGCACACTGGGGTAAAAACAAACAAAATCGCTTTTATGTTGGCGGCCGTGTTGGCTACCAGTATACGGAAAGCGATAATTCTATCTCAGAATCCGGTGATGGTTACGATTTTACTCGTAAATCGTCTCTGAAAGGTTCTGGTCTGGGTTATGGTGCAGTCCTTGGCTGGGAAACCCGTCAGTTCATGAGCGGAAACCGTTTTGGTATCCAGCTCGCCGCTTACACTTATGACGTGCAACATGCAACGTCAGGAAAAGTAAACGGAGAAGTAGTTGCTGATAAGAATATCGTCAAGCAAGGCTGGCAGATTGAGCTCACTTTGAGCTATCGCTTCCAGTTCGGCAAAACGAAGAAAAACTACTAATTCTAGTTTCGCTGCAAAGCATTTCAATATATTTTCAGATGTCGGAGGTTTTCCTCCGGCATCTTTTTTTTATTAATGTCTGATAGAAAAGCCCGAGTTTAACCCGGAGCCGAATGCTGCGGTGTTGGAACAACACCGCTTCGCGCCTTTAATCATGGTCAAACCGCAAGCTTTGTAACTGCTGTAGAACCACGGAGTTACCCGTGGATATCTACGTGCCGTCGACCGCTTTTCAAAATAACTTTCCCATACAAGGCAAAAACCTCAATCTCGCTTATTTCGGCGCCTTATTTTTTGTCATTCCGCTTTTTGCAAGATTTCCGGACAGATTCGGGATGGTGAGGCGGAAAACTCAATCTCTCTTGCATATCTAAAATCTCCCGCATACTGTCCGATAAAACTCTTTGCCCGCTTCACCGGCTTGGGCATAATCCCTGAATTCTCTCCTTTGTGCCGTCAAACTGACCGATTCTTCCGTTAGCATGCGTTCGGTAATTACCATGTCGGGTTTGTTTGGGCATCTCATTTTTAGGCTATGCCTTAAAAATTATCTTCCGCACTTCAGGTCTTGTTTCGATGTTTGTTTTCCTTTCTTCCTCCCTTCCTTCTTTTTCCCCTTTCTTTGCTTTTTCCCCTCAAGCTCCCGAACCGGGGCAGGGTGCCAAAGCAGCGAGCCGCCGCCTCCATCCTTTTTTCTCTTATAAGCTCCCGAACCGGGACGGAATGACAATATGGGTTTGTTTCCGCGTTCGCAGGGTGACAGAGGCAAAGAGAGGACGGAAGCGGCCGCTTGTAAGCCGACTGACAGGGGTTGTGTTTGTTTGCGGGATGGTAAAGGGTGCTCACGGAATGCGCAAAAGAACCGCCGGCGGAATATAAAAGAGGACTGTTTTCGGGATGGCAAAGCGGATTTTATCAACAAGAGGAAAGGGGAGATTCGCCTGCGGACTCGCCGTCTATCAATATTTTTAGACAAAATAGAAAAAATATGCCGTTTTCAGTCAAAAATAAGTTGTGGTTTTAATTCTTTTATGGTACAGTATAAACGACAAAAATTATTCTGTTATTACATTGATTATCATTGTAAATGTCTCTGATGAAAATGATTTTTCAAGCATCGGGAGACCTGCAGAAGCAATTTTTCTATATATTTCCTAAAAAAATAATCAAATAACTTTTAAAAACAAAAATATGGAAAAGAGAAATGTCTTTTACAGCATTGTTGCATTTGCCATAATGCTGACTTTAGCCATGTTCACGTCATGTGACAAAGCGCTGGAAGAGTTTAGTCTTAATGTGGAGCCTGATAGCGGTCCCGACACCAACACGGAAGTGACCATTACCGTGACCCGCGACAGCGAAAACGGTAAGGTGACGGCCTCGAAAGATGTCAACGGCATCAGGCAGGACACCACGGTGATTGTGCCTTTGGGCGGCGTAAATTTCGAGATTTCGCCCTTGGATACGATCAAAGTGAACAAGCCCGAAGTGTCGTCGGTAAGCTTTGCCGAAACCGGCAGCAACTCCGGCAACTGGGAAGCGGAAGGCGTGTCTTATACCAAGACGGTCAAGACCTATCGTCATGAAATGACCGGGTATCTGAAAGACATCACCATTAGCTACCTGGATGCGGAGATGACGCTCTGGGGCAAGAAGGTTGTTTTTCCGGCAGCAAACGGCAGCGTTGCTTTTGAAGACGGCGGTATCAGCGTTGTCGACGAAGGCATCAAGGACAAGGTTCATTATTATCTCTCGACTTCAAGCTACAAAGTTGCCTTTATGGGCGGCAGCAGCATAGAGAGAGGGTATGAACGTCTGGCAATGGATGCGGACGATGTTTTGCAGAGTACCTCAAAAACCGACGAAGGCTATGAAACGCTGTCTTCGACCACGGCCAAAAGCTGGGTTGAGATCACGCGTACCTACAGCCAGTCGGGTTCCGTCGTTTCCAGATACGAAGTGATCCTAAAGAACGGTATCGGCGCTCCGGCGTACGAAATCCGTACGGTAGAAAGCTTTGAACTGGAAAAGAAAAACGCCGTTTCCGGCGAAACCGTCGTCAGCGGTACCCGTACCGAGGGCAACATCACGGTTACTGCGCATACGCTCGATTATACGGTCGGATGCGATTTGTTTGACAAGGTGTTCACCCCGTTCTGGGAAACTGCGGTCCTGAAGGTTGACGGAAAAGAGTTTGAGATGCCGTCCCGCGCTTACGAAAACATCACGGACAAGGGATTTAAACTGACGGAAATGTCGGAAAAGGACAATTACGAGCGCCGGCTCTACACCCACACCATCGGTGCTACTTTCAACGGCAACTCGGCCGAAGCCGTTGCCGAAGTCGAATTGCACAAGAAAGCGGAAGACAAGCTGGAAAGCCAAGTGATTGTCGAAGACGGCATGGAATATGTCGACGTGACGACGACCAGGTCATGGATCAAGATCAAGGAAGTATGGTCCGTATCGGGCGAAAAAGTGTATACGAAATCGGTTAACCTGACCAACGGCATCAATGCCCCGGCCAAGGTGATCAAGATTTTGGAAGACTTTACCTTAAACCAGATATCGGCTGTCCTTGGCGATGAAGTCTTGGCGGAAACTGAGACTGTCGGCGATTTTACGGTAAGGACTTATCAGCGGACTTATACGGTCGGCAACGACAAGTTTAACCGTATATTTACGTTGTCTTACCAACGTGCGTTTTACAATCCGCTGGATCACAGCATGCCGTTTGCGGAATACGAAAGTGTTGCCGACAACGGATTTGCAACCGCGGACATGACGCAGATCACCGAAGAGGGCAAGACTTACGACCGCAAGAGCTACACGCACTCGATCGGCGCCAGCTTTAACGGTCATCCGGCGGAAGCCAAAGCGGAAGCCGAATTGCGGGTTTTGGCCTCGGACATCATGACCAGTCAGGAAATCATTGAAGACGGTATGGACTATGTGGATGACAACACCACCAGATCCTGGATTAAGATTAAGGAAATCTGGACCGTGTCCGGCGAAAAGACTTATGTAAAATCGGTCGATTTGACCAACGGTATTGCGGCTCCGGCCAAAGTTACCAAGATTTTGCCGAGTTTTGCGCTGGCCTCCGCAACGCCCTCTCTGGCCGGTGAAAGCCTGCTTAAGACCGAAACCGTCGGCGATTTCACGGTAAAAACTTATCAGCGCACCTATACGGTGGCCAACAATCGTTTTGACCGTGTTTTCACCCTCAGTTACCAACGGGCTGTTTACGATCCGCTTAAGCATAACATGCCGAACCCGGAATACGAAAACATCTCCGACAACGGTTTTGAAACGGCGGATCTGTCGCAAACGGTCAGCGGCGGCAAAACTTACGACCGCAAGAGCTATGCGCACACCATGGGCGCAAGGTTCAACGGCCGTGATGTGAGCGCCGTCGGCGAAGCCGAATTGTGGGTGGAAGTCAATGACGAACTGAAAGAGCGTACGATCGTGGAAGACGGCAAAGACTATATCGATGCCTCTACCACCAAGAGCTGGATCAAGATTAAGGAAATCTGGTCCGTATCGGGCGAAAAGGTGTATACCAAATCGGTGAACCTGAAGAACTCGATCACGGTGCCGGCCAAAATCACCAAGGTTTTGGAAAACTTCAATCTGATTGCTTCCGCTCCGTCGACAGGCGGTGAAAAACTGACGGGAACGCAAACCGTCGGCGACTTTAAGGTGATGACATACCAGCGCACCTATACGGTTGCCAACGACAAGTTCAACCGGGTGTTTACGTTGTCTTACCAAAAGGCGATTTATTCTCCGCTGACTCACAACATGCCCTATGCCGAATATGAGAACCTTGCCGACAACGGATTTAAGCTGAGCGATATGAGCCGGCTGACCGAAAACGGCAGGATCTATGACCGCAAGAACTATGTTCATACCATGAGCGCCATGTTCAACGGTTATCCGGCAAGTGCGGCGGGCGAGGCAGAATTGCGGGTTTTCGTAAGCGAAGACCGTGATACGCCGAGCTGGCTGGGAAGTCCCAAGTCTGCAAAGTATACGCGCGTTCAGCAAAGTGTCGGCGCCAAGTTTATGGACATGATCGTTTTCACTTATGAAAACGGCGTGGTCATGGCACCGAACGGCAAAGTGGACATGAACCTGTGTTATGCTTTTGATGAATCCGTAGCGGCAAAGAACGGCGTCGAAACTTGTATTTCCGGCGCATACAGCGGCGTTTGGGGTGCAAACAAATGGCAGCCGGCGAAAGTTACGGTTGTCAGCGGTCGTTGGATCTATGCCGGCAAAAGTTCTGCCTGGGATCATACGGTTATGGAAAAGAATGCGGTAACTTTGGGTATTGGCGAAGACGTAACGCCGACGCCGGGCGCTCAGAGTTACAAAATTACCGGTAACCGGATTACAATCTCCTACGCCGTAAACAACGGCAGTAAGACGGCTAATACTTCTCTTTCCCTGAAGTGATGATTGTCTTCGCGGAAGAAAAGAAAAACGGCCTGTAGCTCTCTTGGAAAGCTTCTTTTCGCGGTGCGGAAGGAAGTATGCGTGAAAAGTCCTTTTGACAAACATTTACAATTTGACCCCGGAACGTAAAGTTTCGGGGTTTTTTTTAGGTTGTTTCGTTTTATCGCTAAAAAATCTCCCCGCTTTTGCGGGGAGATTTTTGCGTTTGATCGGCTTGCGGTTTTTAGGCTGCTGCCGGCGGCAAACGTCTGCGGTCAGAACGCATAGTTTAAGCCGATGCCGACGGCGGCGGCACCGTAGCTTGAACCGAACGTATAGTTTGCCCAACCGTAA
>MNTV01000036.1 GCA_001917175.1 Azospirillum sp. 51_20
TCCGTGAAAGGGCGGGGATGAGCGGGCAGAGTGGCTGCCGACGAAAGAAGGGTGCGGGGAAAATACGGGTGTAAGGTGAGGAATGAATTAGGCAAAAAAGCTCTTTTCGCGGAGGAAAAGAGCTTTAGGGAAAGATGACAAATGAAGCTTTATTTTCCTTGCGGAAAGGCAGTATCGGGGAAAGGACAAAAAGAGCAGTAAAAAACCGGAAGCGGGGCCTCAGAACAAGCGTTGGCGGTAGGAGGTTTGATACATTATCATGATTAATACAAAGGCGTAACAGAAAGGCGGACGGCGTTCCGAATGACAACGGAGGTTTTGCCTGTGGGGCGGCGGGCAGAGCAGTTGTCAACGGTAGAAGGCAGCGGAGAAAGGGAAAGAACAGCGTTTTTTCTGTTTTCGTATCGTCGGTCGATATTTTTCTTTTTGATCACCTTGCTTGGCTGATTTTATTTTTGTCCGTTGTCGGTCTGATGTAACATTCTTTTCCGCTGACCGGTGCAAGCGGCTAACCTGTCCGGACCGCATTTGCCTATCCCGAAAGCTTTGAAGTTTTATTGTTTGGCTGAAGTGCCTGATTCGGCTGCCTGCTGAGATGTTTGGAGCATAAAAAAACTCTCCGGTTTTCCGGAGAGTTTTTCTGGTTAAGGCGGATTTTTTTAGAAAATGATGTCAACCCGCTTATGAAAGTAGCGTTTTACCTTTTGCGGATCTTCGACGTTAATCTTGCGGTCATAGGGAACATAGGTTTTGCCTTGTCGGGCCGCTATTTTTTTGTTGGTTTTTTCGTAGTTTTTTATCAGTGCCCGCAAGTCGCCGGCATCGTAGGTTGCCGCAATGTAGTCCAGTTTGCTGTTGAGTGGACGGGCCGCTTCCACCACCTCTTCGGTTAAGGTTTTGTCGATGGTTGCCCGTGCCGCTGCCGGCCGCATGGACTCATTTCCGTACTGTGCTTCTGCGGAAATGCTGCCGAAACAAACGACTGCAACGATTAACAGTATGCGTTTCATGGCGGGAACCTTTCTAGTCGGTGCCTAAGATGTCAAGCGAGTTGAACAGGATATTTTCCAGGTCCAGGCCGGTTCCTTCCTCAATGCCGTCCATGATATGAACAAAGCTTCTGCCGAAAGGATCGTCTGCCGAGTGCACTTTGGTATAGTTTTCACGCAGGATGCGGCGATAGGTATTCGGCAGATTTTTGATCTTTTCGTCGTAGCTTGCCGGAATTTTGTAGCCCAGTTTTCTCAAGTGTTCCAAACCGACCAGCATATTGTGGCGGTTGACTTCGGGGGCGATCATTTCCTGTCCCTGGGCGTCGCCGAAAGTGGTTGCTTCGCCGACATAGTTCAGGCGGCCGTGCTGACCGGAACCGCGCCAGGTTTCAATGCCGCTTTTGTCGCGGGCCTTGGCCCACGGGTCTACCGGCAGGACTTCGCCGTCGGTCGGGCCGTTGCCGTACATCGGTGCCTGAGTGACCGCGTCTTCGGTTGAAGTCGCATAGTCGACGTTGTCGAAAGTTCCGTCGTTGGGGCTGATTTCCCACGGGTTGGCAGGCAGCTGAGCCGAAGCGCCTTCGGCGGTGACCAAAGCCGCGGCAAGTGCCAGAGTACTGAATAATTTTTTCATTCTCGCCTCCACAATGTTCCACTATGCTTTATAGTAACATAAGTTAATTGAAAATAATAGTTACATTTCGGTTACAACTTGCCGGATCCGTGCCGCAAAATGTTCGGAATTTTAAGAATCTGCTTGTGTTTCCCGTCATTTTTATGATATATTCCCTTAAATTAACGATTTATACAGCATTTTAAAATAGTGTATAACAAACGTGACTAAATTCAAGCTTAAAAAAGAGATTGCCAGATGACAGAAGTATTGTTTAACGGCCATGCCGGCAGAATAGAAGGGCGCTACCACCAGAGCAGCCGTCCGGGTGCGCCGATCGCTTTGATTTTGCATCCTCATCCCCAGTACGGCGGAACGATGAGCAACAAAGTCGTATATGCGTTGTTCAGTTGTTTTAAGGATCTGGGTTTTTCGGTTCTGCGTTTTAATTTTCGCGGGGTCGGCCGTTCGCAGGGGCAGTTCGAGGACGGACCGGGCGAACTTTCCGACGCTACGGTGGCGCTTGACTGGCTGCAGTCGGTCAACCCCGAGGCGCGCCAATGCTGGATTGCCGGTTACTCTTTCGGCGCCTGGGTAGGGTTGCAGCTTTTGATGCGCCGTCCCGATATCAACAACTTTGTTGCCGTTTCGCCGCCGGCAAACGAAAAGGACTTTTCTTTTCTGGCGCCGTGTCCGACTTCGGGCCTGATCGTGCAGGGCGGACAAGACGAGATCGTTACCCCTTCCGTGGTTGCGGCTTTGGCCAAACGGCTGAACGGACAACGCAGCGTTGAAGTCGATTTCGCGATGATTGAAGACGGCGACCATATGTATAACGGGCATTTGACCGATTTGTATAAAATCGTCGGCAACTACGTCATCGGTGCGGTACAGAGGAAAAAACCGCAGAAGAAGCGCCGCGGCCGCCGTCGCAAGACGGAGTTGACGGGAGAAGAGGGAGATTTGCCTTTGATCGGCGTTGACGGCGAAGCGGAAGCGGACGACGATACGGAAGAATAAATGCGCGTTTTGCATATGCGGAAAAAAGCGTTTCGACGGAGGCCGGAAAGCCGTGCGGTATGTTCGTCGTTTGCCGCAAACGGCGTCTGCCTGTTCCGAAAGCGGCGCGAATCTGCCGACGGGGATGAAGTTTTTCCTCTCGCGTTTATACGGAAACTTTGCGTTTAAAGCGAAAAAAAACTCCGGATTGCCGGAGTTTTTTCATTTTTAAATTCCGGTTGCGGGCGAAGCCGGCTTGCTTTCCGCAGACGCCGCATTCGGCAAAGATGCGGGGGCAACGCCGGGCTATTCCCGCTGGCGGGAGAGCAGGTCGTAAACGGAGACGTCGGCGGCGTTTCCGCGGTCAGCGGTGAGGTTCTTCGTTTCTTTGGCTTCCCTGTTGCCGTCTTTTTCTGACAACGCCGTTCGTATGTAGTCGAAATGATTGTTGATGATGCCCTGTCTGGCGTAGTCGGCGGTGATGTCGACAAGACCGTCTGTGTTGTCGTTTTGTTCCGCGCGGTATTGGCTGCCGGTGCGGACAAAATCGTCGGTCAGCGGCGAGGCCTTGCATTCGGCGACATATTCGGGGAAAAGGCTTTCCGCGGCGCAGACGCCGGACAAATTCCGATAAAAGTCGGTCTGCCGGTAGCGTTCGAGTTCGGCTTCGATCAGGGCGCGGTATTGATTGCCGGCTGATTTTTCGCCGAATTTTTCGGTCATCAGCTTTTCCAGATTGGCGGAGCTGAAATTGTCTTCGGCCGTTTGCCTGCTGCCGCTCAGCCGGATGCTCCAGCCGTCGTTCTCGTTGAAATAACCGACGGCGCCTACGGTGTTGCCGTCTTTGTCTTTTACCTGTTTGCCGTTTTGATCGTAGAGGACGTTGGCTGCAAATTTTTTGCCGCCGGGCGTGGTAACGACGGTGCCTTCCGGTAGCTGCCGGCGGCCGTCGCCTTCCATCACGGTGTAGCACCAGGTCTGATTGGTTTCGTCGACGCATTTGCTGACCGGATATTGGATGTTGTCAACGGTTACGCTGAAAGTTTCCGCATCAAAAACAATCGGCTTGCTGTCGACAATTTGTTGCGAGCTTTTTAAGTCGAGGTTTTGGGCATAGGCATGCCGGTAGGTTTCGGAATGCCAGAAACTGTTGTTTCGAGCTATATCACCGCTGTAACGTTCCAGATAGCAGGCTTCTTTTATGCTGCGAAATTCGTCGATGACTTTTTGCTGCGATTTGCCGGCCAGCGCGCCTTCCTTGAAATGGGAATTTAATTCGTCTGCCATGTTAAAGAGCAGATAGTCCTGCGGTGACAGCAAAGTTTCGGGCAAAAACGCCTTTTTCCCGATTTTGGCGGTTTCTCCGTGTTCCATTTCGTGCACAATTATATGGCGGGAGGTGTTTTCATTGTTTATATTTTCAATTGACCGTTTAAAGCAGATGGCGGCCTCAAGTCCCGTTGAAGAGGCGGTGCGGCTTACGTTTTGCGCGTCTTTTTTGCCCAGGTTTTTGCCGGCGGAGGCGAGGACGTTTTGTACGTCTTCCAACGTTTCGGGCAGCGATCCTTTGTATTTGACGGCTTTCAGCATCTGATTAAATTCGTTCAATGCGGTTTTGAAGTCTGCGCGGGGCATGCGGGGCGCCGTAGTCGGAGTGCGGGCGTAGGCCACTTCGTCGCTGATGAAATAAGTTTGGCAGACGATTCGCTTGTGAGCGTGGTCGTAACTGGCTTTTTCTTCTTGGTTGTGACCGCCTCCCATCCAGCTCCCGGGCAGAGGAGTCTCCATGTCGATAACGTTGACTTTTTTGAAAATACGGATTTCCGAATGGTTCTTTTTGTCGGGGGCAGGCGCTTCCGTCAGGTTTGTTTTCGCATCCTGCGCGGCGTTTTCGGCATGAACGGGCGGAACCGAGAGAGAACCGGCCAATACCGAACCGATGAACATTTTTTGAAACCAGTTTGCCATTTTGTTTCTTTCCGCAAATTTGATATACGGATCGTATTATACTATATTTGTAAAATTCCGGCAAGTTTTTTTGGCAATAAATTATCCCGGTATTTTGTTTTTCAGATATTGCAGGATATAAATGCGGACGGCGGCAGAGAGGTTGTTTTCTCCGCCGCGGGCGGAATCTATTTCGGTGACAAGCGCGTTAAGCGAGATGTTTCGTTCCCGGCAGACGGCCAGCAGTTCGTCATAAAATTCCCGCTCAATGGAAATGCTGGTATTGTGCCGGCCGGCAATAATGACGGATTTTTTAAGCATTGCCCTTTTTCCGGAAGGCGTCGATGGAAACGACGTCGGCGTTTTTGGGAGTCGGTTTGGTTTCCTCCGGCGGGGTGTTGCTGTCTATTTCGCTGCCGAAGCTGACACCGAAGCGCACGCTCGGATCGCCGAAATAGGTAACGGCGGCAAAGGGAATTTCCAACCGATAGGGAACCCGGCTGAATTTGAGGGTGACGGCAAAACCGTTGTCGTTTACCGCAAGGTCGGAAAACTGGTTTTGCAGCACGATGGTCATTTCTTTCGGGTACTGACTGCGCAGCAGGTCGTCCATTTTAACCCCCGGGTGGTCGGTGCGGAAAGCGACATAAAAATGATGATCTCCCGGAAGGCCTTGTCTTTCGACGATTTTCAAGGCTTCGATCACAACATGTTTCAAAGCTTTTTCCACCAATTGATCATAATTGATTTCGCTCAAATATTTTTCCATTTTGCGCCGTTCCCGTCGTTTAAACTCAAAAAAACGAGCCGTTCTGTTGCTGGGTGGCTCACTCCCCACTCACGACTAACCATAGTCATGAGAATTTGCGTTTGTTGCAACTGCTAAATTAAGCAGCCAAAGCAACGGGTGCTAATTCATTATCGTTAGCATTCATTTTGTTTTGAACCGATAACGGTGGTATCTCACCGGACACGGCAAAATGCCTTTATTATACCCTGTCGATCCTGTTTCGCCCCCTTAAAAAAGCTTTTTGGTGGAGGCGCCGGGTACCGCCCCCGGGTCCAGAATATCTATTTCACACAGCCTCTGGTGTCACAGTTGATTGCTCAACGCTTATTATTCTAAGCGATCTTTGGTTATTTTGCAAGTGCTTTAACGCAAATATTGTGTGATAACTTGACTAACCGGCTTGTCAAGCGGCGGACAAATGATAAGATACGTTCCCGTAAGTGACATATTAGGAAGGGGCGCAATGACAAAAGTTGCAATCTGGTGCCGTCACAAAGGGGATAACATTATCGGAATCGGGCCGCATATCCCCTGGCACGTGAAATCCGACTTCCGGCGTTTTCGCCGGATTACGACCGGGCAGGCGCTGGCGGCGGGACAGAAGACTTATGAGAGTTTTCCCGGGCGGACGCTGCCCGATCGCAGAATTTTCGTATTGACGCCGGAAGAAAACTATGAAGTTTCCGATCCGGAGAAGCATTTTGTCGTGAATGACGTTCGGTTTTTCAAGGATTTTGAGGAAGATTTGTACATTGTCGGCGGAGCGACGATTTACAAACTGTTTATGACCGGCGGCGCCAAGCTGATGCCCGAAATCGTCGTCGACTGCGTTTACGACGGCGAACTGAAGGCGGGACTTGAGGGCGAACCGGTAACGATAACCTCCTGTGTCGAAGTTTTAAACAAAAATTACCGGCAGATTTCCGCCGATTATGAGCTGGACGGCATTACGACCCGGGTTCTGGTCCGCCGGGGCGAGTTTGTTGACCAGAGCGTGTTGAAACATATCGTCGGGGCAATTGAGGAAGGGATGGACTGATGCAGCAGTATTTGGATCTGTTAAAAGACGTTTTGGAGAACGGGGTTGACAAAGAAGACCGCACCGGGGTCGGCACCCGCTCGGTTTTCGGCCGGCAGATGCGGTTTGATTTGACCAAAGGCTTTCCTTTGATGACAACCAAAAAAATGCACCTGAAAAGCATTATTTATGAGCTTTTATGGTTTATCAAAGGCGATACCAACGTCAGATACCTGCAGGAACACGGCGTCCGCATCTGGAACGAATGGGCGGACGAAAACGGCGACCTCGGCCCGGTTTACGGTTCCCAGTGGCGCAACTGGAACAACGAAGGGATAGATCAGCTGGCCGAAGTGATTGAAAAATTAAAACACGATCCCAACGACCGGCGGATGATCGTTTCGGCCTGGAACGTCGGCAAAATCAAAGAGATGCGGCTGCCGCCGTGCCATATGACGTTTCAGTTTTACACTGCCGGCAACCGGCTTTCCTGCATGCTTTATCAGCGCAGTTGCGACATGTTTTTGGGGGTGCCGTTCAATATTGCCTCTTATGCGCTTTTGACAATGATGGTGGCGCAGGTTACCGGGTTTGAGCCGGGCGAGTTTGTGCATACGCTGGGCGACACGCATATTTATCATAATCACTTCGATCAGGTAAAAGAACAATTGTCCCGACGGCCGCTGGCGCTGCCGACGATGAAGATCAATCCGGCCGTCAGGGACATAAACGATTTCCGATATGAGGACTTTGAGCTGACTGATTATCAATGTTATGATGCTATCAAGGCTCAAGTGGCAGTTTAATGAGGAGAGTTAAATGAATGAAATAAAAGGTTTTTTCGACGAATATGCAAAATTTGTCGATGACGTGACTTCCGAAATCGGCAAAAAAGACGAACTTTTTATGGAACGCGCGGCGGAAATTTCCCGCTGGCTGGACGGCAACTTTTCCCGCATGGACAATGCGGTGGCAGGTTTGGCCGGCGAAGCGGGAGAGATCGGAGACTTGTGGAAAAAGCTGAAATTCCATAACAAGGAACTGAGCGAGGAAAACCGGCAGAAACTGGTCGATGAACTGAGCGACGTCTGCTGGTATGCCATGCAGGCGGCGATCGCGCTTGACGTTGACATGGACGAAGTGATCCGTCACAATGTGGAAAAACTGCGGGCTCGTCATCCGCACGGCTTTTCCCCGGAGTATATGAAATTTAAAAAAGATTAGGAGTAAACCATGACTGAAAACAAAGACAAACAACCGGCCGCCGAGGAAAAGGCGAAGGAGAGAAACTGGATCAGCGCTTCTTTGTGGGCGGATAAAGAAGATATTCGCAAAGGTGCGGAACGTTACGGCGAGGTAAAATGGTACAAATCGGCCCGCTTCTGGCCGTCGATGCTGGTGCTGATTTTAACCTGGATAGGGGCGGCGGTGACGGGAAGCTATTCGGAGGCGGTCGGCGTTTCCGTTATCTTATGTCCGCTGTGCTATCTGAACGTTAAAGGATATCGCTGGTCGCTGCTGTTGTTTGCCGCCTTGTATACTTTTGACAGGGTTTCCGTTCTCTACATGAGAGCGGAAAGCGGACAGGCTTCGGGTTCGGGGCTGTGGTGGCTGCTGATCTGGTGGCTGGTTATCGTCGGCGCTACGCTTACCGCCTTCAGGATCGAAAACTATCGTCATAAGCATAACCTTGCCGGTCGCGGTCATTATGTAAAAGATACGTTGATTGCCCTTGCTTTTCCAGTAGTTTTGATTGCATCGTTCATGGCCTACAATATCTTTATGTACAAAAGTTCGTTGACGGACGAGCAGCGGAAGGCGCTTGCCTTTTCCTATGGTTTTATCAGCCGCAATACCGACGGAGTCATTAACTACTGTCTCAGGAGCGGAGTTGAACTGCAAAAGTTTCCGGAACAGTTCCGGCAGACTTATGCCGATGAAATCACAAAGGTAAACGACTGGTTGGAAAAGGATGAAATTTTTAAATCCGGCATGGAAGCTTCTTTACAGGAGAACAAGGAAATGCTGTATGAGGTTTTTGAAAACGGGCGGAAAGATCTGATCAGACTGACGATTGCGGAAGAAACCGGTGAGAAACCGGAGAATTTGGTCTGGAAAACGGAATATGACCGGATGATATCGCCGGTCGAATATTGCAAACTGATGGATGAAAGTTTTGAAATCATGAATTCCACCGGTTTCTTTGACAGCTTTGTCGAAACGGTAAAAACGCTTCAATAGCAAAGGCTGTAAGCGCAAAAACGGATCGTTTTCATAAAAACGATCCGTTTTTTTAACGGGAGAACCATGTGTGGGGCACGTGGTTCCAAAGGTCTTAAAGCTTTGCGAACAAAAAAACTCCTTTGTTATATCGAGAGAGATTTGACCGGATATAAAAAGCAAAGGAGTTTGTTTATGACATAAAATACATCGGTACATACAACATGGAATTGTAAATATCATATTGTCTTCCACCGAAGTATCATAAAAAGGCGTTTTGCGGAGGTTGATGCGTGGAGATGGGACGGATCTCGGGGACTTATGCCGATGGAAAGGGACAGGCATAACAGAAGCAGAAGTCTGTCCGACCATGTTCTCGATAATTTTCATCATGGGATAAGAGGCGTTTGCAGATGTATAAACGATGGAAAAATGCAAAATTTCGATATAGAAGCAGAAAATTTGGGTGTAAGGGGTGCTATGGTGATACAATGGGAAAAATACCCGAAAATTACGGGAAAATTTGTGACCGGCCGAAAGAAAGCGCTATATAAATTCAGTTGACCGCGGATCCTGCTCGGTTTGCGGGCGGCCGATAATTTTTATTCCCTCAGACTTCCATTCGTCCTTTAAGCGTCCGCCGGTGTTGTTAGGGCTACACCCGTTAAGAAAGGACCCCGCGTTTGACGCGGGGTATTTTTTGCGCCGATGCCGGATCGGGCGATTTATGGTATTTGGCTGATGTAGCGGGGAGGGATAATGCCGTCTTTGACTATGACAAGGTAATAGCGGATATAGGCAAACCGGCGGCCGAGTTTATCGTTACATACGCTCCAGTCGATCGGGGAAAGACTGATTTCTTCGATACCGGAAAGTTTTTGCAATATTTCATCACAGTCACGGCTTTCCTTTATGCCGGGAATTTCCGTTACCGGAGGACTGACATATACGGCTTCAATTCGTCCGTCGGCATCAAGAGCGTCGAGGTCGATGGCAAAAAGGTCGGCGTTGTCGACGAAGCTTTTCAGGTTCAAACTGTGCCGCGTCCATTGTATCGGCTCGGTAAAACCCCGGATACCGCGGCTTCTGCCGGCAAAACAGCTTTCCATCCAACGTATGATGCCCTCATGCGTGTCAGCGCCGGAGCGTCTGTAATAATATGTCAGGTCTGCCTGCGGGTTGCGGGCAAAAGACAAAATGCCGTCCGTCAGTGCGGAATTTCCTTTGGTAATATAATGGTAAAGTTTCATTTTTGCCTTTCCCAGTTCTTAAATTTCGGGAAGAAAAGTTGCAAGCGCGGGGAACGCGCCGCGTTTTTTCGGGGTTTTATGGTATCCTCAAACGGCAGGAAAAACAAGCGGATTTTCCCTTTTCAGGGGAAGACGTCCAAAGGCGGGGACGTTTTTTTTGACGGTGCGGCACCGGTAAGGTTGTACGATTTAATTTAAAAAGGTCAAAACCAGGCCGACGGCGAGAGGAATCGCCAGATTGTCGTCAATCCGGGTTTTATTCTCAAAAACTTCGGCCAGGGTGGCAAAAATACAGGCGATGACGCTGGCGTAACCGAAAGGTTCCAGATTGTGAAACAGCATATTGATCAGAAGGGCACTGACGAAAAAGGCGGTAGTGCCCTCAAGCGACTTATGCGGATAAATCTGGCGGGTGCCGTAGGCCTTGCCGAACAACGCCGAACAGGCGTCCGACACCAGCATGACCGTCATTGAGAGAACTGCGATAACCTTGCCGAAAAAGACGGTGCACAGGACTGCTGCCGCCATTACGTACATCGAACCGCTGAACTGAAAGCGCGCGCGGGCACTTTCCTTGCTGCGCAAAGTGCGCGAGAACAGACGCCCGAAAAGGATGCGCGCCCATTTCCACTTTTTGAAGTTGCCGTACTCAAGCAGGCCGTTGCCGATAAAAATGGCGGAAAATATTGCTATCGCTATTTCTTCCCTGACAAAATATATCGTCAGCGGAATCCAAAGCGAACTGAGATGAATCAGCTTGCGGTAGAGTTCGCGGCGGAAGGATTTGTTGACGTCAACCTTAAGCTGGCGGGTAAAAGTATGCAGGTAGTCGCGAAAATGATAATCCTGTGCCTGCCAGTAACGGTTGCGCAGGTTGATCTTTTTAAATTTGACCGGTATTTTCAGCGGCTTAAACATACTTTTACCTCTTGCCGGAAACGTCAGATGCTTTTCCGCAGCGCTTCGATCGCTTCGTTGATGCGGGAAGTTTCCGCGCCGCCGGTCTGTGCCATGTCGGGACGTCCGCCGCCGCCGTTTGCGCCGATAAACGGTGCCACGGTTTTGATCAGACCGACGGCCGAATATTTGCCGGTGAGGTCGTCGGTAACGCCGATAACGGCGGAAACTTTGCCTTCGTTGCACGAGAACAGGGCGATGACGCCGCTTTTGATTTGTTCCTTGATTTCGTCGACAAAGGCTTTCAGCTCTTTGGCCTGAACGTTATCAATCTGTTTGGCGACGAATTTGATGCCGTTGACGGTTTCGATTTTGTCCTGATTGTCGGCGGTTTTGTGGCTGACAAATTGTTTTTTGAGGTTGAGAATTTCCGTTTCCAGGCGTTTTTTATCTTCAAGCAAAAGATTGATTCGTGCTTCCAAGTCGTTGGTATTGGTTTTTAAAATTTTGCTGATGTCATGCAGCTTGTCCTCAATGTCCTGCGCATATTTTTCGGCCGCGTGCCCGGTTACGAATTCAACCCGGCGGATGCCTGCGGCAACGGCGCTTTCGCTGACAATGTTAAAATAGCCGATGTCGCCGGTAGAACGGACATGGGTGCCGCCGCAGAGTTCGCGGGAGAAAACTTCGTCATCGTTTTCCATGCTGACAACCCGTACCGTTTCGCCGTATTTTTCGCCGAACAGAGCCATGGCGCCGAGTTTGATCGCCTCATCCGGCGTCATGATGCGGGTGACCGTTTTGTAGTTTTTGCGAACGGCGGCATTGACGATATCTTCGGCTTTGCGCAGTTCTTCATTCGTGATCTGTTTGGGGTGTGAGATATCGAAACGGGCGCGGCCGGCGCAGACGTAAGAGCCTTTTTGCGTGACGTGGTCGCCGAGGATGTCGCGCAGGGCGCGGTGCAAAAGGTGGGTGACCGAGTGGTTGGCGCGGATTTTGTCGCGGTTTTTCTCATCGACTTCAAACGAGGCGATGTTGCCGGTTTTGACGGTGCCGTCGATCATTTTGCAGCAGTGAACCACCATGCCGTCGATTTTCTTTTTTGTATCGGTGACTTCTATGGCAAAATCCTTGCCGTTGATGCGGCCGATGTCGCCGACCTGGCCGCCGGATTCTCCGTAAAAAGGCGTCTGGTTGGCAATCAGGTAAAATTCACCGTCGTTGACGCTTTCAACCGGCTGTCCGTTTTGTACCAGCGCGGTGATCTGGCCGTCGGCTTTGGTGCAGGTGTAGCCGAGAAATTCGCTTTTGCCCAGTTTGTCAAACATTTCAAACCAGATCTTTTCGATTCCTTCGTCACCGGAACCGGCCCAGTTTTTGCGGGCTTCGGCGCGCTGCTGTTCCATGGCGCGGTCAAAACCTTCGGTATCGACGCCGATGTTTTTGGCTTTCAGCGCATCCTGGGTGAGGTCAAGCGGGAAGCCGTAAGTGTCGTAAAGTTTGAACGCGGTTTTGCCGGGCAGGGTGTCGCCGGCTCTCAGATTTGCGGTTTCGTCGTCCAAGAGCCGCAGGCCTTTTTCCAGCGTGCGGATAAATTTGCTTTCTTCGGTTTTCAGCGTTTCCGTGATCAGTGCTTCCGCCCGGTAAAGTTCGGGATAGGCTTCGCCCATTTCCCGCTGCAGGGAAGGCAGCAGCTTGTACATCATCGGTTCTCTGACGCCCAGAAGGTGAACGTGACGCATCGCCCGGCGCATAATGCGGCGCAGAACGTAGCCGCGCCCTTCGTTTGAAGGCAGCACGCCGTCGGCAATCAGGAAAGCGGCCGAACGCAGGTGGTCGGCAATTACGTTGTGGGAAGCTTTGAGCGGACCTTCGGGATCGGAGTTGGCAATGTCGGCAATCGACTTGATCAGATTGCGGAAAAGGTCGATGTCAAAGTTGGAATGCACGCCCTGCAGAATGGCGGCAATGCGTTCCAGCCCCATGCCGGTATCGATGGAGGGCTTTTTCAGGTTGATGCGGCTGCCGTCGGGCAGGTCTTCAAACTGGTCGAAAACCAGGTTCCAGATTTCGATGAAGCGGTCGCCGTCTTCTTCCGGGGTGCCGGGCAGGCCGCCCCAGACTTCCGGCCCGTGGTCGTAAAAGATTTCCGAACAGGGGCCGCAGGGGCCGGTGTCACCCATCTGCCAGAAGTTGTCTTTGGTGGCAATGCGGATGATTCTGTCGTCCGGCAGGCCGGAAATCTTTTTCCACAGCGCGTAGGCTTCTTCGTCGTTATGATAAATGGTTACCGCCAGCCGGTCTGCCGGCAGGTCGAAATATTTGGTCAAAAGCTCCCAGGCATAGCTGATGGCGCCTTCTTTAAAATAGTCGCCGAAAGAGAAGTTGCCGAGCATTTCAAAGAAAGTGTGGTGGCGGACGTCGTAGCCGACACTGTCGAGGTCGTTGTGTTTGCCGCCGGCACGCACGCTTTTCTGCGAAGAGGCGGCGCGGGTATAATCCCGGGTTTCGTTGCCGGCAAGAATGTTTTTAAATTGCACCATGCCCGAGTTGGTAAACATCAGGGTCGGGTCGTTGTCGGGCACGAGCGGGGATGACGGGACAATCTTATGTCCGTTTTTGGCAAAATAGTCGAGAAAAGTGCTTCTTATCTGATTTACAGTCGTCGTCATAACCAATTTCTTTCCAAATACATTAAATGGGACTAAAAAAACTAACCCTAACTTTTAATGCAATCTTCTTTATCTGTCTATAGAAAATTGGTAAAAATTCCTAAAAAGTTACCGTATATCCGTGGAGATAGACAAAGCCGGCGTTGAGCCAGGCGGCAAACAGCAGCCAGCCCTGATAAGGCACCAGCAGCAAGGTGGAAACGGGAGAAACGCGCCAAAACCAGTAAACGCTTCTGAAAACGACAATATTAAGCACGATTACGATGAGCAGAGCCAGCCCGGTGTGGCCGGTGTAAAAAAAGGCAAAAGTCCACAAAACATGCAGAAACAGCTGATTGATGAAAAAGCCGTTGGTGCGCGAGCTTTCCTGCCGGACGGGGGCATTGACGAACGCCAGATAAAAAGCGACTGTCATCAGCAGATAAATCAGTATCCAGGCGACCGGAAAAACGTAATCGGGCGGCGTTAAGGCCGGTTTTTCCATTTCCTGATACCAGGTGCTGACGCCGGTATAGTTGAAATAGGCGCCGACAATGAGCGTGAGGGCGGTCATGAACAGACAGTAAAGAAATTTGCGGACGTCGGCCATCGTTTTTCTCCTTCCTTTTTGTTTCCGATATAAGCGGCATATGCGGATATTCAAGAAAAGCTGTTGCAAAAAAACGGCCGCAGGTGTAAACATAACGGTAAAAGATTAAGCAAGGAGTGCGCAATTGACAAGAAAAACCAAAGACGGGATTGTCGTATACAATCCGGAAGATTTTGAAAAAATGCGCCGTGCCGGAAAACTGGCGGCGGAAGTTTTGGACTATATCACCGATTATGTGGACGTCGGCGTTACGACCGGCGAGCTTGACGATTTGTGCCGCAAATATATAGAAAGTCACGGCGCCGTGCCCGCGTGTCTGGGCTATCACGGTTATCCGAAATCGACCTGCATTTCGATCAACCATGTGATCTGCCACGGCATTCCGGACGACCGCAAGTTGGCCGACGGCGATATTTTGAACATTGACGTTACGGTCATTCTCGACGGCTGGTTCGGCGATACCAGCCGCATGTATTATGCCGGAAAGCCGAAACTGAAGGCGACGCGCCTGTGCGACGTTACCTACGAATGTATGATGCGCGGCATTGAGGTTGTCCGTCCGGGAGCGCATTTCGGCGACATCGGCGCGGTGATTGAAGAATATGCGCACAAATACGGCTATTCGGTGGTCGATATGTTTTGCGGACACGGGCTGGGCCGGGTTTTTCACGACAGTCCGAACGTTATGCACTGCGGCCGCAAAGGCACCGGGCCGGTAATGGAAGAGGGGATGTTCTTTACCATCGAACCGATGATCAACATCGGCAGGAAAGACGGCTTCATTATGTCCAACGGCTGGACGGCCGTTACCCGCGACAAGTCGCTTTCCGCGCAGTTTGAACATTCTCTGGGGGTAACCAAAGACGGGTATGAAGTCTTTACCTATTCCCCGAAAGGTCTGGATAAACCGCCGTATAAATAAGGACAGGCATGAGCGAGGAACTCCCGGATTACATAGGTCACCGTCAGCGGCTGAAAGAGCGATTCAAACTCGGCGGCGGCGGAGACATGGCGGATTATGAGATGCTGGAACTGCTGCTGACGCTGGCGATCCCGAGAAAAGATACCAAACCGCTGGCAAAAGCGCTGGTTAAGGAATTCGGCAGTTTTGCCGAAGTCTTGTTTGCTTCTGACGACAAACTGATGACTTTTACCGGTCTGAAGGAGAATACAATTCTCGTGTTCCGGATTGTGCGCGAGGCGGCGCTGAGAATGACCTGGCAGAAATTGAGCGCGACCGAAGCGCCGGTTCTGACCAGTTACGATGCAATTATCGAATACTGCCGCGCGGCTTCCGGTTACAAAGACAGGGAAGAATTCCGCGTGATTTTTCTTAATGCCAAAAACCGGATTATCGGCGAAGAAGTGCAGCAGCGGGGAAGTGTCAACGCGGTTGCCATACATCCCGGAGAAGTGATGCGTTCGGCGGTTTTGAAAGGGGCAACGGCGCTGATCCTGGTGCATAACCATCCTTCCGGCGACGTAACGCCTTCGCGTGCGGACATTGAGGTAACAAGAAAGATTGCGGAAGCTCTGGCGGCGGTGGAAATCCGGCTGATCGACCATTTTATCGTCAGCAAGAGTCTGGTTTTCAGTTTTAACGATCACGGTTTGTTGGGCAGAAACTGAAAAAGGTGTTGCAAAATATTTTTTTGCGGGCTAATTATTATAACCAAGCCGGATGATAATTTCGGGGAAGCGGTTGTCCGTATGTTTGATGCTGCAGCAAGACAAAGGACGGACGAAAGCCGGGAAATATTATTGTTGAAGAAAAACGATTGACAACGGGACATAGCTCAGCCTGGTAGAGCGCTTGCTTTGGGAGCAAGATGCCGATGGTTCGAATCCGTCTGTCCCGACCACTATGCCGCCTTCGGGCGGTTTTTTTTGTGCTTTTTGCGACCAAAGCAAGCTTGCTTTGGGCTGGAGGAAGAAAAAACTTTCAGTGAAAGTTTTTTCAACGACAGGCGCAGTCTTGTTATTTTGCAAGCAAGCGGCAGCGCGGCGCGGCAAAAGTTACAAGACAAGTGACCGCAGCGAGTTAGCGACAGCTTGTAAAGCGGAGCTTATGAGCCAGACAAGATGCCGATGGTTCGAATCCGTCTGTCCCGACCACTATGCCGCCTTCGGGCGGTTTTTTTTATGTCTTTATTGCAGTCGAATTTTCCGGCCGGCGGAAAATTTGTCGGAAAAGAGTGCCTTCATTGACGGAAACAGCTTTCCCGATGAGCGGAAGCAGTCAGTGGCCGTAAAAAATAGCTCTTAAAATCAATGGGAAAAAAGAAAACCGAAAATAAATGCAAAAAAATATTTTTCAAGACGGTGAAATTTAAAAAGTCCCTCTTATATACAGGGAAGCTTTTTCCTCTACCAAAGGATGTAAAATAAAAGAGCAGGAATGTCGTCTTTTGTTCAGCGTTGAAGGTTTTTTGAGGAAAAGGTTCGGGAGCGTTTGGACGCGGATGCGGCCGGAGGCGGTTTGCGGGCAAGCGCGGTTTGGAGATAATTCAGTAGGTAAATTAAGAGGCATTTTATGAAAACAATACTTGTTACCGGCGGGACCGGTTTTCTCGGGTCTAATCTCTGCCGCCGGCTGATTGACGACGGGCATCGCGTCATTTGCGTCGACAACAATTACACCGGCAGACTTTCCAACGTCAGCCGTCTTTTGAACAATCCGAATTTTAAGTTTGTCAACCATGACATTTGTCAGCCGCTTGCCGTTGACGAACATCTGGACCAGATTTACAATCTGGCCTGTCCGGCCAGTCCGCCGGCCTATCAGGGGAAGCATTCGATCGAAACGACGAAAACCTGCGTTTTCGGGGCAATCAACATGCTGGAGCTGGCAAAAGCCCACCGGGCGACGATTTTGCAGACTTCGACTTCGGAAGTTTACGGCGAACCGCTGGTTCATCCGCAGGTGGAAAGCTACCGCGGCAACGTCAATCCCAACGGTATCCGTTCCTGTTACGACGAAGGAAAACGCTGTGCGGAAAGTCTGTTTTTCGATTATTGGCGCCATGAAGGCGTTGACATCAAAGTTATCCGCATTTTCAACACCTATGGGCCGAATATGGATCCGAACGACGGGCGCGTCGTCAGCAATTTTATTTGTCAGGCTTTGAGGGGAGAGGACATTACCGTTTACGGTGACGGTCATCAGACCCGTTCTTTTTGCTATGTGGACGATTTGATCGAAGCAATGGTGCGGATGATGAACAGCCCGAAGGATTTTCAGGGGCCGGTCAATACCGGCAACCCGGGAGAATTTACCATCAAAGAGTTGGCGGAAATGGTGGTAAGCAAGGTCGGCGGTCGTTCGAAGGTGGTGTATAAGGAACTGCCGAGTGATGATCCGACCCAGCGGCGGCCGGATATTACGCTGGCCAAAAGCAAATTGGACTGGGAGCCGAAAGTCCGCCTGGACGAGGGGCTGGACAGGACGATCGCTTATTTCAGGCGGGAAATTATGCCGGCGGCGACGGCTGCGGAATAAGAGCGGAGGCGGGAACCTGCGGCGTTTTGCGGTTCCCGCCGGCCAGACACCGTGAACGTGACTTTTTTCGAGGGGAGAACTGATGATACTGATTATGGGGGGCGCCGGATATATCGGCTCCCATACGCTGCGGCATCTGCTTGACTGCGGGTACGAATGCGCGGTTGCCGACAATCTGGTTTACGGACACCGGGAAGCGGTTGATCCGAGAGCTGCTTTTGAAAAGGCCGATTTGCTCGACAAAGATTCCTTAAGAAACGTTTTTCAGAAATTCCGGCCGGAGGCGGTTGTTCATTTTGCGGCTTTCGCCTATGTCGGCGAGAGTGTGCGGGATCCGCGGAAATATTATCGCAACAACGTGGCGGGAACGCTGAACCTGCTGGACGTCATGCGCGAATATTCGGTCGACAAAATCGTTTTTTCCAGTACCTGCGCGACATACGGAGAGCCGCAGTATCTGCCGATTGACGAAAAACATCCGCAAAAGCCGATCAATCCTTACGGGCGGAGCAAGCTGATGATTGAAGAAATTTTCC
Organism: Azospirillum sp. 51_20; assembly: GCA_001917175.1. GTDB lineage: Bacteria > Pseudomonadota > Alphaproteobacteria > RF32 > CAG-239 > JAFUYI01. The sequence continues at coordinate 18,026 of MNTV01000036.1, forward strand.
GCGATTATGAAACAGCTTACGGCTTAAAGCACATATCCCTGCGTTATTTTAATGCCGCCGGCTGTTCGGCGGACGGAGCGATCGGCGAGAGCCATCTGCCGGAAACGCATCTCATTCCTCTGGTGCTGAAAGCCGTTAACGGGGAACTGGAAACGGTACGGGTTTTCGGCACCGATTACGATACGCCCGACGGTACCTGCATCCGCGATTACATTCATGTCGAAGATCTCGCGGCCGCTCACCGGCTGGCGTTGGAAAAGCTGGGGAAATATAACGGCTGCGTCAATCTCGGCACCGGGATCGGTTCCAGCGTGCGCGAAATCATAACCGCGGCGGAAAAGGTGAGCGGCTGGCGGTGTCCGGTGGAATATGCGCCGCGGCGTCCGGGGGATCCGGCAAAGTTGTTTGCCGACAATCGTAAAGCCGGGGAAATTCTCGGCTGGCGGCCGCGCTATACGGCGATTGAGGAAATTATCGAAACGGCCTGGAAATGGGAAACAAACAGGAAATACTGAAAATGAAACGGGTAAAAAATCTGGTGGTCGGCTGCGGCCTGACCGGAATGGTGCTGGCCGAGCGGCTGGCGTCGGAGTTAAAAGAGGAAGTGCTGATCATAGACAGGCGTTCCCACATCGGCGGCAATATCTACGATTATAAGGACGAAAGCGGCGTGACCGTTCACCAATACGGGCCGCATGTCTTTCATACCAAAGACAAAAAGGTTTGGGATTACCTCGGCCGTTTTACCGACTGGCATTATTTTATGTACCGGGTGAAAGCGGTGATCGACGGCAGGGAAGTAAACGTTCCTTTTAACCTTGACAGCCTGCATCAGGTCTTTCCGCGGCAGCTGGCCGAGCGGCTGGAAGAAAAGCTGATTGCAAAATTCGGCTTTAACCGCAAGGTGCCGATTTTGGAACTGCGGCAGACGGATGACGGAGATTTTGCGTGTCTGGCTGATTATGTTTATGAAAAGGTTTTTCTCGGTTATACGGTCAAGCAATGGGGGGTACGGCCGGAAGAACTGGATCCTTCGGTCAGCGGGCGGGTGCCGGTTTTCGTCAGCCGCGACGACCGTTATTTTCAGGACAAATATCAGGCGATACCGGCGGAGGGTTATACCAAAATGGCGGAGCGGATGCTTGACAATCCGCTGATCCGGACGGAACTCAATACCGATTTTAACGATGTCCGCGGCAGCACGGATTATGAACGGCTGTTTTATACCGGGCCGATTGACGAATTTTTCGACTTTGAACTGGGAGAACTGCCGTACCGGAGTCTTGATATCGTGTTCAGGCGTCATGACCGGGCTTTTTATCAAAGCGGCCCGCAGATCAATTATCCGGAAAATTATGATTTCACCCGCAGCGTCGAATACAAATATTACCTTGACGAACAAACGGCGCAGACGGTTGTTTCGGAAGAATATCCGCAAGCCTACGAGGCCGGCAGAAACGAACGTTACTATCCGGTGCCGGATGCGAAAAACCATGAACTTTACCGGCGTTACCGGCGAAAGGCGGACGGTTTGGAAAAGGTTTATTTTGCCGGCCGGCTCGGAGATTACAAATACTACAACATGGACGAGGCCGTTAAACGGGCTTTGGAACTTTTTGAGGAGATCAGATAAAATGAAAAAGAAAAAACCGACAGTAAAAATTCTGGTGGGCTATCACCGGCCGGCGGTGCTTTTGAAAGACGAGGTGCTGACCCCGATCCATCTCGGACGGGCGCTTGCCACCGAAGCTTCGAAAGACGGCTCAATGTCCAAAGAGGATTATCAGTGGATGCTTGACAACATGATCGGGGACGATACGGGCGAAAACATTTCGGAAGAAAACAGAAAATACTGCGAACTGACGGCGCTTTACTGGGCCTGGAAAAACTATGACAAACTGGGCAACCCTGACTATGTCGGTTTTATGCAGTATCGGCGGCATTTTATTTTTGACGACGGTTTTGACGGAACGGGGAGGGAAAAAACCTGGGGATGTTTCAGATATTCCGGGATTGACGACAGTTATGTCGACATGCTCAGTCTGAGGGGTGACAAGATCGTTGCTTACCTTGAAAAACATCCGGCGGACGTTCTGACGACGAAAGAAGTGTCGTTTGGTCAAACGGTGGCGGAACATTATGCGCAGACGCTGTCTTTTCTCAATCCGGACGATTTGCGTATCTGCGCCCGCAAAGCAGCGCTGCTGTTTCCGGAATACAAATCGGCAATCAGAAAATATCTGCGGTCGAAAAAGCATTACTGGTACCACAGTTTTATTATGAAAAAGGAGATTTTTTTCGAATACTGCGAATGGCTGTTTAAAATTTTGTTTGCGACGGAAAAGGAAATCGACTATCAGGATTATACGATCGCGGCATACAGAACGCCGGCGTATCTGGGAGAACGACTGTGGGGTATATTTTTTAACGGCAAAAAAAATGTATGCCGAACCCGGGAACTGGAACTCAGCATCGTTGACGACGTTTCCCGCAGCCGGGATATCCGTCCCGCGTTTGAGCGGAACAACACGGCGATCTGTTTTGCCTGCGACGACAATTACGTTCCGTACCTGTCCGTTGTTCTGCAGTCGTTAACGGAACATGCCGGAAGCGGGAACAATTATGACATCGTGATTATCGAAAACGGGGTAGAGCCGTATAATCAGAAGCTGTTGACGGAAACTTACGCGGGCGGCAACGTCAGCATTCGTTTTTACAATGTCAGCGACGTTTACGAAAAATATAAGGAAATGTTTTACAGTCACGGATACTATACGCCGACGGTTTATTTCAGGTTTTTTATTCCCGAAATTTTTGCACATTACGAAAAAGTGCTGTATCTTGATTCCGACCTGATTTGTCTGCGGGACATAGCCGATTTGTATCGGGTTGATATCGGCGGCAATCTTCTCGGCGCGGTGCGGGATGTCGAATATGCGAGAATTTATAACGAAAACTGCGAAATCAAAGGTTATCGGGTGAAGGATTATTGCGACGACATACTGAAACTGAAGGATTATACGCATTATTTCAATTCCGGCGTGCTGGGCTTCAATATCAAAAAGTGCCGGGAATTTGCTTTGACGGACAAATTGCTGAAAAGGCTTGCGGAAGTAAAAAATCCGATGATTGTCGATCAGGACATTTTCAATTCCGTCTGCGAGGGCCGGGTTTTTTATTACAGCCCTGATTGGAACGTCGAATGGCATACCTATTATTTGTACGGGAATCTGCTGCCTTATCAGCTGCCTCGCGACTTTTACGAAAAATATCTGAAAGTGATCAAAAATCCCTCGATACTGCATTATGCGGTGGATATGAAGCCCTGGGACTGTCCTGAACACAGTACGGCGGAGATATTCTGGCATTATGCGCAAAAGACGCCGTTTTTTGCCCGGATCATTTACAAGCATTTCGAGCAGAAAATTTATGCCCTTTCGCGGCAAAAGCCGGAAAAGGCGGCGGTTCGGGCGGCGGAAGTCCAAAAAATACCGTTGAAAGACAAATTGAAATATTATCGATACAAGTTCCTGTCGTTTGCCGCGTTCGGTTCAAAAAAGTCGTACTACGGGGAAAAGAAACGGAAAATGAAGCAAAAAATCAAAAGCATTCGCAGCAGGGAGTTGTCGGCATGTTGAAAAGTATGAACATCAGTTTTACCGTCAATGAAGCATACGTAAAGTATCTGACCGTCGCCATGCGGTCCATTCTGGACAATGCGGAAGACGGCGAGGAATTTCGTTTTTACGTTATTAACAGCGGGATCGGTGAAGACAGCAAAAGAAAACTGGAAAGCCTGAAATCGATCAGGGACTTTTATATCGAGTATATTTCGCTGTCTGCGGGTGACATTCCGCCGATCCCGGAAAATTCCAACGCCCATGTCAGTCAGGAAACGAATTTTCGTCTGCGGATTTCCTCGCTTAAGCCGGAATTGGACAAGATATTGTGTCTGGACTGTGATCTGGTCGCCGTTTCCTCGCTGTGGAATTTGTACAACACGAACATTGACGGTTATTACGCGGCGTGCGCCGTCGATGCTCCGTCGTACGGCGGCTGTAATGACGGTTTCATGTCTGCCGTCGGACTGAAACAATATTATAATACCGGCGTTTGCCTGATTAATCTGAAAGCCTGGAGAGAAAACGGGGTGGAAAAGAAAATATTTGACGGTCTGTCGGATTTTGCCGGGGTTTTGCGTTTTCCCGATCAGGATTTGTTGAACATTGCGCTGAAAGACCATGTTTTGGAAATTGACCATCAGTGGAACCTGTTCGTCGGTTGCCTTGATTTGTTTTATCCGGCGGAAGTGCAGAAATTTATTTTGAAAAATCCCAAAATCATTCATTGGGCGGGGAGAGAAAAGCCCTGGAAATATCCGGAAATTGCACTGAGTGATTATTTTTGGAAATATGCCAGGCAGACGCCTTTTTACGAAGAAATTCTGCAAAAGGGACTTTTCCCGCCCCAGCAGCAGGTTCAGCAGGTGATCAGGGAAGTGCCGGCAGTCAGAGAAAAAATCGGTTATGTCGACGATTATCTGCTGACCAAGCTGAAATATGCCAAATACAAACTGCTGTCAAAGATACTGTTCGGCAAAAAGCGGGTTTCTTGCCGGCAGAAGCGAAAAGAACTGAAACGGGAAATGAAGCGGATTAAAAGCTGCTACCGGATGCAGGAAGCGGAAAAGAAAGCGGCTGATTTCTGAGGCGAAAAAAAGCTTTATTTTAAGAAAAAAAGAACATATTCTCAAACGGTGACTTGTTTTTGGGAGAAGTGCCGATGGCGGAAATTTCCGTGATTATTCCGGTTTACAATGCGGAAAAATACATTGCCGGCTGTCTGGACGCTTTATGCGCACAGACTTTCGGCGACATTGAAGTTTTATGCGTGGACGACGGTTCGACGGACGGCAGCGGAAGCATTTTGGCGGAATATGCCGGAAAAGACCCGCGTATCCGCGTTTTCCCGCAGGCAAACTCCGGGCCGGCGGCCGCCCGCAATCTCGGGTTGAAAAACGCCGGCGGACGCTATGTCATGTTTTGCGACGCGGACGACAGTTATCGGCCGGACTGTTGCGAACGGATGCTGCGTGCAATGACGGAAAAGCGGCCGGATGTCGCCGTCTGCCGCTGTCGGGTAGAGATAGAGGAAGTGGACACCGAGGCGCGCCGGCATACCGTTTCGGAGAGTTTTTATAATGCTCCGTATACGGGAATGCACGTTCTTGACGACGAACTGCGGGTGAAGATGAGCGTGGTTCTGTGGAACAAAATTTTTGCAAAAGAGCTGATTGAGCGTTACGGAATATGCTTTCCCGAAGGCTGCGAGCATGATGACGACACTTTCTGGATGCTTTATTCCCTGTTTGCAAAAGACGTGTATTTCCTGTCGGAACGTCTGTATAATTACAGGATCCGCGTCAATTCAATCATGAGCAATTATTTTAACAAGAAGCCGAAGAACAAGTATGACCGTTACAGGGTGTGCAATTTCGTTTATGATTTTTTGCAAAGAAAAGGGCTGCTGGAAGCCAACCTGGCGGCCGTTTCCGACTTTTACCGCCGGCAGACGGGAATGATGTTTTTCGATTTGTTTACCGCAGACGAATTGCGGAAAATGACTGACGAGATGAATGCCCGGCAACTGGACTGTCTGTTTGCCGTCCGGCGCGGCAAAATATTTTCCGCACCGCGGGCAGGGCTGGAAGAGGCAGGCTGGGGAAAGCTGCTGAAATATATGCTGTTGTCGGGGATAACCGCCGGCCGGCGCAAAAAAATGCTGAAAAAGGAAGAAAAAACGGTTCGCAGCCAGCTGCGGATGAAAAAAATCCTGAAAAAGGCGGGCTGAAAAGCCGCAGAAAAGGGAAGTACCGCGTTTCCCTTCTTTTTCTTATCGCGGGAAAGCCGTGTACGGACATACAAAAAACCCCGGGGAAATCCGGGGTTTTTCAAACTGGCGCGCTCCGGGCGATTCGAACGCCCGACCCACAGCTTAGAAGGCTGTTGCTCTATCCTGCTGAGCTAGGAGCGCATCTCAACAACGATTTTCAGGTATGTAAATTGCACATTTTTTACCGCTTGTCAACAAGATATTTGAGAAAAACGGCTTTTAACCGGCAAAAGCCGAACGGGTTGCAAATAAGCGGACATGCTGTTATAAGAACGGACAGGGATTCTCTTTTTTAGAAAGGCAAACAAAATGAACATATTGGCCGAAGCTGCCGGTTATATTGCCGGCCTCTGCATAGCCACCTGTTTTCTGCCGCAGACCTTGCGGACGATCAGAAGCAAAAACGTGCAGGAGCTGTCGCTGACGAGTTATGTCATTTACTGTACGGGCATGGTCTGCTGGGTTTTTTACGGCATTTATCTGCATTCGGTGCAGATGATTCTGTTTAACCTGATTTCGCTTTATTTTGCCGGCACGATTTTGTTTATGATCGTAAAATACAAGAAGAAAGACTGATTGCGGCGGCATGTCAGCGGCCGCCGCAGTTTTGCGCCAGATAGTCGTTATAGGCTCTGACCCGGCGGTTGTATGCTTCCGCCTTTTTCCGGGCTTCTTCGGCCAGCCGCCAGGCTTCGGTCGGAGAAGGGGCGTTTTCGATCAGACGGGCATAGCCGCCGATTTCTTCCGCCGTATGGCGCGGAGGTTTCAGCCTGTCGGCTTCCGCCTGCTTGTCCGGCGGACAGAGAAATTCTCCGTTTTTCAACGGCGGCGGCGTTTCCTGCGGAATTTCGCGGAAGTTGAAGAAGAGGGAAACGGCGCCGAGGAGGGCGGCCGTCGTCCAGATGATTTTAACCGTTTTGGTCATTTTGGCTCCGGGTGGTATCGCGTACTTTGCGGACAACGCTTAAGAGATAGACAACGCCGAGTCCCATTATCGCAACCGCGCCGTTCTGCGAACCGAACAGATCGGAGGCAAAGCCCATCAGCAGCGGGAATACGGTGCCGCCGAAAATGCCCATGATCATCAGTCCCGAAATTTCGTTTTTCTTTTCCGGCAGGTGCAAGATCGCCTGCGAGAACATGATCGGGAACAGGTTGGCGTTGTTAAAGCCGATCAGGGCGATACAGGCGTAAAGCGCGGCCGAACTTCGGAAAAGCAGCAGACCGAGCATGCCGGCGGCCAGAAGAAAGATGCTGACGGCATAGAAACGGCGGGGGGAAAAGTTGGCGAGAATGAAGGGGCCGGCCAGGCAGCCCATCGTTCTGAACAGAAAATAAACGCTGGTGGCATAGCCCGCTTCGGTCAGGCTCAGTCCGAGCTTGTCCATGATAATCCGCGGTGCGGAAACATTGGTGCCGACGTCTATGCCCACGTGGCAGACGATGCCGATGAAGCAGAGCAGGACGGTCGTATCGCCCAAAAGCGAAAAGCATTCTTTGAAGGTAGAGGCGCGTCCGGTCATTTCTTCTTCTTTGATCTTTTCAAACGAAAGCGCTGCCGCGGCAATGACGCCCTCAACCAGATAAACGGCGAATAAAAGCCGCCAGTTGTTGAAATGCAGGGCGCCCCAGGCGGCGATGATCGGCGCCGTGAAAGCGGCGATGGCTTTTACGAACTGGCCGAAGGTGAGGGCCGAAGACAGGCGTTTGTCGCTGACGATGTTGGACAGCAGGGGGTTGAGCGACACCTGCATGACGGCGTTGCTGATGCCCAGCAGCGAGAAAGATATGAGGATCAGCGGCAGGTTGTAGTCAATGAGCGGAATAATCAGCGCGACGGAGGTGAGCACCAGGCTGAGAATCACGGTTTTGCGTCGGCCGATCTTGTTCATCAGCATGCCGGTCGGCACCGAGCAGACAAGAAACCAGAAGAAAACCATTGAAGTGAAAAGGTTGGCGACCGAGTCCGAGAGTTCAAAGTCTTTTTTGACATAGTTGGTGGCAATGCCGACCAAATCGACGAAGCCCATGGCGAAAAAGGCGAGCATGATCGGAACGAGCTTCAGCAGTATGTGAGATCTTTTTTCCATTTTTCTATCCTTTCAAATCCGGGGTGTATGCGGGCCAGGCGCCGGGGCGGGTACAAACGAAGGCGGAAACGCGGACGGCGTCGCGATGGGCCTGTTCCATCGTTTTGCCGGTCAGGATTCCGTAAACGAAAGCGCCGGAAAAGGCGTCGCCGGCGCCGACGGTGTCGACGACTTCGACTTTGGGCGTGGGCAGGTATGAACGGGCCTGCGGCGAGTAGATGACGCTGTAGTTTTCGCCGGCGGTAAAAATCAGATAACGCAGTCCGTATTCTGCCAGCAGGGTGCGGCAGACCTCCTCGTCGGAACCGGCAAGGGAAAACAGCCGGCGGACGGTAAGTATTTCGTCGTCGTTGATTTTGAAAACGTCGGCATAATTCAGAAATTCGCGGATCAGCCCGGCATCGTAATAGCGTCCGCGCAGGTTGACGTCAAAGAATTTGAGAGCCGAGGACGGCGCCTGTTCAAGCAGGCGGACGACGCTTCGGCGGCTGACAGGGGTTCTTGAAGCGAGCGTTCCGTAACAGACGGCGTCTGCGCGGTGCACGATTTCCAAAGCCCGGCGTTCGCACGGAATGTAGTCCCAGGCGACGTCTTCGACAATGGTATAAGAAGGGATGCCGTTTTTGAGTTCGACCAAAACCTTTCCGGTCGGGCGGGGAACCCGGGCGATCAGGTGGGCAATGCCGTTTTGGTTTAATTCCCGCAATATTTCGTCGCCGTCCGGGTCATTGCCGACCGCGCTGATTGCATAGCCTTCGGCGCCCATGGCCGCGGCGTGGTAAACGAAATTGATCGGCGCGCCGCCGGCGCGTCTGCCGCCGGGGAGCATATCCCACAGGATTTCTCCGATTCCGACGACGACGGGTTTTTTCTTTTCGGTCATGGCAATATGTCCTCTGCATAAAAATTATATGCCGATATAATACCATATATTCATCTGCCGATCAATCTTTAAGAGTGCGCCGGAAAGTTGACGGAACAAAAAAGGCTGCCGTCCCGGGAGGGAGGCAGCCGAAAATGCGGCGAACGGCGTCAGCCGGTGATGAGAAAGCCTGCGGCCAGAACGACGTTTGCCAGAAAAACATGGCCGACCACCAGGAAGGTGACGTTTGTTTTGGACGACAGTCCGCGTTTTTTGAACAGGGACGGCCGACGCGAAACAAGCGTCAGGACGGTCGTAACCAGCGTCGTAAACAGCAGCAGATGAACCGTCGCCGCCACCGGCAGGAAAAGCCCGTTGTCAAAGTGCGTTGCGACCGGAAAAACGAGCAGCGCCGTGAGAACGGAAATTCCGAAACAGGCGGCACGGGGGATCATTTGATGTTTCCGCCGGCAGAGCAGGGTCACAAGGCCGCAGGCGACGGCAGACGGTACGGTGAAAGCCAGTGTCGCAGGGCCGGCCAGAAGGCAGGTAAAACCGCCGAAAGCGACGGTAAACGTCAGCAGCAGCGGAAAATGCCAGCGGCGGACGTTTCTGTGGCCGATCAAAAGGATCAGAAAACTGATTATTGACACGAAACACAACACGTCACGGATGGCGTCGGTTGTCCGGTCAAAGAAACAGACAAGGGGCGTTAACGCCCACATGACCAGCGAAGCGGCCGCGAAAATTTTGAACAGGACTTTGAAGGCGTATACCGACAAGTCGTTTGCTTTCTCTCTGTCAGTGTTCAGGTCGGAGACACTGAAAAAGGCATTTTTATCCATAAGTATAAAGGTTAATAATTATCAATGGGTGTCATTATAAGAAAATGGACAAAAAAGTCAAGCGGGAAAGCCGTCCGAAAGATGCACGCACGGAAAAAAGGGAGAATTTTGCAGAGTTTCGCAATAATTGATTTTTTGCCTTGAACGATAAATTTAAAATAGTATTTTAGGGGTAAAACAGATCAAGGAGAAGAAAATGGCTGAATATAAAACCAAAGTGCTGATTATCGGATCCGGTCCGGCCGGCTATACCGCGGGCATTTATGCCGCGCGGGCGGGAATGCGTCCGGTACTGGTCAGCGGGCTGCAAAAAGGCGGACAGCTGACGATCACCACCGACGTGGAAAACTTTCCCGGCTTTCCCGAACCGATCAACGGCGGCGAACTGATGCAGAGAATGCATGACCAGGCGGTCAACGTCGGCGTGGAGATTGTCGATGACCAGATTTCGGAGGTCGATTTTTCCGCCCGTCCGTTTGTGCTGATTTCCGAAGGGGCCAATTCCTACCGGGCGGAAAGCGTAATCATTGCCACCGGCGCTTCGGCCCGCTGGCTGGGACTGGAAAACGAGGAAAAGTTCCGCGGCTTCGGCGTTTCCGGCTGTGCGACCTGCGACGGCTTCTTTTACCGCAACAAGGACGTGGCGGTTGTCGGCGGCGGCAATACGGCGGCGGAAGAAGCGCTTTATCTGGCCGGCATCGCGCGCAGCGTCACGCTGGTTCACCGCCGCGACGAACTGCGGGCGGACAAGGTTTTGCAGGAACGCATCAAAAGCAACCCGAAAATCATCGTTGAGTGGGACAGCGTGATCGACGACATTATCGGCGGCGACAATCCGAAAGGCGTCACCGAAATCAGGGTTAAAAACCTGAAAACGGACAAATACAAAAACATTGCGGTCGCCGGCGTGTTTATTGCCATCGGCCACAAACCGAACACCGAAATTTTTAAAAACGCGATTGTGCTTGACAACCAGGGGTATATCGTGACCGTACCGGGCAGCTGCCAGACCAGTGTGCCGGGCGTGTTTGCGGCGGGCGACGTCAAGGATTCCGTTTACCGGCAGGCGGTGACGGCCGCCGGTTCCGGCTGTCAGGCCTTTCTCGAAGCGCAGCGTTTTTTGCAGGAAGAATGATTATTGCCGGGGCGGAACCGGGCAGCTGCCTTTGGTTTCGCCGACGGCTTCCGCTTCGGGTTCCGGACGGGTGTTGTTGGGGAAGGAACAGCCGCAGTTGTCGTCTTCACGGCAATCGCATTTTTCCTCAAAGTTTTCGATAATCATCTTTTTTTCCGATTTTTTCATGGATAAATCTCCTGCAAGCGATAAAACAAAACCGGACTTTTCAAAAAGTCCGGTTTTATATTTATGTGCGGCAAAAAGATTTTAAAGAGGATCAGTAAATGACCTCAAGAATTTCAAAAGACTTCTTTCCGCCCGGCGCCGTATATTCCGCTACGTCGCCCACTTCTTTGCCGATCAGCGCCTTGGCCAGCGGCGAGGAAAGGGAAATCTTGTTTTTTTCGATGTCGGCCTCATAGTCGCCGACGATCTGGTATTTGCTTTCCTTGTCGGTGTCTTCGTCAACCACCAGAACCACGGCGCCGAAGCGGACGATGTCGCCTTTGTTGAGGCTGGGATCAATAACCTGGGCGCGGCTGATAACCGCTTCCAGTTCCTGAATGCGCCCTTCGATAAAGCTCTGCTTTTCCTTGGCGGCCGAATATTCCGCGTTTTCCGAAAGGTCGCCGTGCGAACGGGCTTCGGCAATCGCGGCAATGATGTTGGGGCGTTCGACGCCTTTCAAATTCTTCAGTTCCTGCTCAAGTGCAGTGAACCCTTCCTTGGTCAAAGGGAACTTATCCATTTTTCTCACCTCTATGCTAAAAATTAAAAAATTTGACTGCGAAAAGGTTTACCTTTCACAGCCATTGCTTTTGTAAGTTGATGAAAAGGAATATAACACCGGGAAAAGAATTTGGCAAGCAAATTTTGCGGTGAATAAGCGTTTTTTCGCTATACACGGTTTGGGCATATGATATAATAAGGCGGTAATTTTGACTTTTCCGGAGAACTGACGATGAAAAAGACTTATATGCTGGCGGCAGCCGTTCTGACTTTTGTTGCAGCCGATGCGCAGGCGATAGACAGCACCGGCTGCGGGCTCGGTTCCATGGCCTGGCGCGGCGTTTCGGGCCCCGAAGCGCAGATTTTGGCGGTTACCACCAACACTTCCACCGGCAGCCAGACGTTCGGCATCACTTTCGGCACTTCCGGCTGCGATCCCGACGGACGGGTCACCGGCGGAACGCAGAAAATGGTTCTTCGCTTTATCGAAAACAATATGGAACAATATGCCCTTGACGCCGCCCGCGGCGAGGGGGAAACGCTGGACACGCTTGCCGGCATGCTGAATATGGACAAACGGACGTTTGCCGAAAAATCGCGGCAGAATTTTGCCCGCATCTTTCCCGACGGCAACGTTGACGCCGTTTATGTCACCGGGAAGATTTTTGAAGTCGTCAAAGCCTGATCCGCTGTCGGCGGTTTCCGTGCGGACGGTCGAAACCGCCTTGATGTCCGCCCATGAAATTTCTTCTGTTCAGTCTTTTGCTTTTGTGCGGCGCTTCCGCCGCAGTCGCTGATGATATCCGGTTGGCGGAAGATCCGCAGTGGCTGGCACTCGTCCATTATCGTCCGGGTGTTTTTTCCGGCTGTCGCGGCACCATTGACAGCGAAGATTTTTATCTGGCGGAAAACGGACGGACGGACCCTGCGGCGGAGCTGGAGGCAACCGTTCGCCTGTTTGCCCAGGGGGATGACAAAGACAAGATCTGTCGTTTCCCCGCAAGATACATATTTCTTAAAAACAAAGGAATGGTCGACAAAATTGATGTAAAATGTGAAGAGTTTGACCGGTTTAAGAAAGATTTGCGCCCGGCCGGCGCCACGCTTTTGTTTACCGATGCTTACATGAACAATCCGTCTTCCCTGTTCGGCCATACGCTGCTCAGAATTGACACGGCGCGCAAAGGCACTCAGCTTCTGGCCCACGGCGTCAGTTACGGCGCTTTTACGAAAGGGGCGGAAGGCACTCTGTTGTATGCCGTCAAGGGGCTTGCCGGCGGTTATTACGGCGGCTGGACGGTCAAGCCGTATTATGACGTCATCAACATGTACAACAACATCGAGAACCGGGACATTTGGGAAATGAAGCTGAATTTTTCTCCGGCCGAACTGGAAATGCTGGTGGCGCATTTGTGGGAAGTCGGCCATACCCGGACCCGTTATTATTTCTTTACCAAAAACTGTTCGTACATGCTGCTTGAAGTTTTGGATGCGGTGCGGCCGGAAGCCGGGCTGGCGGCGCGTTTTCCGCTGCATGCAATCCCCCTGGACACGGCCAAGGCGGTCTATCGTTCGCCGGGATTGGTCAAGGGCGTCAGCTACCGGCCGTCAAGACGGACGCGGATCGTTTTTCAGGCCCGCCGGATGACGGCGGCACAAAGACAGTCTCTGCTGCCGGCGGCGGAAGGAAAAACGGCGGCGGTGTCCGATCTGACGGAAAAAGAGCGGGCAGAGGTGCTGGAAACGGCTTATCAGTATGTGCAGTATTTGTACGTGGCGGAAGACATAGAACTGGCGGAGTACCGACGTCGCAGTTTTGCCCTGTTGTCTGCCCGCAGCCGGCTGCAGGTGCCGGCCGGAGCAAAAGAAGAAAAGCCGGTCGGCAGGACGCCGTTTGCCGCCCATGAGTCAATGCGGGTTTCGGTCGGCGCGGGAAGCCGGAACGGCAACGCTTTTCAGGAATTTGCGTTTCGCCCGGCATATCATTCGCTTGAAGACGACGATTTCGGGCTGCTGCCCGGAGCCGAAATTAATTTTCTGAATCTGAGGCTTCGTCGTTACGATCGTACGGACAAAACGGTTTTAAACCGGCTGGACGTTCTCGGCATCCGGTCGCTGTCGCCGGCGGACGAACTGTTTTCTCCGTTGTCTTTTACCGTTTCCCTTGCTCTCGCGCGGGAGGAAGATCCTGCAACCGGCCGTGAAGGATATGTGCTGAACGGCAGCGTCGGTGCCGGCAAAACGGTTGCCGCCGCAGACAATCTGTATTTCTACGCGTTGGCCGGGGTTGCCGGCGGATACGGCGGTTTTCTGCCGCGCAATCAGTATGCGGCAATAGAGTTGACGGCGGGTCTGTTTGCCGGTTTTGACCGTTTGAAACTGTTGGCGGAAGCGAAAAAAAGCTTTTCTTCGTCCTCTTTTGCCGAGCGGATCCGGTATCGGGCGGAGGCGGGAATGCCGCTGGCGAAAAACTGGTCGCTGGCGGCGGAATATTTTTTTGACGATAACGCAGGGAAAGACAATGATGAAGAATTTTCCGTTTCCGTTCGTTATTATTTCTGAACTTTTGTCGAAAAAGCTTGCGGAGTGACAAAATAACGACTATAATGCAAACATTGAAAAAATTATTTTGCTTTATGCGTTGTTAATATTATTACACCGTCTTCAAACAGCGAAAATGTTTTTTCTTTTGTTTAATTTTAAAAACTAACTATATGAAAAAGATTAAGAAAACGATCAAAAACACGATGGCATGGGCAACGGAAAGCGATTTTCGCCTGTTTGCCGTCATCTGCGAAGTCTGTGCCGTTTTTTTTACGGTGTGGGCATGTTGCAGCGAAGTTTGTTTTTTCTGGCAGGAGATTGTTTTTTTGTATGCTCTTCCGTTTGCGGTATGGGCAGGCGAAAAAGTTTTGGTCTTTTTGCTGGCGCTGCTGATGACGGCCGTCGAATTGTTTGAGCAAAAGACGGAAAAAAATTAAGTTCGCAAACAATTGCGGATAAGACAGAAAAACGGCATCTTTGTAAAGATGCCGTTTTTTTGCAACCGGAAAACCTTCGGCCGGGCAGGGCTGCCGGTCGGCGAAAACGGCTTTTCTTTTTCAGACATGATGTTTGTCTTGCATTTTGCCGATAACCGTTATAGTTTTTATAACAAAACGCAATATAAGGAGAAAAACATGTTAAGAGAAGACATTCAAAACGCGATTAAAGAGGCGATGAAAAATCATGAAACCGAGCGTCTGAGCACGGTACGGATGATTTTGGCCGGGGTTAAGGAAAAAGACGTTGACGCCCGCGGCAAGGGAAAAGAATGTGCAGGCGATGCCGATCTCCTGTCGATGATGCAGACGATGATCAAACAGCGTCAGGAATCCGCCAAAATGTACCGTGACGGCGGCCGTGAAGAGCTGGCGGCGAAAGAGGAAGCGGAAATTTCCGTAATTCAGAGTTTTCTGCCCAAACAGATGAGCGAGTCCGAAGTCGAAGACGCCGTCCGCGCGGCGATTACCGAAACCGGCGCCGCCTCGATGAAGGACATGGGAAAGGTGATGGGCGCCTTAAAGGAAAAATATGCCGGGCAGATGGATTTCGGCGCGGTTTCCGGCAAAATCAAGGCAATACTGGGTTAAGTTGAGCTAAAAAGCGAATGGAAACCGACTTTCAGAAATTTCTTGACGAACTGCGCGCGCGGGTTTCGGTGGCCGAAGTTGTCGGCGCCAAAGTCAAACTGGTGCGCAAGGGCCGCGAATATATGGGACTTTGCCCGTTTCACAACGAGAAGACGCCGTCTTTTACGGTCAACGAGGCCAAAGGCTTTTACCATTGTTTCGGTTGCGGGGCGCACGGCGACATCATCAAGTTTGAGATGGAAGCCAACGGCCTGCCGTTTATGGATGCGGTGACCAAACTGGCCAACAAAGCCGGCCTCCGGGTGCCGCAGATTCACAAAGAAAGTCCGGAAGAGGTGCAGAAACGCAGTTCCTGGTATGAAATTACCGAACTGGCGGCTGCCTATTTTGAGAAAAACCTGCGCCTGACCGCCGGGCGGGAGGCAATGGCCTATCTGGCGCGGCGCGGCTTTGACGAAAACATCATCAAAAAGTTCCGGCTCGGTTACGCGCCCGACAACAACGGACTCAAGGCCTGGCTGGCGTCAAAAAACGTGAGCGAAAGCGACATGATCGAGCTGGGACTGGCGGTGCTGTCGGAGAAAAACGGCAAGCTGTACGATTTTTTCCGCGACCGGGTGATCATTCCGATCATGGACAAACGGGGCCGGGTGATCGCTTTCGGCGGCCGGGTAATGGGCGATGGTCAGCCGAAGTATCTGAACTCTCCGGATACGCCGGTTTTTAACAAACGCCGGGTGTTGTACAATTTGAACTATGCCCGCGACAAGGCGTTTGAAAAAAGGCGGATCGTCGTCTGCGAAGGTTACATGGACGTGATTGCCCAGGCCAAATACGGCTTTGACTATGCGGTAGCGCCGCTCGGCACCGCCCTGACGGAAGAACAGATTGCGGAAGCCTGGAAAATCTGTCCGGAGCCGACGCTGTGTTTTGACGGCGACAATGCCGGCATCCATGCCGCCATCCGTTCGATTGACCGGGCGCTGCCGATTTTGAAAGCCGGCTATTCGCTGAAATACGTTTTTCTGCCCGACGGCATGGATCCCGACGAATTTTTGAAAGCCAAAGGCGCCGACGAATATGAAAAGGCGCTGGAAAACACGGTGCCGCTTGCCGACCTCTTGTGGCGCAAGAACGTCGAGGCTGTTGTCGCCAACACGCCGGAACAAAAGGCTCTGTTTGAAAAAACGCTGCTGGAGGAAGTGGCGAAGATTGCCGACGAAAAAGTGCGCGGTTATTATCTGCAGGACATGAAAAACCGGATTTACGAGCGTTTTCGCCGGCCGGCGCGGGAAGAGCGGACGGAAAGAAACACCGATTACCGGCGAAGTGCCGACGGGAGCGGACGCAAGAAAAACGACAAAACGGCAAAGGCGGTTGCCCGGCCGCAGCCGGTGAGGATTACGCTGGACGAACTGGTCGGCAAGTTTATTGCCGCGGCGATGTTCTGTTATCCGTGCCTGATCGGGGAATATGAAGAAAAAGCCGGCATGTTTGAAATCAAGGACAGCGGTCTGAAGCTGCTGCTGGAAAAAATGGCGGAAGTTTATCACCGGGACGAACCGGCGGACAGCGGCGCGTTGTATACGGCGCTGAAAGAAGAGGAAGCTTCCGGTTATGTCGACCGTCTGTGGGAAGTGAAGATGCTTCGTCAGCAAAATCCGGATCTGCGCAAGCTCCGGCATGACATTGACAACAAGATCCTCGAGATGCAGCTTCGCCAGCTGGAAAACGAGATTAAGGAATGCCTGCGGGAGATTGAAACCGCCGAGTCGTTCCCGAATGAGACTTACCGGCGCTACGAAATGCTGAAAAAAGAGCGGGAAACCCTTTTGGCCGAACAGCAGGCCGATCCTTCGCTTTAGGGCAGAAAACGGCCGGTATATTCACTTTGGTTGTATTGTCGTTTGCAAAAGGTTAATTATTTATAAACAGTACTGTTGACAAATTGACAATAAAACTCTAAAAAAGAGCCGCTAGCAACTTGTTTGCCGGATGCAACGTCCGGCTGAAAAATCGATTTTTGGGAAAAAATATGTCAGACACAGAAAATCAGGACTTTTATGAAGCAGGCGCAGCGGATGCCCCGCTGATTGACAGTTTGGGCAGCGCTATCAAACGGATTGTCGAAAAAGGCAAAACCCGCGGCTATATTACGGTGGAAGAGCTGAACAAGGCTTTGCCGTCGGAAAAAGAGTCTTCCGAACAGATCGAAGACATTATGTCCGAAATTTCCGATATGGGAATCAGCATCATCTCGGAATCGGAAGCGGACAATTTTGAACCGGAAGAAGAAGCCGAAGAAGACGAAGACTATGAGGAGACCGGCAATTTCGACGAAAAGGAAATGGGGCGTTACGACGACCCCGTCCGTATGTATTTAAAAGAAATGGGGTCGGTCGAACTGCTCTCCCGTGAAGGGGAAATTGCGATCGCCAAGCGGATTGAGGCCGGCAAAACGGTTATGATCGACGGCTTGTGCGAAAGCCCGATGACGATTAAGGCCATCGCCGGCTGGAAAGATGACCTTTTGTCGGGCAAAATGCAGTTGCGCGACGTGGTCGATCTGGAAATGATGTACGGCGATGATCCGGAAGCCCTCGTTTACGAAGACGAGGAAAGCACGCCGGTCGACAGCCTGGAAAAAGTGGTAGCCGAGCTGGAAAAAAAGGAAAATCTCGACGATATTGACGAGGACCTGGAAGACGACATGGACCTGGAAGACGCCGTTGACGACGAAGACGGCGCGGACGAAGACGAGGACGCTGCCGACATTGACGGCGAAAGCGACGTTGATCCTGCCGACGGCGGCGAGCATCTGGACGATGCCGGCGACGGCGTGGGCGGTCATTCTTCCGCTTCCGTCTCCGCCATGGAAGAGGCGTTGTGGGAACCGGTGCTGGAAATTCTTACCAAAATCTCCAGCTATTATGACGATTTGAAGAAAATCCAGAGCCAGCGGGTGGAGGCCATTCTGGCCGGCAAGAGCATCAAGCCGGCGGTTGAAAAGAAATATGTTCAGGTCAAGAAGGAACTGGTCGAACTGATGAGTTCCATTCACCTCAACGCGGTGCGGATCGAACAGCTGGTGGAACAGCTGAACGATCTTAACAAACGCCTGATGGGGCTGGAGGGAAAACTGCTGCGTTATGCTCTGGCATGCAAAATCAAGCGTGAAGATTTTTTGGAAGCTTATCAGAAGTCGGAGCTTGACCCCAACTGGGTAGAAAACGTTTCGCACAAAAAAGACAAACACTGGCAGGAATTTGTCACCAAGTACGGCACCGAAGTGCTGGAACTGCGCGACAGCGTTGCCCGCATGGCGCAGGAATGCGGACTGCCGATTACCGAATACCGCCGGATGGTCGATACCATCAAAAAGGGCGAACGGGAAGCCGAACGTGCCAAAAAGGAAATGATCGAGGCCAATCTGCGGCTGGTAATTTCGATTGCCAAAAAGTATACCAACCGCGGGCTGCAGTTCCTGGATCTGATTCAGGAAGGCAACATCGGTCTGATGAAGGCGGTTGACAAATTCGAATATCGCCGCGGCTATAAGTTTTCGACTTATGCCACTTGGTGGATCCGTCAGGCGATTACCCGTTCGATTGCCGATCAGGCGCGGACGATCCGTATTCCGGTGCATATGATCGAAACCATCAACAAACTGGTGAGAACCTCAAGACAAATGCTTTCGGAAATGGGACGGGAACCGGTGCCGGAAGAACTGGCGGCGCGGCTTTCGATGCCGCTTGAGAAGGTGCGCAAGGTGATGAAGATTGCCAAAGAGCCGGTCAGCCTGGAATCGCCCGTCGGTGACGAAGAAGATTCCTCCCTCGGCGATTTTATCCCCGACGAGAGCGCTTTGCAGCCGCTTGATTCCGCGATCCATACCAACCTGAAAGAAACCTGCACGCGGATTTTGTCTTCGCTGACGCCGCGCGAGGAACGCGTTCTGCGGATGCGTTTCGGCATCGGTATGAACACCGACCATACGTTGGAAGAGGTCGGCCAGCAGTTTAACGTCACCCGTGAACGCATTCGTCAGATCGAGGCGAAAGCTCTACGCAAGCTCAAACATCCGAGCCGTTCGCGCAAACTGCGTTCGTTTCTGGATCAATAAACTTCTGCCGACCGACGCAAGCAGTATATTAACTGTTCCGAACTGTATTTGTCCGGCCAACGGGCTGTGCAAGCCCGACGGCCGGGCAGAAGGTCTGCATCCGCCTGCTTGCGCAGACGTGAGCCGTAAAAGCAAAGCCCCGGTTTTTCCGGGGTTTTGCTTTATTGCGTTTCTAACAGCAACCCCTCGTTTTTCTCGGGGCAGAATGCTTTAGTGCCGAAACAACACCGTTCTGCGTCTTTGATCATGGTCAAGTCGCAGGCTTTGCCGCTGTTTTGGAAAAACAGAATTGCCGGAAAAGTTCTGCGCCGGATGTAAATTGCATGGCTTGCGGCTTTGTCTGCAGGCTTTCTCCGTCTGATGCAAAAGAGTGAACATTGCTTTCAGGGAGCAAAACCGCGCGAGACTGCCGGCCGGGCCGGAGTTTTTTCTGCGGCGGAAAAGGGACGGAAGACGGGGCGGAAAGACGGAAACGCGAGCCGACAAAAGTGGAAAAAAGAAAAACGGAAAGGTGAAGCATTAACGGCGCAGGAAAGGGCAAAGCGAGGGAAAAAAGGAAATGTTGCGAAGAAGAGAGGCAAACGCGGCAAAGAACGGCGAAGAAGTCGTTGCGGCAAGGCAGAAAATGCCGGCAAAGGAAGAAGAAGGCGGCAGAAAGAGTATGGACGGAAAGGTTCGTATAAAATGACGATATTGTTGTAACGTGAGGAATAAGAAGCGTAAACGGAAAGCAGGAAAGAGGAATGTTGTGTTCCCCAAACAGGTTTGCAAATCAACAAACCGTATGGAGTTATTGCCGGTTCAGACCAATGCCGCAATTCGGCAATTATATCCGTCAGCCGTTAAACAAATCTTACGACGAAACAAGGCGGAAGGGAAACGCCGGCAGAAAAGTCTTGTTTCCCGGCCGTGTCGGCGCTATTATCAAAAAAATCGGAGACTTTTTCAAAGGAGACTATCTGCAAATGACATGCAATTATTCGGATGAAGACAAACGGCAAATGCTGATCACGGCCAAGTCCAGAAACAAATCGAGGTTGCGGGAACTGATTGATTTCTGCCGTCTTTCCGGTTTTCGGAAACTGGGGATTGCAACCTGTGCCGGCGTACTTGTCTACGGCGCCCGGCTGGCCCGATTGCTGGAAGAGGCCGGTTTTGAGGTTTTTATCATCAACTGCAAGGAAAGCGGGCTGAAGGCTTCCGAGCTCAACGAGGAGTTGCACGGGCCGAGCTGCGATCCGTTGTCGCAGGCGGAATATTTAAACGGCAAAGGCACCGAGCTGAACATTATCGTCGGCCTTTGTCTCGGTCACGGACTGTTGTTTGAAAAGCATTCGGCGGCGCCGGTGACGACTTTTCTGGTCAAAGACTTTGCCACCGGACATAAAACGGCGGAAAGTCTGGTGTGAGGGCTGAGGCTGCCGGAGAACGGCGGCGGTTATTTTCCGGCTTCTTTCTTTTTGCCCGGCAGATGTTTGATTTTTTCGTCAACGATGTAAAGCGGCCGGCGTTTCACTTCAACGAAAATTTTGGCGATATATTCGCCGATGACGCCCAGGGAAAGAAGCTGCACGCCGCTGAAGCATGTAATGAGGGTGATGGTTGACGACCAGCCGGCAACGGTTCCGCGGGCGTTCCAGGTAAACAGGATGCGGATGATGAAAGCGGCGCCGAGCAGCGAAATGAGAAAGCCGAGCAGGGTAACCAGCCGGAGCGGTACGATTGAAAAGCTGGAAACGCCGTTCCAGGCAAAGGCCAGCATTTTTTTCAGCGGATATTTGGTGGTGCCGGCGGTGCGGGGCGTGCGGCTGTAATACACGCTGTCCGACTTGAAACCGACCAGCGGCACCACCGCGCGCAGAAACAAATTGCGTTCGGGAAAACGTTTCAGCTGTTCGACGGCCCGCCGGGTCATCATTCTGAAATCCGCGTGATTGTAAACGATTTTGACTCCGAGCATCAGCAGCAGCCGGTAAAAGGCCTGGGCGCTTACCCGTTTGAACCAAGTGTCGGAAGAGCGTTCCCTGCGGACGCCGTAAACGATGTCGGCGCCGGCTTTGATTTTTTGGAGCATTTCAACGATGCAGTCGGGATCGTCCTGCAAATCGGCATCGATGGTGACGTAGATGTCGGCTTCGTTATCAAACATGCCTGCCAGGATGGCGCTCTGGTGACCGAAGTTGCGTGACAGCCGCAGGGCCTCGAAGAAGGGAGTTTTGCCGACGCCCTTTTTTAATATCTGCCATGTATTGTCGGCGCTGCCGTCGTCGACGAACATAACCCTGCTGTTTTTGTCGATCAGCTTTTCTCCGAGCATTTTGTTCATCAGCGTTTCCATGCGCTTAAGCGTCGAGGGCAGCGCTTCTTCTTCGTTGTAGCAGGGAATGACAATCAGCAGTTTTTTTCCGGACATCGTTTTCCTCCTTGGTGTGTACAGCTTCCGTTTTTTGTTAGACAACATTTCAAAGCTATGTTAAATAATAAACGATTTGGAATAATCTGCAATAATTAAGTTTAATCCCTTTCCGGCGGCAGACCATGGCAAAAGTTTCGGATATGCGGAACGTTTTCTTTTTCGTTGGCAGGGAACCCGAAAAAATGAAGCGGAATTTTCAGACGGTATTTTGTTATGAACATCCATCAGCGGGAGATGAAAAATGGTTAAAGTTTCGGTCCTGATTCCTTTTTACAATTCGGAAGCTTTTCTCAAACCCTGCATCGACAGCGTGTTGCGGCAGACTTTTACCGATTTTGAGTTGATTTTGCTCAACGACGGTTCGACCGACGGTTCGGAACGGATCGTGAAAGAATATGACGATCCGCGGATCAGATATTATTCCAACGGCAAAAACCTAGGCATTCCCGTCAGTCACAACAAGCTGATGGACTATGCGCGGGGCGAGTATCTGGCACTGGTCGACAGTGACAACCTGTGTTGTCCGGACCGCCTGGAAAAGCAGGTGAAATATCTGGACGAACATCCGGACGTGACCATTGTCGGCAGTTGGGGAAAGCTGTTCAACCATATGCCGGCAAAGTCGCTTTTCGCCAAAGTCAAAAAGTTTGTCATCAACATGGGCTGGGTCTGGTGCCAGCCGGAGGTCGTGACGATGGAAGAAACGCTCCGCGGCAACACCTGCATGCATTCTTCAATGATGATCAGACACCGGGATTTTCAGGCCAAAAACATTCGTTATGACCCCGGTTTTGCGGTGGCGGAAGATTATGACCTGCTCCGGCAGACGCTGGCCGGCGGCCTGAAGATTCGCAACATCGGGGAAGTGTTGTTTTTGTACCAGCTGCACAGCGACAACATTTCGATCACCAAGAAGCAAATGATGAGAGAAGCCGATGCCAGGGTTAAGCAGGACATCCGCAAGTTTCTCAAAATCGAAAAATATCGTCCTTATCCCTATTGGCTGGTTATTTTGCGCAAGCTCAGGCTGGAAATGTTTTTATGATTGAGATTCCGTGGTTAAGAAGCGATGTTGCCGCCAATATCCGGAACAATTTCGCCTTTTATTTCGGTTATGAGCGCTTTGGCCTTTATGCCGCATGCGTTGCCGCGGTCATTGTCCTGAACTGTATGGCGGTAAAGTTTTTCTTTGCCGGAGAATATCGTTTTTCCGCCGGAGACCGGCGTTTTTTCTTTAACCGGAAGGACAAATCCGAGCTGGCGGGTGCGGCGGCGCTGGCTTTTTCGTTTCTGTTGTATGCGCTCAATCTGTTTTCGCTTGAGCTTTCGGTGTTCGGCAATTATGATCAGATGGTGGTCAACAACATTCTCGACATGCGGCGCGGGTTGCAGCCGGTTTTTACTTCCATGCGCTTTAATCCGGCAGCAGGAATCGATCACAACATTATTTACGGCATTACGCATCATTATGCGCTGATCGGCGGCTGGGTTTTGCTTAAGCAGGCGCTTTGCCTGTGGCTGCTTTACAGGTTTTTTGTCTTTGTTTCGGCGGCAAGGCGCCTGTTTATGCTGGCTGCGGTTAATTTTCTGCCGGCGGTGTTCTGGGTCAACGGCATCGTTTATTCCGAGCAGAACACCTTGATTTTTGTTTTGCTCAGCCTGACGGCGCTGCAAAAATACGACGGCCGGCACGGTTTGCGGCAATTGCTGTGGTTTGCCCTGTGGGCCAACCTGGCGATTTATACCAAGGAAACCAACATTTTTGTTTACTTCGGTATATTGCTTTATCTGGTGCTGGCAAAAGTTTGGGCGGGAAAAATCACCCTTCGTTCCTTTCTCTCGCCTTTTAAAACCGTAGCAGGCATGCCGGCGGAATATATTTTGTTTTGGAGCATGCTGCTGTTTTCCGCAGGTTATTTGCTGCTAAGCAACCTTTTGACCGACGGTGCCTATGTCAGACATCATCATCAGGAACTGCCGACGCTGCTGGCGATCAATGCGGCGGAGCTGTGTCTGGCCGCCGCGGCGCTTGCCGTGTTTGTCCGCAATGTACTGCGCCGCGGATTTGAAGAAACCGGCGCCGTGGCGGAAGGGGTGCTGAGCGGCTGCCTGATTATCGTTTACTATGTCGTTTTTCATTTGCAGATCGCCTGTTTCCCCGACCGCTACAAAACCTGGTACATGTATCTGCCTTCGGTGTTTTGTACGGCTTATCTGTTTGTCAACGTAAAGGACCGGCGGCTGCTGGCGGCGTTTTTTGTGCCGCTGATGCTCTGGTCGGCGTGGCAGAACGGCAGAATCCGGAGCCGGGAAGAAGGAACGGACCGCCGGGAACTGGCCGAATTTGTGGCGTCCGTCGCCGATCGGCCGGCAGTTTTTTTCGTTTCTGGAAAAGACAGCGACGACCTGTGGAAACTGGAGTGTTTTGACAGTGCCTTGAAATATGCCGTCGGCGGAAACGACATCCGTTTTAAAACCGATATGGAAATTCCGTCTGCCAAACGGCAGATTCTTACCGGCGAAAATTATTATGGGATACGGAGGGAAGCGCCCGCGGAAGGCGACTATGCCGTCATCCGCCGGAATGAGGAAAAACGACCGGAAAACTGCGGCGAAACGGTTTGGCAAAACCGCGTTTATGAGGTATGCAGAATAAAAAGCAAGGAACGGGAAGATAAGAAATGAAGCTTGTTTTAACGACGATATTTTAAAGTCGGCATGTAGACATTTCTTCCCTGTTCCGCACCGTCCGTATCCTCTTTTGCGATCCCGACAGGGAGCTGCCGCCGGCCGTGTCGGCGTACGGGCGCCGTTCTTCCCGTTTTGCCGCAAAGAAAAACTGCTGCCGGGTTAATTCCGTCAAACCTGAACAAAAGCGGAAACGAACGGAAGAGGGCGGTGTGTACATGCAATTTTGCCGTCGACAACCGCGGCCGGCCGTGATAAAGGTTATTGAAAGATAAACATCAAAAGTAAAGGCAGGGACAAACACATGCGCGAAGAACCGTTGTTTAACGACGATATTTTAATTTCCATATACCGGCATTTCAATTTTTTCTTCACCTGGAGCGGTTTGATCGTATATGCGGCGATTGTGTTGGCCGTGCTGTTCCTAAACTGGCTGCTGGTGCGTTTTTTGTTTAAGCGGGAGAAGCTTTCCCTGCTGCCCGACGCAAGATATGCGTTTGTCGACGCGCCGGCGGCCAAATGGGGGGGGGTGACCGCGCTGGCGCTGTCTTTTGCCGCTTATGCCGCGGCAACTCTCACTCAGGAAAATACGCTGCTGAACAATTTTGACCTGATGAGCGTCAACGCGATAAAAAACATGTATTGGGGCAATTTGCCGATTGTTGATCCGATCCGTTTCACGCCGTTATCCAATCTTGACCAGAATCTGGTTTACGCGGTTACCCGCAACTATGCCGTAATTGACTACTGGATCGTTTTCAAACAGTTTATATGCCTGTTTCTGCTTTATCGCTTTTTTTCCTTCATTCCGGTTGTCAGACGGTTGTTTCTGCTGGCCGTGATCAATTTTCTGCCGGCGGTGTTCGTCGTCAACAACATGATCCATACCGAGCAGCTGATCCTCATTTTCGTTTTGCTCAGTTTTATGTTTCTTGACAAGTATGCCGCCACACAAAGGGCGTCGTATCTGCTGTGGTTTACGGTTTTTGCCAACCTGGCCGTTTATACCAAGGAAACGGCGGTGCTGTTTTATGCGGGACTGCTCGGTTACATGATACTGCGGCGGGTGTTCTGCGGAGAAATCGGGTTGGAATCTTTTCTTTCGCCGTTTAAGACGGTGGCACGGATGCCGGCGGAATATATGCTTTTTTGGACGTTGTTCATTTTTCTTACCTGTTATCTGCTGTTGCAGGATCCCCGGGTGGACGACGCCTATCTGCAAACTCACCATGCCGCTTTGCCGGTGGTCGTTGCCATTAACAAGTTGGTGCTGGGACTAAACGTTCTGGCTTTGCTTTTGTGGTCGGTCAAGACTCTGCGGCGCAAAGAGGAGAAAAACAACCTATTGTGCGAGGGTGTGCTGCTGGGTTGTACTTTGGTGACGGCCGTCGTTGTTTTCAAACTGCAGGTGGTGGTCATTCCGGATTATTACAAGACCTATTACCTTTATCTGCCGGCCGTGTTTTGCAGCGGTTATATTTTTTCCTTTTTCCGCCGTCGTTTGTGGCTGTGGGCACTGTTTTCGCCGATTGTCCTGTATGCCGGCTATGTCAATTACAACACCTACATGCGCGAGGAAGGAGAGGAGAGGCGCGGGGTGGCGGAGTTTATCGTTTCCCGGGCTGAAAACGAAGCCGTCAGCATCTATGTCTATTCGCAGGAAATGACGGCGCACAGATGGTGGAAGGTAACCGGCTGGGCGGCGGCGCTGAAATATCTTTATCCGGCCGGCGACATCGTGTTTAAAACGGCTTTGCGCTTTTCCGATTTCCATGTCGAAAATGATATGGATTCTTACGAAGTCCGGGTAGCGCCGCCGGTTCCCGGCGATTATATACTGGTGCATAAGATTAATTCGCCGTCGTTTGAACCCGGAAAAAATTACGTTCCGGTTTATGAAAACGAAGTTTATACGATTTATCGGACGGGAACTCAGGATGATTAGACTGTACCGCATGTTGGAAAACGTCTGGTTCGGTTGGCCGCAGAAGCTACGGTTTCTGCTGACGGGCGGTTTTAACACCGTATTCTCCTACGGGTTGTTCGTTCTGATGGTGGCGGCGATCGGCATACCATACAAAATTGCGATTGCGGCCGGTTATATCATTTCGACCAACGTATCGATTTTTACCATGCGCTACTACGTTTTCCGCTCGAAGGGAAGTTTGAAAAAGGAATACGCCAAGGCCTGGGGCGTTTATCTTACCACCATGCTGATCAACTATGCGGCCATGTATGCGATGGTTGATCTCGGTGCGGTAAACGAACTCCTGGCGCAGGGCATTTACACGGTATTGATTACGGTTTTTACCTATCTGATGCACAAGTATTTCAGTTTTGCCAAATAAGTTTCATTCGTAAAACCTCTTGTTCAATTCAATCTCAAGCTTTTCGGCTCCGAAACGTTCTGTCAGGGTTGGGGTTGTTGACAGCAGGGATGTTCCGAGTCCGAAACCGTGTTTATTGATTTTTGCCCCGGAAAGCTCAAGCACCGTCGGCGCAATGTCGAGAGCCGAGTGCGGCTTGTGAATGCTGCCGCTTTGACTGCCGTTGACAACGATAAAAACGTTGTCCCGGTTTCCCGTAATATTTTCGGTAAAAGGGCAGGACATCATGAGGTGATCCCCGACGATTACGAACAGCGTGTTTTTATAAAAGCTCTGTTGCTCAGCCCAGTCAAGAAATTCCCGCAGCATTTTGTCCGCGCAAAAGACGGCGGTTTCCATACTGTCGTTTTTCTGAGGGCAGTGCGGTGAAGGCAAACCTTGCGGGAAATGGGTTTCGATCGTTTGCGCCAGAATAAAAAACGGTTGTCCGCGATGATGGCAGTTCAGTATTTTGTCTTTTAACGCGGTATACAAGTCATGGTCGGAGATGCCCCAGTCGTTGAGCGGATATTTCCGTTTGTAACGCGCAATAATTTTATCTCTGTCCAAATATTCTTTGAAACCGGCATTTTTGATAAAACTGTCAATATGTGCGAACTTTTTATCGCTTCCCAAGATAAAAACCGTTTGGTAACCGGCCTCGTTAAACGTGCCGACAATTGACGGATAAGGGGTCAGATAACGGTAATCATAGTCTTTGACCAGATTCAGTATGTCATGCATTTCGAGCGGCAGTCCGTATGTAAAAGCTACCGTTGCCGCCGCGGTATTTCCCAAGGGCTTCAACGTCGCCCGTCCGCTGAAGGACAAGTGTCGTTTTTGCAGTTTTTCAATGTTGGGAATCAGATTTTCTTCCTTATAGTTGTTAAAATCATATTCCATACTTTCAAGCATGATAAAAACAACGTTTTTTTCCGCTTTTTTCAGAACCGGTTTGCTTCTTGTGCAATTTTGCCGCAAAATATCGGATTGCGGGAGAGATAAATAGTTTTTTGTCAATCGGTTCAAAACGTGGTCAGCCTGTTTTTGTTCCCGCGTCCGAAAATTTTTGTCTTCATGCAGCGTTCCCGGTAAAAAGACCGTTACGAAATCGGTGTACAGAACAAAACAGAACAGGGAAGATAAGAAAAACAAAACAATGAGGACAAGATGTTTTCTGCCGGCAAAATATATTAATCCGGACAGACCGGCAAAAGGCGGTATGGCGGTCGCAACGACGGGAAGTATGTTTTTGATGTACAAGACGTCTCCGGCGCTGAATAAGATAAGCCTTAACGACAGGTCGGAACGCGCAATATAAAAAGTCAGCAGCAGAATGAAGGTTGTCAGAGCTGCCAGAAAGACAACGCAAAAGTTTCTGAACATTTTTCACCATAAAGGTTCGTTTACGGTGAAAATTATTTACGGCTTTGGCAAAAGCTTTCCTGTTGATATTCAGTTTTTTTCTTGTGTCCGAAGAAATAATGTCCTATAAGAAGGCTATCTAAAACAAACGAACTTTTACGGTGACGAGTGTTCGTTTAGCCCGCAAGATAGGTTTTGACCGCGCCGTCGCGCTCAAACAGATAAAGCAGGGTGCGCAGCGCCTGTCCGCGCGGGCTTGCAAGGTCGGGATCGGCAGCTATGATCATCCGCGCGTCTTTGTTGGCGGTAATCAGCAGATTTTGGTGTTCGGGCATTTCTGCCAGCCGGAACTGTTCGGCGCCGCTCTGGCGGGTGCCCAGAATTTCTCCGCCGCCGCGCAGTTTCAGGTCTTCTTCCGCAATCAAAAAGCCGTCTTCGGTATCGCGCATGACGTTCAGCCGCGCGCGCGAGGTTTCGCCCAGCGGATAACCGTAAAGCAGAATGCAGACGGCAGGTTTGACCCCGCGTTTGACCCGTCCGCGCAGCTGATGAAGCTGCGCCAGTCCGAAACGCTCGGCGTGTTCGACGATCATGACGGTGGCTTCCGGCACGTTGACGCCGACTTCGATTACGGTAGTGGCCACCAGCAGTTTGATTTCGCCGTTTTTGAAACGTTCCATCACGGCGTCTTTTTCCTTTTCTTTCATCTTGCCGTGTACCAGGCCGACTTTGTCGCCGAAAGTCTTTTGCAGAATTTCGAAACGGTTTTCGGCAGCCGCCAGATCGATTTTTTCCGACTCTTCGACCAGCGGGCAGACCCAGTAAACCCGTTCGTCGTTTTCCGTTTTGCGTTTGACGGCAGGAATGATTTCGTCGATTTTGGTAAGCGGCATTACTCTGGTGTCAACCGGTTTGCGCCCTTCGGGAAGCTGGTCGATTTTGGAATATTCCATGTCGCCGAAGGCGGTCAGAATCAGTGTCCGCGGGATAGGGGTGGCCGTCATCACCAGAACGTCGGCGCGGCTGCCTTTGTCCGAAAGGTTTAAACGCTGGTGGACGCCGAAGCGGTGCTGTTCGTCAATAATCACACAGGCCAGGTCGGCAAAAGTCACGTCTTCGACAAACAGGGCGTGGGTCCCGATCAGGATGTTGATTTTGCCCTCTTTCAATTCTTCCAGCAGCTGCGTTCTGGCTTTGCCTTTGATACGGCCGG
>MNTV01000037.1:0-62570 GCA_001917175.1 Azospirillum sp. 51_20
CCCTTTATCCATAATATTTCGTTCAGGTGATGTAAAATATTGTACGATAAATGGTTATATTATTTTTCTCCGCTTTCCCTTGTTTTTTCGTCTTGATTTTTGCCGCATTTTAACGTACCTTTTTCCGCTACAGGCAAAAAAGGCAAATAATCTTATTTTTTCAAAGCGTTAACAGTTCTTTTGCAGCTGGTCGAAGGATAAAAAAATACCGGACGCAAGTCCGGTATGAAAAAAAGAATTTCTTACTGTATCAACGACGTCTGAGAAACGACGGGATATCAAGGTTGACGCGGTCTTCCTCACTGTCGGAAAAAGACGGGGTTACCGGTTCCTGATAATGCTCGGCTTCCATTTTTTTCTTGCGGTTGCGTTTGGCGATGGAAAAGCCGGTGACGCGTTCAATCAGGGTCGGCGTGTATTCTTCTTCCTCGTCGTTGACAATCAGTTTTTCAACCGGTTCTTCTTTCGGCGAGGCAAAAAGCTGCGGATTGTGGCCGAACAGTTCGGGTTCTTCCTCGACCATCCGCGGCGCGTTTTTGGCGCTGAAAGTGCTGCCTTGGCTGGAAATCAGGCTTTCCAGCTGTGCGTCGACGTCGTTAAATTCGTTTTTGTTCAGAATGGCATTGAACAAAGAAGACGCCTGCGGCATGTCACCCATGGATGAGGGGGCGCGGGACTGCGGATCGGCAAACATTTCCGGCTCTTCTTCGACAACGGCGGCCGGTTCGGTTTTTTCTTCGACCGCGATTTCTTCTTCCGTCAGTTCAACGGCCGGTTCTTCATCCGTTTCCTGCAGCCGGGCCGGGGTTTCTTCGTTTTCTTCCGGATCGGCGGGCAGGGTGGCGGCGAATTTTGCCAGATTGGAATCCATTTCTTCGCTCGGGGTTATCGGAATGATGGGTTCATCGGAAAAGCTTTCTTCAATGTAGTTGGCAGTTTTGGGCTGCGGCTTGGCTTTCGGCATTTCCGTCCGGCCGCCTTCAATGCCGGTGGCAACGATCGAAACACGGATTTTGCCGGCCAGGTTTTCGTCAAAGCTGGAACCGAAGATGATGTTGGCTTCTTCGTCCACTTCTTCTTTGATGCGGTTGGCGGCTTCGTCGATTTCGAACAAGGTGATGTCCATGCCGCCGGTGATGTTGATCAGCACCCCTTTGGCGCCTTTCATGTTGCTGTCGTCCAGAAGCGGATTGGAAAGCGCCTGTTCGGCCGCTTTGATGGCGCGGTCTTCGCCTTCCGCTTCGCCTGTGCCCATGATGGCTTTGCCTTTGTCTTCCATAATGCTTTTGATGTCGGCGAAGTCGAGGTTGATCAGTCCCGGCATCATCATCAGGTCGGTAATTGAGCGGACGCCGTCGTAAAGCACGTTGTCGGCCATGACAAAAGCGTCGGCCAGGGTGGTGTTTTTGTCGGCGATGCGGAACAGGTTCTGGTTGGGAATGATGATGATGCTGTCGACTGACGAAGTAAAGTCATTGAGCGCTTCTTCGGCAATCTGGTAACGGCGGCGGCCTTCAAACTGGAACGGCTTGGTGACGACGCCGATGGTCAGGATACCTTTTTGTTTGGCAATGCGGGCAACGACCGGCGCCGCGCCGGAACCGGTGCCGCCGCCCATGCCGGCGGTGATGAACACCATGTTGGCGCCTTCCAGCTCTTTTTCGATTTCTTCCGCAGCTTCTTCCGCCGCTTTGCGGCCGACTTCGGGACAGGCGCCGGCACCGAGCCCGCGGGTGGTTTCCACGCCGAGTTGGATTTTGCGGCCGGATTTTGAATTGGCAAGCGCCTGAGCGTCGGTATTGGCAACGATAAAATCAACGCCTTCGAGATTTTTGACGATCATGTTGTTGACGGCGTTGCCGCCGCCGCCGCCGACTCCGATAACGGAAATGCGCGGTTTCAAGGTGATCATGTTGGTTTCCGGTACTGCTAATTTTATCGACATTGCTCGCTCCCAAAAGTATTGTGCTTATTCAATTTTAATATACAATATTTGAAAAGTGCTTAAGGTTTCGTTACCAAAACGATATTTTTCGTTAATTTGTCAAAAGTTTTGTTTCAGCCAGTTCAGGATCCGTCCGAAACGGCCGCCTTCAATGCCCGCCGGTTTGCTGATGATTTTGTTCGGTTTGCGCTCGGTATAGTTGATGACGAACAAAAGCAGGCCGATGACGGAAGAAAACGCCGGCGACTGCAGTACCGGATAGTTTGAAATGTCAAGCATGTTGGCAATGCTGCGCGGGCGGCCCAGACGCACCTGCTTGTCGAGAATCATGGCGGCCACTTCCCGCATGCCCGACAACAGCGATCCGCCGCCGGTCAGCAC
The DNA here is from genome assembly GCA_001917175.1 of Azospirillum sp. 51_20. Lineage (GTDB taxonomy): Bacteria > Pseudomonadota > Alphaproteobacteria > RF32 > CAG-239 > JAFUYI01. The sequence continues at coordinate 2,327 of MNTV01000037.1, forward strand.
AATGCGGTGGCTGCTGATGTCTTTTAAGCCGTGGTCGGCCAGTTTGCCGTTGACCATTTCAAACATTTCTTCCACCCGCGGGGTGATGATGCCGATCAGTTCCGATTTCGGCACCTGTTTGATCAGGCTGTCGTCTTCCTCGCCGACCGGGTAGACGTTGATGGTTTCGTTTTTGTCCTGCGACGTCATGAAAGCGCAGCCGTGCAGCGTTTTTAAACGCTCGGCATGGGTAAACGAGGTCGTCAGCCCCCAGGCGATGTCGTTGGTGATGTTGTTGCTGCCGACGCCGATTGAGCCAAAGTATACCGGATGGCCGTGTTTGAAACTGGCGATGCTGGTGGTGCCGCCGCCGATGTCGACTACGGTGGCGCCCAGTTCCTTTTCGTCGTCAACCAGACAGGCAAGGCCGGAGGCATAGGAGGAAAGCGCCTTTTCGGCAATTTCCAGATGCGAGTTGTCGAGCACGGTTTTGACGTTTCTGTACATGATTTCCGGTACCAGCCCGAGCAGCACGTCGACCGACAGGCTTTCGCCGTAAAGATTGCGCGGGTCGTTGGTTTCTTCTCCGAAATCAAGCCGGTAGCCGGTCGGCAGGCAGTGGATCAGCTCGTTGTTTTCGACGTTGATTTTGTTGATGCCTTTTTCGATGACTTTTTTTATGTCGGCTTCCGATACCGGTTTGGATTTGTTTAAATTGATCGCCGAGCGTTTGATGCTGCTTTTTACCCGGTCGCCGGAAATGTTGACAATGATGCGGCTGACACGTTCGTTGGCCATTTGTTCGGCGGCTTCCACCGCGTCACAGACCGAATAGGTGGCCTGTTTGATGTCGGTGATGATGCCGTTTTTGATTCCCTTAGATGCATTGTAGCCGTAGCCGGCAATGCTGATTTTCTGATCGCGGCTGATGCGGGCAATGACGCAGCAGACTTTGGACGAGCCGATGTCCAAAGCGGCAATTGTGGTCAATCGGTTAAATGAATGAGTCACGATCTCATGCCTTTCGCTGTCAAATGTTGCTTTCATCCTCCGCGTCCGAAGCCAGACGTTCTTCGTCGGAGGTTCGGCGCGGTTTTACCAAAACTTTATTGGCGAATCTTAAATCAATGATGGTTAATTTACGTTTAAGAAGTCCCTGGGTTTTGTTCAATTTTAGCAATTTTTTCCATGCTTTGTCCATGTCTTCGGCCGGCAGCTTGACGGTGATGCCGTTTTCGACGTCGTCCAGGATGAGGTTCCAGCGGCGGCCGGAAATGAAGTTGGCGACTTTGATCCGGGGAAAAACCTCGTTATCGTCTTCAACCGCGGTCAGCAGTTCGTTCAGATGCTCCGGCGCGCCGCGGCCGACGATCAGCAGCACCGGACGGGAAGGGACAAAATCGGCACGGATGACGGCGCCGTCGGTGTCGATCGGGTAAAAAGCGTTGTTAATCTGCCACAGCGAGCGTACCCGGCGTTCTTTGAGGGTGATTTTTAGCAGGTTGGGCAGGTAGGAGCGGCTGACGGTTGCCGACTTGACCCACGGCAGCTGTTCAAGGTCGCTTTTCATCTGCCGGATGTCGAGGCGGAGTATGTTGTCGCCGCGGCGGGTGTTGACGATGTTGTTGATTTCCTCGATTGCGGTTTTGTTGCGTCCGTAGACGAGGATGTCGTCGACGGTAAAGCCGAGATAGGAGGTGAGGGTGTAAAAATAATCGGAGAGGGAATTGAGTTTTTGCGTGACCAGGTTGTTTTTGGCGATGACCATGCCGACCGAGGCAAAACCGAGCAAAATAAGCAGCAAAACGTTGCCGATCAGGCGGTAAGGCCAGAGCCGGGGCAGATAAACACGTTTGTCGGCGGCGGAAACCGCCGGAGATGACGGGGAAACTGTCGGTGCGGTAATCATGGTTATTTTTCTATTCCCAGTCTTTTTATTTCCCATTCGAGCGTAATGAAAGTTTCCTGCCGTACCCTTTGAATAATCGTTTCACCCAGGGTTTCAATGTCTTTGGCAGTGGCGTTGCCGGTGTTGATGAGAAAATTGCAGTGCTTTTCGGAAACTTTGGCGCCGCCGACGGCAAGTTCCGCGCAGCCGGCCTTTTTGATCAGTTCCCAGGCTTTCAGCCCTTCCGGGTTTTTGAAAGTGGAGCCGGCGGTTTTCTGGTTATAGGGCTGGCGGGCTTTGCGGTATTGCTTGTGTTCTTCCAGCAGCCGGGCGATTTCTTCCCGGGTCGAAGGTTCGGTTTTAAAAGTGATGGAAAGAATGATCCAGTCGTCGGGGAACAGGCTGCTGCGGTAGGACAATCCCAGGTCGGCCGCGGTAACGGTCTGGATTTTGCCTTCGCCGTTCATGATTTCCGCGCTTTGCATTACGTCAGCGACTTCCCGGCCGAAACAGCCGGCGTTGGTTTTGACCGAGCCGCCGATGACGCCGGGAATCGAACAGAGAAATTCAAGTCCGCCGAGTTCGTGCTTCAGCAGATGTTTTTTCAAATCAATGTTGCGAAAGCCGGCACCGCAGGTAATGGTGCCGTTGCCGACGGTGACTTTCTGAAAGCTTGCGTTGTCCAGTTTGATAACCACGCCGGGCACGCCGCCGTCGCGAACCAGCAGGTTGGATCCGCCGCCGATCAGGCAGACCGGAACGTTGTGCGGTTTGTTGCGCAGGAAATGGGCAAGGTCGCCGGCGTCTTCCGGAATGTACATGATTTCGGCGTTGCCGCCGACGCCGAACCAGGTGTGGCGGGCAAGGCTGATGTTTTGCAGATAGCGGCCGCGGACGACGGGCAGAATTTTGATCAACGGGTCTTTTTTCTGCGGCATTTTGAAGCGGATACGGAACATTTTATTTCTCCGCCGGCCGTTTTGCGGCCGGAATGATGATTTTGTTTTCGATCAGATCGGCAAGCCGGACGGCGGCGTCGGTAATGGCGAATTTGGCAGTGTTTTCCGCCATTGTTTTCAAAACGGCCGGGTCTTCCAGCAGGTCGTTTAAGACCGCGGCGAGGGCCGTCGGCGAAAAGTCTTTTTGCGCGATGACGATGCCGCCCTTGTTGGTTTTGAACTCGGCCGCGTTTGAAGTCTGGTGGTCGTCGGCGGCCGTCGGCAGCGGAACCAGGATTGACGGAATGCCGGCGGCGGCAATTTCCGAAACCGAGGAGGCGCCGGCACGGGAGATTATCAGATGGGTTTGCGCATACAGTTCCGGCATGTTGTCGAAGAAATGCGAAAGCTCAAGCGTGCATTTGGCTCCGTCATAGGCGGCGCGGACGGCATCAAGGTCTTCCCGGCGGCACTGCTGGGTCATACGGATTCTTTTCTGCTGTTTGGAGGCAAGCATTTTTATTGCCTGCGGAATGACTTCGGCAAACACTTTGGCGCCTTGGGAACCGCCCAGAACCAGCATGTTAAAAGGCAGGGTTTTGCCGGTTTTGGGGTAGGGGCGGCCGTATAATTCGGCAATCGCCTTACGGATCGGCATGCCGGTTTGTACGGTTTTGCGTCCGGCCGGCGCATATTTCGTCTTTTTGAAACTGGCGGCGACGGCGGTGGCATAGCGGCCGAGAAAGCGGTTGGTGCGGCTCATGACCGAATTTTGTTCGTGGACGATCAGGTCGGTGCCGAGCAGGATTGCCGCCATCGAACAGGGGAAGGAAGCATAGCCGCCGAAGCCGACGACGCAGGCCGGACGTTCTTTCAGCAGCAGGTACATGCATTGCAGAACGCCGATTGCGGTCTTAAACAGGCTTTTGATTTTGAACCATTTTGATTTGCCCATGACGGCGCCGGACAAAACCGAACGGTTGGGGATTTTGCCCAGCGTGCCGTGATAGTTGTTCAGACCGCGCTGGTCGGTAACAAGCATCAGCCGGCAGCCGCGGCGGGAAAGTTCTTCCGCCAGCGCTTCGGCCGGGTAGACGTGTCCGCCGGTGCCGCCGGCAGTGAGGATAATCAGCGGTTTTTTGCTTTTTTTCTTTTTAGACGTCATCTTTGTCCTCCGCATGAACGTTTTTGCGCGTAATGGCCAGAAGCATGCCCATGCCGACGGCGGTGGCGATGATCGACGAGCCGCCGTAGGAAATAAACGGCAGCGTCATGCCCTTGGTCGGCATCAGGTGCAGGGTCGAAGCCATGTTAATGATGGATTGTAACCCGAAAGAGGCAGCCAGTCCAGAGGCCGATAAAATAATAAACAAGTTGTTGTCTTTGCATGAAATAATCATTGAACGGATGACGATGACCAGATACAGGGCGACGATCGCCAGACAGAGGAACACGCCGTATTCTTCCGCCGCCACCGCGTAAATGAAATCGGTGTGCGCGTCGGGGATGGAAGAGCGGACCACGCCTTCGCCCGGACCGCGGCCGAACAGGCTGCCGCTTTGGAAGGCCTCAAGCGATTTCTTGACCTGATAGCTCAGTTCGCCGCCGGAAGCCAGAAACTGGTGAATGCGGATCTGAAAATGGGGAAAGGCAAAATAGGCGGCGATGACGGCGCCCATGCCGATCAGCCCGGCGACGCCGAGCAGAAGCAGCGGCATGCCGTTTAAGAAAAACTGAAACAGCCAGACCGCGGTGATGACCATGGTCATACCGATGTCCGGCTGGCGGACGATGAGCAGGGCGGTAAACAGAAACAGGGCGGTCGACAGCAGATTGCCGGGAAATTCCGGATGCCGGCGTTCGCCGTCAAACAGCCAGGCGGCGGTGACAATGAAAAAAGGTTTGACAAATTCCGATGGCTGGAGCGAAAAGCCGAAGACCATCAGCCAGCGGGCGGCGCCCTTGTTGGCTTCGCCGAAGAAAAAAGTGCAGACGACCAGGGCGATGGCTGCCAGGTAGCCGACCAGCGAAAGCCGGCGGATGAATTTGAGCTTCTGCATGGAAAGGGCGATCATGACCATATAGGCCAGCGGCGCAAAGAACAGATGGCGTTTGATGAAGTGATAGCTGTCAAAGCCGATCCGCGTTGCCACCGCGGGGCTGGCGGAAAAAGTCAGCAGGATGCCGAGGACGATTAAAATGCTGATGCAGGCCAGAAGCGTTTTGTCAACGGTCCACCACCAGTTGGCAACGAGGCTTCGGTTGTTGTGGGAAAAGATCAGCACCATGGTCCTCCGTCAGAAAATAAGCGAAAAAAGGCCGATAACGGCACAGACGACGGCAACGATGCGGAAACGGGCGACCACCGTGGTTTCTTTCCAGCCCAGTTGTTCAAAGTGGTGGTGGATCGGCGCCATCAGAAAGACGCGCTTTTTCGTGCGTTTGTACCAGAAAACCTGAATCATGACCGAAAGCGCCTCGGCGACGAAGACAAAACCGATGACGGCCAGCAGGATTTCGTGTTTGGTCATCACCGCAACGGTGCCGAGAAGAGCGCCCAGAGCCAGCGATCCGGTGTCGCCCATGAACACTTTGGCGGGCGAACTGTTGAACCAGAGAAAGCCGAGACAGGCGCCGGCGGCGGCGGCGCAGACGACCGCGACTTCTCCGCATTCGGGAATGAGGACGCTGCGGAAATTGACCGTTTCGGGAAAAGCGGTGGTAAAGGCAATGACGCCGAAGGCCGAAAACGCGGTCAGGCAAAGACTGCCGGCCAGTCCGTCCAACCCGTCGCTCAGGTTGACGGCGTTGGAGGTGCCGGCAATGACGACCATGGCAAACGGAAGGTAAAGCCACCACAGGTCAAAAATACGGTTAACATAAGGAACCACCAGGCTGAAACGCAGATTTTCCGAAGTGTTGGCGGTAACCAGCCAGACCACGGCAAAGGCGGTGACAAACTGCAGCAGGAGTTTCATTTTGGCGGTCATGGCGTCGGGTGTGTGTTTTTTGACCTTGACATAGTCGTCGGCAAAACCGGTGGCGCCGAAAACAAGAATGACGGCCAGACAGAGCCAGACGAACAGGTTGGAAAGGCTGCACCATAACAGGGACGAAACGATAATTGCCGCCAAAATGAGAATGCCGCCCATGGTCGGGGTGCCCTTTTTGGTCAACAGGTGGCTTTGCGGGCCGTTTTCGCGGATCGGCTGGCCCAGTCCCTGACAGCCGTGCAAAAAGGCGATAAATCTGCCGCCGCAGGCGAGCACGACGGCTAGCGCGGTCAAAAAAGCGGCCAAAATGCGGATCAAAAGCATTTGATCTGGTAAAAACAAAGCGGCAAACATCGGCATTATCCTCAAAGAAACGAAATTTTCCTTATAAAATAGGCGGAATATATAAAAATTTGATTAAAATGCGCGGACAAAATTCATTAGAAGCGTCTTGAATTAGGGTTTGCTTCCACTATTTAAATTTTAGTTTACGGAGCAATTGCAAAAGAAAGGCACGGGAATGAGCGACGACGGCAAAAAAAAGGACGCGGGCCGGTTTTCGGTTTTGTTTTTTGTGGTTTTGATTGTTGCCGGTTATTTTGCCTGGCAGCATTACAAAAAAACGCCGGAGACGGCGGAAGAGGCCGTCGAGCGTACGGTTTCGGCGGCACCGCTGATTGAGCGGGAAGCAGAGGTTGAAAAAAACTACATCGGTTACGTGACGCCGGTTCATGACGTCAGCGTGCGGCCGTACATCAGCGGTTTTGTCGACGAGATCCGGGTGAAGGGCGGTTCCGAGGTGAAGGCCGGCGACGTGATGGTGATTATCGACCAGGCCGAATACAAGGCCAGGCTTGACGCCGCCAAGGCCGCGGTTGCTCAGGCCGAGGCCAGTTTCAACAACAGCAGCGTTTATTATCAGCGGATGCAGAAGGCAGGCGCGCGGGCGGTTTCAAAAACCGAACTGGACAACGCCAAGGCTTCGTTCCTGTCGGCGGAGGCCGCTTTGGAACAGGCCAAAGCCGCTCTGGCGGAGGCGCAGGTAAATTACGACTATACGGTGATCCGGGCGACGATTGACGGAGTTGTCGGCGACGTGCCGCTTTCCAAGGGAGATTACGTGTCGCCGGAAAACGTGTTGCTGACAGTAATCCAGTATAATCCGATCCGGGTCGTGTTTTCGATTACCGACAAGGATTATCTGGAGGAAGCCGGCCGCCCGGAAATGTTTGCGGGCGAAACTCTTCGGCTGAAACTGGCCGACGGCGCCGTTTATCCGCAGACGGGGACTTTCGGCTACGTTGACAACCAAATCGACAAAAGCACCAATTCGATTGCGGTTTATGCAGATTTTGCCAACCCGGACAAGCGGCTTGTCGCCAACGCTTACGTAAATGTGCTGGTGGAGAAAAAATACCGCGGCATGGTTGTGCGCAAGGATCTGGTTTATATCGAACCGGACGGCAGTTATATCTATGTGGCCGGCGCAAACGGGGTAGTGAAGACGGCGGTTAATATTTTGAGCGAATACGGCAACAACAACTACATACTCAAAAACACTTTTACGCCCGGCGAAAGTATTGTGCTGGACAAGATGGGTGCGGGGGATGAGGGACACAAGTTTAAAATCGTGATGGAGGGCGCTGCGGCGGCCGGGGAGAAAAACTGATGTTTTCTGAGTATTTTATTGATCGGCCGCGGTTTGCCGGCGTGATTTCGATTATCATGATTCTGCTCGGGCTGCTGGCGATTGCGGTGCTGCCGGTTTCGCAATATCCGGAAATTACGCCGCCGCAGATCGTGGTCAGCACCACCTATCCCGGCGCCAGCGCCCAGGTGGTGATCGATACGGTGGCGGTGCCGGTGGAAAACCAGATCAACGGCGTGGAAAACATGCTGTATATGACGTCAAGTTCCAACGACGACGGCAGTTACAAGCTGACGATCACCTTTAACATCGGCACCGATCCGGACATTGCCCAGGTGAAGGTGCAGAACCGCCTGAACCAGGTGATGTCGCAATTGCCGGAAATTGTTCAGCAGCAGGGGCTGGAGGTGAATACCCAGATGTCCAACATGCTGGCGCTTTTGGCGCTGCGTTCGCCGCAGAACACTTATGACGACCTCTATCTGAGCAACTATGCCTACGCCAATCTGAAAAATCCGCTGTCGCGGGTGGACGGTATCGGCGACGTGCAGATTTTCGGTCCTCAGTACAGCATGCGCGTCTGGCTGAAACCGGAAAAGCTGTCTTCTTTGGGGCTGACCAGTTCGGACATTGTGCAGATTATCGAAAGCCAGAACGTGCAGGCCTCAATCGGCGGCATCGGCACCGCGCCCAGCCCGGCCGGCACCAATCAGGTTTTGTCGCTGACCGCCAAAGGTCTGCTCAATACGGTGGAAGATTTTGACAACATTGTGGTGGCCACTTCGGAAAACGGCGGCCTGGTGCGTCTGAAAGACGTGGCGAGGGTGGAACTCGGCGCCGACACCTATACCATGAACGCCAAATTTGACAATGCGCCGGCGGTAATCATGTCGCTCAGCCAGACGCCGGGTTCCAATTCGCTCAACATCATGGACAACGTGGCCAAGGCGATTGCCGATCTGCAAACTTCGTTTGACAACGACATGGAACTGAAAATCGCCTACGATTCCACGCTTTACGTCCGTTCATCGATCGCCGGTATCATTGAAACGCTGGTCATTACCTTTGCCCTGGTGGTGCTGGTAACTTATGTTTTTTTGCAGAAGGCCAAGACCACCCTTATTCCGCTGATTACCATTCCGGTGTCGCTGATCGCCACTTTCGGCGTTATTTATCTGCTGGGGTTTGACATCAATATTCTTACTTTGTTTGCCATGATCCTGGCGATCGGGCTGGTGGTGGACGACGCCATCATCGTGGTTGAGCGGGTGCAGTATCTGATGGTTTACGAGAAAATGGATTCTCATGCCGCGTCGGTGAAGGCGATGCAGCAGATCGGCAGTGCGATTGTTGCCACCACGTTCGTGTTGTTGTCGATTTTTGTGCCGGTAGGGTTGATGGCCGGCATTACCGGCAAAATTTACCAGCAGTTTGCGGTGACGATTGCAACCGCGATTATCTTTTCCGCTTTCAACGCGCTGACGCTCAGTCCGTCGTTGTGCGCGATTTTCTTAAAAGGCGACGAAGAAGACAAGCCGCGCGGATTTTTCAAATGGTTTGACGACATGATCGACAAAATGAAAGAGAAATATCTCGGCGCGGTCGGTTTCTTTTCCGCCAAATTGCCGGTTACGGTTGCGGTGACGGCGGGCATCATCGTTCTTTTGGCCGGCGGTTTCAAGCTGACGCCGACGTCGTTTCTGCCGGAAGAGGACCAGGGCATTATTTTTGCCAATTTGCAGCTGTCCAACACCGCCAGCATCAACCAGACCGGCGAAATGCTGGCGGAAGTGGCGGACAAGGCGATGAAGATCGACGGCGTGCGCTATTTTATCAGCGTTGCCGGCTACAGTCTTCTGGGCGGCGCCGGAGAAAACGTGGCAATGGGCGTGATCGGGCTGGAACCTTGGGCCGAGCGGACTTCTCCCGGGCTTTCGATCGACGCGATCACGGCGGAGCTGACAAAGGCGACCGCGGAGATGAAAAACGTGAGCATCAACTATTTTGCGCCGCCGGCGATTCCCGGCATCGGCAACAGCAGCGGCCTGTCGCTCGAATTTCTGGCGATCGACCAGAGCCTCGGGTCAAACGAGATGTTTGAAAAACTGCAGCAGTTCCTTTACAAGCTGAATTCCGATCCGGCGCTTTCCTATGCCTTCAGCGTTTATACCGCCGATACGCCGCACGTTTATCTCGACATTGACCGCACCAAGCTGGAATCGTACCGGATACGGGTGTCCGATTTGTTTGCCGTGCTGCAAAACAACCTCGGTTCGCGTTATGTCAACAATATTACCCTGACCGGGCAGATCAACAAAGTGATCATTCAGGCTGACTATACCTACCGCGGCAAAGTGGATGACGTGAAAAACATGTATGTGCGTTCAAGCACCGGACAGATGATCAAAATCGGCAGTTTTGCCGATGTCAGAATCGTCATGCTGCCGAAAATCATCAATCGCTACAATCAGTATACGGATGCCTCAATCACCGCTTCCGCGGCGGAAGGCGTCAGCACCGGAACCGCAATCGGGGCGGTGGAAAAAACGGCCAAGGAAATTCTTGATCCGGCCGACTACAAGATTGCCTGGACCGGCCTCAGCCTGCAGGAAGTGGAAGCGGCCGGACTGGTTGTTTTCCTGATTATGCTGGCAATGGTGTTTTGCTATCTGTTTTTGGTGGCGCTTTATGAAAGCTGGATGCTGGCCTTTTCGGTTATGTTTTCCACCCTTTTTGCCATTCTCGGCGCGTTGGCCGGGCTGCATCTGATGGGGCAGCCGCTGAGCATTTACGCCCAGCTGGGGTTGGTAATGCTGATCGGTCTGGCGGCCAAAAACGCGATTTTGATCGTTGAATTTACCAAGGCCTACCGCGAAGGCGGCGACAGCATTCTTGATGCGGCGGTCAAAGGGGCGTCGGAACGTTTCCGGGCGGTGCTGATGACGGCGCTGACCTTTATTCTCGGCGTGTTTCCGATGATTGTGGCCAAAGGTGCCGGCGCTTCGAGCCAGATTGCGATCGGCACCTCGGTGTTTTACGGCATGATTGCCGCAACGGTAATCGGCATTATCTTTATCCCCGCCTATTTTGCCCTGTTTGAGGAAATCAAGGAACGGGCCGGCGGCGGGTCGGAACGGCAGAAGAAAAAAAGCGGCAGGAAAGGAGGATCGAAATGAACGGCAGACATTGGGCGTTGGTTTCGCTGCTGGCGGCAGCCTCCTGTACGGTCGGTCCCGATTACGTGCGGCCGGAGTTTTTTGACGACGGGCAGCTGTCCGCCGCTTTGGAAGCCGGCAGCGGCGAAAGTTTTCCGATTTCCGTGCGCTGGTACCGGCAGTTTGAGGACGAAACCCTGAACGGGCTGGTCGGGCGGGCGCTCGCCGGCAGTCCGAACGTGCAGATTGCGGTGCAGAAGCTGAAGCAGGCGCGCTATACGCTGATGATTAACGAGGCGGAATTTCTGCCCCGGCTCAATGCCGACGGCGGTTATGACTACAATTATCTTGCCAACGGCAAAAATCTGCCGCGGACGGTGGAGGATTATTACAAGGCCGGCCTGGACGCTTCCTGGGAGATTGACATCTGGGGCGGCGGCCGGCGTCTGAATGAGGAATCGCGGGCATTGATGCGGGCGGCGGCGGATAATCTGGTCAATGTTATGCTCTCGATGACGGCTGAAACGGCAAGTGATTACATCGGATTGAAAACGGCGCAGGAACAGCTGCGGATCACTAAGGAAAACCTGCGTTTGCAGCAGGACATTTATCAGACGGTAAAGGAAAAGTATGATAACGGCCTGGCCGACGATGCGGCGCTGAATCAGGCGGAATTTGCGGTGCAGACGACCAAAGCGCTGCTGCCGGCCTTGGAACAGCAGGAGGAGAGCTATAAAAACGCGCTGGCGGTTTTGCTCGGCGTGCTGCCGGGCAGTTTGACGGGGCTGGACGACGACGGGGACAACCTTATCGGCCGTCCGTTCTTTTTCCATGTTGAAAATCTGTATAATTTTCCGCTTGCGGCGGTGCGCAACCGTCCCGATGTGCGGATGGCGGAAAATTCGCTGATTGCCAAAAACGCGGCGATCGGTCAGGCGGTGGCGGAACTGTTTCCGAACGTGAGCATCGGCGGCGTCCTCGGCTGGCAGGCCAAACATTTTTCCGGTCTCGGTTCGTCTTCGGCCGCGGCATACGGCTTTACGCCCGCAGTATCGCTGCCGCTGTTTAATTTCGGACAACTGATCAATCAGGTCAAACTGAACCGGGAAGTGAAGGAAGAATATGTTTACCTGTATAAAAACACGCTGCTCGGTGCGGTGGAGGAAGTGAAAAACGCGACCGTCGCCGTGCGCAAGGAATATGAGCGTTATCAGGCGTTGTCAAAGTCGGTGCGCAACATGCAGCGGGTGCTTTCTTCCATGCGCGACAAATACAGGGAAGGGCTGATCGAGTTCAGCGACATGCTGACGACCGAACAGAATCTGCTCACTGCGCAAAACAACCTGGCCGCTTCCGGCGGTACCGTCTACCGCAATATCATCACTTTTTACAAAGCGGTCGGCGGCGGTTATTGAACGCTCAGTTTGAACGGCCGTGCAGCCGGATGTTGGTAATTTCCGGTATTTCATACGAACGGATGGTGTAGCCTTTGCTTTTCATGCAGTCGCTGTAATCGCCCGGATCGACGTCGGCGTCGTCACGCAGATAGTTGACGATCAGCGGCTGGGCGCCGGGGTAGGGGATATAAGTTGCCCAGATGCCTTTGTCGGCGTCCCAGTCGGCGCGGATGGCCAGCTTTTGTTCTTCGGTGTAGAACATGGAATGCCACAGGGTTTTCATCCGCGGCATCATGCTGAAGGATTCCGCTTCGCGCATGCAGGCGTTGTGATCGCGGGCAAATTTTTCAATTCCGGTGTTGTAGCGTTCCCAATGGTAGACAACGGATCCGTCGCCGGAAGCGCAGGCGGAAAGCAAAGGGAGAGCGGCAAAGAAGAACAAAATTTTTTTCATGTTTAAAAATCCAGGTTGGCATAATGTTTGGCAGGGAGAATTCCCTTGATGTTGTCTTTTAAAATGTCTTTGAAAGCGGGGCGGGACTTGATTTTCGAATACCACAGCCGGGCGTTTTTGTAGCCTTCCCACGGCACGTCCCCCAGATAGTCGATGATCGAAAGATGAGCGGCGGCGGCGACGTCGGCCAGCGAAAAACTGCTGCCGGCCAGATAATTGCGGGATTCGCAAAGCCAGTCGATGTATTCCATGTGAAAATTGAGGTTGTTCAACGCGGTTTTCAGAACCTTTGAATCGGGAGCAAGGCCTTTGCCGAAGCGTTTGAACACTTTTTCGTTGATCAGACTGCGGCCGACTTCGCGCTCGAATTTCAGGTCAAACCATTCGGTTAAACGCCGGATTTCGGCTTTCTGCCGGGCATCGCCGCCGATCAGACGCACGTCGGGGTTGACTTCTTCCAGAAATTCGGTGATGGCGTAGTTGCCGGCGATGACGTTGCCGTCAAAAATGAAAATCGGCAGCTCTCCGGCGACGTTGAGCTTGTATATTTCCGGCGACAGGTTCCAGGGTTCTTCTTCCCTTAAGACAAACAAAATGCGCTTTTCCGCCATCAGCAGGCGGATTTTGCGCGATATGGCAGATACCGGATGATGTATCAGAAGAACCATGTGTTTTATTACCCCCGTTTTTGAAATTGCACCGGTTTTTTGTATAATTTAGCAATTTGTTTGTCCGAGGTCAAGTGCTACCTGCGGGTAAACGAAAACTGTCCGCAAACGGGAGAAGCGCGGTTGCTTCATTCCGGCGTTTTTTCCGCCGGCGGGGTTTCGCCGGGGAGAAAAGAGGGAGGAACCGTGCCGGCGTATTTTTCAACCACGCCGTTGACGATGTCTTCCATGTCTTTTTTTATCTTTTCTTTGATTTCCGGCTTTTCCAGCATTTTGCTCAAGGTGTGCGACAGGTATTCGCGGTGGACGGAAGCTTTGGAAATGCCGATAAAAACCGGCATGGTCCAGAGGCTTTGTCTGGAGAACGCGACCTGATGGCGAAGTCCGAGCTTGGCGGTTTCTATGGTACCGAAATAGATGCTGGTAAGGACGTAGTCTATTTCACCGCGGATCAGTTTGCCGTAAAGTTCGTAGGAGGTATCCACATATTCGATTTGAAAGTCTTTTAATTTGTCGTTGATGTAATCGCTGAAACGTTCTTTGGAATGGATCGCGCCTTTTAAGGGCTTCAGATCCTGAACCGAACGGACGGCGCTCATTTTGGACGGCAGCATGGCCAGATGAATCGGATTGTCGATGGCGGCCGGATAGATGAATTTAAGATCGGCGTAGAGGCTGGTTTCGGCATACATGCCGAGAACCACGTCGGCTTCGCCTTTGCCGGCCTCGCGGATGGTGTCCTCATAACTCATGCTGACCGGCAGGTAGTCGAGAACGTATTGGCCGTAGTCGGAAAAATATTCGATAAAGGATTTGAAAACGCCGGAATAGACGTTGTTTTCGTATTGTCCGAAAGGATAATAGTCGAAAAAACCGGTAACGTGCAGTTTTTCCTGAGTGCGGCTTTTTATCTGTTCAAATTCCACCTGGGCAAAAGCGGCGGAAGCGAAAGCAGAGAAGAAAACGGCGAGGGTCAGCAGTTTTTTCATTTTCCGGGTTCTCCTTCAATGTTGGCGTTCAATAATATAAGAGGCCAGGTTTTGCAGATTCCGGGCGTGGCTGCCGAAGACGGCGACGTCTTCGCGCGCGGCGGCCGTCAGTTCGGCGGCGATCCGCCGGGCGTTTTCCAGTCCGTAGAGGCTGACGAAAGTGAGCTTGTTTTGCTTTTCGTCCTTGTGCAGGGTTTTGCCCATGGTTCTCTCATCGCCGGTAACGTCCAAAATGTCGTCGGCAATCTGAAAGGCGATGCCGATCCGGCGCGAATAGCTGATCAGCGCTTTTGTCTGCTCTTCGTCCGCACCGCCGAGAGCGGCGCCGGCTTCCACCGCATAGCGCAGCAGGCGGCCGGTTTTCATCTCTTCGATATGGCGGATCAGGTCTTCCTTGTCGTTGTCTTTGACGCTGTAGGCGGCGCCGATCAGATCAAGCATTTGCCCGGCGACCATGCCGTTGAAGGCGCCTGCCGCGTTGGCCAGCATTTCGATCAGGTAACAGCGGACGGCGGGATTGGCGGCTGTCGATGGACGGCTGAGTATTTCAAAGGCATAGGTCAGAAGACCGTCGCCGGCAATGATGGCGGTGGCTTCGTCAAACTGTTTGTGGCAGGTCGGAAAGCCCCGGCGCAGGTCGTCGTCGTCCATGGCCGGCAGGTCGTCATGGATGAGGGAGTAGGTGTGCAGCATTTCCAGCGCCATGGCGACGTTCAGGGATTGTTCGAAATCAATGCCGAAAAGTCCCGCCGTTTCGTAGGTGAGAAACGGACGCAGGCGTTTTCCGCCGCGGGTGAGCGAGTAGTGCATCGCTTCGCTTACGCGTTTTTCGTCGCCTTCGGGAAAGGGAAAAAAGCGGTCGATTTCCCGGTTGAAGCGGGCGGCGTATTGTTTTAAGACATCTTTAATGTCGTTTTCAGTCATCGTTCTTGTCCAGCGGGGTCAGCGAAGGCGTGCCGTCGGGGGCAACGACTATTTTTTCGATTTTCAATTTGGCTTCCTGAAGTTTCTTTTCGCAAAAGTTTTTCAGGCCGACCGCCTGTTCGTACGCGTTGACGGCGTCGTCCAGTTTGATTCTTCCGGCTTCCAGTTCGCGGACGATGGCTTCCAGGCGGGAAAGCGCCTCTTCAAAGCTTAATTCGCCGTTGTCTTCTGCTGACATTTGTTTACTCCTTGTATTAATAATAAATAATATTATTAGTTTAATTTTCAAATTTCAATACTAAATACATTGCATAACCGATATCTCTATAATCCGCTAGACATGAAGGAGGATAAAACAATGGAAAATCCGGCTGTGACTCAGGGGTCGAAACTGCTGAAGGCATTGGGTAACAAAAAACGCCTGGAAGTGATGTATATTCTCCGCGAAGGCGAACAAAAAGTCGGCGACCTGGAAAAAATCATCGGTCTCAGCCAGTCCGCTCTGTCGCAGCATCTGGCGGTTCTGCGGTCGGCCGGCATCGTCGATACCAGGCGGCAGGCGCAGGCCATTTACTATTCGGTTAAAAACGACAACGCCGTGCGGCTGCTGAAAATGTTGGACGACATTTACAACTGAGAGGGCTGATCGGACTTGCCGGCTTTTCTTCGAATTTTTGCATCCGGCGGCTGGCGGTGACGCCGGTTTTCGTTTCCCTGTCCGAAAAATGCCGCTCTTAAAAAGCGCTTATGGAAAAACCCCGGTTTCCCGGGGTTTTCTCTTATGCCTCTTCTTCGCCGAGGCCGAGCTTTTCGAGCATGTTGTCGTTGATGTCTTCGCGCTGAGCCACGATCCACTCGGGAACGTTCGGCGCCGCCGGCAGTTTTGACAGGGCACGCATTTTCGGATCCAGATAATAACGCGGGGAATCCGCAATGATCGGCCGGTCAATATAGCTTTGGTAGAGAACAACCTGTTTTAACATCGGCAAACTCAGCAGCTGGGAAGTGGTGATGACCGAAACGCCCTGCAGCTGATAGTTGACGTTTTTCGAGAACGGGTTGGCCTGTTTGGAAAAGCCTTCCTGCTTGGAATAGGACGAAGTCTGGACGGTTTTGTTGCCCACCATTTTGGAAAAGCGCTGCGCCGTCTGTTCGTTGTTCTGCGACAAGATGACTTTGCAGGCGGTGGTGGAAATAACCGTTTCCAGGTCGTCTTTTCCGTATTTGCCCGAAATCTGACCCAGGTCTTGTCCGATCAGGAGGTATGACACTTTTTGTCCGCGGCCGACCGCCGGTCCGTCGATAACGGCCTTCAGTTTCGGCATCTGCGGAAACTCGTCCAGAACGAACAGAGCGGGGAACGGTCCCATTTTTCCGTCGGTGGCGTTGACATAGTTCGGCGGGTTGGAGATCAGGTATGACGACATCAACTCAATGAAAATGCCGCTGATTACGCCCAGAGCGCGGGCGTCTACCTGGTTGATCGACAGATAAACCGAAATCGGTTTCCATTCGCCGGTGATGGGGTCTTTCATACCGCGCAGGTCTTTGAACTGCAGGTCGGAGAAACTGGTCCGGGAAACAACCGCCGAGTTTTTGAATACGCCGATGCCGGCAAACGCCGTCGACATAACCGAACCGCGTTCCTTGTCCGGCATGTTGCTTAACGTGGAAAGTTCGGTATAGGCGCGCTGCGAATATCCGTATTTGCGCGATTCTTCAATCGCGGCGTCCAGCAGATCACGCATCGGGTCGGCCATTGCCGCCATCTGGTCGCCTTCGGCCAGGCGGCGTTTGATTTCCTGTCCCTGCTTGATCTGCGCTTCGGTCAGCCATTCCATGATCATGGCGATGCAGGCTTCCCTGCCGACCCATTTTTCCGGCAGCAGATCCCAGGTGCCGATCGGCACGTAGTTTTCTACCGTCAGATTGTTGTTGCGCAGGTCGCTGATGGCGCGGACGGCCGCCGGGTTGTGCATTTTGATGTCTTCGTAGTAACCTTCCAGCACCTGTTTGTCTTCTTCGTCCAGTTTGCCTTCATAAACCCGGCCGATAAAGTAGTCGTTGGCGCGGGCTTTTTCGCATTTGGAGGCGATGAAGTGGATGAAGCCGGTCAAGGCGGCACGGCCGGTCTGCGACCAGTGCGGGTCGGCGCCGCCTTTGGTGTCTTCCACCAGAATGTTGCACATGGAATCGATATACATGTCGCGTCCCGGTCCCTGTGCCGGCAGAGCCGTCGGCGACAGCGGGTTCCAGCTCGGATAATACAGACCCTCGGCCGGGTTGTCTTCGGCACCCCAGTTGATGATGAAAACCGGTCCTTCTTTGGCGCGGGCGCCCGAGGTGGTGAAACACAGTTCCGGCTTCGGGTCGTTGATGACCAGGCTTAAGCCCTTGGAATTGAAAATGGTAGGAATAACCACCCCGGCGGTTTTACCGGTACCCGGAGGTGCGCAGCACAGAGTGGAAAGGGTTTCCGGCAGTTTCAGATAATAGCCTTTGAATTTGCCGATAACCATGCAAAAACCGTCCAGCAGCTTCATTGCCTTGATATCTTTTAAAGTAGCGATACGGCCGGAACCGTGGATGTTGGACTGGAAGCGGTAGGGGTTGGTAACGGCACCGATGATCAGGCCGATCGGCAGCGAGAGAATCGGCAGCACCGGCAGCCACAGCGAAAAGCTGAACGGTCCGTGGTAATTGCCGATCTGGCGCATCCAGTTCCAATAGCGCGAGAACAGGTATGACGGATCGTTGAAGATCATGCCCATGAATTTGCCGACGTTGTCCATCGACTCTTTGGAAATGCCGTTGCCGATGACATAGCCGAGCGGCATGGAAATGACCGCCAGAAAGATGGTGACCAGAAGCGTGATGATGACGGTGAGCGACATCCATTGCACGGCGTGGTCATATTCTTCCCATTCTTCTCCTCTTTTTTGTAATCCCATTTATCTTACCTCTCAACTCATGCTGCGGATTAATTTCATGACCTTGTCCAGTTTTGATGCGGGAATTGTTTTTTCGGCCTCGGAAAGCGTCCGGGCAAACAGTTTGATTTCCTTCGGTGTGCCGCGGTCGATACGGGTGACGTTGACGTTCAGTTCGTCCCAAATTTCGAACATGTCTTCGGCATTGATGATGTTGCCGATCTGGACGACGACGAAAGCGTCGACGACAAAATTCATTTCCGCATTGTCCAGTTTATCAAGCAGGGCCTGTTTTGCCAAGTCTATTTTGCGGACTGGGGAAATCCGGTGCGAACTTTCCGAAAACCACAGCGGCTCCTCGTCGTTAAAGCGTTCTTCGTCGGCCAGCCAGTCGCCCGGTTCGCGGTCGAGCATGCACAGGCAGATGCGGTCGCCTGACACGCCGACATAGTCGATAACCGTATTTTTGATGGTGACCCGGCTGATGACTTCATAGCCTTTTTGTTTTATGATGTCGAGGCAGGAACCGCTCGGCTGGCGGGCGGGAACCTGAACGGCGGGTGCCGCGGCGGGAGCTCGTTCTTTTCTGCGTTCTCCGTCACGGTCGCGGGCACGTTCTTCGCGCCGGTCGTCCCTTCTTTCGTCACGGCGCTCCTTGTCTCTCCGGTCATCGCGTTTTTCGCCGTCGCGGTCGCGCCGGCGATCGTCTTCGCGTCTGTCGTCCCTTCTGTCGTCGCGGCGGTCATAGTCGCGCTCGCGTCGTCTTTCGTCGTCGCGTTCCCGCCGGTTTTCTTCGCGTCCGCGATTGTCTTTGCGTTCTCTGCGTTCACGCGGGGAATCGTAGTCGTAATCTTCGTCGCGGCTTTGGCTTCTGGTCGTTTTGGCCGGCGAGGGAGCCGGTTTTTCCGGCGCTTTTTTGCTTTCGACTTCAAAAGAATCGATGTCAAAGTCCAAATCGTCGAAGTTGTCGTCGAATTTAAACAGGGCATGTTCAAAGTTTTTCGGCGCCGGCTTGCTTTCGACCGCTGCCGCCGGTTTGGCCGCCGGCGTCATTTTCGGCGTAACCAGGGTCGGGGTGACGGCGGGAATGCTGATCGGCGACGGCGCCAGTTCGCTGCGTTCCGTTGTCAGGGCGGAGCGGACGGCCCGCGGGCGGATCTCTTTATAAGACTTTTTCTTTTTGATCGGAGTTACGCCGGTGTTGGTGGTAATGATTTTGACCGGTTTGTAGAAAAAGTTTTTGAACAGCTTCCACGGCAGGGTGAGAATAAACCAGACGACTTTTCCCCAGGAAACGAGGCTTAAGGCGATCCAGCCGGTAAACCACAGCGGAATAAACGAAATGATGATGAGGACAAACGCCCATTCTTTCGGTTCGGAGATGACCCAGGAGTTGAGCCACAGGTCCCAAGCGATCTGCCAGTGCTCCATGTTGAGAATGTCAAAATGCCAGTTGCGGAGCATGATTACCCGTATGCTTTCCATGAAGAAAACACTCCACAACAGGCCGACAATAATGATTCTGGTCAGTATCAGTAAGGGCTTCAATTAAATCTCCATAAAGTTTTTAGCCATTGTAAGCGAAAGATGGTTAACAAGTGTTTTACATCCTCCGGTCAGCTGTCGCCCGATTCCATTTTTTCGTGGAATTTGCGGTTTTTCTGCTCAAAATTGCTGCGGATTTTGCTGGAGTTGAGATCCTTTTTTTCTTTTGCCTGAGGCATCCGGCTGGAGATCATCTCTTCCATCATCTGCTGCGGCGTTTGTTTTTTGATTTTGCCGCCGCCCATGTTTTTCAGCACGATATGCGACGGTTGGCCGGCATATTTGCGGCTGATGTAGTCATGGTACCAAAACACGGGGAAGAAAATAATTTTGACGTAAGATAATTGTCTGGCTTTCCTGAAGCCCCAGAACCAGCCGGGGACAATCAGAACAAGCATCAGCAGGAACATGTATTCCGACGGCTGGTCAATGACTCCGCCGGCACTCCAGAACTCGCTGATGATCAGCCAGTAGCGTTTTTCAAAAATGTTGAAATGCCAAAAATAATTCATGATCAGGCCGATGATCCAAAGGTAAAAAACTGTCCATCCGACAAGAATCAGAAGCAGCCGCAGATATTTGGCAAGCTTCTTCATGGTTACATCTCTTGTCCGCGGGGCATATACTTCCAACCCTGGAAGTTGTTTTTCCGGCCTTCGGCGATCAATTCCTGCTGTTTTTGGTATTTGATCTGGTTAATGCGCGACAACAGAAAACTGCCTCTTTGGGCATGCTGAGCTTCCCGCACCGTCAACGCGCTTTTTTCTTCTTCAAAGGAAGAGCGTCTGTTCTGGTGTTGTTTGTCAACGGTTTGGTTGTCGGCGGCTTCCTCGCACATGTTGTGCGGCGGAGGTGTTTGGGGAGCGTCTTCCCGCGGCGGATTCTTCAGCTCTTCCTCGCGCTGCTTCTTCTCTTCCGCTGCCGTTTGCTCTGCTTCCTGCTGTTTTTCTTCCGTCGGCGGCTGATGCTTGCGGCGCTGTTCTTCCACCATTTTTTCCAGATTGTTCAATGTGCGGTTCGGACGCGGCTGTTTTCCCATTTCCGCGATTCTAAACCAGGCGATGTTGGAAACGGCGGCATCGGAAGCCTGCCGGGACATGTTGTTGTAGCGTTCGATTGTGCCGGGCAGATTTACCTGAACGGGAGCCATGCCGGAAACCGGGTAGATTGTTTTCAGGTTTTGGCCTTTGACATAGTTTGCCCGTTCGTTGGAGGTGGCTTCGTTTAAGGCCAGACGGTTTTGCTCGGACATGCTTTTGAACGTTTCCGTGAGGTCTTTGCCTTCAAAGGCGGAACCGTTGCGGGCGACTTTGTCGAGCATCTGCGCTTCCGCCATGTTAATCGCCGCCTGGTCGACAAGGGAGTTGAAATAAATTTTTCTTCCTTCCTGCTGAGCGAAGCGGGCGCCGACTTTGCACATTTCTTTTTGCGCTTCTACGGTATTTTTGTATTGTTGGTTGGCCAACTTGAATTTTTCCGTATTTTCTTTGTCTTTTTTCAACTCGCGCAGTTTTTTGCCGATCAGTTTCGGGTCTTTTTGTGCCTCCTCAACCGAAATGCCGAGCGTTTTGCATAAGTTTTCTTTACTTTCGGCATATTTCAGCGAACTCTGCATGATATTTTGTATTTGCGGATTTCTTTGAGCCTCTTCCTTCGAAATTCCCATGTAATCGGCCAGTTTCTGTACCTCTCCGGCCGATTTCCCGGTCATTTTTCCTTCGCCGATGATGGTAGCCAGTTCATGGACTTTTTTAAGCTGTTCCTTATCGCGTCGTTTGATGTTTTCGCCGGCTTTTTTCTTCAATGCGTCAACGGTTTTGTAAGTCTTGTACGCGTTGGAGTTTTTGGCTTTTAGTTTGTCCGCCCGATACTGGGCAAACTTGTCGAGCATTCTGCGTTCCAGTTTGTCATAGGCAGAACCGGCGGCTTTCTCGATTTTTCCGCCGGTCCAGCAGAAAAACTCGATCAGCCATTTGTTGTACATGTATTTGATGATGTCTTCTTCGGCGAACTTCTTGGGATCCGGTTCGTCCCGCTTGATGTCGTTGTCTTTTTTCTCGTTGGTTACGCCCTGAGCGTCGTTTTCGAGATCCTTCTTTTCCTGTTCCAGTTTGGCACGCTGATCTATGCTCAAAACGTCGCTTTTAAGCTGCTCGTTGATTTCCGCCAGTCTGTCCGATTTGCTTTGGTTGACGCTGACGGCAGGCTTGCCGCTTTGCGCGGCATTGCCGGCCGCGCCGTTTGTCGTCTGCGACGCCGGTGACCGCGTTTCCGTCTGCGGTGCTGCCGAAACCTGAGAGTTGTTTTTTTGTTCTGCCATCTTCTGGGTCCTCTTTAATCCTAAGATTTAAAATCAAATCCGCTCTTTGTCAAAATAATAGCATTGTTTTTTCGTTTTGTCTATATTTTTCTGTAATCCGCGGCTTGTCTAGACTTTCAGTTTTTTCAGGAAATCGCCGATTTTTCTGTTGAAAATCAGGCCGTCGCGGGGGGTGGGCTTAATCAGTCCGAAAAACTTCGGCTTGATTTTGTCAATTTCGATCGGGGCAAAAATCGCCGGGTTGGTGGTCAGCGCCTGAAACGAGCCTTCCGGGTCTTTGCCGGCCACTTTGAAATAGCCGTGAACCAGCCGTTCGGCATTGATCGGAAACTTTTTCTTTTCGATGGCGTCAACGTATTTGCGCGCGCGTTCGCCGCGTTTGCGGTGTTCTTCAATGATTTCTTCTTCGATCTTGCGGTGTTCGTATTCCAGCAGACGTTTTTCGTAAGCGATTTCGCAGCCTTCGATTTCAAACAGGATTTCCACGTAGGACACGACGGCCATTTGCAGGTTCTCGTCGGTATGCTGTTCGGCAAAATCCAGCAGCTCTTCGTCGGTGGCGTTGGGTTTGATTTTGACGACGTCGTCGGGGAAAGACTCGAACATCGTGTCCCAGCCCTGAAGAACGTCAATGCTGATCAGGTTGCCGAGGCTCGGGGTATAGCGCGGATACAGAACCTGCGCCTTGATGTGGAAAACCGGGGCTTCCAGGCCGTGGGCATCGGCAATCGCCTGGATTGAGTCGACGTAATTGCGGTAGGCGGTGTAGAGCTTTTGTTCGGCCAGTTCAAGCGCGTCGGCCACTTCGTCGTCGCTGGCGTTTTGTTTGATCGGCTGCGGTTCCGGCTCTTCCAGCATAATCCGCGTGTTGTTTTTTTCTTCCTCGATGTTTTTTAGTTCCGACTGGATGAAATTATCAAGCAGCAGGTTAAATTCGTCATCTTCGTCGGCGGGAAAGGTTGCCTTGCCGTCGGGAACGTCTTCGGTCAGTTTTTTGATGATGTCTTCGGAATCTTCGCTCATTTTAACCTCAGTTGATGTTGATGGTGGAAATTGTCCGGTATGTTTCCGTGTCAAAAATAATTACCCGGTCCGGCCGGCCGCCGCCTTTTACCGGAATGTACAGGTTATTTCCCGCCGCGGCGACGGCGCCGATCTCGGAGCCTTCGGGTTCGCCGAGGGCGACGGAAACGGGGCGGGCCGCCGTTTTCTTTTTAAGTCCGCCGCTTAAGCGGGAGGCAAGGACGACAATGCCGAAAATCAGCAGGAAAGTCAGAATGAAAACGACCGCTTTCAGTATCTTGAGTTTCAGCATGAACTTAAATCCTTGCAATTTGGCAAATAACCTGTATACATCGGAGATTATATAACATAAATTTTATTTTCGCAAACATGAATATGGACGACAACAGCATATTTTTCACTTTGCCGGCCGCCGACGGGCAGGCGGGGATGCGTTTGGACCTTTTTTTGCGGGAAACGGTTCCCGCCATGTCGCGCGCCCGTTTGCAGAAACTGATTGCCGGCGGCTGCGTCAGTCTGGACGATAACATTGTCGCCGACAAGGACTTCAAAGTGCGTTCGGGCGACAGTTTCGCCGTTTTCGTGCCGCCGGCGGAAGAAGCCGAACCGGCGGCGGAAAACATTCCGCTCGACGTGGTTTTTGAAGACGACGACCTGATCGTCGTCAACAAGCCGGCGGGAATGACCGTTCACCCGGCGCCGGGCGTATATCACGGAACGCTGGTCAATGCGCTGCTTTATCACTGCCGCGATAATCTTTCCGGCGTCGGCGGGGTGAAGCGGCCGGGCATCGTCCACCGGATCGACAAGGATACCAGCGGGCTTTTGGCGGTTGCCAAAAACGATTTTGCCCATCAGGGGCTGGCGGCCCAGTTTTTTGAGCACAGCATCGAGCGCACTTATTACGCCGTGGTTTTCGGCCGTCCGGAACCGGCGGAAGGAACGATTACGGGTAATATCGCCCGCAGCCGTTTTGATCGCAAGAAAATGGCGCTGGTCGAAAACGGCGGCAAGCATGCGGTGACGCATTACCGCTGTCTGCAAAGCGCAAACGGCGCCGTCAGTCTGGTGCGGTGCAATCTGGAAACCGGCCGTACCCATCAGATCCGGGTGCATATGGCGTCGATCGGCTGCAACCTGGTCGGCGACCGGCTTTATGAAAAGTCCGGAAAAACAAAAATTGTCGGGCTGTCGCCGGAAACCAAGGCCTTTGTCAACAGTTTTCCGCGGCAGGCTCTGCATGCGGCGTCGCTCGGCTTCGTTCATCCCCGCAGCGGCGAATTTTTGCAGTTCTCAGTTGATTTTCCTGCCGACCTGCACCTGCTTTTAGATACCTGTTTACTAAATTTAGGTGCTTCTCCGAAATAAAAATCTGCTTTAAAACGAAACGAACGTCCGGACCGGGGTATATCGTCCGGAAAGTTTTTGTTTTTTAGGAGGATATGATGGAAAATCAAGTTTCGTTTGACGGACTGGACTTTTCGCCGGAAATAAACCTTTCGCGTTATTTGCAGAATATCAAACAGTTTCCGATTTTGAGCCAGGAGGAGGAATATAACCTGGCCAAAGAATATGTCAGAACCCGCGACGCCAAAATATCCTATCGGCTGGTTACCTCGCACCTCAGGCTGGTGGTGAAGGTGGTTTCCAAGTTCCGCGGTTACGGGCTGCCGGTGGCGGAAATGATTTCCGAAGGCAACATCGGGCTGCTTTATGCGGTGGACAAGTTTGATCCCGACAAAGGGTTTCGTTTTTCCACCTATGCCCTGTGGTGGATCCGGGCGGCGGTGCAGAAATATGTGCTCAATTCCTGGTCGCTGGTCAAAATCGGCACCACCGCCGCGCAGAAAAAGCTGTTTTTCAATTTGCGCAAGGTTAAAAACCGGCTGAATCTGACCGACGACCGCGAAATGTCGCAGGATGTGATCAGAAACATTGCCAGTTCGCTTGACGTCAGCGTGCAGGAAGTGACCGACATGAACACCCGGCTCAAGTCGCATGACGGTTCGTTGAACGTGCTGGTGGATTCTTCTTCGGACAACGGTTCCGAACTGCTGGATTTTATTGCCGACACCAAGCCCAATCAGGAAGAGTGGCTCAGCCGGACGGAAACGCTCAACTATCGCAAGAAACTGTTTAACCAGGCGCTCGGCTGCCTCAATCCGCGGGAAAAGGACATTTTGTTCAAGCGTCGTCTGTACGAAAAGTCGATTACGCTGGACGATTTGAGCAAATCTTATGCCATTTCCAAAGAGCGGGTGCGGCAGATCGAACTTAATTCCATCCGCAAAATCAGAAAAGCGGTTGAAGTTTTGCAGTAAATGTGTCATAACCGTAACCAGCGTGTGAACAATTGCCGGAGGTTGCCCAGATGATAAAGAAAGCGAAAGAAAAAGAATATGCCGGAGATGCCGGCGCCGGCTGTGCCTGCCGGTACGGTTATACCAAGCCGGACGACTACCCGAGCTGCATGTATGACGAGGAAACCGGCCTGCCGAGTTTCAATTTGTTTGAAGACCGGCTGAAAATGGCTTTGATCAACGAAAGGGTGAAGGACCTGCGGATGAGAAAGCTGAAAATTGCGGTGGTCGGCATTTATATCGAAAATCTTGCCGATTTTTCCTCGCCTTCTTTCCGCGCCGCGGTTTTCCGGCAGACGGCGGAGCTTCTGACCGGAACGCTGCCGCAGAACTATACGGTTGCCCGCGGCATCAACTATCCGTTTTGGATTATGATGCCTTATCTGTCGACCAGGGAAGACGCGGAAGTCTGGGTAGATAAAATACAGACCGCGCTCGGACGGAAAAATGCCGTTTGCGGGGAAGAATACAAGCTGAAGTGCCGTTTCGGCGCCAGTATTTTCGAGCATGATCCCGAAGATACGGTTACGACTTTGGTCGGCAAGGCGATCGTTGCTTTGCAAAAAGCCGTTTCCGGCAAACGCGACGTCGTTTATTTCATCGAACTGACCAAAGGTTAGGCAGACATTCGCCGCCGCGGAGAATGCGCTCGGCGGCTGCCGAGTAGGAGCCGTCGTCGTTGTGAACGACCAGTCCGGGAAGAATCCGCGCAGGCGCTTTCGAATCCTTGCGGGCGGAAACGAGGACGCGTTTGGCGTCCTGACCTTTTTTGGAATAAAGCGGAACGATCGTGATTGCACCGGCCTTGCCGCGGAGGGCGGAAAGAATTTCCGTGACGGCTTCGGTGCGGTTGATCATGTAAAAATGTCCTTTCGGCCGCATCATTTTCAGAGCAAAGGCGATCCAGGAAGCCAAGTCAAACTGCCGGAAATTGTGGGCAAAGGCCTTGCCGGGGTTGGGCGAGGGCATGTCATGTTCGGCGTAAGGCGGGTTGGTAATGACATGGTGAAAGCTGCAGTTGGCAATGTCGGGCAGCGGGCGGCGGATGTCACGGTTGAGATAGCGCAGGTTGGCAAAGCCGTTGGCGGCGGCGCTTAAGCTGGACAATTCGACCAGCCGGGGCTGAATTTCAAGCCCGGTAATTTCGCAGGCGGGAAAACGGTGCGCCAAACACAGGGAAACGGCGCCGGTGCCCGAACCGATGTCGAGAATCCGTTCGCCGGGGGCGGCGCTGCCGACGAGCGCCGACAGAAAAACGGCGTCGACGGAGGCGCGGTAACCGTCGTCGGGCTGAAAAATCTTCACCCGTTTGTCAAGCAGATAGTCTTCGCCGTAATCCGCCATTGTTCCGTTTCTCCGACCGTTACTTTTCCGCTGCCGGTTCGGACGCCGGGCGCAGCGACTGAATGACGCTGGCGGCGATATTTAGACTTTGGGTGGCGTTGACGTCGTCGCCGCTTAAATCCAGGCGGCGCATGCAAATGCCGAAAACTTCCCTTGCCGCCGTCCATTCGTCGGCGGCAAGTTTTCCCGCTTCCTGCCGGCCGTAAATTTCTCCGAGCATGCAGGAGTTAAGCTGTCCGCTTACGGTTCGCGGCGTTTTGTCGGCAGGTGCCGAAGCACAGCCGGCGGCGAGCAGGGCCGAAATGACGGCGGTGGTCGTTTTGATCATTCTTTTCTCCGTTGTTTTTCTTGTTTTTGTGCCAATCTAAAAGAATTTTGCAAAGATTAGGTTAACAAATAAAAATATCTTCAAAAATATCATTTTTTGATGGATTTTTGCATTCTTCCGTGCTATAGGAAGGGCAGAAATTTTTTTCTAACATGGTTAACATTTACAAGGAAATAAAATGTCAGAAGTGAAAATGAAAATGATGGACGGTAACGAAGCCGCCGCTTCGGTCGCCCATCGTATGAACGAAGTCTGCGTCATTTACCCGATTACCCCGTCGTCGCCGATGGGCGAATGGGCCGACGCATGGTCTGCCGCCAAGCAGAAAAACCTGTGGGGCGTTGTGCCCGAAGTTCAGGAAATGCAGTCCGAAGCCGGTGCTGCCGGCGCCTGTCACGGTTCCGTTCAGGCCGGTGCGCTGACCACTACCTTTACCGCTTCCCAGGGACTGCTTTTGATGATCCCGAACATGTACAAGATCGCCGGCGAACTGTCGCCGTTTGTTATGCATGTGGCTGCCCGTTCTCTGGCTTATCACGCGCTGTCGATCTTCGGTGACCATACCGACGTTATGAGCTGCCGTCAGACCGGTTTTGCCATGCTGGCTTCCAACTCGGTACAGGAAGCTCATGACATGGCCGCGATCGCCCAGACTTCGACCCTGCGTTCGCGCGTTCCGTTCATGCACTTCTTTGACGGTTTCCGCACTTCTCACGAAATCAAAAAAATCAAAGTGCTTTCCGACGACGATCTGAGAGCAATGCTTGAGGGTGTGGACTATACCTTCAACGCCAAACACGCTCTGCGTCCGGAAGCTCCGGTTATCCGCGGTACCGCGCAGAACCCGGACGTCTTCTTCCAGGGCCGCGAAGCCTGCAATCCTTACTATGACAAGGTAGAAGGCATCGTTCAGGAAGAAATGGACAAGTTTGCCAAGATTTCCGGCCGTCAGTATCATGTCGTCGACTATGTCGGCGCGGCTGATGCCGAACAGGTTATCGTGATTATGGGTTCTGGCGCCGAAACGGTGGAAGAAACCATCAACTACCTGAACGCCGAAGGCGCCAAACTGGGCGTTTTGAAAATTCACCTGTATCGTCCGTTCCCGGAAAAGTCTTTCCTGAAGGCTTTGCCGAAGTCGGTCAAGGTCGTTTCCGTCCTCGACCGTACCAAGGAATCCGGTTCGATCGGCGAACCTTTGTACCTTGACGTCGTTGCCACGCTGACTCAGGCTTTCGCCAACGGCGAAATCGCCAACATGCCGAAAGTTGTCGGCGGCCGTTACGGTCTGTCTTCCAAAGAGTTTACCCCGGGCATGGTCAAGGCCGTGTTCGACAACGGTTTTGCCGCCAAATCGATTAACGGTTTCTCGGTCGGCATTACCGATGACGTAACCCACAAATCGCTGGCTTTTGACGATTCAATCGATACCGAACCGAAAGACGTTGTCCGTGCCGTATTCTACGGTCTGGGTGCGGACGGTACGGTCGGTGCCAACAAGAACTCGATCAAGATCATTGCCGAAGACGCCGGCAAGTACGGTCAGGGTTATTTCGTTTACGACTCCCGCAAATCGGGTTCGATGACCACTTCCCACCTGCGTTTTTCGGACAATCCGATCAAGTCCGCGTACCTGATCAACAAAGCCGACTTCGTTGCCTGCCACCAGTTCCCGTTCATGAACAAGGTGGACATTTTGAAAATTGCCAAACCGGGCGCCACTTTCCTGCTGAACGCGCCGTATGCGGCCGAAGAGGTATGGAACCACCTGCCGATTGAAGTTCAGGAAGAAATCATTGCCAAGAAACTGAACTTCTACAGCATCAACGCGATTGAAGTTGCCCGCGAAACCGGCATGGGACAGCGCATCAACACGGTTATGCAGACCTGCTTCTTCGCTATTTCCAACATTTTGCCGAAAGACGAAGCGATTGCGCAGATTAAAAACGCGATCAAGAAGACCTACAGCAAGAAGGGCGACGCCATCGTTCAGAAGAACTTTGCCGCGGTTGACGCTTCGCTTGCCCACCTGCACAAGGTAGAGTATCCGTCTGAGGTTACCTCGACTTTCCATCGTCAGGCGCCGGTTCCGGCCAACGCTCCGGAGTTCGTCAAGAAACTGACGGCCGAACTGATTGCCGACCGCGGCGACCAGCTGCCGGTATCCGCTTTCGGCGAAGTTGTCGACGGTACCTGGCCGACCGGTACCACTCAGTATGAAAAACGCTGTATCGCGACCGAAATTCCGGTTTGGGATCCGGCCGTCTGCATCCAGTGCGGCAAGTGCTCTCTCGTCTGCCCGCACGGCGTTATCCGCATGAAGATCGCTTCCGAAGAAGAACTGAAGAACGCACCGGCCGGCTTTAAGTCTGCCGCCTATAAGGGCAAGGAATTTGCCGGCAAGCAGTTCATCTGGCAAATGTCGCCGGAAGACTGCACCGGCTGCGGCATCTGCGTTTCCGCCTGCCCGGCCAAGAACAAAGCCGATCCGAGCAAAAAAGCGATCAACATGGATCATATCGAAAATCATTTGGAAGAGCAGATTGCCTGCTGGAACTTCTTTGAAACCCTGCCGTATGTAAAACGGACCGAAGTTGCCAAGAGCCTGCCGAAGACCACCCAGATGATTCAGCCGCTGTTCGAGTTCTCGGGCGCCTGCGCCGGCTGCGGCGAAACTCCGTACGTCAAGCTGCTGACTCAGTTGTTCGGCGACCGCATGGTCGTTGCCAACGCGACCGGCTGCTCTTCGATTTATTCGGGCAACCTGCCGACCACGCCTTATGCCAAAGACGAAAAAGGTCATGGTCCGGCTTGGGCGAACTCGCTGTTTGAAGATAACGCCGAGTTCGGTCTGGGCATGAGATTCTCGATCGACCAGCAGACTGCTTTTGCCAAAAAGCTGCTGGAAGACCTGAAGGATCAGATCGGCGCCGAACTGGTTGAAAAGATTTTGGCCAACCCGCAGTCGACCGACGTCGAAATCGACGATCAGCGCGCCAATGTCAAGGCTTTGCGCGAAAAGCTGGCAACCATCGACAGTGAGGAAGCCAAACACTTAAACGAACTGGCCGATTACCTGATCAAGAAGTCGGTATGGATTCTGGGCGGCGACGGCTGGGCCTATGACATCGGTTTCGGCGGTCTGGATCATGCGATCGCTTCCGGCAAGAACATCAACATTCTGGTTATGGATACGGGCGTATATTCCAACACCGGTGGTCAGCAGTCGAAGGCGACCCCGATGGGCGCTTCGGCCAAGTTTGCCACTGCCGGCAAGGCCTTGCCGAAGAAGGATTTGGGTATGATCGCCATGTCCTACGGCAACGTTTACGTTGCGCAGATTTCGGTCGGCGCCAACGACATGCAGACGATCAAGGCTTTGAACGAAGCCGAAGCCTATGACGGTCCGTCGCTGATCATTGCTTACTCGCACTGTATCGCTCAGGGCTTCAACCTGGCCGACGGTCTGGAACACCAGAAAAATGCGGTTGAAACCGGCAGCTGGCCGCTTTACCGCTATAATCCGGAAAACGTCAGTGCAGGCAAGGCGCCTTTGATGCTTGACTCCAAAGCGCCGAGCAAGCCGTTGTCCGACTATATGTCGAACGAAACCCGTTTCCAGGTTGTCAACAAGATGAATCCGGAACGTTATGAGACCCTGCTCAACAAGGCTCAGGAAAACGTTAAGGAAAAACGCAGCCTGTTGGAACACATGGCCGAATACAAAGTTGAAGAAGATACTTCTGCTGCTGAGTAATCGGAAGTTTGAATAAGCGAAACACCTCCATTCTTAAAGGATGGAGGTGTTTTTTTGCAATCCGGAAATTTTGGGCCGGAGCGGAATAAGGGAACCTGCTTGGTCGGGGAAGAATGCGGAAACCTTTGGCGGGTGAGGCGGGATGTCGGAACTTCCTGACGGGTAAGGTGGAATAAAGGTGCTGGTCGGGCGGTGCGGAATGAGGATCCTCGGTCGGGGGAACAAGTCGAAATACGGGAACTTGCCGGCTTGGGGAAGAATGCGGAAACCTTTGGCGGGTGAGGCGGGATGTCGGAACTTCCGGTTAAGGCGGGCCGGATACGGAAATCTGCCGGTTAGGCCGGCAGGGCATTTTTGTTGATTTTACTTTGGGGCATATGTGAAATTTTGTCATCGGTTGTGCGTCTGGAGATGTTGTGAATTTTTCATTTTGATACATGTGGTATTTAGCTGAAAACAAAGTTTTCGTTGGCGGGAGGAGAGATGAAAGTCTTTCTAAAAATTGTTATCCTCAATTAAACAAATAATGATTGCATTTTTTTGTAAAAGCACGATACGCTGTGTGTATATTAATAATCAAAAGGGGAAAATATATGGATATGTATCCGCGATATCAGTCGCGGTCAGGATATTTTAATCAAGACGATCAGACGGACGGTTACGGTGTTGATCACAGCGGTTTCAGCCTCCGTGACGAATTGTTGTATCAAACGGCAAGAAAAGAAAGAGAGCAGGAGCTTTTCGAAAACTTTAACCGGCAAGGAGTTGATAAAAGTTATCCGCGGCTTGGCACAGGCTTTTGGGAAAATTCCGCCGATAATTACGGTTTCGGCAGATCAAATATAGAAAACAACATCAAAAAAAGACAATTTCCCCCTGTTCCGGATACAAGTATCCAAAACGCCGTTCAAAAGCGGGCGATGATGATGCCGACGCAAAGCAGAAATGATTTTATTTCCTCGTTTGAGACTAAAACATCGGATCGTGTTAAAAGATTATATCCGGAAAACATCGCCGGCGGATCCTAATGATCAAAATTGCAGTATGATGTTTAACGGATCGAAATTAGAATTGTTAAAAGACAATAAAACAATAGATATTCTTGATGCTCTTTCCGGTGATAAAAATTATCAGGCAAAAAAGTTTCAAAATGTTGCTTATAAGGGGCCTATTCCTGAAGGGATATATTATGCAAATCAAGATCAAAGACAAAATATAGGAGTATCAGACGCAATAATCGGCTTGGCAACAGGAATATTAAATGTAAACAGAGGGAAATGGAAGGGATCTCTGCCTGCATGGGGAATGAGACGAGTGTGGTTGGAACCGGATCCTGAAACAAATACCTACGGAAGAGACGGTTTTATGATTCATGGCGGTTTGAGCAAAGGATCTGCAGGATGTATTGATATTCCATGGCAAACCGGCAGGTTGAGTGATTTTTTAGATGGATGTCAGGAATCTGTTCCTGTTTATGTGAGATATATCCGAGAAAATTGGTAAAATTGGAGAAAGTAAAATGCACAAAAAAGCAAAAGCATATGTTTTATCTGTTATGCAGTTGTTAAAACCGTTTGTGTGGTATATAGGATTTTATGGATTTTATTTTTTTTGGGTGATGGTGGATTATTTTAATCCACCCGCTGAAGATGACCCTCTTTTTGGATCTGTGGCAACGCTTGATTCGTGGAATTATATTAATCGGGAAGTGTATGTAGAAAGTCAGAAATTGGGAATTTTTGTTGATGTTTTAATATTTTTGTTAGCAACAAGTAATATTAAAAATCATCCTAAGATTGCAAAATTTATATTTTTAATTCCGTGGATACAAGCCTGTTTTAATTTCATAGAAGAGTGGCTTAAATAGAATTTTAATGTTTTTGTCAGCAGTCGGTAATATCCCAAATTATCCCGATTTGACGGAGGATTGCAGTCGAGGCGGGCCGGATATGGGAATCTGCCGGAATACGGGGACCTTTGACCGGGTGAGGCGGGATACGGGCGCTCGGCCGGTTTGGCCGGCAGGGGTGTTGATTTTGTTTTGGGACATATGTGAAATTTTGTCATCGGTTGTGCGTCTGGAGATGTTGTGAATTTTTCATTTTGATCGTTACATGTGGTATTTGTTTGCTGAAAACGAAGTTTTCGTTGGCGAGAGGAGAGATGAAAGTCTTTCTAACAAATTGTTATCCTCAACAAAACAAATAATGATTGCATTTTTTTGTAAAAGCACGATACGCTGTGTGTATATTAACAATCAAAAGGGGAAAATATATGGATATGTATCCGCGATATCAGTCGCGGTCAGGATATTTTAATCAAGACGATCAGACGGACGGCTATGGTGTTGATCACAGCGGTTTCAGCCTCCGTGACGAATTATTGTATCAGACGGCGAGAACAGAAAGAGAGCAGGAACTTTTCGAAAACTTTAACCGGCAAGGAGTTGATGAAAATTATCCGCGGCTTGGCACAGGCTTTTGGGAAAATTCCGCCGATAATTACGGTTTCGGCAGATCAAATATAGAAAATAACATCAAAAAAAGACAATTTACCCCTGTTCCGGATACAAGTATTCAAAACGCCGCTCAAAAGCGGGCGATGATGATGCCGACGCAAAGCAGAAATGATTTTATTTCCTCGTTTGAGACTAAAACATCGGATCGTGTTAAAAGATTATATCCGGAATCGGATCGTGTTAAAAGATTATATCCGGAAACATCGCTGGCAGCTTTGATTGTCCGGTTAGCTCAGAATAATGTGAACAACATGATAAGTGACGCAGGTGTTAAATCACAAATTACGTTTGATGATGTTTATTGGGGGGATGACGGCAGAAAAAATACGCATCAAATTGAGGGCGGGTACAGTAACAGAACAAATGACAGTGGTGGTCCTACCAATTTTGCGGTTACTCAAGCTACTTTAGATGAGTATAACCATTGGAAAAGTTCATTAAAAAAAGGAATTGGTTTTCCAGCAGATGTCAGAGATTTGACACATCAACAGGTAAGGCAAATATTGAATGAAAGATTCTATCAGGCTTATAACATTAAAGCTCTGCAAAATTTGATGATAGCACGAAGTGTTTTTGACGGAGAAATTAATCAGGGAACAAATACGGGAAAATTGTTGGCTGATACTGTCAATGAGTATTTTAATACTGCTCTTCCCCGCAATATGGTTATTTCTGACTGCTTAGCTGAAAAAATTAATAATTTATCAGATGATGAAGCTGTTAAGATTAATGATTTATTTCTTCAAAAAAGAATGAACAGTTATTTTAATACGGTAGATGCAAAGCCCCAAAATATAAACAACTTGAAAAGTTGGTATAATCGTGCGGCAAATCATTACAGTAATCAAAGAGATTTTGATAAATTATACAAATCAAAACTTGAGTATTACCTGAATAAAAAGTATCGAATGTATTATAATGGTATGTAGCAAGGGGATAAAATGAAAAATATATTACTTTTATGTTGTCTGTTTTCCTTTCAAGCGTTTGCTTATGAGAAACACTGTGAAAATGAGAATGCAACGGTTATTGCCCGTTTGGAAAAGGAGCTTGATGATTGTAAAGGAAATTACGATGTTGTTTCATCGGAAGCTTTGATTCAGGCTCATCGTGCCAGTGCCAGATGTATGATTGATGTTGCAGACAAGCTTTTTGACAATTTTTATGTTAAAAATAATAAACAAGTTAAAGCGCATTTTAAAAATTTGACCAAATCAATCTATGATTATTTTTACGATAATATGCTGGCAAGTGATTTTGCCGCCGAGAATCATATGGCCGCAGTGTATAGTGAAAGCGCTGAAGCGGAAGCAACTTATTATATAAGGGAAGCCGTAAGAAAATATATTCATAATATTAAAGCGGAATGTGAAGAGAAAAGTTTTTAATACAGTCAGCGGGAACCGTGGGGGTGGCGTACGGTGTGACCGCTTATAAACAAAGTTACCAAAACAAGGGGCAATTTTCAAAGAAAACAAGGTGTGTTAGTTATGAAACTGTATTCACAAGAAGCATTGTTTGCAGGCGGGGTATATACTGTTTTGAGTTATCCTCCGGCTTATTTTCAAAATCCGATCGCAGAAAGCTTTTCTTTTTTGTTGACTGGAGTTTTTGTTATTTTGTTGTTTTTTCTCTTTTTTAACAAGGTCCCGTCTGTGATTAGCCATGCTTTTAGGCAATATCCGGTGCTGTCGTATTATTTGGTTTCGTTTGGATGGGTGCCGTATTTTATGATTGCCGGTATTGTTTTTCTGCCGCCTGCCGCCACCGTGTATGAATGGTCTGATGAAACTGTTAACAAGGTTGCGGATATGTTTAATATGTTTTGTAATTGGGGAATCCCGTGTTCGTTATTAATTGCCTGGGGAAGAAAACGGCTGACAGGCAATTCTCCTCAATAAAGCGGAAAAAGCAAAACGTGCAAAAAACGAAAGGTACGGGATCGGGAATTTTTGTTGAAGTTTTCATATCTTGTCGGCAACGGGCGGTGTCAGAAGCCATCCTGATTTTATGGCAGATTGAAGTTCGGACGGGATTTCAGTTCCCGAGATAAGTCGAATAACCGTTGGCCGATACGGTGATCGGAATATGGTAATGGCGGTCGTTGTTTTCGATTTTGAAGACGACCTCTATATAAGGGTAGACGGAGTTTTGTTTTTGCCGGGCGAAATAGTCGCTTGTGGCAAAACGGAGTTTGAATATTCCCGAATTGTTTTGGTCCGAAGGGAGAAAATCGGCAATTCGGCCGTTTGAATCGGTGATTCCGTCAGCGATTTCCGTCCATTCTCCGCCGGCGGACTGTCTGAACAATTTGACGGCGACGTTTGGCGCCGGCATGCCTGTGCCGATGTCAAGAATGTGAGTGCTCAGCCGGTATTCGGTATTTTGCGCCCGGGCGGCAAAACAGGCGAAGACGGCGCAGATAACGGAAAAGAATAGTTTTTTCATGATTTTTGCTCCTTCATGGCAATGCCGTTTTTTTATGTAGCGACGGAATTTTTATTTGCAATCGCTCTTTGCCGTTTTTTTGAAGAAACGCGTCATTGAAAGGGGGGGCGGTTTTTGAAAAAGAAGTTGTCTTTTGTCGTTTTTTGTGGTTAAATTTATGCCAATCGGAAATTATTAAAACTTAAATCTATGAATTTTATTATTGCTTTTGTTTACTTTTTGTGCGCTTTGATATTTCTTTTGCTTATCGGCGTACTTGTGTATTTCGGCACAGCGGATTCTCCCGTATGGAAAATCTGGTATAAGCGTGTTTCCCGCCTTCTGACGGTTCTGGCCGTGTTTTACGTCGTTTTGGCGGTGGTCGGTTTGTTTGCGGAAGTAGGCATTTGGAGTTTTATCATTCCTATTGTCGCAATACTGTCGGTTATGTTGTTGTTGCTGCTGCCGATGGTTTTCAACGGAAAGCTGGAAGAATTCTGCCGTGAGTGGAAAAAGCTTTGAAAAATCGAGAAAAGCTTTGTTGACTGAAAAAGGGCTGCCTGTCAATAGGCAGCCTTTTTTTGTTGTAAAATATGTTTATATATCCGGCTGTTTGTTGCGTTTATGGCATGTAAAATGTGCAGCCGTTGAAACCGAGACGGTTAACACAGGGCAAATTAAACGTCAGAAAACAGCCGGAACCGCGGAACGGATCAGCCGGAGACGATGGCGGCCGCGGGGAAGGCGGAAAGCAAAAGACAGTTTTCCTGGTTTTAAAGCTTTACAAAAATTCTTTTGCGGGGCATAATGCAAAGCATAAGAATTATGGAGTGTTCAGGGCATGGAAGGCGCCGTATGTCTGCATAACGCAACCGTTTATACCGGTTTTTCGGTGATGAAAAATTGTGCGGTTTATGTTAAAGGCGGCCGAATTGCCGATGTTTACAACGAAAAAAGATTCCGGCAAAAAGAGTTTTCTCCCAAAGTGAGGGTTATTGATATGCTCGGGGCAAATATCGTTCCGGGTTTTATCGATACCCATATTCACGGCAGCGGCGGTTTCAGCACCGACGATATGACGGCGGAATCGATCCTCGGGCTGTCGGAGTTTCTGTCCGGTTTCGGTGTGACTTCCTTTATCCCGACCATCAGTGCCACGCCGGAGGCGGAACTGATGATGAAGATCAGGGCCGTTTTAAAAGCGATGGGACGGGAAAAAGGCGCGCGGATTTTGGGAATCCACCTCGAAGGGCCGTTTTTGTCGCCGGCGCGGATCGGCGGACAGCCGGCCGAAGGAATTTCGCCGGTTGATTTGGCTCTGATGGAACGGATTTATAAGGCCGCGGACGGCAAAATCATCAATATGACGGTGGCGCCGGAATTAAAAAACATGCGGGAGCTGGCGCTTTACTGCATTGAACGGGGCATCATTTTGCAGGCCGGGCATACCGACGCCACCTATGAGCAGATGATTGAGGGCATGCAGGTGAACATTATGCACCTGACCCATATGTTCAACGCCATGCGGCCGCTGCATCACCGGGAACCGGGAGTGGTCGGTGCCGGGCTGATCCACCGGGAAATTTCCTGCGAGTTCATAGGCGACGGCGTGCATACCAATCCCAACCTGATCAGGCTTCTGATGCAGAACAAAACGGCTGACAAGCTGGTGCTGGTTACCGATGCCCTGAAATATGCCCGTGCCATGCCGCCGGCGGATGCCGATTTTTACTTTGACAAATGTTTCAAGCGTAAGGCCGACGACGTGATTATCGGGTCGGGTATTACCATGCTTGACGGTTTTCGCAATCTGATCGAATACGGCGTGCAGCCGGAAGACGCGGTGCGGATGGCGTCGGCCAATCCGGCGCGGATTATGAAACAAAGCGACAGGGGAATGATTGTTCCCGGTTATGCGGCGGACTTAAACATTATGGACAAGAACTTCAACCTGGTCGATACCATGATCGGCGGCAAGTTCGTACGGGAGAAAAAAGCATGAGAGTGATTATCAAAAAAGACTATGACGACTGTTCTTTGTGGGCGGCCAATTATGTGGCCTACAAAATCAAGGCTTTTCGGCCGACTAAGGACAAGCCCTTCGTGCTCGGACTGCCGACCGGGTCGACGCCGCTCGGCATGTACCGGCTTTTGATCGAAATGGTGAAAGAGGGCAAACTTTCGTTTGCCAACGTGGTAACTTTCAATATGGACGAATATATCGGTCTGCCGCCGGCGCATCCGCAGAGCTATCATTATTTTATGGAAGAGAATTTTTTCAAGCATATTGACATCAGGCCGGAAAACGTCAATCTGTTGAACGGCATGACCCGTGATTTCGGCAGGGAATGTGCCGAATATGAGGAAAAAATACGCAAATACGGCAAAATTCATCTGTTTGTCGGCGGTGTCGGCGAGGACGGACATATCGCCTTTAACGAACCGGCCTCGTCGCTTGCTTCCCGCACCCGCGTAAAAACGCTGACCCGCGACACGATTAAGGCCAACTCCCGCTTTTTTGACAATGACGAAAGCCGGGTGCCGACGATGGCTTTAACCGTCGGCGTGGGGACGATTATGGATGCGGAAGAAGTGATGATCATGGCCACCGGGGCGAAGAAGGCGCGGGCGCTGCATCATGCGATCGAATGCGGGGTCAACCATATGTGGCCGGTCAGCATTCTGCAAATGCACCGCTACGGGATCATTGTCTGTGACGAGCCGGCAGTGAGCGAACTGAAATCCGACAGCGTGCAGTACTTTAAAGACATCGAAGAGCGAAAAATGCCGTAAAGCGGCGGCCGGAGATATTCGGGTTAGGTTGTGTGAGGTGGTGTTGTGCGCCGGCCGGCGGTGGTTGGCGCTGAACTATGGCATTTAGGCAGCGCTGCGGTTTTTTTAGAGAAAGCGGAAACGGCCGGCGGTGTTCGGAGCGGCAGCGGGTTTTTTTGTGTTCGGGTATCGGTCGGTGCCGTTTGACCGAGCCGTGAGGTTTTTGTGGGGTGTGTATTGTCGTCGGCGGGGGCTTTGTGTTCGGGTATCGGATGACGGGGCAGAAGTGACCGCGGTGGTGCGGAGAAATGAAAGCGGCCGGTTTTGCCGGCGGTTTCCTTTTTGCTCTTGCCAAGCGGCGTTTTTTTCCTTATATTCCAAGCAAATATTTAAGGAAAAATCAAGATGGTTGAAGTGGTGACGCTCGGCTGCCGGATCAACAGCTATGAGTCTGAAATTCTAAAGGAAAAATTTGCCGGGACAGAACGGCTGATAATTGTCAACACCTGTGCGGTAACCCGTGAGGCCGAACGTCAGTGCCGACAGACGGTGCGCAAGCTGCGGCGGGAAAATCCGGACGCCAAAATCGTGGTTACCGGCTGTGCCGCGCAGATCAATCCGAAATCTTTTGCCCGCATGCCGGAAGTGGACTTGGTGCTCGGCAACCGGGAAAAAGCGGAGCTGGAAAAATATATTCGCGGTGAAATTGTTGAAAAAACGATTGTCGGCGACATTTTCAGCTATGACAAATATGATGATTTTGTGATTACCGGTTTTGAGGGACGGCAGCGGGCTTTCGTGCAGATTCAGCAGGGCTGCGACCATCGCTGCACCTATTGCATTGTGCCGTTTGCCCGCGGTAACAACCGTTCGGTGCCCGAAGACGAGGTGCTGCGCCAGATCGGGGTGTTGCTGGAAAAAGGATTTGAGGAAATCTGTCTGACCGGTGTTGATGCCTGTTCGTACAAGCCGTCTTTTTCGGGGTTGGTGAAAAAGATTCTGGAAGCTTTTCCGTCGCTGCCGTCGTTGCAATTCGGATCGCTGGATCCGGCGGCGGTGGACGACGAATTTGTGGCGCTGGTCGGGAAGTATCGGAATATCTGGCCTCATTTTCATCTTTCGGTACAGTCGGGCGACAATACGATTCTGAAGAGAATGCGCCGCCGCCACGGTCGCGAGGAGGTGATCGGGCTGTGCGCCAAAATCCGCGCGGTGCGGCCGGAAGCAACCTTCGGCGCCGATTTTATCTGCGGTTTTCCGACCGAAAGCGAGGAGGCGTTTATGAATACCGTACGTTTGGTCGAAGAAGCGGGAATCGGCAGACTGCACGTGTTTCCTTATTCCGAACGGCCGGGAACGCCGGCGGCGCTGATGCCGCAGGTGCCGGTCGAAGTGCGGCGGAAAAGGGCGAAAATTCTGCGTGAGAAAGGAGAAGCGGTTGATGATTAGCTGGCTGGAAAAACTGGGACTGGGATTAAAAAAATCGTCGCAGAAAATCGGCGGCGGTATCAGCGGCATTTTTACCAAAAGGAAACTTGATGCGGAAACGCTGGAGGAGCTGGAGGAATTGCTGATTGCTTCCGACATGGGAGTGAGAACCGCCGCCGCGATTGTGGGCGAATTTTCCAAAATGAGGCAGGACAAGGAAATTTCCGAGCAGGAGATCAGAGAAAAGCTGGCGGCGGAGCTGGAAAAGCTTTTGCGACCCTGTGAGCGGAAGTTTGCGGTTGCGGAAGGCAAAAAAACGTTTGTGATTTTGATGGCGGGGGTAAACGGCGCCGGAAAAACCACTACCATCGGCAAGCTTGCGACCAAACTGAAAGCGCAGGGGCTGCAGGTGTCTTTGATTGCCGCCGATACCTTTCGCGCGGCGGCGGTCGAGCAGCTGAAGGTGTGGGGTACGCGTTCCGGAGTGCGGGTTTTTGCCGGTGAAAACGGCTGTGACAGCGCCGGTCTTTGTTTCGATGGCCTGAAGGAAGCGGTTGCAAAAGGCGACGACGTGGTGTTTGTCGATACGGCCGGCCGGCTGCAAAACAAAAGCGGTTTGATGGACGAGTTGAGAAAGATCGTGCGGGTGATGCAAAAAGTGGTGCCCGACGCGCCGCACGAAACGCTTTTGACGCTGGACGCGACTACCGGGCAGAACGCGCTTTCGCAGGTTGAGGTTTTCAAACAATGCGTGCCGGTTTCCGGGCTGGTGGTCACCAAGTTGGACGGAACGGCGAAGGGCGGCGTGGTGGCGGCGATTGCCGGTGAAAATCCGACTCCGATTTATTATGTGGGCGTCGGCGAAGGAATCGACGATTTGGACGAGTTCCGGGCGGCGGATTACGCGCGTAACCTAGTCGGGTTGTAAGTCTGTGACCGGAAGGCGGATGCGTTTTTCCGGCTTTTTTGTATACCGTCTCGGCCAGGCCGGGCGGTATCTTTTTTTATGTTTTTTGCAGAAAGCCGTAAACCGGCGACGGCAAGATGTGGCCGCCCCGCTTTTGACAAGGCGGGGCCTTCTTTTGGCTCCGGCAAATTTGTTTGATAAAAATTATACAAAGTGGTACCATTTAAATGTTTATTTAAGCGTATGTTCATTATTAGGTTTATTTTTGATTGTTGTTTTTTGAGTTCTGCTCAAAGCGACGATTGATAAAATTACGGCCGAATTTGAAGTAACTCTGAAAATAGGCAGTTTTCCGGATGCTTTTTGCATCGTCTCCCGGAAAGCTTAATGATTTTATCCCGATCGGAGACTTGGGCGCCATTTAAAATTTTATAACTTATGGCAACAATTTCAAAAAACAACGAGAGTGTTAAATCCGTAGTGGCAAACAAAGCATGGGCTGTTTTGGTCTGGCTGGGCAATGTGTGTGAAAACACGGCGAAAGGATTAGTGATGATTATTGCCTTGCTGGCGATAACGTTCATTTTCTTCAATCCGCTGATTTTCATTCCTTACTGCCTGCTGGCTCCGAAAAAGGCTGCAGACAGTCTGTATGACTGGGATCTTCCCGTTTATATGGACTTTATGCAGGCTGTTTACGGGCCGTTTGTCGCCCTTTTGCCGTTCCGTTGGAAAAGACATTTCATGGCCGTACGCGGCGTGGAATTTTATTCCGACAAGCTGCAGTGCCGTTATTTCAAATCAATGGTACTTGCCGGCAAAGAAGAACGGGTAGACTTGGTGAAAAACCATATGTCTGCGAAGGCGATAAATCTTCTTTGGGCAGAAAATATCGTTGACTGGAGTATCAGAGAAGAGATTATCATGGCCGGCGTTACCCTGAACGACGAGCAGTTTAAATTACTGACCGTAAACGGGGAAACAGCGCTTATCAAGGAGTATCTGGAAAAGAAGACTCCTTCCGAAGCCATGCTGCAGATGCTGTTGTCAGCACAATTCGGTGATCTTTTCCTTTTCTGCGTTGAACGCTACGGCCTGTCGGCTCGTCTGATAAGCAAGGTGTTTGCGATGGAAAAGGAAACCGGTTCGGACAAGGAAAGCGAGCGTTCCAAAGCGTTTCGCCACAATATTGCCGGACTGACACAAGAAGCCCTGACTTATTTTGCTCAGCGGCAGATGGTGCGTAACAGCGCCGGCTGCAACAGCCAAAGAGAGTGGGGGCTGTTTTTGAGCCAAACCGACGGACTTTGTCTGGCCGCGCAAAAGATGATGAACATTTGGCAGTATGACATATATCATAATGCCGGTTTTAATCTTTCTCCCGAAGCAATCGTTTACTTCTTCTCTCGGGGAGAAGCGATGATGTGGGAACGCATCTTCAAGTATGAACCGAAAGAGGCTCTGAACGAAGAGGCGCAGGCTTTGGTAGCGGCAAATCCGCAGCTGCTCAGTCGAGCTTTGAAAGCTGCCGAGAAGTAGCATTCTCGAAAAAGATAAAAAAGCGTTTTTCTCCGGTAACGGAGAAAAGCGCTTTTTTTATGATTTGCCTGGCAAAAAGCGTGCGGTTGCGCGAGATTGAGTGTTTTGGTGCGGAATCGCGGTCCGCGCTTTTGGCCATGGTCAAACCGTAAGGCTTGCAACTGTTTCGGCCCCCCGGTTTGGCTTGGGATGCCTGTGATTTGAATACCTGCCTAAGCAGGCAGATGTTGAGATGCCGTTTCAATCGACGGATTTGCGAAGCTTTTGGGACAGGATTTGAGTTTTAAAGTGATTAATGTTGTTTGCGCGAATTTGGAGAAGTAACCGTCGGGTAGGCGGGGTTATGCCGGTGTTTTTTCGTCGTCGGCTGCGGCCGACAGAGTTTTTGTATGAGCCTTTTTCTGACTTTTGACCGGTTTGGCCGGCGCCGCTGCCGCAGCCGGCAGAGCTTTGGCGCAAACCTTTTTCATCAGGGTGGAAAAGGGGTAATCCGATAATTTTTCGATCGCGGTAAAGAAACCGTCGGCAACGGGCGGAATGTCCGAATTTATGTGCAAAACGTATATTTCCAGATTCAGACGAATGTGGGTGAAAACATGAAAAACGTTCAGTCCGGTGTCGTTCAGGCCGTCAAAGGGCAGGGAGCCTTCGTCCGTCCAGGGAAATTCGTAAAGGCCGGAAAGCAGCCCTTTTTCCGAACGTTTGCGGATCAAAATTTCTCCTTTGGCATTGAATATCAGGCAGACGCTGCCGTTTTTTTCCTTTTTGGCCGGTTTGGCGCGGTTGGGTATCCGTTCGAGTTCCGGCAGGCCGCGGGACAAGCATTCGTGCTGCCAGGGACAGAGCAGGCATTGGGGATTTTTCGGCGTGCAGACCATGGCGCCCAGATCCATGATCGCCGAAGCGTAGTCTGCCGGATGCTTTCGATCGGTGAGGGCGGCCGCTTTTTCGCGGATGAGGTTTTCGATTTCGGCAACCGGGGCGGTCAAATGATGCAGCCGGCAGATGATGCGGATGACGTTGCCGTCGACGACCGTTTCCGGCAGATTGAAGGCGAGAGCGAGAAAGCTTGCCGCCGTATAGGCACCGATACCTTTTAATTTCAGCACTTCTTCCCGGTTTTGGGGAAATTTGCCGTCGAACTCGTTGACAACGGTTTGCGCGGTGGCATACAACGAACGGGCGCGGGTATAATAGCCGAGCCCCTGCCAGTAACGGTAGACTTCCTCCAGATCGGCGGCGGCCAGACTTTCTGCCGTCGGAAAACGTTTGAGAAACCCGGGAAAATAGTCAAGCACGGTTTTTACCGTTGTTTGCTGCAGCATA
Organism: Azospirillum sp. 51_20; assembly: GCA_001917175.1. Classification (GTDB taxonomy): domain Bacteria; phylum Pseudomonadota; class Alphaproteobacteria; order RF32; family CAG-239; genus JAFUYI01. The sequence continues at coordinate 45,884 of MNTV01000037.1, forward strand.
AATTCGGAAACGAGGACGACATAAGGATCCGGATGCGCGCCGCCTTTGACCCGCCAGGGAAGCGTGCGGCCGTGCGCATTATACCATTTCAGCAGCAATTCGGACAGTTCTTGTTTTTTCATGCCGCTTAATATAAGGCTTTACGGAAAAAATGTCTATTTTTAAAAGAAAATGCTTTTATCGGTGTATAATATATTGACAATTTTTTGTCTTTTTTGTATAGTTTGTAACGTATCTTTAATTATTATAACCATGGAAGTAAAAGTTTTAGTTCAAAACGTGAAAAGTGTGTCCGATCAAAAATGGTGTATTACCGCTAAAGACGAAACAGGCGGAATTATGCGCTTCGGACTGAGCAAAGAGTATGGCGAACCTCATGCCGGCGACGAAATAACTCTTCGTTACCCGCGCGGCATCGCCAACAAAGTGGTCGGTATGGATTTGAACGGTACGCGCCTTTATTAAAGCGAAGGCCTGACCGTAAATCGAAATTGTGATCATTCCCTGAAAAATTAAAGCCCCCTTTAAAGGAGGCTTTTTTTGTGTTTGGAAAACGCGTTTGCTGTATGGTTCTGATTAAAGGAGGCTTTTTTTGTGTTTGGAAAACGCCTCTGACATACGGTTTCATAGTTTTGCGGCTTTTTTTCACTTTCCTTTTCTTTTTTTCCTCTTTTCTGTTTGCGTTTTTTTGCATTTTGTTTGCGGCGGATAAAAAATTCCTTTGTCGTTTTGTATCGGAAACAAACCGCGCCCGGCAGATTTTTGAATGTTGCGTTCGGGGCGGCAAAGCGCGTATGAAGCCTTTGCCGGCCCTGCCGGGGGAGTTCCTTTCGGGGCGGGTGCCGCAGAATGCGGAAAAGCGTTTAAATCCGCGGCAGCGGTTTGTGCCGGCGGACGTAAAGGTAAATGAACAGAGTGTAGAAAAGAATGATGCCGGCGATGGTGCCGATGATGAATTTTCTTGTCTGTTCGGGACTCCAGGCCTGAGTGATCCGGTTGACGTTGACGGCGGAACCGAGAATTTCAAATTTGTCGTAATTGTCTTCGCTGTACATGTTGACGGTGATTTGGTTGTCCGGATTGAGGTAGTTGAACTCAATGACAATGGCGTTGTCGGTTTTGATCAGTTTGGCCGAAACGTCGCTTGAAGTTTCCGCGTTGTTGATGCCGTAATAAAGAATTTTTACCCGCGGCGGAATCGGAATCCGAATCGGGTCGTGTCCGAGGGAGGAAACGTCGCTGCCGGCAAGGGCGTCTTCTCCGGTGTTGGAAAGCGTTACGGCGGTTTTGTAGAGTTTGGGATAATCTTTGCCGTTGATGTGGATTTTGAAGTCGTCGCTGCCGGACGCGGAAGATATTTCCGTCGTTTCGGTCGTATATTTCAGAATCGGCCGGCTGATGTAAAACTGGTAATAGCCGATCAAAATGGCGGAAACGGCGATAAGGAACGCTCCGGTCGGACTGGTGAGGAAGTTCCACAGGGCGCGCACGGCTTTGGACTGCCGGTTATAAATGCAACTCGGGTTCATGTTTGTTTCTCCTTTCCTGCCTTGTGATATAAGTTCTCATCGGGCAAAGAAAAGAGCCGGGGGGTTATTTTTTGCGGCAGCCGGAAATGAGGTCGAGCGCAGGATTGTATACGGAAGTTTTGATTCCGCCAAGGCCGAGCAAAGTATGAAAGACGTTGTCGTGCGACCAGCTGCCGGCTGTTTTTTTGCGCAGGCATTCGCGGTCGATCCGCAGGGCGTCGGCGTTGTCCGGATCAAGCCATACCAGCATGGGGATGCGGGTTTGCTCTTCCGGCGCGATCATATAGGGGGCGGCGTGCAGGTAAATGCCGTTTTCGCCGAGCGATTCCCCGTGGTCGGAAACGTAGAGCATAATGACGTTGTAGCGGTCGGAAAGTTCTTTCAGACGCCGTACGGTTTCGGCCAGAATATGGGAAGTATAGGCGATCGAATTGTCATAGGCGTTGACGATTTCCGACTGCGGACAAAGGCTCAGGTCTTCGGTTTGACAGGCCGGCGCATAGCGTTCAAAGGCCGCAGGATAACGGTGATAATAGGCGGGACCGTGGCTGCCCTGCTGGTGGAGGACGATCAGCGCGTTTCCGGCCAGGGCGTTTGCCCTGGCGACGAAGTCCTTCAGCAGAATTTCGTCTTTGCAGGCATAGTTGCGGCAAAAAGTTTCGGTTTCCACCCGGTTGCAGTTGTTTTTGCAGCCGGAGTTGTTTTCCCGCCAGAGGACGCGATAGCCGGTGCGGGCAAAAATGTCAAGCAGGTTTTCGGTGTAGACTTCGCTGCCGGGTTTGAAATCTCTTCTGCCGGCGGCGGAAAACATGCAGGGCAGCGAAACGGCGGTCGAGGTGCCGCAGGAAACGGTGTTGGCAAAGTAAAACAGGTCACCGGCATAGGGCAGCAGGTCGCGGTTGGTGTCGCGGGGATAGCCGCCGAGTGAAAAGTTTTGCGCACGGGCGGTTTCGCCGACGACCAAAACCATCAGCACGGGTTTGCCGTTTTGCCAGTAGGGACGGAAGACGGCGTCACGGCCGACGGCAACCGGTTCGTGATGCGTGCGGCTGACGATTTTGACGGCGGAAATGACGGCGCCGACATAGTTGACCGGCAGCAGCTGATATTTCAGGCTGCGGTTGTTGCGGAGAAACTGGGCGGCATATTTGTAGTTGGGGAAAATGACGGCGGCGGCAACGGCAAGGCCGGCGGCGGTCAGCCCGAGACGGAGAAGAAATTCCCGCCGCAAAGGTGCAAAACGGATTTTCAGCCGACAGAAAAAAACGGCCGGAAGAATGCCGCCGATCAAAAGAAAGGCGAAAAACTTTTTGTTAAACAGGTCGGCGGCTTCCGCCGAATCGGTTTCCAGCGCGTTCAGCAGCATGATTTTGTCGATGGCGATATGATAATCTGCCATGAAATAAAGGCAGACGGCATTGGCCATAAGAAAAAACACGGCCAGCGGTTTGGCCGTTTTCGGCCACAAAAGCAGATTGCAGGCGGCAAAAAGAAACAGAAAAACGATCAGGTTGACACTGACGAAGTCCCAGCCGGAGCCGGTGACGGCATAAAGCTTTTGCAGAAAAATGCCGTTGTAGGCAAAAAGCAGCAGAAAGGAGAGCAGGAAGTTGTATGCAAGAGAACTGACTGAAGCAGCGGATTTGAACATGGAAGCGATCCGAAATTGACAAATTGTTCTGTTGAAAGCCATGTCCGCCGGCATTTCGACAAATGATCCGGGCAGACGAAGCTGCCCGGACACAGGCACAACCGGTGTGCATAACCAAAAGAGACATTACATAAAAATTGCCGACCGGTCAACCGGGCGGAGATTATGAAAAATAAAAACCTGCGGAAAGAAAGGCGTTTTTGGCGGCAAAGCCGCGGCATCGTCCGGATCGGGTAAGGAGTCTCATGAACTTTTGTCCGTTTTTTCTTTCGCCGTTTTATTCTTTATGTTTAAGAATAAGCCTTTAATCTGAAAATAATCTGAAAATTTGCGAAAAAGTTATTTATCCGCGTATAAAAGGCAGATTTTGCTTGCAAAAAATGACGGCGTTTTTAATCTGAACAAAGAGAGGAAAAGGGACGGCCATGAAACTTTTGTTGGCGGAAGACGACATAAAACTGGGGGCATTGGTGAAAAGCCTGCTTGAGTTTTCCGGGTTTGAAACGGAATGGGCCAGGGACGGCAGAGAAGCGCTGGAACGGATCAGGGAAGCGGCCGCCAGCAGTTATGACGTGGTTATTCTCGACTGGATGCTGCCCGAGATCAGCGGCATCGAAATCTGCCGCCTGTTGAGAAATCCGCGCAAATACAATTATCAGGGCGGGATTATTTTTCTGACTGCCCGGGACGGTACCGACGACTGCGTGACAGGATTGGAAAGCGGCGCCGACGACTATCTGGTCAAACCGTTTGAAAACAAGGAACTGATTGCCCGCGTGAATGCGCTCGGCCGGCGCAAGGGCAGGCCTTTCGTCGACGACATTTACACCAAGTCCGGCGTGGAGATGAACAGCCGTACCGGGATGCTGACAGCCGGCGGAAAGGAACTGAAGCTGAGCCGGCGCGAGTTTGAACTGTTCAGGCTTTTGTTTGTCAACAGCGGACAGATTATCCTGCGGGAGACGATTCTGGACAAGGTATGGACGGACAACCCGGAAATCAGCCCGGCCAGCCTTGACGCCTACATTTATATCCTGCGGCGCAAGATACGCGAATTTTCCGGCCGGATCAGGATCCGTCTGGTTAAGGGAATCGGCTATGTTTTGGAGATTGAGGAGTGACGGATAAGGTTCGCCGGCGGCTGGTTTACAAATATACGGCGATTATTGCCGTGATGCTGCTGTTTTTTGCCGTCGGCGGGTTTGCCATGTGCAAATACGCGGTGCAAAAAGTGATTGCCGACACCATGTATGACGCCGTTGCCGCCGAAATCAGGGAAGCCGAAGACGCCGGGGTCAACGAAAATACGCCGCTGAAGGAGATGTCGGCGGCTTCCGATATCGGGTCAATTTACAGTTATGCCTATTGGTTTGCCGGCGACAGGCTGGTTTTTGCCGAACATCCGAAAGATCCGGCGGTCGACGCGGTTTGCCGGCAGAAGATTGCCGAGCCTTTCGCGGACAACAAGCTGCAGTATTTTTCGCTTGACGACAACCGCGGTCGGCGCTGGCAGTTTTATATGCTGGCGGGCCGTGACGGTGACCGGCGGGTGGTGATTTTGGTGAATGTGACGCCTTTTAAGCTGTTGTCGCTGCGTTATATTTATCTTTTGCTGGGGGCTTTGCTGCTGATGCTGACGGTGGCGTGGACGGGCGGCAATTTTCTGGCCGACCGCACCATTGCGCCGCTGATCAGAACGCTTGAAAACCAGAAAAGGTTTGCCGCGGACGCTTCGCACGAACTGCGAACGCCGCTGGCGGTGCTGCTGTCTTCGCTGGAACTGTTGGAACTGCAGTATCCGAAACAGCCGCTGGTGGCGGGAATGAAAGAGGAAGTGCTCGGTATGTCGACGCTGATCGGCAATCTGCTGGAACTGGCGCGGACGGACAACCGGCAGCCGCTTATCCGCCGGGAGACTTTCGATTTGAGCATGCTGGCCGACTGGGCGGCCGCCGGGATGACGGGACGCCGGAACGTGCGGGTGATAAACGGCAGTGCCGGCGCGGTGCCGGTCAGTGCCGACAGGGAAATGATCCGCCGGCTGCTGCTTATTCTTTTGGACAACGCCGTCAAGTACAGTCCGGAAAACTCGCAGGTGACGGTGCGGGTCTTAAAAGAAGACAAAGGCTGCCGGATTGAAGTTGAGGATCAGGGAATCGGGATTGACGAAAAAGACATTCCCCATATTTTCGAACGTTTTTACCGGGCGGACAAAACCCGCAGCCGGCAGACGGCGGGAACCGGCCTCGGGTTGTCCATCGCCATGGAAATTGCGGAACGTCACGGCGGCGGCATTGAAGTCAAAAGCACGCCGGGAAAGGGGTCCCTGTTTGTCGTGCGGTTGCCGGACGGCTGATTTTTTGTCAAATTTTTGTTGACTGATCGCGAATGAAAGCATACAATGAAAATGTTTCACTTAATTATTAACTAATTTTTTTATTTATGAACAAAATAACATGTTATCAGAGACTGGTTCAGGCAATTGTAAACAATGCCAAGTATGGAGAAAATTTCGAGTACGAATTTGAAAGTTTTCCCGGTTTTGCCCGCCGCGGCCACAGCGAACGCGAGTTCAGAGACTGGGTCAAATGCATCAAATGGGTGCTTGACGTGCTGCAAACCCATGACGGAAGTCTGAACGCCAAGAAGGAATTCTGTCGTCAGAGCGTTTCGTCCGCCGGGTTGTATGCCGTTCCCCGTTATCGTCTGCGCGAAGAAGAGCTGCAAATCATTGCTTCGGCCGAAAGGTTCGGACGCGGTGACGGCGGCGAAATTCTGAAGTACGGAAACAAAAACGTCGTTTCCTACGATTACCGTCACATTCCGCGACGGGAAGGCGGGCGCAAGGACGTTTTGGTCGTTTTTTCCGGCGCTCCCGAAAGCGCGGTGAAGGCGGCTGAGGCATTGTACTGCTATATCCGTATGCATAAGGCTCTGCCCGACGGGGTTATGTTCCTCGGTTTGCAGGACAACCAGAACATGACGGAGTTTTGCCCGCAGTTCAAATTGCGCAAAAATTCCGAATACCGGATGTATCTCCGTCAGATGCTGCTGCTCGGCGTTCCCAAAGGACTGCTCGGCAAACTGCTGATGACGCCGAAAGATACTTCGACGGCGGAAAACATCGAGTTGGTTAAGGAAACTCTGGCACATTACGGCGTCAGAGAAGACGTAAACCTGATCTGCGTGACCTATCCGCTCTATCAGATGCGGGTGGCAACCGAATTTTCGTTCGGTTTGCAGGATGTTGCCAACGCGTGGGTGCGCATTGCCGACATAGAGCCGAAGATGTTTTCTTCCGCGGCTTACGGAGCCATGGTTTCGCAAGGCGTGATAGCGGAAGAGCGAATCGGCCGCCGGGTTAACGAAAATCTCCGGATTTTCAGTTATGACCGGCTGGACATGCAGCTTGCGGACTTAACGCTTGCCAACGGCGTGGCGCATCTTTTCCGCGAACACGGAAAAACCCGTTTCGCGTTGCCGAATCTGGGAAGTTATCCTGCTGAATACAAGGCGCTGGCGCCTTTGTTCCTGGCCTATTCCTATCCGAACGTGATGGCGGAATTGTGCGGAACGGATGAAACCGTTTCCGCGGTGCTGAAGGTGATCCGCGCGCTGATGCTTGACGCTTACGACGAAGGCGCAAGCGGCAAGGCGTGGGATGCCCAGCAGCTGGAAAACACCCTGAACATGGGGTATAAGCTGGCAGCAGAAGGGTTGGTTTCTCCGGAGATCCTTGTCAAAGGACGCTATATGGAGGAAGACAAGTTCCTGAAGGCGGTCGTTGATTATCAAAGCCGGGTAAAACAGTAAGAACGGCTTTGCGACGTGTTTGAAAAATGCGAGAGGTTTTAACCTCCCGCATTTTTTTTTGAGTTTTCCGGCTTGTCTTAAGTGCGATAACGGGTTGTTATAAAGACAAAAAAAATATTTTATCCTTTCTTTCGGAGGATCGCAAAAAAAGGATCCTTTTTTTGGCCGTAAAAAAGGAATGCGGAAGATTTGTAAAAAAGATAGACGAAAGAATATATTAAGTGACTTTTAACGGAAAAAGTGATACGATAAGTTTGCGTAGCAAAAAAAGGATCCTTTGAGTGCGACGGCATTTGCCGGACGCGTTGTTCGGGAGGTCCTTTTTCCGGTTAATTTTAAGGAGATTAAACAATGAGTAAAATTGATGACTTAAGAGGAAAACTGGCCGAGAGAAAAGGGAAGAGCGCGGATACCGTTTTAAGGGCTTCCAGTGCCGAAAATCCTTTGTCACAAGAGGAAATTTTGAAATATGCCAAAGAAAACGGCGGTATGTTGTTTGATGTTGAAAAGGTCGGTATCCCGGTTGATCTGACCAAAGCCGTCGGCGGCGAAAAAGTGCAGACCAAAACGCTGGCGCGCGACGGACGGGTTATTGAGGAAACAAGCAATGTGGCAAAAGAAGGCTTTGCGATTGACAGCCGCAAATGCCTTGACGGTTCTCCCGATCAATATGCGAAAAAACCGGAGAAAGCCGGCAGCAACAATTATATACTTGACGACGGCAGAACATTTGCCGAGATGATGCCCGGCGAAACCGCCAAAGCCCATACCGTGGGCGGTGAACGGAGAAAAGCCATGGTTGCCGAAAACGACATGTATCTGCAAGCTTCGTGGGGAGAGGTGCAATTTGTGGCCAAAGGCGGTTTGGTGACTTTTATGGGAGATGAGGCCATCGGCAACAACAACCCTTGCGATATGGTTATTGCAAACGGTGATCGTAAGGGAAACAGGGTATTGACCGCTTCCGGTTATGAGATCAGGAAGGATCTGGAAAACAGCGGCGTTGAACTTTCCGACGGTGCGAAGAAGTTTTTGCAAGTGGCTGCCGAAGAAGACCGGAAAAACCCGTATTTGCCGAGAGGAAAAGGCAAAGATCTGGAAAATATGTAATTTGTGTCCGGCAGCAGTTTCCGGCTGCCGTTTTGCGCTAAGGGCTCAAAAAAGCCGTGCCGTCCGTTTTCGGCAGGGGGAGAAAATACAGCTCCCGGTGTTGTGCGGCCTCGGGCGGTGCCGGTCGTTTGAAAAGCGAAGCCTCTGGAAGTTGTCCGGAGGCTTTTGCCGGGTGGAAAACGGCGTTTGTTATTTCGTTTTTCTTAACAGACAGTTCAAAACGCGGACGCCGAAGCCGGTGGCGCCTTTGGGCGTCAGCGGATGGCCTTTGTCGTCTTTGTCGACGCCGGCAATGTCCAGATGCGCCCATTTGACGCCTTCTTTGATGAAGCGTTGCAGGAAACAGGCGGCGGTGATGCCGCCGGCCAGCCGGGGACCTGTGTTTTTCATGTCGGCAATGTCAGAATCCATCAGTTTGTCGTATTCCGCGTTAATCGGCAGGCGCCACAGTTTTTCGCCGCTCGTTTCGCCGCATGCGGTCAGTTCGGCGGCAAGTTTGTCATCGTTGGCAAACAGGCCGGCGTATTCAAAACCGAAGGTCATCATGGTAGAGCCGGTGAGGGTGGCGACGTCGATGATTTTCTTAACCCCGAATTTTTCCTGAATGTACCACAGGCAGTCGCCCAGAACCAGCCGGCCTTCGGCGTCGGTGTTAACGATTTCCACCGTTTGCCCGGACATTGAACGGACGATGTCGCCGGGACGCGTTGCCGAACCGGAAGGCATGTTTTCCACCAGGCCGACCACGCCGACGACGTTAACCGGCAGTTTTTGCAGGGCGGCGGCCTTGATTGCGGCGACAACGACGGCGGAACCGGTCATGTCGCCTTTCATGTCGCCCATGTTGGCGGCAGGTTTCAGGGAAATGCCGCCGGAATCGAAAGTGACGCCTTTACCGACCAGACCGAGGTCGAATTCTTTGGCGTCTTTTCTGCCTTTCCATTGCAGCACGGCCACCCGCGGGGAATTGACCGAACCTTGGGCAACCGACAGCAGCATGTCCATGCCGAGGTCATGCAGCTTGGCTTCGTCGAGAACGGTGACGTCGATGCCGAGATAATCCAGACGTTTGATGTCGGCGGCGTAAATTTCCGGCGTGAGGTTGTTGGCCGGTTCGTTGCAGAGGTCGCGGGCATAGCGGACGGCGTTGGCCAGAGCGCGGTTGGCGGCAAATTCCTTATCGTCGATTTGCGTTTCGCTCAGAAATTCGACTTTTTCCAGTTTGGGGTAGCTGTCAGCCGGCTTTTTGGTGAAATATTTGTCAAAACGGTAGCCGCCGAGTTCTATTCCGAGGGCTATGCCGGCCGCGGTTTCGCCGGCGGAAAGCGGGTTCTTTTTGTCGGCGGGAATGAAAACGGCGGCGGTTTCTTCGCCGCTGATTTTCTTATAGAGTTTGCCGCCGAGAATCTGCAGGTCGAGCGCGTTTGGCCGGGCGCCCGTGCCGGCGGCGACGATCCGGGTTTTGCCGTTGAATATTTCGGCGAAAGTTCCCGCTTTGCCGTCAAATTTCTGTTTGCGGACGGCGGCCCTGAGCGCGGCCGCTTCTTCTTCGGAAATAAACTTTCCGGCGTTGATGCCGCTGCCCGACGTTAAGATGACTTTGACGCCGGCGGCGCTTTTGGCACCGGTTGAAAATGTAAATTCGGTCATTTTTTCTCCTCCTGCCGATAATTTGCTTTTCGCCGGCGAAAACTGCAGCCGGCCGAATTGTTGTCGATAAGATGCAATATAGCGGTTAAATGATAAAAAACTCCTAATATTGTTAGACTTTTTGAAAAAAAGAGGTTATAATGTGACAAAATTCAACAAAAGGAGAGCGGCGTGGCCAGCAAATCCCGCAGGGAAGCGGTGGAATATCTGAAATATCTTGCCTTTGCCAACGAAACGGTAAACAAGGCGATGAACGTTTTCCGGCAGCTGCCCGAAGGCGAGCCGAAACGGCAGATGCGCGAACTGCTGCGCCATTATCTTTACAACAACAATTATGCCTGCACGATTACGCCCGAGCGGCCGATTGAGCCGGAGTATAAAATGCTGATCCGCGACGACTGCAACGGCGACATCTATGCGGTAGACAAGAACTTTCTTTCCTTTCATTACCGTTATGCGTTGAAAAACGCCGGGTTGGAGAAGCATGCTTCGGAAGAGTACGTCAAAGCGCTGGACAGAAACAAAGCGTGGAGCGACATGTGCGAGTTTCCCACTTACCGTTCGGTGGAAGGAGCGGTGTTGGCGCGGCTGATTGAAATGCAGCTGCCGCCCAATCTGATCAAAGCCATGAAGGTGAACGACTTCCGCGATTTTGTCCGCAACAACTGCGGCGAAGAGTTTGCCCGCTACCGTGAGCGCAAATCGTTTATCAAAACTTTTATCAATGCCCGGGAAACCGAGTTTCGGGAAATGCTGAACCGGGGGGGGGTGGATCCGCGTTATACCGACGCTTTGGTTGAAAAAATGCGCAAGACGGGCGAAGCCTGGGATGTCGTGGTTTTGGACGAGAACGGCAAGAGAATCGAAGGGCCGGAATTTGACCGTCATCATACCATCCCCGTCTATTCGCCGAACAATGTGGCCAGTTTGAGCGAAGTCAACAGTTTCAACAAATTGTGTCTGATCGAAAAGAAATTTCACCGCTGGCTGCATAAGCTGGAACAGGCCAAAGTGAGCGACGACATGCTTTATTTTGAAAAAATCATGGTACCCGAACATGCCGCCTGTATTTTGAACTTTGAAACCTACATTGCGCACGATTTTTCCAACCCGGAACGGCGGCTCTTTCCGATGCGGCCGTCGGGCGAAAATCTGATTTATCTTAACAAGTTGGCGGAGATGACCTATAAGTTCAGTAGTCTGGTGCCCAATGCGAAAAGGGAAAAGACGCCCGACAGGTTCGTTCACCGCGGCGGCAAAGGCAGCCGCTGACAAACGCGGCCGGCAAACGGCTTCTTATGACCGATCATAATATTTTTTGCGAGAAGAAAGTTGATGAGCAACATATATCAGGCAAACGAAGAAAATATTGCCAAAGCGGCAGAAGTGATTAAAAACGGCGGTTTGGCCGCCATGCCGACCGAAACCGTGTACGGTCTCGGCGCCAACGTGTATGACGCCAAAGCGGTGGCAAAGATTTTTGCGGTTAAAAGACGTCCGACTTTTGATCCGCTGATTTCCCACATCGCCGATTTTGACGCGCTGCCGGACTATGCCCTGGCCGACGAGCGGGCGCTGGCGCTGGCACGGCGTTTCTGGCCGGGACCGTTTACCATGGTTTTGAAGCGCAGGGGGCAAAATCCGGGCGTGGATCTGGCCTGTTCGGGGCTGCCGACAACCACGGTCAGAATGCCGAAACATCCGGTGGCGGCGGCTTTGATCCGGCAGAGCGGAGTGCCGATCGTGGCGCCTTCTGCCAATTTGTTCAAATCTGTGAGCCCGACCACCGCGCAACATGTTTATGACGGTTTGGGCGAAGCCGTCGACATGATTTTGGACGGCGGTTCCTGTGCTGTGGGGGTGGAATCGACCATTCTTGATGTTACCGGCAAAAATACGGTTCTGCTCCGGGCCGGCGGCACCACGCTGGAAGAGATTGAGGACTTTTTAAATGAAAAAGTGCTGGTTTCTCACGGCGAGCCGGATCGGCCGAGTGCGCCGGGACAACTGCTGCGCCATTATGCGCCGGGGCATAAGCTTCGTATCAATGCGGAAAAGGCGGAAGACGATGAGTTTTATATCGGCTTCGGCGGCCGCGACGGCGATTTGAATCTAAGCCCTTCCGGCGATCTGTGCGAAGCTGCGGCCAACCTGTTTGCCTTTTTGCGCCGGGCCGACGCTCTGGCCGGCAGCCGCACGCTGGCAATGGCACCGATCCCGGAAAACGGCATCGGCCTGGCGATCAACGACCGCATCAGGCGGGCGTCTCACGATTGACGTCGGTAAATTCAATGTCTTTCTGTTCCGGGTTGTAGCGGATGGAGAGTTCGCCGTTGCGCAGTTTGAGGGCTTCGCTGCCGAAAATCTCATACCGCCAGCTGCAAAGTGCCGGGTTGTCTTTGTCCTTGTAAGCCGCCAGTTTCTGCAGAGCGGTATCGCCGGCGATCAGGCGGGAAACCACGCCTTCCCGCTGGGAGACGATTTTCAGCAGCATTTTTAACAGTTCGTAAAGCGCGGGTACGGCGTTGATGTTTTCGTTTTTGAGCTGTTTGGCCAGCTTGCCGTCGACGTTCATATGCTCCAGCACGTCAAGCATTTCGTCGGCCAGCCGTCCGGAGGCGACGTCTTTGCGCATGCCGCGGATCTGCATCAGTTCTTCTTTGTTCTTCGGGCAGGCGGTGGCAATCATGACCAGAAAGTCGTCTTTAAGGATGCTTTGCCGGGGAACGTTTTTTTCTCTTGCCCGGCATTCGCGCCAGGCGGCAAGCGCTTTTAAGGCCGAGAGCACTCTGGCGTTGTGCGAGCGGTGGCGAATTTTCAGCCAGGCGTCTTCCGGCGGCGCGACGTAGGTGGTGCCGCGGGAAAGGATTTCCATTTCTTCGTCAATCCAGTGCAGCCGGTTGCCGGCCGTCATTTGTTCTTTAAGATGACGGTAGATTTTGAGCAGGTGGGTGACGTCGCCGGCGGCGTATTCCAGCTGATGTTCGTCAAGCGGCCGAAGCTGCCAGTTGGACAAACGGTCGGTCTTGTCCAGTTCGATGCCCAGTACCGCTTTAACCAGCCGTTCGTAACTGATGCTTTCGCCAAAACCGCAGACCATTGCCGCCACCTGAGTGTCAAACAGCGGCTGCGGGATAATGCCCGACAGTTCGAAAATGATCTCGACGTCCTGCCGGCAGGAGTGAAACACTTTGGTTACGTCCCGGTTTTGCATCAGCGCAAAGAAGCTTTGCAGATCGATGCCTTCCGCCAGCGGGTCGATGATGGCGGTTTCTTCCTCCGAGGCGACCTGGATCAGGCAAAGCAGCGGAAAATAGGTTTTTTCGCGGATAAATTCCAAGTCTACGGTAATGTACGGGTGTTTGGCCAGCCTTTGACAGAGCAGGCCGAGATCTTGAGTGTTGTCGATTGTCTGCATGGTTTGATTCCGTTGTTGGTTTTGACTGAAAAGCTTAACAGTACATGATTAATATTGTTTTAATAAATTATTTTGTTTTTTTATTGATTTTGTTTCGTTTTGGCCTAATATAGGCCGCATGCTAACCAAAATTTGAGGTTTTTCAGATGAACGAATATCGTAATTTTACCTGCGGGCAGCTGCGTGCGGCGGATGCCGGCAAAAGAGTCAGACTGGCGGGCTGGGTGCACCGCAAACGCAATCTCGGCAATTTGTGTTTTGTGGATTTGCGCGACCATTACGGCATAACCCAGTGCGTGTTTGACAGCGCCTCGCCGCTGTTTGAGAAAATGCAGGGGATCCGGGTTGAATCGGTGATCGGCATTGACGGCGAAGCGGTGATCCGCGAAAATATTAACAAAAACATTCCGACCGGGGAAATCGAAATCAAAGTCGACGGGCTGAAGGTTTATTCCGAGGCCGAAGTGCTGCCGTTCCAGGTGGCGATTGAAGACGACGCGCCGGAAGAAATTCGTCTGAAATACCGTTTCCTCGATTTGCGCAAGGAGCGCATTCACAAAAACATTCTGCTGCGTTCGGCGGTGATTGAACGTTCCCGCCAGCTGATGCGCGAGCAGGGTTTTACCGAATATCAGACGCCGATTTTGACCGCTTCTTCACCGGAAGGGGCGCGCGACTTTCTGGTGCCTTCGCGGCTTAATCCGGGGAAGTTTTATGCCCTGCCGCAGGCGCCGCAGCAGTTTAAGCAGCTGCTGATGGTGTCGGGTTTTGACAAATATTTTCAGATTGCGCCGTGTTTTCGCGATGAGGATCCCCGCGCCGACCGGTCGCCGGGTGAATTCTATCAGATGGATATGGAGATGAGTTTTGCCACTCAGGACGACGTGTTTGCCGTGATTGAGCACACGCTCGGCACCATTTTCAACGAATTTGCCAACGGCAAAAAGGTTGACCAGGCGCCGTTTGTCCGCATTCCGTTCCGCGAAGCAATGATGAAATACGGTTCCGACAAGCCGGATCTGCGCAATCCGCTGGTGCTGCAGAATGCGACGGACTTTTTCGGCAACAGCGGTTTCGGCGTTTATGACAACCTGGCCAAAGAAGGCAAGACGGTAAAGGCGATGACGGTTGCCGGCATTGCCGACAAGCCGCGCTCTTTCTTTGACAAGCTTGACGCCTTTGCCAAGGAAGAGGGCATGGGCGGCATTGCCTATGTGGCTCTGGCCGCTGCCGGCGCCAAGGGAATTGCCCGTTTCTTCAGTGAAGAAAAGATGAATGAACTGAAAGACAAGTTCGGCCTCAAAGAGGGCGACGCGGTTCTGTTTATGGCGGGCGCCGGCGTCAAATTTGACAAGTTCAGCGGGCGGCTGCGCAACAAGGTTGCGGAAGAGCTCGGACTGGTTGACGAAAATGCATTTAAAATGTGCTGGATCGTTGATTTTCCCTTTTATGAGGAAAACGAGGAAACCGGCGCGGTCGAGTTTTCGCACAATCCGTTTTCGATGCCGCAGGGGGGAATGGACGCGCTGCTTAACAAAAATCCGCTCGACATTCTCGCTTATCAGTATGACTTTGTCTGCAACGGGGTTGAACTGCTGTCCGGTGCGGTGCGCAACCATGAGCCGGAAATTATGTACAAGGCGTTTGAAATTGCCGGTTATGACAACAGCGTGGTCGACAACAAGTTCGGCGGCATGATCAGCGCATTCAAATTTGGAGCGCCGCCGCACGCCGGCTCGGCTTACGGTATGGATCGGCTGGTGATGCTGCTCTTGGACGAGCCGATCATCCGCGACGTGATTTTGTTCCCCTTGAACGGCAAGGCACAGGATCTGATGATGCAGGCGCCGAATTTCGTTACCGAGCAGCAGATGAAAGAACTGCACATCAAAACCGATTTGGAAGAGAAAAAATAATTTTCCGGACGGAGACGAAGGCGGCTGCGGCCGCCTTTGTTTTTTTGTATTCGGAACGGTGAAAAGGCAGGCGGAAAAAGGGCAGGGAGAAAAGAAAGAGAAAGTGAGGGAGGAAAGGGTTGGGAGAAAGGAAAGAGAAAATGAGAGGGGAAAACTTAGGCAGATGTGTCGGCGGATGTGAAAGAGAAAAAAGGCGGAGAAGAGAGGAACGGGAGAAGGAGCGAAAAATGCAGCAGGAAGAAAAACGCTCAACTAAAAAGTGTTGACTTTTTATGAAGGTTGTGGTATAAATTATTCCCATAATGGGATGAGTATTTTTAAAAGCTCCGGCGGTGTGCCGGAGCTTTTTCTTTTTTCCGTTATAAAGCACAAAGACCGCCGCAGGTTGCGGCGGTCTTAGGATCAGAAAATTCTCGGCCGGGCCGGGTTTTTTTGTTTTAAAATCTGAAGAAGAAAGTTTTTTGAGGAGATGATAAATGAGTACCGAAACCAGAAAAATTTTGGAACAAATTTTTACCGGACAAATGCCGGTTAAAAGGAACAATCCGAAACCGGGGCAAAGCCCGTTTTATTATGTCGCTTTTCAATCCGATGACAACGATGAAGAGCCGATTGCCGCGGATGGGGCGGACAACAACGGTTTGGGCGAAAGTTCGGGAGACCGGAAAACTTTTCTGCCGGCGGAAGGCGTGAGCGGATTTCTTCCCGCCGTCCCATCATTGACCGAGCCAATGCCGGCAGGCGGCGTGCCGTTTGTCGCCGAACCGTATTTTTTGCAGGAAACAGGGCAGGATGAACGGGAAAAGGAACGTAAAGCTGCCGATGCGGCGTTGAAGGCGCTTTTAATAGGGGAAGAAGGCAATGTTCCCCATATGTACTTGGATACTGTCGGGGATGTTACTTATTGTGTCGGTCACAGGTCTGCATCGCCGGAAGAAGCAGCAAGGTGTCCGTGGTATAAAGAGGTAAGCGGCAGCGTGGAACGGGACAGGACGAATTTGGCTGACCGGGACAGGGTTTTTCAGACGCATCGGTATGTTCAAACGCTGCCGTACGGGCAAAATTACGGGGCAGGTACTTTTGAAGACAAAAGTGACCTGCGGCTGCCGCCGGATTACTGTCTCGATTTGCTGGAGCGGGATTTGGCGGAACGTCGGCGGAATCTGCAAAAAACTTTTCCCAATTATGACAAAATGAGTCCGTATCTGCAAAACAGTCTGCTGGAGGTGAACTTTAACATCGGCAACATATCGCCTGAAAAATGGCCGGGTTTGTACAAAGCGGCACAGGAAAAAGACGTGGAAAGTTTTTGTAAAAATCTGCACCGCAAAACCACGGACAGCAAAGGCAAGCCGATTGCCAACATGCCGAAGCGAAACGCCTGGAATCTGGAAAATTGTTTAAAAGGCCGTTTTTCCGATTAAACAGATGACAAGTTGATTATATTTGTTTACTATTATGTGCTATTATTACTTGTTTTGTCAGTTAAGGAGAAAATTTAATGCAAATGACAGGAGCGGCGGCAGCGCTTTTCTTGCTGATTTTGTCGGGTGCGGCGGAAGCGGGAGAGGCGGTTTCCGCGACGGGAAAAAAATTTGTT
>MNTV01000037.1:62585-119159 GCA_001917175.1 Azospirillum sp. 51_20
GAAGATTTCATGGCTGACGATTTTGCGGCCGGAAAAGATTGTGCAGGACAGTCAAGCCGGAGCAGTCTACGAGTGGACGGATTGTCGCCTGCTGGAAAACCGGATCGGTTACGTGAAGCTTGAATGCGATAATCCTTACAGAAAAAATAAAGGGGGAAGACGAGATATATTGGAATATACGATAGAAAGAGAAGGTTATGAAGAAGGAACGCTGATGGTGAGACATGATTGGGTAGGATCAGTGAGTTATTATACCATAAAAGATCCGGATTACGGCAGGGAAGCGGAACCGGCGGCAAAAGCGGACGAAGGAAACGGGGAAAGTGATATTCTGATTATCTGAAAGGCGGACAAAGATGCAAATGACAGGAGCGGCGGCAGCGCTTTTCTTGCTGATTTTGTCGGGTGCGGCGGAAGCGGGAGAGGCGGTTTCCGCGACGGGAAAAAAATTTGTTGCGGCGGAAGCGGGAGAGGCGGTTTCCGCGACGGGAAAAAAATTTGTTGACGAGAGGTTTTATCAGATTTTGGAACCGTTTTCGAAGATTTCATGGCTGACGATTTTGCGGCCGGAAAAGATTGTGCAGGACAGTCAAGCCGGAGCAGTCTACGAGTGGACGGATTGTCGCCTGCTGGAAAACAGTGTTGTAGAATATACGATAGAAAGAGAAGGTTATGAAGAAGGAACGCTGATGGTAAGACGTGACTGGATGGGATCAGTGAGTTATTATACCATAAAAGATCCGGATTACGGCAAGGAAGAGGAACCGGCGGCAAAAACGGACGAAGGAAACGGGAAAAGTGATATTCTGATTATCTGAAAGGCGTTTGCCTGTTTTCAGGTGACAGAGAGCTGTAAAAGCTTTGCAAAACCGGGTCGGCATTTATGGTTTGACGAATGTCGTCGTGACGGTTGATCCATGAAAGGGTTTTTTCTGCCAGTTGTTTTTGAGGTTTTTCGGCGGCCCGTTTCAGATGCCAGCCGGCGTGATCATACAGGAAACGACAAAAATGGAGGGAGAGGGAAGGCAGCAGCTTTTTCTCTTTCAGGTAATCGTAAACCATGTCAAAAGCTTCAACAATGTCAAGCAGTTGCGTGGTTGCGGCGGAAACATGGGTGATTGAGGCCGCGTTATCGGTGCGGTAACAGTAAAGCGGGCGGTTAAGCAGGCAAATTTTTCCGGCGGATGTGATGGTTTTTATATGAAAGATTACGTCTTCAAAAACGAATCCTTCCGGAAATTCGATTTTGCGCTTGCGGATAAATCCGCGGCGGTAAAGTTTGCACCAGACGGCAACCCGGCTGAATATTTTTCCGCTGATTTGCTGATAGGTAAAGGCGTCGTTTTCGTTTTTTCCGTAATGTGCGGCGGGCAGGTTGGCGGTTTTAACGCCGTTGTCGGTGTACGGAGAGTAGCCGAAAAGGCAAATGTCCGCATCGTGGCGGGTAATTTGCCGGTATAATGACGACAAAGTTTCGGGGTGCAGCAAGTCGTCGCTGTCAACAAACAGAACATATTGTCCTTTGGCTTTTTTTAATCCGGCATTGCGGGCGGCGGAAAGGCCGCGGTTGTTCTGACAAATAAGGCGAATGCGCCGGTCTTTTGCGGCGTAACGGCTGAGAATTTCGTTACAGCCGTCGGTCGAGCCGTCGTTGACGCAGATGATTTCAAACGGTAAAAACGTTTGTTTGATCAGACTGTCCAAACATTGCGGGAGATATTTTTCCACGTTGTAAACCGGAACGATAACCGAAATCAGCGGTCGGAAAAACATTTGCATCCGGGAACGGAGAGAAATGGAAAAGCGAAAGCCGCAAAACGTGATTTTCCGGCCTTTTGGGGTATATTCAAGTGAGAAAAGTCTGATCATGACAATGCCGCATTAAAACGTTCGTTTTTTTGCGGCACGCCTTAGTGTCTGCTTTGTCCGGGCAAAATAAGGAATTGACTTTATTTTTCTTTTTGCCTAGCATGTAGAAAATTAACCAACGTTTATGTTAAAAAAATAACAGCCTTGCGGTTAAACAAACGGCGGAAAAATGTTGCGGAGAAAATAATTTCTTTAATTGTAAAAAAATGTTGTTGACATTTGTATGAAAATGCAATAGAACTGTCCCAGTTTCTGATGATTGCCCCATCGTCTAACGGCAGGACAGCGCACTCTGACTGCGTTAATCGTGGTTCGAATCCATGTGGGGCAGCCAAGCATAAAAAAGCACCCTTCAATGGGTGTTTTTTTATGCTTGATGTTATGGCTCTTGGATTTGAACCACGAGAAAAGTGGTTCGGCTACAAGCGAAAGGCCGGCATCAGCCGGCCGGTGCGCGAAGCGTATGAGCGTAGTGGAATGAGCCTTTGCATGCAAAGGTCGAAGACAATCCATGTGGAGCAGCCAATTTGTACAGGCTTGCGATTTTTGATCGCAAGCCTTTGTTTTTTCTTGTGTTTTACGGTTCGAATTGATGGATTTCCAGGAGATTTTAAATTCTCCGTTTTTCGCCGTAACTGTTGCCGGATAACGGTTCGGAGTTGGTGCCGTTAAGCCGAGGAAAGTTTGTGCGAAACGGCAGAAATCGGATGGAAAATTTTTCCCGGTTGATATTTTTAAAAAAAATGATATTATAAAATAGTAATATTTAAAAATTTTGCTTATGATTAAAACAATTATTGAAATCATCGTATTGATGGTTTGTGTCGCAGCACTTGGTGCTATGGTATATTGCCTGATAGGTTCCGTAAAGTTTTACAAGGAAGAAAAGCGTAAAAGAATAGAATCAGAAAGGGTTTTACGTTCGTGGGGACATGAACCGTCGTATGTTGTAAAGAAAAGAGAGAGGCGGGAAAAAATAAAAAGATTTTTTTCGCCGGTTTTCTTTATGAAGAAAAGACCTTCCGTTTAAGGGGGTCTTTTTTTATGCTTTAAACGTTTGCATAAGCTGATGGTTTGCCGGTACGAGGCTTGAATGCGGGGGACGGGAGGAAAAACGGCAAGTGTTGTTTGCGTCGGCGGAGAGGAACTTGTGATGTCGACTTCGGTTGTACAGCGTATCGTTTGTTTTTTGATATTTCAGATGATTTTTGCGATCGCGGAAAGGTTTATTTAAAAGCGGGAAAAAGTGGTTACTTGGTTGGTTGAACAAATGTTGAAGGAGATTCTCATGAAAACAGGAAAAAACGTTTTGGCGCTCGTTTTGGCTGCCGTCGGCGGTTTGGGCTGTGAATGTGCGTCCGCGTCCGAATTTTCGCAAACGATGACATTGAAAACGGATGCCGTTTTGTCGGTAAACGTTGGCCGACGTATGTTTAACCCATCACAAGGAGTATTTAAAATGTCTCAAAACAATACAACGGAATCAGCCGGTGCTTGGGAAGCGACCAAAGAAGGCACGGCCAAAGCTTGGGACAAGACCAAGGAAGTGAGCGGCAACGCCTGGGATGCAACCAAGGAAGGAACTGCCAAGGCAGGGAATGCGGTTGCCGAGAAGTCCGGCGATGCCTGGGAAGCGACTAAGGAAGGCACGGCCAAAGCCTGGGACAAGACCAAGGAAGTGAGCGGCGATGCCTGGGATGCAACCAAGGAAGGAACCGCCAAGGCGTGGGACAAGACCAAGGAAGCAGTTTCGGGAACAGCCGACTGACGGATTGCCCGGTTGTCTGTGCAATAAAACAAAACTCCGCGTTTGCGGAGTTTTGTATTTTTACGCTTTAAACGTCTGCATAAGCAGGCAGACGTCAGGCACATCAGCCCGGTTGCAGAGCTTCGGAGCCGGGCGTTTGAGCTTTAAAGCGGTTGAGGCCGCCGGCGTCGGCCGGCGGGAGTTTATTTTAACTTGATCTGAGTTGTCGTGCAGTTGTCGTTGGAAACAGTGCCCATGAAAGCATTCATGTGAACCTGACATTTTTCGATGGTCAGGCCGTTGTTGCCGTCCGACGAAATGCCGGTAACAAAAGGGCCGGCGTTGGTGCAGGCGGCCAGCAGGGAGACCAGTACGGCCGTAAAGATTTTTTTCATTTTTACCTCTTTATGTAGTTAAACGGCTACATTATAGAGTAATAATATGTAATATAAACACTTAAATCTTTTTTTTCCCATTTTTTTTGCAGAGGCAGTTGTTTGCAAAATGGTGGTAATGACCGGTTATGCCGCGCCGGGACAAACTCTGCGTTTGTCCTTTGCCGGAAGTTTGCGGAAGCTGTCGGCGCTGCATTTGTTTTGCGTTTGCAAAATGCGGAAACCGGCAATGACGGTTAAAAGTCGAATTGCAGTCCGACGTTGATTTCCCACGAGAGGGTTACTTTGCCGCCGACCTGGGCGGCCGCTTCGACATATGCCGACCAGTCGTCTTTCAAAGCGGCATTGAGACCAAGGCCGAATTCGTAATGTACGGAGGACAGCTTTTCGGTGATTTTGTAATCCGCCACTTTGACCGCGATTTTTCCATCCCAGTCATAGACCAGATTGAAACGGCCGTACGCTTCGATCAGAGCATCGTTGTCGAGTTTGAAACCGCGGCCGGCGGCAACCCCCGCTTCGGTGCTCAGATAGTCGGCGTCGGAAGCGTTTATCAGTGTATTGAAACTGGTGCGGTAACGCAGGCCGTTGATCATCATGTAATCTGCTCCGACAGAAGGTTCTATGAACCAGCCTTCGGCGAAATCGAACCGGCGGCCGGCGAAAACAGAGGCCTGCCAGCTGTTGGTGTCGTATTTGCTGATGACACCGGTGCCGTCGGGCATGTGGCTGGTGATTTTCTGATCGTGCCAGAAATAGGAACCGACAATGTTGATGAAATATCGGTCGGCGGTGTTGAAAGCGGAATACAGTCCCAGACTGTAAGTGTTGCCGTTGCCTTTGCCGGAGCGGTCATATTTTTGCCGGGAGTCCGTATATCCGCCGTAAAATCCCAGACTGAGAATGTTGCCGCCGTTGCTCCAAACGTCGCGGTCATAACCGGTTTCCAAGCCGAAAACGTTAATACGGCTGCCGGTGTCGTCTTTGAATTTGAATTTGATGCGGCGGCCCAGGCTTTTGATCCATAATCCGTTTTTGGGAGAGGAAGAGCCGGGGGCGGTGCGGAGGTGGTTGTATACCGGACTGAGGTGAGTGTAGAAAAGCGAAGACAGGGAAGCAAACGTGTTTTTTGCGATCAGGGAAGTGTCTGTCAACTGTTCGGTGCGCACCAATACCCAGTTGCCGTTTTCTTCGCGGAGATTATAGTGAAAGGCGCCGATGTCAACGGCGTTGCCGACCAGGTAAAAACTGTCGTGCGCGCCGGCTGCCTCGTCTATGATTTTGAATTCGGAAAGCAGGCTGCTCTCCATGCTGTAGTCATGAATGACAAGGCCGAAACTGCCGTCTCCGTTCTCAATGTTGATATGGTCGGATTGGTTTTGGCTTAAGTTGCTGTTCAGATAAAAACGTCCCCGGCCGTTTAGATTTTTGATGTTCAGGGATGAAAAAGAAGAACCTCGGACGAAGTTGACGGTTGAGTTGTCGAGCGAGAGGTCAAAAATGGCATTGCTGCCGAGAATGTTCAGGGTTCCGCCGGAGAATTCGGTTTGTCCGCTCAAGTTGCCGCCGGCCTGTAAATAAACGATGCCGCCGTTTTGGATTTTGGTGTTGCGGGAAGTGCCGCCGGCATAAATCCATTGTATGCCTTTGTCGCGGATGACGGTGTCTTCGGCCGTGCCGCCGGATTCGATTCCCTGAAGGGCATAAGTGAAGATTTCTGTGTTTTTGGCGATGCCGCCGGCATGAATCCATTGAATGCCTTGTTGAAATACGGCCGTGCCGTCTGCGGTACCGTCGTTGTCGACGTTTTGCAAACCGTTGTAACCGATCAGTGTTCCGACGGCCCGGCCGCCGGCGGAAATTTGCTGCACACCGCCGTTCCAAACAGCGGTGCCGTCGGCCAGACCGCCGTTTTTAACGTCTTGCAGGCCTTGTTCCGTAATTTGCGTGTTGCGGGCGATGCCGCCGGCCGAGATCCATTGCATCCCTTGCAGGGTGACGGTTGTTCCGTCGGCCAGTCCGCCGTTTTCTATGTTCTGAAGGCCGCTGTTTTCAACGGTGTTTTTTTGTGCGGTGCCGCCGTCGTTGATTTGCTGAATGCCGTTTTGGCCGATGAATGTTTGTTCCGCGAGTCCGCCGTTTTCAATTTCCTGAAAGCCGCCGTTGACGATCCGCGTGTTTTGTGCGGTGCCGCCGTTATAGATCGTCTGAATGCCGTTGCCGCTGAGAACGGCGTTCAGAACTTTGCCGCCGCTTTCCACGTTTTGTCGTCCGCCGGAAACGGTACTGCCGGTTTCCGTACCGTAAACATATTGGGTGCCGCCGCTGACGATGGTGTTGGCGGAAGACGCGTCGTCGTTGATTTCCATGGTGCCGCCGGTCAGCCTGGTGCCGTCGGCATGCCCGTTGCCGGCAATGATCAGCGTGGCGTCATCGGCGACGGAGGCGCCGTTTATCGAACCGAAGACGTCCAACAGGGCGGAACCGGAAGCAATGGTGTTTTCGGCTCGTCCGCCTTCGTTTATCTGCTGCGTGCCGTCTTTTATTACGGTGCCGGAAGCGACGCCGCCGCTGCGGATTTCCTGAATGCCGCCGTTGACGGTTGAATTTTTGTCCGTTCCGGAAATGTACTGGTGTCCGGAATTGAGAACCGTGCCGTCGGCGTTTGCCCCGGCTGAAACAAAGAAGCTGCCGCCGTTGACGGTTGTGTTCCAGGCGTAGCCGCCGGCGTTGACATCGATTGTTCCGTACGAATCGACGCTTGAAGAATAGGCCCGGCCGTTGATTTCCATTACGCCGTAATATTGGACGCCGGTATTGTAGGAAACGCCGCCTTTTAAAACTTCCTGTTTGCCGTAGGGGAAAATGTTGCTGTTGTGTGTTGTTCCCCCGTTCATAACCTGTTGAACGCCGGAAACGGTAAAGTTGTTTGCTTCGCCGAAGACCTTTTGGGTGACAATGGAATGGACGTCGCCGCCGTTGACGACGGTACCGGCCGGAATTTCGGCGGTAATGGCGCCGGCAGCGGCCGGCAGGACGGTGAAAAACAGCGTCAATGTATATTTTTTCATGACAGACCCCGATTTGCGACTGTTGTGCGGATATATGTCCAAAGATATAATTGCCGATGGGAAAAATTAAAGCCGTCGGCGGCCGGTTGTCTGATATGTTTGATTTTGCGGTTGCGTAATCGGAAATTTATGTTAGCCTGAAAACAATGACGTTTATTCTGTCGCTTATTTCTGAACGGAGAGCTTATGGCTGATTTTACGGTAATTGAATTATTGCTGCTGCAATTGTTTCTTATTTTTTTAAATGCGGTGTTTGCCTGTGCGGAGATCGCGGTCATTTCGGTAAACGAAAACAAGTTGAAAAAACTTTCCGAAGAGGGGAACAGAAAGGCAAAGCGCCTGCTGTCGCTGACGGTGCAGCCGGCGAAGTTTCTGGCTACCATTCAGGTCGGCATCACTTTGGCGGGGTTTCTCGGCAGCGCTTTTGCCGCCGACAATTTTTCGGATCGCATCGTCGACTGGCTGGTTGCTTCCGGCGTGACGATTTCTCCGGCCAAGCTCGACGTGATGGCGGTTATCGGAATTACGCTGGTTTTATCTTACGTGACGCTGATTTTAGGTGAGCTGGTGCCCAAAAGAATCGCAATGCAGAATGCGGAAAAGATCGGTTTGGCGATGTCGGGGCCGATTTATGCGGTGGCTAAGATGTTTGCCCCGCTGGTGTGGTTTCTGACGGTTTCGACCAACGCGGTGCTGAAGGTGCTGGGTATCAGTCAGGAAAGCCGGGACGAACGGGTGACCGAAGAGGAAATCCGAATCATGATTGACGCCGGCAGCAAGAGCGGCGTGATTGACGACATTGAGAAAAATCTGATTCATAACGTGTTTGAATTTGACGACAAGCTGGCGGAAGAGGTGATGACTCACCGTACCGAAGTGGCGTTTCTTGATGCCGACGACATGCCGGAAAAATGGGAACGGGAAATGATCAATACGCGTTATTCCGTTTATCCGGTTTTTCGCGGCAGCAGCGACAACGTGATCGGTTCGCTCAGCATCAAGGACTACTTCAAATTCAAAAACCGGGATAAAGAAGAAATTTTGAAACAGGCGTTGAAGCCGGTACAGTTTATACCCGAAACGCTGCATGTGGACGATTTGTTCAAGAGCATGCAGAAAAGCCGCAACCATTTTGCGGTGGTGGTTGACGAATACGGCGGCGTTGACGGCATCGTCACCATGAGTGACCTGTTGGAAGAACTGGTGGGCGATTTGGAAGACGACATGACCGCGCCGCCGAGTTGTCCGGATATTGAAAAGGTAAGCCGCAGCGTGTGGCGTATCAAAGGGGCGGCTTCCGTCGACGAAGTGAGCAAATGTCTGGGAGTTTTGCTGCCCGACGACGAATGCGACACTTTCGGCGGTTTTGTTTTGTCGCTGATGGGCAGTATTCCGGAAAACAAAACGAACGTGAAACTTGAATACGGAAACTTGAAGATCAAGGTTATCGGCGCCAAAGGTCACCGAATCGAAGATACGCTGGTACGGGTTGACGAGGGAAAAACGCCGGCGGAAAATTGAAACGCTGCAGAAAGAAAAAACTTGCCAAAAAATTTGTCATATGTTATATCCTGACATTACAGTTCATTATTTTAGCAACAATTAAAAATTTTTCAAAATGGCAACAAAAACATTTACCATTACGAATGCCAATGTGTCTAAGACCTTTGAATTTCGGATTAAGAAAGGCGAAATGCTGAGTTTTTCAAATCGGAGCATCAGCACCGACTTCAACGGTAAAAAACAAAACAGCGTAAAAGGCATCTGGCGGACACCGACCGAAACCCTTGAGATTGTCAGCAAGATAGAGGGAAGCTGGCGTGTTCTCAACAAAAACGGCGATCGGCATTTCGTGCCGAAAAAGCCGGGCAAAGGTGAGGTGAAGGTTGTTCTCGTGTTTGAAGAAAAGGGAAATATCGGTTGACAAGCCGATAAGTGCGTAAAAAAGGAGTGCGGCGGTTGGTCGTATCTCCTTTTTTTATGGTTTGAACGTCTGCGTCAGCGGGCGGATGAAGATACGTAGGTTGGCCGTAAGGCCGGCGAAGTTTTTGAAACTGGCATTTGAGGTTTGAAACTGTTGAGGCTGCTGACGTCAGCCGGCAAGTGTTTATGGTAAAACGACGTGAAAAGAGAGCGGAAAGCGGCGGCAGGGAGAAGGAGAGAAGGAGAGAAGGAGAGAAGGAGAGAAGGAGAGAAGGAGAGAAGGAGAGAAGGAGAGAAGGAGAGAAGGAGAGAAGGAGAGGAGAAGGAGAGAGCCTTTGCCAAGGATATTCGGTGTTGCCGGCAAAAACGGAGTTGTGCCGTTGGTCGGTGACGGGACAAAAGAATAAAGGAAATGTTGTTTATGCATGGGAGAAGTTTGTGTTTGCCGTCCGGGACGGATAAAAAATAAGACCGGCGGAAGACTGACGCGGACGGAGGCGGGGCCGGCGGCTCAAGGATGGGGTTTGGTGCACATACAGGGGGAAGTTTGTGTTTGCCGTCCGGGACGGATAAAAAATAAGGCCGGCGAAAGACTGACGCGGACGGATGGCGATGTGCCTGTCCGGCGGAAGACCGGCGTGAGTGGGCGGCGGAAAGGCCGGGCAAAAGGCGGAGATGTTTGAAGATGACAAAAAAAGTCCATGCCTTGGAGCATGGACTTTAAAAATAATCCGTTTTTGGATTTCAGAGGATGATATGAGGCACAAAATGACTCATATTATCCGTAATGCGTGAAGTCGTTTCCCGGATGCCGATACCGGCCGGTTCGCCGCCGATAACCCAGCTGCCGATAACCGGATACCAGCCGTTATGGGCGGGAATTTCCACCAGCTGCTGATAGACATGGCCCTCTTTGCCGTATTCTCCGCCCGATTCCTCAAGCAGCAAGCCGTTGCGGACCAGTCTGATGTTGGCGCCTTCGCGGGAAAAAACGGGTTTCCGGCAATAGGAAGAGAGTTTTCCCGGTTCAAAAAACGCCGGCAGGATATAGGGACTGTGCGGAAACAGTTCATGGAGAATCGGCAGCATGGCCTTGTCGGACATGAGGGATTTCCACAACGGTTCCAGCCAGCACATTTCCGTCATGCAGGCGTCGGGGTTCTGTTCAAACATCGTTTCCCACGGAAACAATTTAAACATGCATGAGATCGGGTTTTCCGGCGAGGCATACAGCGTACCGTTGACGTGCATGATATCTTCAATGTCGATTTCTCCGGTTACCAGCCCGGCCTCGATGGCGGTGGCAATCAGATACTTCAGCGTCATGTTGTCTTCTTCGAAATCGCTGACGGACGCGAAGAAGTACTGATCGCAGCGGTAGGCTTTGTGGATGTCTTTCCAGGAGGCGACCAGGCCCTCGTGGATGCCGTTGAACTGGTCGTTTGCGGGAAACACGTCTTCTTTCCACTGCCATTGGACGACGGCGGCCTCCAGGAGAGAAGTCGGCGTGTCCGCATTGAACTCCAGCATTTTCAGCTGACCGTCGACAAGGGCAAAGTCGAACCGTCCGTAAAGCGAAAGGTCGTCTTCTTCCCAGCTGCGGCGAATGAAGTTCCGCACTTTTTGCGGAATCCGCAAAAGGTCGAGCCGGCGGTCGTCGTACAGGCATTTTTCCACCGCCTGACAATACATGTCGTAGCATTCGGCGGTTGCTTTTTCGATTTGTTCCACTTCTGACATTGAGAGGGCGTAACAGGCGTCTTCCAGCCAGTAGTCCTTATGAAAGGTGAAACCCAGGTTTTCGACAATCCGTTGATAATTGTCGCGCGGTTTAATGCTTTTTCTTTCCATAAATTTGTTGTCAGTTTAGTGAATTATGCCCCGAACGAACGCGAAGAACCCGATTTGAAAGCTTTGCCGGTCGAACTTTTGGGACCCGTGCCGTACTTGCTGCCGGAAGAATTCGGTTTGGACGAAGGTTTGTAAAAAGACTGGCTGATGCCTTTGGGAGCGTCGATTTTCAGTCCGTTTGTGTTCGTCCAGGAATTGCTGCCCGGATAGTAGTAGTACATCGGCGGATTGCCTGCGGAGTTGGAAGTTACGGCCCAGCGGTTGAGCGCTGCGTTGTAGATCCAGAAATTTCCGTGTTCGTCGCGGCGTTCTTCTTTGTCTTTGGGATTCTGCGGCAGGGCGGTTTTGCTCGTGCATGAACTGAAAAGAGCAAGAATCGATACCCCGGTTGCGAGAAAGACTTTTTTCATCGTTTTCATAATAAAGCGTTTTTAATTTGACAAAAAAATTGTTTCATAGCCGGGAATGATGGAGTGTTTTTGTTAAAAAGTCAAGAAAATTGTCTGCTCTTAAAGACAAATATTGACAAAACGAAGGCGGCGTTTATAATTATCTTATCAGTAACAAAAGTGCAAAAGAGGTGTGTTATGGCAGAAGAGGAAAATCAACGGGAAGCGGACGAAGAACGGATGATCCGGCTGTCGGCTCCGGCCGTTTTGGACGATGAAGCGCTGAAAGCGGTGATGACGGAAGACATTGCGAGCAATCGACCCGAGTATATGGCCGAAGTGGCGGAAAGACACGGGCTTGACCTTGAACGGGATGCCGCCGCCGTAAGGGACACGGTTTATGAAGAGCAGCTGGGGGTGATTGTCGAAACCTGTATTGCCAACGCTCTGGATGAGAATACGATCGATTCCTACGCGCTTTTGCAGAGAGCCTGTTATTTCAGCCCCGAAGACATTGCCTATATGAACGCGGCGGAAGGCGAAAACCTGTCCGCGAACATTGCCAAATACATTGAGGAGCGTTTGAGCGGGGTGAAGGTGTTGACGCCGGTGATCCGCTTTACCAACGCGGTCAACGAAGCGATTTTGTATTCGACCGGCGACTATCCCAATTTTACCTCTTACAAAGCCAACCAGCTGAAGGAAAAGTTTGACGACAGCGGTCTGAAGCTGACGGATGAGGAAAGAGGCAAACTGCATTTTATCGCGTCCAGAATGTATCGAAAGCTGGGTGCGCAAGCGAGCCCGCTTTCCGATAATCATGCCGGCGTGCAGGAAGCCGAATGTCTGCGCAAGGTGTTGATGCTCAGCCGCGATTACAAACTCATTTCCTATTGTCAGAACCGTTTGCCGGAAAAGAAAGACGAACAGAACATTGTCCGGGCGTATAAACATGCGCTGACCAAAAAGCAGAGCAGGGGCGATATGTACAAGATCAATGCCGAACTGGCCGGGCTGTATCTGATCCGTGCGAGGGCAATCGGCTTTATGACGAAAAATTCGCGCAAGGAGATTGCCGCCGGCAAAGCCGTCAAGTATCTGTTGGGCGCTTACCGCTATGCCGATAGGGAAGACCGGCTGCCGGTGTTAAAGCGGATTGCCGATATTCAAATGGTGCAGGGAAACATTGAAGGATGGATAAGTACCAAAGAAGTGATTGCGATGAAATTTTTGAAAGGCGAGGAACGTTGTCTGGTTCTTAATTCCATTGGCGACAAAACCGGCGAAATCGGCTTTTACCGGAAAGCGCTTGAAGAATGCGACAAAGCCCGGATGCCGTCTTCGTCCAAAATTCATGTGCGGGAAGTGACATATGAAAAAATAGCTCTGAAAGCAACGGACGAAACGGTTCGCAAAGAGGCGGAGCAGCAGCTGGCGGAGGTAAGACGGCAAAAACAGCAGGCCTATCGGCAGTTGCTGAACGGCGGAAAAGGGAAAATCTGACGGCGGGTGTTTTGCGGCCGGAAGTTTGGTATATGATAAAAGCCCCGTTTGACGGGGCTTTTGACGTGAATGCGGGCAGGCGTTTTATTTGTCTTTGCCGCAGCCGCAATGTCCGGAATCTTTTTCGCCGCAGTCTTTGCCGCACTGACAGTTGTCGCCGCATTGGCAGTCTTCGCACTGGCAGTTCGGATTGTTGCATTTTCCCATTTTTTTCTCCTCTGAATATATAAAGGTTGCTTGATCAATATAGTCTGCCGTTTGTGCGCTGTCAACGATTTACCATTGTTCAAGGGCGTCAAAAATGTGTCTGAGTTCGCGGGAGTCCTCTTCGCCGATGCCGGTGATGTAGAAGATTTCCCCGCGGGCGGGGTTGATGATGCAAAACTGTCCGCAGAGGTCTGTAAATCCGCGGTCGGCGGCGGTTTCTCCCGTTTCCGGCAGGGAAACTTCGGTACGGCGCGGGAGAAAGGCGTATTCTTTGGCGAAAACGGGATTTTGTTCGATTTGTTCAACCGCCGGCAGAAAAGAAGAAGGGTAAACCGGTTGCATATCGGTAAAATAAACGACAAACTTTTGATTTTCGTTGTAGAAATTGCCGTATAAAAGCGAATTTTGCAAATATGCGACGACGGGCGGGGGCAGGGGAATCGTCTGCGCGGTTGAACCGGGCACCGCTTTGCCGGCGGGCGGAGTTTCTTTCGGACGGCCGAACAACAGGCCTCCGGCCGCGAACGCGGCAACAAGAAGGAAAATGAAAAAGATTTTTGACTTTTTGCCGTTCATGACGTTTTCTCCCGGTTAGCATTTTATTATTGGCGGAGAAAGATTAAAGAATAATAAATTTTGCCGGCTTATGAACTGCCGTTGACCGTTCCGCTTTTCGGCCGTTCGTTCCGGGCGCGGCGCAAGTCTTCCGGTTGGGACGGTTTTCGGCGTTTGTATGTTGACGCCGGCGTTTAAACCGAAAAAAAGCACTGCCGAAGCAGTGCTTTTTTGCCGAAGCGGAACCGGTCAGAACAATACCTTTGCGCTGAGGCCGAGGGTGTAGCTGTAATCGACGTAGTCGTTGTAGTTGCCGCCCAGATAGTAGTCGCCGAAAATGCCGACGGCGATGTTTTCTTTGACAAAGTAGTTGGCTTCTGCCTGTGCCCACCAGGTGTTGGTGTTGGTGCCGTCCAGAGTGAAGTCGTAACGGATACCCGCATCTACCGAATATTTGCCGCCGGTCTTGTGGAAACCGTTGAACCAGGAATATTCCATCGGGCGGTCAGCATAATCGATCCGGCTGTCGGCCGTAAACGAGGTGTAAGGCATCCAGCCGTTTTGCAGGTCATAGCCCAATTTGACGTTGGCGCTGATTTCCTTGTACCATCTTTCGTCGTTGCCGCGATGACCGTACCAGCTTTTCGGGTCAAAGGTGTAGTAGGAAGCGCCGACCTGAGCCAGCCAGTTGCCGTGCTGCATGTTGTATTTGGCGCCGATCGCATAGTCGAAGTTGTGATCGTTGTTGTATTCCTGATTGGTAAGGCCTTCAAAATCGAACTGGTTGCCGATTTCCGCAACAACGGAGAAATTGTCGGTAACACCATAAGTGATTTCTTCGGATGCGCGGAAATCCTCTCCGGCGCCGGCGTTGTGTTTCAGCGAGGTGCGCTCATACTGCAGGGAAGTGTTTGACAATACCTTTCCCGCGCCCGGCAGGTACATCGGGGCAGTAATGTCTTCCGCGTTGGCAGCACCGGCAAACATAACGGCGGCCGTTGCCAAAAGAATAGTTCTATAGTTCATGTGAAGTCTCCTTGGTTATTAAAACTTTTGTGAATAAAAAATATCACAAAAGTACTGTATCAGATAATTCGGAGATTTCAACAAATAAAAGTTTTCCGTTCGCATTTTGTGAGCACATGAAATGTTATGAAGCCGCTGCGGTTTCGTGAAAAGCCCGGTTTTGTCTGTTTTTCATGAAACGCAGCAAAGTCATGCGGTCGACTTTCAGTTGTCTGGCAATTTGCGCCTTGGGGACGTTTTTTTCGAGCATGGTATTGATGCGTCCCTCAAGCCCGGTAAGTTTCAGCTTTTTGTTGCGGCGTCCGGCAGGGCGGCCGAGTTTTTTGCCTTCTGATTTGATCCTGGTCAGCGCTTCTTTTGTTCGCTGCGAAATCAGGTTGCGCTCTATTTCCGCCGAAAGGCCGAAGGCAAAGGCCAGCACCTTGGACTGAATGTCGCTGCCCAGCCGGTAATTGTCTTTTATGGTCCAGACCTGGGCTTCCGCGCTCAGGCAATAGTGAAGGATGGTCATTACCTGCAGCATGTTGCGTCCGAGACGCGATATTTCGGAAGCTATTAAAATATCGTTTTTGGTGAGCTTCTTCAGCAATTTCCCGAGTTTGCGCTGACGGAAGTCAGTGGCGCCGGAAATCGTTTCTTCAAACCAGCGGTTGATGATGATGCCGTTTTTTTCGGCAAACTGCCTGATTTCAAAACGTTGGTTTTCCGTTGTCTGTTTGTCGGTGCTGACCCTTATGTATCCGTATATCATGATATATCCTTTTATGTTTAGCAGTTAATTCTCGTTCTGAGTTATAATTATAATTCCGAAAGTGCGGCAAAATAAGGTGTATTAAATTGCGATGTTTATATAAATTGTGTGTAAGGCAAAAAAGAAACGTAAAAACTTAAGCTTATAGCCGAAAGAAAACGGCTTCCCGCAAAAGGTGTGCAACTTAAACTGATTGGTGATGTTTAATTGCTACCTGAGTTTGAGCGCGGCGTCCGAAATAATCTTTCCGGGCGTTTGCAAAACGGCAGAATATTTGCGCTTATGCCGTTTTTTGCGAGCGGTGCCGCGGTTTTGCTTGATTTTTGCCGGAAAACTGCTTTTATAAAAGAACTTCGGAAAAAAACGGAACGGAAACATGTGGGAAGAGTACGGGTTTGTCGGATTGTTTGCGGTCAGTTTCGGCGCGGCGACAATTTTGCCGGTCAGTTCCGAGCTGGTTTTCGCTTCAATGACGGGGGCCGGTTTTGATCCCGTCATCTGCATTTGGGCCGCTACTGCCGGCAACTGGCTGGGCGGTATGACGACTTACGGTTTGGGACGGCTGGGAAAAACGGACTGGCTGAGCAAATATTTTAAGATATCGTCGGGACGGCTGGAACAAATCCGCGGGTTTGCTGCCGGTCGGGGTGCCGTTGCAGCCTTTTTCGGCTTTTTGCCGGCGGTCGGAGACGTGATCGTTTTTGTTCTCGGATTGTTTAAGGCAAATCTGACGGTTGTCGCATTTTCCATGTTCGTCGGAAAATTTTTGCGTTATTGTCTGTTGGCCTACGGTGTTTTACAGGGAATCGAGTGGCTGGGTGCCCGGTGATTTCCGATTACAGAAAAACGGATTGTCCGGATCGGTTGCGAAAATGTCCGGAAGGTTAATTTCTTTTACGGGAGGCGGTTATGAATAAGATTAAACAATATTTCTTTTACAAAGATGGTGAATTTTCCTGGTGGAAAAGTATACAGAATATCTTTCTTATTTATGTTGTTTCATACCTCATTGGGCTTTACTATGATTTATTTTATAATCCTTCAGTCATAAGAATTTCTTTGGACTGCTTGGATTGCGCTTTGCCAGTGATGTTAATGGGAATATTGTGTTACATTCTGGCATTTGTAATTTCCATCTTAAATTTATTTTATGCTTATTTTGAAAAGAGATTTTTAAAAAGGTTGGTAAAACTAATTGAGTTTGCCGTATTTATTACAATTTTATATTTTTACAGATGGACAATCAGTGGCTGTGGGAATCCAATTTGTTTTTTGCATCCATTGTCCTTTCCTGCTGTGGCTTGGGCTTTTATCTTAATCTTCAAAAAGTCAAAGTATTTTACTCCATTCTTTACCATTCTGTTTCTTATTCCTGCAAGTATCATCATAACAGATGATTGGATAGGAGCTCCATCTGTGGCAGACTGTAAACAGAATATGTCGAAGGTTTCATTTTCTCCAATAATGCTACCTGCAATATATTTTCATCAAGATAAACAAACAGCCGCACAGCAACCTAACATTGTATTTCCTGTGGATTTAGAGAAAGAATATGAAAATAAAATTTTATATGTTCCGTCTAGCTATTGCAATGAAGATACAATGCAGTTGAGAAAAAAATACAAAGAAAATAACGTAATCCTTTGTATTTATAAAGATGTAAAAGAATTTACCATTTCTACTTTCGATGAAAATAAACAAATTCTTGTTGATCTGAAATTTACGGAATTTAATCGCAAACGAAACGACTTAGACTTAATTTTACATACGACAAAAGGAGAATATTCATGTGCAAGGAAGTTGTCTGATGATATTTTGATCAAATCTTTACCGTCTGAAAAATATTTGATTCCTGTTAAGCTCTCTAAATAAAATCAGTTAATCTTTGCTGCATCTGAAAACGGTTTGATCCACAAAAATATGTTGATAAAATGGTTGCATGACAACCAGTTGAAATTAAGGCGTGATTTTTTTGTTGGTGGCGGCTTGAGCCATAAAAAGGGGATAAAGACGCTATTTTTGAGTTGAGTTTAGTAGGCTACATAAAAAAGCCCTTGAAATTCAAGGACTCGGAAACTGGTGCCGACAGAGAGACTCGAACTCCCGACCCACTGATTACAAATCAGTAGCTCTACCAACTGAGCTATGTCGGCCTAAAAAGTTGTCGATTTTATATATGAAAATATGAAAATTGTCAATAAAAATATGTTTGTTTTTGCCGTGGAAAGTCAGGCCGCGTCGTAGACTTTTTTCTTTTCTTCGCGGATTTTTTTGTTGTTCATTGCCTGTTCCAAGCTGCCGAGTTTTACCGCTTCCGTATAAAGATTGATCTTATAATTGATTTTTTCCATATGCTTGTTCAGCATGGCCATTTGCTGCTCCAGGTTTTGCTTCTGTCGTTTGAACATTTCCAGCCGTTCGGGCAGGGTGGTGTCTCCCTCGCGGTACCAGTCGATATACTGCTTAATTCCTTTTAAGGGCATTCCGACTCCTTTCAGGCATTCGATCATTTCCAGCCAGTCGATGTCGCTGTCGGCGAAGACCCTCAGGCCGGAACCGTTTTTCCGAACAAAAGGCAGCAGCCCTTCCTTTTCATAATAACGCAGCGTGTGTGTCGAAAGTCCCGTTTTTTTTGCAACTTGTCCGATCGAATATCCCATTTTTCCTCCTTTTTCCTCAAGGCTAAACGTAATTTTTTTATAAGTCAATATGGTTTATCTTAAATCCAACTCTAAGAATTTAAGCAGGTAGTATTTTCATTTTAGAGCTTGCCTTAATTCAAGATTTTTTTGCGGAGCGATGACGTTTTTGGGGCCAAAGACATTTTACGCTTGTATAATCGGGCCGGTTATGGCAGACTTCCGCAGGTGGTTTATGAAAAAGGATCCGACTATGAACAGATTGTCCGCGTCGCGTTTTTGCGTCGTTTCCGGCAAATATCTTACGGTTGCCGGTTTGGTGCTGCTGGCGATTCGCAGTTTTGCCATTGAGATTTTCTCTTTTCCTCCCGAGAACAATTATATTGCGCCGGCCGGCCGGGTGATGGAACCGGAAGAGGAAACGTTTTCTTTTGCGGCGGCAAGCGATACCGGTGCCAAAAACGCGCCGATTGAGAGAATCGTCAAACAGGCGCAGGAAGGCGGCAACCGTTTTTTTGCTTTATCTCGGCGATTTGGTGCGTTACCGCAATATCAGTCATTTTCGCTGGATTGTTTCCGAGTTGGACGAAAAACTTGATTTGCCTTTTTACATGATTCCCGGAAACCATGAAATCGCCGACCGTTTCGGCAGTGACAACAAATATTTCTACCGGATGGTTTTCGGTCCTCTTTATTACTGGTTTTCTTACGGCAACGTCATGTTTATCGGTTTGGATTCTTCGGAAGAAAGGTATGATGACGCACAGCTTGAATGGCTGGAGGACGTTTTGGAAAAAGTGCGTCCGCATTTCAGGTATTGCGTCGTCTATACCCACGTGCCGCCGCTTACCGATCCTTCGTGGCGCAAGCAGATTCTGACGGAGCCGTCGGTCGAGCGTCTGGGTAGGATATTACAAAGGCATAAGATTGATTTGATTTTGGCGGCGCACATCCATCAATATTGGCGCGGGTCGGTTTGGGGAATTCCGGTTGTAACGCTGATGTCTTCGGGACAGAAGATTCGTTCCGACGTCAATAAATACGGATATGTCACGGTCAAGGTCGGCAAAAAGGGCATTGAAGAGATCCGGCCGCATTATCTGGCGGACAACATGGACGATGACAACGAATACATAGAGCTTCTGTTCAGTAACATTTTGGTCGACGACCGTTTCCTTGTCATCTGCCTGTCGGTTCTCGGCGGCGGACTGCTGCTGCTTGCCGCGGGGGTTATCGGCGGCCGCGGACGGTAATCTGCCGGCGGTTGTACAGATAACGGCAGCCGATGCGGCGGACGACCCAGAAGTAGCCGCCGCTGACGACGGCTGAACCGCCGACCCAGGCGATCGGGCTGGCGTAGCAGATGCCGATATAACCGAGTTTGGCGGCCAGGTAAATCGCGGCAAACGCCCTTAAGGCCAGTTCAACAATGCTTGAGATCATCGGGATGACGGCTTTGCCCATACCTTGCAGCGTGTTGCGGAAAATGAATATCTGGCCTAAGAAGAAATAGAACAAAATGCTGATATGCAGATAAGTTTCCGCTATTTCGATTACGTTGTGGTGTTCTTTTGACACGAAAACGGTGATGATGTGGGCGCCGTACGTATACATGACGGCGGCAAGGGCAATGCTCAGGGTAAGGGAAATCATGGAACATTCAAACACGCCGCGGCGAATGCGTCCGATCATGCCGGCACCGAAGTTTTGCGCAACGTAGGTGGCCATCGCGATGCCGAAAGATACCATCGGCTGGGTGGCCAGCTGTTCGACCCGCATGGCCGAAGTGAAGGCGGCAATGGTGTCGGGGCCGAACGAATTGCAGACGCTTTGGGTAATGGTGGCGCTGACGGCGATGATGGAAAACTGGACGGCCATCGGCACGGCGATTTTAAGGTGCTGTTTGCAGAACTGCCAGTTCAGTTTCCAGTCTTCTTTCTGCGGATGAAGAATCGGATATTTTTTGCCGATGTAAAGCAGGCAGCAAAAGACGGAAACCGTCATTGCGCAGACGGTGCCGAGAGCCGAACCGGCAACGCCCAGCTTCATGCAATAGATGAAAACGATATTAAAAGTGATGTTGAGCAGGGTGGTGAATATGAGGAAGTAGAGCGGCGTTTTGCTGTCTCCCAGCGCCCGCATGAAACCAGACAAAAGGTTGAAGAAAACGATCATGATGACGCCGTAGGAAATGATGCTGATGAAGGATTTGGCGTCTTGGGCAATTTCCTGCGGCACGTTCATGACCTTGAACAAAACGTCGAGCGAGGCCAGCATGACGGCGCCGGCGCTTAAGGTAAAGGCGGAACTGAGCAGGGTGGCGGTGGTGACCGAACGGCGCAGGCCGCGGTAATCGCGGGCGCCGAAACGCTGGGCGGTGATGACCGTCAGTCCGTTGGTGAAACCGATGCTGACCAGCACCAGCATGAAAAACAGCGGTGCGGAAACGCCGACGGCCGCCAGCGCCTTGATGCCGATCAGACGGCCGACGATAATGATGTCGGATATGCTGTAGAGCTGCTGAAAGATGTTGCCGATCAGCAGCGGAATTGAAAATTTGACGATCAGTTTCAGCGGGTGTCCCGAGGTCATATCCTGCATATTTTTCACCGTATGTCCAGAATGTTATGATAACAGGGGGTATAATCGATTTGACCAGATTGTCAATATGTATTTGTAACATAAATTTAAATAGCCAGTCCGGATTTTTTTGATTATAATCAATTTTCAGGGATTGTTGCCGCAGATTGTTTTTTGGGGATTTTTAACGTCGGGACGAAGGGAATGACACTGATTAATGACGAAGAATTTTCGGACGTATACATTACGCCGCAGAAAGAGGCTTTCATCTGGAGCCGGAAGACACCTTACGGGCTGAGGCCGGTGGTTTTTGACGATTATGAGGAATTTCTTGCGGAAGTGGAAAAAGGATATGAAGGCGAGCCGAGTTATCTGATTATTTACAAAAGCTACAATTACCGGGTGGAGAGGACCAATTCCCTTTACGGCGTACAGTATTGCGTACGCAAAATGCCGCGGGTGGTGCCTGATTTCAAAAATCTCGGTTTTCCGCCGATCGTGGCCAGCCATCTTTGCTCTCTCGGCCGTGCGACAGGGCTGCTTCTGGTATCGGGTGCGACCGGTTCCGGCAAAAGCACGACTCTTGCTTCGCTGTTGAAAGAGTTCCTGAGCAAAGAAGGCGGTTATGCTTTTACCATCGAAAATCCGATAGAAATGCCGCTGGACGGGATTTACCGCTGTCCGAGCGGTGATTTCGGTCTGTGCAAACAGACGTCCGCGCCCGGCGGACAATGGGAAGAAGGGCTGAAGTCTGCCCTGCGTTCGGCGCCGCGGTATATTCTGCTCGGCGAGATCAGAACGCCCGACGTAGCCTGTCTGGCTTTGCAGGCGGCAATGTCGGGGCATCTGATTTTTTCCACCATCCACGCCAACAGCGTACCCGATGCCGTCAATGCGCTGGTCAAATACGCCGGTTCCGGCGGCATCAGCGAAGAAATGGCCTATGAACTGGTGGCAGGCAGTCTGCTCGGCTGCATTCACCAGGTGCTGGTCGGGGTGCCGAAAAAACTGAA
Organism: Azospirillum sp. 51_20; assembly: GCA_001917175.1. Classification (GTDB taxonomy): domain Bacteria; phylum Pseudomonadota; class Alphaproteobacteria; order RF32; family CAG-239; genus JAFUYI01. The sequence continues at coordinate 84,105 of MNTV01000037.1, forward strand.
AGTCAGCACTCTGTTTACCAACCCGGACGTGACCAAGCCCGATCAGGTGCGCAACATCATCAAAAGCGGCAAACTGAATTTTGCCACCGTGATGGAAGCGCAGAACATTAAAATGCTGAACGGAAAACCGCTGTTTGCGGATTACTGACCGGGCATGAAAGTCCCCCGCCTGCGCGGGGGGCTTGCGTTTTGCCGACTGTCGGCCGGTACTATTCTCCGCCGAGGAAAGAGTTGACCCGGAAGCGGAAATAGTCGCCGAACGAAACCGGATCGGAAACCCGATTTTCGAGGTCGTCCAGTTTTTCAAAGCCGAACACCGCGCCGTCGTTGACGCGCACCAGCACCACGCTTAATGGGCGGGAGAGGTTGTAGGTTTCGATGAAATTGTATTCGTCGTCGTTTTGATAGTTGATGATTGAAAATCCGTAAGCGTTTTTGTAATAGCGGTCGTATATTTCCTCAATCAGTTCAATTGCCGCCGGACATTGTCCGCAGGGTTCGTTATTGAAAAAGACGAAGATCATCGACTGCCCGTAAGTCGGATTTTCTTCCTGAAAATATTGTTCGATCGGCGTTTCGGGGCCGGCGGCGCCTTCAAACACGGGCGTCTGCGCCCGCGCGCCGGAAACCGCCGTCAGCCAAAACAAAGCAAAAATGAGTTTTTTCATGTGGTTGTTCTCCGTTAATGTTGTTTATAACGAGGAACAGGCCTCCTTCAGCCAGATTTTTTCTTCTTCCGTCAGATAAGGAGAAACTTTTTGCAAAACATCCCGATGATAATCGTTCAGCCAGCTTATTTCCTCGTCTGTCAGAAGATATTTATCAATCAGCCTTTTATCAAGCGGGGCCAGGGTCAGAACGGCAAATTTCAGCATGCCGGACTCTTCGTCGACGACGATTCGCGCCAGATTTTCGATGCGGATGCCAAAGGCGTTTTCACGGTAATATCCGGGCTCGATCGAAACTATCATATTTTCCGCCAGCGGATAGGAGGAAGCGTGCAGGCTGAAGTTCTGCGGACCTTCGTGGACATTGAGAAAACAGCCGACACCGTGGCCGGTACCGTGTTTGTAGTCCAGCCCGCGGCGCCACATGACGCTGCGGCAGATGATATCGGCCGCGTTGCCGGAAACGCCTTGGGGAAGGCGGGCGGAGGCCAGAGCGATATGCGCTTTGAGCACGACGGTGAACTTTTCCGTCATCTCTTTGGCGGGACAGCCGAGGGCAACGGTGCGGGTGATGTCGGTGGTGCCGTTGAAATACTGTCCGCCGCTGTCGACCAGCAGCAGCGAATTTTTCTCCAGCCGGGCGTTGGTGTTTTCCGTCGGCTGATAGTGGATGATTGCCGCGTTGGCGCCGGCGCCGGCGATGGTCGGGAAACTGTCGGAATAAAACAAAGGCTGTTGTTTTCTCAGTTCGTGAATTTTTTCGACGACGTCAAGTTCGCTTAAATCTTCGTAATTGTGCTCCAGCCAGCAGAGGAATTTGCAGACGGCGATGCCGTCGCGCAGGTGGGCGTCGGCAATGCCCCTGATTTCCGTTTCGTTTTTGCGGGCTTTGAAACCGAGGCAGGGGTCAATGAGGGGGCGGATTTTTATTTCGTGTTTTTCCATCATCCGGCGGACGGCGTCGGGAGTTCTTTGTTCGTCCAGAGCAAAGGTCAGCTCTTTGGCGGCGGCAAGCTCTTTTTCCATCTTTGCCAGCGGAAGCACCCGGCAGGGGGTGTCGAGCGGAAACGAAAGGCCGTCGGCAAACAGGGTGATGTCGGCATCGGCGCGGACCAGGGCCATGGCACGGACGACCGGAGTGTCGGGCAGGGCGTCGGAACGCAGGTTGGTCAGCCAGGAGACACTGTCGGCGCCGGCGATCAGACAGGCTTCGCAGCCGTTCTGTCGCAGAAATTCAACCACCTGCCGGTATTTTTCCGTTGCCTCGACGCCGCAATAGCGGAGTTCGTGGGCAAAAACGCTGGCCGGTTCCAAATCATCGGTTTGCGCTTTGGCAACCAGTTTCAGTTTGGGCAGCAGCCGGCTGAGGGTATCGACTTCGCGAATACTCAGGCACCAAGGGTTATATTCCATTTTGGCTCTGCCGGGGAATTTTTCCCGCAGCCAGTTGGTCAGCGTTTCGTTTCTGCCGCAGAGCACTTCGGTTGTTTTCGGGTCGGTCTGGCGGGCAGCCTGTATTTCGTAACGTCCGTCGGTAAAAAGGTATGCTTTTTCTTTGGTGACGACCAGCGTGCCGGCGGAACCGGAAAAACCGGTCAGGGCGAGAATGCGGTTTTCTGTTTCAAGAACGTCCTGTCCGAGAAAATGATTGTTGCGGGTTATGAGCACCGCGTCATAGTTTTTTTCCGTCAGGTATTGTTTGATTTCGTCTAAATTCATTTGTTTTTCTCCATTAACACCGCCCGCCAGTTTTCGTTTGCTTCTTCGGCAGCCGGCCGCAGCCCCTGTTTGCGGTGGGCGTCGCTTACCCAGTCCGTCTGTTCGTCGGTAAAGCCGGACAGAACCGCGCGTCCGCCGGGCGAAAGCGAAGCGGCGAGCATCGGCGCCATGGCAATCAGCGGACGGGCCAGAATGTTGGAAAAGATCAGATCGTAAGGGGCGTTTTTGCTGACGGTTTCGTTGTCGTATCCATCGCCGGCCGCCGCGCTCAGGCGTTGGCCAAGCCCGTTGTCGGCGGCGTTTTGCAAAGTGACGATGACGGCTTCCCGGTCAATGTCGGCGGCAACGGCCGCCGCTTCCGGCCAAAGCTTAAGGGCGGCCAGGGCGAGAATGCCGGAACCGCAGCCCATGTCGAGGATTTTGGCCGGTTTGAACCCCTGATGGTAAAGACGGCTCAGAAATTCAAGACAGAGACGGGTTGTCTGGTGCTGTCCGGAACCAAAGGCGGTGGCCGCGTATATTCGCAGCCGGTGCTTGTTTGTATCGGGAACTTCCTCTTCGTGGGTGCCGTAGATGTAAAAGTCATCGGTGGCGAGCGGCGGAAAGCGGATGACGTTTTTGGTCAGCCAGTTTGCGGCGGGGATGAATTCGCTCCGCCAGGCCGGCAGGGCGAGGCCGAAAGCCGCGGCGGCCTGCGCCATCCGCGGTTCGTCGACGGGGGCGGAAGAATAGCCGATGTAGCGGACTTTGCCGTCATCGGTGTAGTCGCAGGCGCTGGCGGCAAAAAAGTTTTCCATGAATTCGTCAAACAGCGGATCGCAGGCCTCCTGCAAAGCGAAGACAATCTGCCAGCTGTTACCTGATTGTGCGTTCATAAAAATGTCCTATAAATGATAATCTGTTATTTACTAAATAAAGTTTATAGTATATAAAAGTTAAAAATTGTAAAAATTTTTTAAAGAGAAAAACGGATGAGAGCATTAAAAGTATTAGGATTAACGCTGTGTCTGAGCGGCTGTATTTACGCCGGGGAAATTTCTTTGTGGCCCGGACGCGACGACTTTATCGCCGGGCTGAGCAGTTACAGCATCGAATATCTGGACAAGGACGGTCCGAAACTGATTAAAACCGAAACGGTGACGGAATCCGACTTTGCGCCCAATAAAATGCTGACCGCGTATAAAGGGTATTCCGTTGCGGATACGAAGTCTTATACGCGCAACTATTACACTCAGGAATCCATCGTTGCTCCGACGGACGCCGTATTGGTTTCCGGGCTGAGCCCGCTTTCGATCAAAGCCGACAAAAAATATGACATTATCGGCCGCACCGACATCGACGAGGTGGTTTATGCGCTGGTGCCCAACCCCGAGGGGAAGGACGTGTTTTTGGTCAAAAACGACGGGACCCTGCTTAACCAGGTCGGGCTGATCCGCGGCGACAAGGTCAAACTGCTTGATACCAAATACGAAATTAATCCTCCGTCCTTCCGGTTTGAACCGGTAACCACCAGCAAAATCGTTCAGAGCGAGATGACCTGGGGGTTTGAAATCAAGTATGCCGGGCTTAAGCTGAACCGGATCGTCTTTACAGTTATGGAATATGATCAGGCGGGCGGAGAGTCGGGGAACTTTGTCAACTACAGCTATCCCAACCGTCCGGGCGAGATCGACATCAGAGGATTGAAAATCAGGGTATTCGAGGCCAACGACGCCAAGATCGAATATATGATTGTCACCGATTAACGGAAAAAACATAAAGAAATATTGTAGGAGATTTTACAATGTCTGGACATTCCCAGTTTAAAAATATTATGTATCGCAAAGGGGCGCAGGACGCCAAAAAGGCCAAGGTGTTTGCAAAGCTGGCGCGTGACATTACCATTGCCGCCAAGAGCGGTTTGCCCGAACCGGACAAAAACCCGCGCCTGCGTCTGGCCATCCAGGCGGCTCGTGCCGAAAGCATGCCGAAAGACAATATTGAGCGCGCCATTGCCAAGGCCACTCAGACCGCCGGCGGCGACGATTACGTATCCATGCGTTACGAAGGCTTCGGCCCCGGCAAGGTCGCAATCATCGTCGAAGCGCTGACCGACAACCGCAACCGCACGGCCGGCAATGTCCGAACGGTTTTCGGCAAGCGCGGCGGCGCTTTGGGCGAGAGCGGCTCGGTGGCCTTTAACTTTGAAAGAATCGGCTATATCAAATACCCGGCGGCGGTGGCCGATGCCGACACCATGTTTGAAAACGCGCTGGAAGCCGGTGCCAACGAAGTGGCTTCGGATGAGGAGTTTCATGAAATCGAAACCATTCCCGACGACCTCGGCACCGTAACCGAGGCTTTGGAAGCCAAGTTCGGTACGCCTTCGGCATCCCGGCTGGACTGGAAGGCCGTCGTTAAGACCGATATTGACGATGTGGAAACCGCGCAAAAGCTGATGGACTTTATTGAAGCTCTGGAAGACGATGACGATGTTCAGCAGGTTTATCACAATGCCGAATTTTCGGAAGCGGTGATGAAGGCGCTGGAAGCCTGAAAATTTGTGAAAGGGGCGGAAACGCCCCTTTCGTTTGAAGGCATTCCCGTTTGGCAGCGGGCGGACGAAATATTGTTTCTTTTTGAGGGTAAGAAAGCGGTGTTCGGGGCATAGGCGCGTGCCGGGTGTTTTATGAAAACCGGGCAGGATCGCAGCGGCAAGCGGAATATTAAAACAGATGTCAAAACGAGGGCTGTCCGGCGGCGGATCGGTATGTGTCTGAGTTTGGTAACGGAGAAAAAATGCGGATTTTGGGATTGGATCCCAGCCTTTCGTCAACCGGCTGGGGCATTATAGAAGTGGAGAGCAACCGAATGCGTTATGTGGCGGACGGGTATATCAAAACCGATGCCAAAATGAACATTGCCGACCGGCTGGCGGTTATCCACAATTGTCTGAACGAAGTGCTGGCCGCTTATCGGCCGGACGAGGCGGCGATTGAACAGGTGTTTTTGAATGACAACCCTACTTCGACGATTAAGCTGGGAATGGCGCGCGGCGTAGTGATTCTGGCGCCGTCGCTGTTTGGCATTACGGTTACCGAATATGAGCCGAACAAAATCAAAAAGGCGGTGGTCGGGGTCGGCAAGGCGGCCAAAAATCAGGTGGAAACGATGGTAAAAATCCTTTTGCCGGGGTGCAGACCGAAGAACAACGACTCGTCGGACGCTTTGGCAATTGCCATTTGCCATTTCAACAACCGGGGAATCAGAAAGCTCGGCGGCGGTTCGTAATCCGGCAAAGAAACGGTATTGACGGAAGTGGTCCTCGGTACAGCGGAAAATGCAGAAAACTCCGGGGCGAGGCCAAGTGAAAGGGACTGCCGAAACCGGCGGAGACAAAAACAGAAGCAACGAAGCGGAGAGCCTTGGCGGAAAGGACAAAGGCAAAAGCGGGATAAGCAAAAAAACAGGTGAGTTTTGAAGAAAGAAAAAAACGGAAGAAACGGAGCCGGAAAAACGGCATTTGACAGAGCCAAAAGCGGAAGAAACAAAACAAGGATTGAAAAAAACAAGGACGGGAGAGCGGAACGAAATGGCCGATATGCAAAAAGCTTTTGAAGAAGTGAGAAATATGTTGTCCGGAGAACAAAGCGGGCACGGATTTGATCATGTGGAACGTGTGTATCGTTTGGCTCTCGAATTGGCGGAAAAAGAAGGTGCTGACAAAGAAATCGCCGGACTGGCGGCGCTTTTGCACGACTGTGACGATTATAAGCTGGCCGGCGAGGAAGCGGCGGAAAAGCTGCCCAATGCCCGGCGGATACTGACGATGGCCGGCGCGGATGACGATATGCGGGAGAAGGTGCTGAATATTGTTGCCCGGATGGGGTATTCGAAAAGTCTGAAAGGCATCAGGCCTTCAAGTTTGGAAGGGAAAGTCGTTTCCGACGCCGATATGTTGGATGCGATCGGCGTCGGCGGCATTATCCGCTGTCTTCAATATGCGGTTGTCCGCTGCAATGCTTTCGGAACGCCGCTGTTTGATCCCGACGTTTGGCCGGAACCGGGTTTGAGCGCTGAAGAATATAAACGTCCGAATCGAAAAAGCGATAACTTTATCAATCATTTTTTTGAGAAACTGTTGAAGCTTAAAGGGATGATGATGACGGCTTCCGCCCGTGAAGAGGCCGAAATCCGCCACCGGGCAATGACGGATTTTCTTTATCACTTTTTCCGGGAAAGGAAGCTGGCGGAGTGGAGCGCTTATCTTGATGCGTATTTGTCTGGCGGGCAAGCGGACGGATGCGGAGTGAAAGTGAAAAGCGCCGGCGGCTACCGTTAAAAACATGTTTCGGTTGGCGGTTTTTTGTCAAAGGCCGGTTCTGAAAATGCCGGCGGGCAGGGCTGCTGCGAAAAAGGGAAAGCGCCGGCGGCTACCGTTAAAAACATGTTTCGGTTGGCGGTTCTTTGTTAAAGGCCGGTTCTGAAAATGCCGGTGGGCAGGACTGCGGCGAAAAAGGGAAAGCGCCGGCGGCTGCCGTTAAAAACATGTTTCGGTTGGCGGTTCTTTGTTAAAGGCCGGTTCTGAAAATGCCGGCGGGCAGGACTGCGGCGAAAAAGGAAAGTACCGCGGGGTTTAGGGAGACACGATGGTTTGACAGAGCGGTTTTGTCCGGATCCGTTGCAATCGGAGTACATCCGTTGTCAGCGGACTTTTGCCGTATTGCATGTGTCGTATTTGTTTCGTTATTGAAACACCCGTGCTTACAATAAATTGCAATTGTGAAAAAGTTTCTTTTAACAGGAGTTTTTTTGGGCCGGGAGCCGGCGGAAAAACGAACCGGCCGGGACGGAGTGTAAAAATCCGCCGTTTGAAAAAACGACGGATCGGGTTTGCGGACGGCGGTTTCGACATTGTGCGAATGAGGTGGAAATCAGGGGATGATATCCAGTTCTTTCCATGCCGGCGGCAGCAGTTTGAAACTTTCCTTCCACAAATCCGCGCTGATGTCTTTGAAAAAATAGTCGACGGAAACGTTCATCAGCTGAGCGGTATACCATAGCCTGCTGGCGGAAATTCTGTTCAAGCCTTTTTCGTATTTCTGAATCTGCTGGAAAGTGATGCCCAGCAGGGAGGCCAGTTTGCTTTGGCTCCAGCCTTTGGCAATGCGAAGTTTTTGGATTCTGCTGCCGACATAAACGTCGATCGGGTTTGCCGTGCCGTCGTGCCGTTTGCCGCGAAAAGTTTTATTTTGCCCAGTCATAGGTTGTCCTTATGTCAAAAGTTCCAAAATAAAACCACCTGTTTAAGGTGGTCGGGGAGTTCAACAATCATATCAAACATGACTCCTTAAGCCTTTAAAATCCGGATGTGCGGATTTCTGAACATACACTTAAGGCTCCCCGACCACTTATCGGGGATATAAAGGCCTGCCGGGAACGGCAAGCGTGTCGGCGCTATATCCTACGCCGGTTTGATACGGGCTGTTGAAAGCCCGGCATTGTTAAAAATGCCTTGTGACCAGCGAAATTTTTTCGTGTGTCAGGCGGCAATTTAAACTAAAAGTTTTAAATATTCAATAAAAAATTGCAAAAAAATAAATATTCCCTTAATAAAGAAAGGTTCTGGTATTGTTCTTAAAATGCAAAAAAGGATTGCAGGCACGGGAATTTTCTTATAATCTGCCGCTATCGGGATTTATCGGGGAAAAACAATGATTGCAAAACTGCGGGGTATTGTTGACGGGCTGGGCGAAGACTATGCGGTGATTGATGTCGGCGGCGTCGGTTATCTGGTGTTTGCTTCCAACCGCACATTGTCAAAACTGACGCGGGGAACGGAGGTTTCCCTGTGGATTGAGACGGTTGTCCGCGAAGACAGCATCAGTCTGTACGGATTTTTCCACCCTTTGGAAAAAGAGTGGTTTTTAACGCTGACAAAAGTACAGGGCGTGGGGGCAAAAGTCTGTCTCAGCATTTTGTCGGTGCTTTCGCCGTCGCAGCTGGCTCAGGCGGTTGCCGCCCAGGACAAGGGATCTTTTGCGCGGGCAAACGGGGTCGGGCCGAAGCTGGCGGCACGGATCGTCAGCGAACTGAAGGGTAAGACGGTCGGCTTGCCGCAGGCGGCCGACACCGGGGAACTGGCGGCGGCGATGGCGCCTGACGAAGCCGGAACCCCGGCGGTCGTCAGCGACGGAGAAACGCCTTCCAAGGCCGTCGAGGATGCCATTTCGGCGCTTGTCAACCTCGGTTATCAGCGGATTGAGGCGTATCGGGCGGTCAATCTGGCAGCCGCCGGCCGGCCGGAAGCGGACGTCGGTTTGCTGATCAAGCTGGCGTTGAAAGAATTTGCCAACAAGGAAGTGTAGCTTATGGAAGAAAGAATTGTCACCCCGCATCAGCTGCCGGAAGACGAGGCGGCCGTCGGCGCGCCGGTTAATTTGCGGCCGACCGCGCTGTCGGAGTTCGTCGGCCAAAAGCAGGTATGCGAAAATCTGAAGATTTTTATCGAGGCAGCCAAAATGCGCCGGGAAGCGCTTGACCATGTGTTGCTGTTCGGCCCGCCGGGATTGGGCAAAACGACGCTGGCATCGATCATTGCCAAGGAATTGGACGTCAATTTTAAAGCAACTTCGGCACCGATGATTTCCAAATCGGGCGATCTGGCGGCGATTTTGACTAATCTTGAGGCTAACGACGTGTTGTTTATTGATGAGATTCACCGTCTGAATCCGGCGATTGAAGAGGTGCTTTATTCGGCGATGGAGGATTTTCAGCTGGATTTGATCATCGGGGAAGGGCCGTCCGCGCGGTCGGTCAAAATCGATTTGCAGCCGTTTACCCTGGTCGGGGCCACAACCCGTTCGGGGCTGCTTTCCACCCCGCTGCGCGAACGTTTCGGTATTCCGCTCCGGCTGGAGTTTTATTCTCCGGAAGATTTGCAGAAAATTGTGCTGAGAGGGGCAAAGCTGCTTAATGTGCCGATGTCGGAGGAGGGCGCGCGGGAAATCGCCTGTCGTTCGCGGGGGACGCCGCGGGTGGCCGGCCGGCTGTTGCGCCGGGTGCGCGATTTCGGCGCGATGGCGGCGGCCGGAAAGATTGACGCGGCGATTGCCGACGGCGCTTTATGCCGGCTCAATGTGGACAAATTCGGGCTGGACGCGTTTGACAAACGTTATCTCAACTGTATTGCCCGCAATTACGGCGGCGGTCCGGTCGGAGCCGACACGCTTGCCGCGGCTTTGTCGGAAGAACGCGACACGATTGAAGAAGTGGTGGAACCGTTTTTGCTGAAGCTCGGTTTTTTGCAGCGCACGCCGCGCGGACGCGTGATTACCGACGTCGGCTGTGAATATCTGGGACTGCCGCGATTGAAGAAAAACATGTGTCAGTATAACGACCAAGACGATTTGTTTGAAAAGGAAACGGCCGGCTGAAAGAACCGGTGAGAATGAAAACAGTATGATGGCGGAAGCTGCCGCGGTACGGCGGCAGAGAAATTTGAAAAGGAGTGTTGAAATGGCAGAAGCGACGGCGCCGGCAGGCGCATGGAAAGACGGCAGGTTTTATTTTCCGGCCAGAGTGTATTACGAAGATACCGATGCCGGCGGCATCGTTTATTATGCCAACTATCTGAAATTTGCCGAGAGGGCAAGGACGGAGTTTCTCCGTGTAATTGGTTTTAACCAGCAGCCCGGGCTGGAAGCGGACGAACGGGCCGGATTTGTGGTGCGGCATTGTGAAATAGATTACAGGGCGCCGGCCGTTTTGGATGATTTGCTGGAAATTTCCTGCGAAGTGAAAGAGTTCGGCGGCGCTTCGGCCGTGATTTGTCAGGAGATTGTCCGTAACGGACAGGTGTTGGTCAGTTTGGAAGTGAAAGTCGTTTATGTGTTGTTGAAAAACAAGCGGCCGGCAAGGATTCCGGCGGAACTGGCGGAAAAAATGCGCAGCTGCCGGTAAACGGTGTCCGGGGCGGGCGTTTGGTCAGAAGAGGCGGCGAAGCGGTTGATGGGAAAAGGGCAAAGGTTCGTGGAGTTTGCTGTTTAAGGCAGATAAACCGATACAAGGATGAAGCTGCCGTCCCGAAAAATGTGTCCGTTTTTCTGGACGGTTTTGTTTTTGGGCTGACTGTTCTGCAGCGGGAAGTGTGCTGTTGAGCTATGGACATGCGGGAATATTCGGGTATAGGCAAAAAGTGCCGCCGGAGGTTGCCGAAAGAAAAGAACGGGCGTTGTCGGCAAAAGGCTCCGGCCGGTCGAAGGGGGAGTATAAAAGAAAGATGAAACGGCGGAAAACGGAGAACGAAAAATGCGGCCGGCAAGTCTGCCCGGGCAGCCGCCAAAGGTAGGGCAGAAGATAAACTTCCGGCAGCGGCAGAAAAGCGGTGCCGGGAGAAACCTGTCGGACAAAGATAAAGCGGGCAGACGGAAAGAGTCGGGAGCCGCGGGTGGCGAATGCCGGCTGCCCGGAAAAAGGGAAGTATGAAAAACAGGGGAAGAAAAACGGTAGCAAAGGATCGCCTTTAAGTGAGGCGAGGCGGCAGAAGTTAACGGGGAAAAGCTTTTGTTTTCCCCGTTTCGGTTGAACTATTTCCGTTTACGTTCGATCAGTTCGATTTTTATCTGTTTACCATAAAAGTCGAGCAATTTTTGGTAAACGTTCCAGGTTTTGTCATTGCCGTGTTCCAGCGAATCTATCTGGTGCCAGTCGAGATCGCTGTCTTTTCCGGCTGCCTCTACGCCGATTTGACGGCAGCGCCGGCAACGGCGCAGAAGGCGTTTAACTGCTTTTTGATTTCTTTTTTTAACATTGTTTGTAGCTCCGTATTTTGTTTGATTTTAAAAAAGCAACCCTGATCCTGAAAAATCAGGCTGAAGGAATTGCCGGGCAAAAATTTTGTCATATCTTTACGGGCAGGGAAAGTATAAGTGCTGACGATGAATTCGGATGTTCGGGAGAAATCGTCCGTATAAACCGTCGAAGGAAGCTTGATTAAAAATGTTTTTTTCGATTTTTTCCCGAAAAAAACAGCTTTTCATATGGGAAAGCGAAATTTTCGTCCGTTTGTGGGGGGACGTCAATCTTGACAAGAATGGCGGCTTGCCGGCGTGGCGGAGAGGGAAGGCTGGGAAAAATTGGGCGGACGGGCTGAGAGAAGCGGTGTGTTTGGCATTTAAGGAAGCGAAAAAAGAACGGAAGAGGGGACCGGTGTGGCGGAGAGGGAAGGCTGGGAAAAATTGGGCGGACGGGCTGAGAGAAGCGGTGTGTTTGGCATTAAGGAAGCGAAAAAAGAACGGAAGAGCTGTTTGCCGGCGTGGCGGAGAGGGGAAGTGCGAAAATATTATCCCGAAAACACGATAGTGTTTTCGGGATAATTGACACGGACGGTTATCGGGCAAACAACCGCCGGTGTTTTAATTTTTCTTCCGCAGTGGCATATGTCCAATATCCGAGCGCCATGGCGCAAAGCCAGCAGACAAGATACAAACCGGTAAAATTCGGTATCGTTTCCGTATATGCCAGAGTTGCCGGGGAGAATTTTTCGCCGGAAGCAAAATAAATGTCATCGTAACGATAGACATAAACGCGTTGCCCCAAGAACAGATGCCAATTGTCACAGATATCGGTGCCTTGCGACAGGATGAACCGACCGTTGTCAAGACGAATGCATGAACCTTCTTTTTCCCAGAGTGTTCCTTCCGTGACAAAAGACGAGGTTTTCCCGCCGGCGGAAGCAAAAAACAGCATGGCCAGGGTGGAGCCGACGGTTATCATGATCCGTTTGTCTGTTGCTCGGCAGCAGTATGCGGCGCATCCGATGACGAATGCTGCCAAAAACCACAGGGCGCAGGAAGGCAAAATATCTGCCGGCGAATATTTTCCGGCAGCAACGGCATTGCGAAGGGCTCTTGCATGCTCAATGTTGATGCGGCTGGCGGCAAATTTGTCACCGCAACGGTAAACGTAGATGCGGCTGCTGTCGGCGGAAATGTCACTTGAGGATAACGTTTGTCCGTTGAAAAAGTCTTTCGTCGAAGGCATGTGGTAATCATGCGGCAGTCCGTTTCGGATTAACGTGACTTTTTGATCCGTTGTCACCCGGCAGGTGTCAGCCGAGTCAATCAGCAGGCATTGTTCGCTTATTCTGCCGCAAGAGCAAAACAGAAGCGGGAGCAGCAGAAGAAACGGGCATGATAAAAATTTTCTCATATTCGATAGTTTTAATTTGTAAATAATTTGTTTGCGGTACAACTATACGGAAGCTGCAGCGGTTGTCAATTTTTTTCTGCGCAAAATTAATTGATTGTTTAAGATTTTATGTTATCTTTTCGGCAAATAACAGGGCGCTTTGCCGGGCGTCTGATTTTAATTGTGAAAATGAGGTAGAAAATGGATACGCAGAATTTAGCAGAAGCTGCCCAGCAGATGTCTATGTGGGATATGGTTTGGAGCTCGGACACCGTGACCAAGGCGGTCATGATCGGGCTGATTGCCGCTTCCGTTTGGTCATGGGCGATTATTATCGAAAAAATCGGAACCTTGCGGCAGGTGAAGCAGCGTTCCCGCAGTTTCGAGTCCAAATTCTGGTCCGGCGGGTCGCTTGACCGGTTGTACGACAGCATCGGCAACAAGCCCGCAGATCCGATGTCTTCCATGTTTGTTGCCGCCATGCGGGAGTGGAAACGCACCAATATTCTGAAGTCGAAAACCGATCGCGGCCTGCGCGGCGTTTCCCTTCAGCAGCGTATCGAAAAGGCGATGACGGTTTCCATGGACAAGGAACTGGACGAACTGGATACCAGAATGGGCTTCCTGGCTTCGACCGGTTCGGTGGCGCCGCTGGTCGGACTGTTCGGCACCGTATGGGGAATTATCAACAGTTTTAACGCGATTGCCGCGACTCAGAGCAATTCGCTTTCCGCCATTGCGCCCGGTATTGCCGAAGCGCTGTTTACGACCGCGTTCGGACTGATTGCGGCGATTCCGGCAGTGGTGGCTTACAACAAGATTTCTTCGGATATTGACCGTTATGCCAACCGGCTGGAAAACTTTATGGCGGAATTTTCCAGCATTTTGTCCCGCGAAATTGACGATACGGCGATCAAGGCCGATATGGCAGGTGAATAATGGTATATTTCGTTTCAACCGACAAAAGCCGCAGCCGTCGGCCCAGGCGCCGCAACGCCGAAATCAACATTACCAACCTGATGGACGTGATGATGGTGCTGTTGGTGGTATTTATGGTGGCGGCGCCGCTAATGACTTCCGGCATTGCGCTCAATCTGCCGAAAGTGGGCGGACAAAACCTGACCGGCAAGGAAACTTCCCTTAACATCAGCGTAGACAGCGACGGTTTTTATTATATCGGCAAGGAGGAAATTCCGGCTGAAAAAATCGTGGCCAAGGTTATGGCCGTACGATCCGCCAATCCTGACATCAGCGTGGTTATTTCCGGCGATACCGATGCTCAGTACGGACGGGTCATCGGGCTGATGGCAATGCTGAAAAACGCCGGCTTTGACAAAGTCGGGCTGAAAACGGAACCTGATCCCAACCAAACAGCGAAGAAGAAATAGGACTGATGAAAGCGGCTCTTTACAAATCCCTTGCCTTACACGCGGTTGTTTTTCTGCTGTTTATGGTCGATCTGCCGCTGTTTTGGCGTGAGGATATGGTGGTGAGCCAGCCGCCGATCATCGTTGATCTGGAGCAGGTAAAAATTTCGGAGATTACCAATCTGCCCGCCAAGGCCAAAATTGCCGAAGAAACCAAAACGCCGGCGCGTGCTAAAAAAATGCCGCCCAAACCCGAGCCGAAGCCCCGCTCCAAGCCGACGCCGCAGCCGCAGAAAATTGAACAGCCGAGCGTGATTGAAAGTCAGCCGGAACCGGTGCCGGAGGAAGCGCCGCTGCCGCCGAAACAGGATTTTGTGGTGCCGCCGCAGCCTTCCAAACCCAAACTGCCCGATAAAAAGCCGGAACCGAAACGGCCGACGCCGTCAAAACCGGCTGCCAAACCGGAGAGCAAAAAAACGGCGCCGAAGAAAGCAGAAAAGAAAAAAACGCCGCAGGTCAGCGCTTTGAAAAACCTTATGGATTCCGTCAGTGCGTTGGAAAAAAGCCTGAGCGCTGCCGACAGCGAGGCGACGATCCAAAAAGGAACGGAAACCGCCAATACGGGAATCGAAGGCGGCAGCGGCGGTTCTTATTTCAGCGAACTGTCGATTTCAGAAACCGATGCCATCGCCGCCCGTTTGCGTCAGTGCTGGAACCTTGACCCCGGCGCCATGGGAATTGAGGACATGATCGTTGAAATCCGCGCATATCTCAACCGCGACGGAACGGTTCAGAAAGTGGATATTCTTGATTCTTCGCGTTATAACCGCGACGTTTACTTCCGTTCGGTGGCCGACAGTGCCAGACGGGCCGTTTACATTTGTCAGCCTTACGGCGTTTTGCCGCAGAAATATGGTGATAAATATGACGTATGGAAAACTATGCTCTTGCGTTTTGATCCGATTAATCATACTGTAAGGTAATAAAAGGACGGAATTATGGCTGATATTAAAGTGATGCCGCTGAAAGGGCTTTTGGCGGAAAGTTTTTCCTATATGCGTGACAACGGCCGCGAGATGACGCTTTTTGCCGTTGTGCATATGATGTTTCTGACGGCGGCTTTTGAACTGATCGACGGCTGGCATGACGTTTTTTTTCTGCCCTGGCTGGCGGCCTATTACCTTTTCTGGTGTTTCTTTTTTCGTTTTTATTTTAAACGGCGTCCTTATCTGGCAACGCTGAAGTTGTTTGATACTCTGGTGCCGTCCACCAAAATTTTGGCCTTGACTTTTCTGGTGGTGACGGCTTTGCTGATGCTGCCGCTTATTCCGCCTTTTTTCGGCGTCGGTTCCGAATGGGCCGAGAAATACGGCATTTATTTGCAGCGTTACATGGAAGACAGCCGGACGGTTGACGGCATTACGGTCGTGATTATGACGCTTACCGCGCCGTTTGTCTTTTACCGTCCGATGATGGCCTGGATCAGTTCCCTGATCGGCCGCAGCGGTTCGCTGAAATCCGCTTTTGCAAGGACGAAGGGAAATTACTGGCGGATGACTTTTCTGGCGGCTCTGTTTGAACTTTTGTTCGCGGGCCTTGAGGCCGGCGGACAGGCACTGGGAATCGGCAGCTGGCTTTCGATTGTCGCCGGTTCGCCGCTGGTGATTTATTTTAACGTTGTTCTGGCTGAAACGTATGATTATTTCTTTTTGGAGATTGAGGGATGAAAAAGACGGCATGGTATTGCGGCGCGTTGGTTTTGGCGGTGTTGAATGCGGTTTATCTGGCGCTGACGGCCGACAGCTTTTACCTGGAATATGTTAAGGACGAATTCGTTTACTGGGGATATCCGCAATGGGGCTGGATGTATTCCGATCCGAAAATTTACCTTTGGTTTAACGTTTTATATCTGGCGTTTTTGCTTTTGCTGTTTGCGGCCGGGCTGTTCCTGATCGGAAAGAAACGCCTGAAAACGGGTACGGCGCTTTTGCTGCTGCCGTTGCTGACGGCGGCGGCCTTCCTTTATATGCCGACATATAACTGGAATCGCCAGTTCGCCGTATTCAACGCCGAACGCACCAACGAAAACAGCCGCATTCCCGAAGGCAAATGGTGGGTGTCGCTTGACCAGATGCAGCGTTATTACGACGCTTCCCTCTGGGAACGGCTGAAAGGACGTTTCGGCCGCGGCGAATGGCCCGGAGGGTATGCCGTGTGGGGCGACTACCGGATTTGGCTGCTGCCCGATTTTTCGACCGATACGCTCGGACGCCGGGGAATGGTTTTTCACGGCGGAACCAAAAACAGTTCGCCGTGGGGAATTGACATGGGTGATGATATTATCGATTTTGCCATTCAGCTGCGGCAAAACAAAGGGCCGATGGACATTGAGGTCCGTTACGGCGATCAGGCTTCCTCCCGGCCGGCCGGAGAAAAAAGCGAAAACGGGAAAAGTACGGCAGAGTAGCTTTTGATACGGTAAAAAACGCGAAGACTTTCGGTTTTCGCGTTTTTTTTTGCATAAAAGCCCCTGTCGGCGCCAAAACGGAATCAGCGGTAAATTTTGGTGACGGATATGACTTTGCCGAGGGTGGAGAGTTTGTCCGGTTTGCTGATGCCGATCGGCGGATAGAGCGGGTTGTCGGAGATAATGGCGGCCGAGTGGTTGAAATTGTCCAGCTGCAGCCTTTTGACAAAGACTTCTCCTTTCAGCGCAAACAGGTAAAGGCCGTCCGAAGTAGGGGTTTTGATGGAGACGTCGACCCAGATCAGGTCGCCGTCGCTGATGGTCGGCTGCATGGCATCGCCGCGGGCAATCATTGCTTTTATGCTGTCGGGGGCGGCAGGGGTGAGGACCCGGAAGACGTCTTCGCTGATCAGTTGTTGGCCGACGGTCTGGAAAACCGGTTCCTTTTCGCCGCCGGACGGATTGACGATGTCGATTTTGACCAGGTCTGCCGTCGCCTGCTTTTGCGGCTGTTTGCCGTCGGTAGAAGGGATCTCTCTGGAAAAACCGGAGTTGTATTTGGTAAATTCCTCCAGATCGAGGTTAAAAAAACGGGCGGCGGGAAAAACCTTGTTGACGGGAAAATCCCTTTTGCCGCCGAGGAGTTCCGATACCCTGGTTTTCTGCCATTGCAGCGCGTCGGCGACCTCTCCCTGCGAGATGTTGTTTTTCTGCATGTATTCTTTTAGCCATGTCCATTTGTTGTTCATATGTCTGCTCCTTTTATTACATATTATGTAATAAAAAAAACGGTTTGTAAATTACATAAATAGTATTGACTTTTATTACATTAAATGTATATACTGGCGACGGACAACGTTTTAAGGAGGAAATAACGGTGAAAAACGACGGATATATCGACAAGGCCGAATGTCTGCGCCGCGGATATGTACGCAAAAGCCGCGGCATTTACAAGATGTCGCTGCTGGAGAAATATGCTGCCCGGGGATGGCTCGAGCTTGGGGATCCCAAATATTCCCGGGAAGATCGTCTGCGGGCGGCAAAAAGGTTGCAAAAAGATTGCGAAATGTCGCATTTTATGTCGGTCGGCGTTTCCGGCACTCGCGAAAAGGTGGACGGAAAGGGAAAAAACGCCGATGACGTGGAAGCGATTTGCAAAGCCCGGGAACGTTATTTTGCGGCGGTTAAGCAAATTCCCGAGGAGTTTTGGCCGGTTGTGCGCGAGGTGTGTCTGGAGAATCGGGAAGCCGTTCTGACGGAGAAGGCGGGCGGACGGCGGAAACAGGAGATGAGTTATGCGGCAAAACGAGATTTGTGCCGCGGTCTTGACCGGTTGATAAGGTATTATTGGTCGGTATGAAAAAGGTATATGTTCGGTTATGTATTTAAAAAACTGTTATTATTTGTAATAAAATATTATTAAAAATTTTAGTTGTGTATTAGATTAGGTTTGATTTCGATTTTAAATGTAAAGGAATACAGCTATGAATATTCAAAAATATCAATATGTTAACGCTTATAACAAATATCAGAGGCCGGAGCAGCTGCGAAGTGATTTCCGGCATTTTCTGGCGATGGTCGAACGCTCTAAAATCAATACGCCGGCGGCAATAAATACATATAATTTGTTATGCGGAATTGAGGCGCTGCTCTGCCGTTACGAAACCGTAAGCAAAGAAACGATATTGGCGGTTAACGTTATTGACGATGTCGAGCGGTGCTCGGAATATTTGTTGAATTTGCATAACAAGGCGATGCATGAAGACGTTTACAATCCGAAAATGATTGTTGACGAACGATAGCGGAAAAGACCGTGCCGCCGGCATGTGATACGGGGTTTCAGGGGAACGGGCAAAAGAGAAACGCAGGCTTTTTTGCCCGTTCTTCGGGCGAATGATTTTGCCGTTTGGCTGTCGGCGGCTGCCGGCCGGGAAAACGGCGGCAGGGAAAATCGCCCCCGGTGTGCAAGATAGTCCGTAAAGACAGAACAGGATGGTTTTAAAAAATATTTTTCATAGCATATTGATTTTTATTATTAATTTTATATAACTTCGGAAATTATCCACAGTTTTTCATAAAAGACTTGATTTTTTCGACAATGTGTGGTATCGATTATTTCCATAATGGACGAATAGGGCGATTTTGCCGATTCGTCCGTTTTTTTATCTGCCGGACAAGTGTTTTTTGTTCCGGTGGTCTGGTATCTGACCAGGTTTCCGGCTGCGGCCGGAATTTTTGTTTCCGATGTTTTCATTGTTTCCTGAAGCGGGGCGTCGTTTTTTACGACGCCCTTTTTTCGTATGCGTGAGGAAGCGGCGCGCCTTCGATTGGCGGAAGCGGCCGGGTACCGGACGGGCGAAAGCGCGTCTGTCGCCGGCGCGGAAAATTTTGCGGAAAAGCGTTGACGGTATGGTGGTTGAAAAAACGGCAGGAGAAAATGCAGAAGAAGTTAAAGGCAGACGAATATCGTCCCGAATATGCGGGAAAACTGGTGGCATGGTTTAAGAACGCACCTTTGTATATCCGGGAAACAAGAACGGTGTACAGCAGGAAAAACGACAAAAGCGAAGAGGTCAGCGAAAAAGTACCGGCGCCGTGTCCGACGTTTGTCCGGTTTGCCGACGAGATCGGCGTGGCGATCGGGTCGCTGGAAAAATGGCGGGAAAAACATCCGGAATTTGCCGAGGCCTATCTGAAGGCTGTTTTGTATCAGGAAGAATGGCTGATGAACGCAGCCGGTCTCGGATTTTACAATTCGTCCATGTCGATTACGGCTTTGAAGGCCAACCATGGCTGGGTTGAAAAGGGAGACGCCAAGAACCGGGCGGCCGACGGCGAGTTGAAGCAGGTGCTGGTGCGTTTTGTCGGCGATTGTGAAACAAAAGCGGAACGGAGGGTAAAAAATGAAGAAGATAACGGCGTGCATTCCGGAAATATTTGCGCCGCTGATGATGAAAAAATACCGGATTAAATTTTGTTACGGCGGCCGGGCCGGCGGCAAGAGCTATGCCTTTGCCGACAGCCTGCTGCTTTTGGGACGGAAAAAAAAGCTCTTGATCGCCTGTCTGCGCGAAATTCAGGATTCGATCAAAGATTCCGTGCATAAGCTGCTTTCCGACCGGATCGCCTTTTACGGGCTGAACGATTATAAAGTGTATGAAGACAGAATTGACAACCTGGTGACCGGCACCAGGTTTATTTTTAAGGGGCTGCGCGAACAGGACAGCCAGAAGATCAAATCGCTGGAAGGGGTTGATATTGCCTGGATCGAGGAAGCGCAGACGATCAGTAAAAAAAGCTGGGAGATTTTGGAGCCGACAATCCGCAAAGACGGATCGGAAATCTGGATTTCAATGAACCGGCTTTATGAAAACGATCCGTTGTGGACGGCGGTGGCGGCCAACCCGGACAAACGGACCTGGCTGCGGCGGGGCAACTATTGCGACAATCCTTTTTGTCCCGAAGAAATGCGTTATCTGGCGGAAAAATGCCGGCGGGAAAATCCCGAGAGCTACGAGCATATATGGATGGGAGCGCCGATGTCGCAGGGTAATGAGCGGCTGATCGGCGCGGCGGCGGTGCGACGGGCTTTTGAGCCGAAGATTGCGTCGACGACTTCACCGCTTGTGGTCGGGTTGGACATTGCACGTTTCGGTGACGACAAGACCACTTTTTGCTTTCGCAAAGGCCGGTTGTGCACGGGTTTTCAATGTTACAGCAAGCAGAGCAACGTGGAAGTGGCCAATATTGCCACCAACGTTATTGAGGAGTACCGTCCGCTCAGGATGTTCATGGATATCGGCGGGCAGGGAGCCGGTGTGTATGACATTCTGAAAGACAGAGGGTTCAGCGAAGTAATCCGCGGCGTTTACTTTGGTGAAAAGGCGCTGAAGACGGATCGTTATTTTAACCGGCGGGCGGAAATGTGGGACAAGATCAACCGCTGGCTGGAAGAACTGCCGCCGCCGCAGCTGCCGGCGGACGAGGATTTGTTTGACGAACTGGTGAGCGTGAACAAAAAGTTTGACGGGCGCGGCCGGCTGCAGCTGGAGGACAAAGAGGAAATCAAGAAAAAACTCGGACGTTCGCCGGACAAGGCCGACGCGCTGGCTCTGACTTTTGCCGAGCCGGTATATGACTACGGCGTTCCGAAGCTGTACGGAAACGGCAGAGTGTCGGTGGAAGAAATGTTCAGTCTGGCGGAAAAAACGTCCGGCGGCGGCTGGTGAGGGCAAATTTCTCTGGCAGGCGGCGCATTGTTGACGGGCAACGCGGGAAATTTTGGAACGCATCATTTATAAGACGGGAAAGTCTTGTAAAGACGGGTTACCGGTACAAAAACGTTAACCCTTTTATGAACGGGCGGCAGGGACAGGAAAGAGAAACGGCGGACTGCCGTTTTTTACGTTTTTTTTGTTTGCTGTTGCGGCAACTGATTAATTTTTAAAAGGAACAAGCAAATGAGTTATGACAGATTTAGAAATCAGCGGGAAGCCTATGAGGAAACCTGCCGGCTGATAGATAACGAATTCAAACGCCTTAATCTTGATGATTGGGGAGATCCGAAGCAGCCGCAGGGGATGAGTCCGCAGGAGATTGTGGCGGAAAGGAACCGTCAGCAGGCGGAGAAGTGGAATAATGCCAATCCGTTGTGGGAAGGTTTGAAAAGCATGGATCTCGGGGACTGGCTGGACGTCGGCGGTCAGGCGCTGCAGGGAGCGGAACGGGTGGCCAGCGGCGCGACGTTTGGTGCTTATGACTGGTTGAACCGCACGTTGGGCGGAAACTATGCAGAACGTAAGCAGCGGTTGCAGGAAGCTGCCGACAGTGCCGGGATCGGCCTTTTGAACGAATTAACCGGTGCCGGGCTTGAACTGGCCGGAAATGTTGCCGGCGGCGGCGGTCTTTTAGGCAAGGGACTGATCAAAACCGGTTTGAGAGGTTCAAAGCTGGCGGCGGTCGGCGGCGGAATTGACGGGATGCTGAATGCCGGTTTTGCTACGGAAAATTTGGCCGATCTGCCTCAGAATCTGCTGATCGGAGGGATATCCGGCGCCTTGGGCGGCTACGGCATGGACAAAACGCTGCGTAAAGGCATGACGGCTTTGGGACCGTTTTTGGCAAAACACAGCAAGAGCTTTAATGAAATTGCCAATATGAAAAACGGCGTTACCGGTGAGAAAGGGTTTAACAAGTCCATGCGCATGGCTCGAAAAATGCAGTCAGAAGGGAACATCCCGACGCGTTATCCGGCCAATATGCAGGAGGCAAGGGACAATGCGATTGCGGCCAGCAAAAAGAAGTACGACAGTCTGGCTTCCGCCGGCGATTTGGAGATTTTGGACATTACCAACAAACTGGAAAATTTGCCGTCCGCTTCCATGACTCCGTTAAAATATGATACGCTGCCTCAGTATCAGACCCGTTTGAGGCAGGAAGCGCAGAAAAGCGGTATGGGACTGTATGGCGACATTAATCATTTTACCAAAGACGGACGCAAAAAAATGGTGCATACGCTTAACCGGACTCTCAAAGCACCGGATATTTCCATGTTGAAAAAGGAACCGGAAGGTTTCAGACTCTATACGATGAGAAAATATCAGGCCGACGGGCAGAAACCGATGTATGATTTGCTGATGCAGAGAAACGAACAGGAAATTTTCAACAAGTTTGCGACCGATAAACCGAGATATGTGGCTGAACAGTTTACCGGACCGGCGTTGTCTTTGAAATCGACAAAGTCGCCGAAGAATGATCTGGGAGTAATTATGTTTCCGAACAATAACATATATTTGTCGAAAATCGGCGGTCTTGCCCGGGAAAGTTCGCCGATACAGGATGCAATCAAGAACGTCAGGGCTCAGAATTCCGCCTTTGTCAATCTTCCGGACACCGATTTCAAAGTGTTGGAGGCTGCCGGGCGCCATCTTGACGACGGCGTGCGCCTGAACCGGTTCCCGGCCGGCGGTGCGGAGGATAACAACGTCCGGCAGCTGTATAAGCTTATGGATGAATTGCAGCCCGAATTTCCTTCGTATCGGGATACGCTTGATGTCAGGTATAATCGTGAGGTTGCGAAAAATCTCGCAAACCGTCCGTTGCAGATTTATGACAGAATCAACAATATCAGCAACGGAAGGCTGGATGTGTCGCTGCCTGTCGGCGTCAGCGGCGATTTATCAAAATACTGGGTCAAATAGTTTTCTGACGGCGGTGCGGAAATGATGCCGTTGCGGAGAAAACATTTTTTTTAAGGAGGTAATATGAAGATCAAGGCAATTGCCGACCGGATATTCGTCCGGTTGGAGCCGGAAGCGGAAAAAACGTCCGGCGGGGTTTTGCTGGTTTCCGATATCCCCGAACCGAGAACCGTCGGCGTCGTGGAAAGCGTCGGCGGGCAGGTGAAAGGGATAAAACCGGGCGACAGGGTGTTGTTTCATGTTTTTGATGAGCTGGAAACGCCGGTAAAAGATGTGGTCGCCGTGCGCGAAAACAGTATATTGGGAGTGTTGTGCGATGACTGAAGACAAGACGGACGAACGCGGTCTGGTTGAAGAATGGCTGAAAAAAATCAACGAAGCGGAAAAGGTCTATGCCAAATATTATGAGCTGGTGGATGAAACCAGGGATTTTTACAAGGACAGCAAAGGCAGCAAAAGCGGCAAATACAACATTTTCTGGTCTTCGGTCGAAACGCTGAAGCCGTTTCTTTATTTCAAACAGCCGAAATTTTATGTCGAGCGTTCCAACAAAAATGCCGGCAAAGCCGAAAAACTTGCCTGTGAAATGTTGGAAAACGCTCTGAAGTGGGATTTGGAGCAGTTTGATTTTGACAGCGTGATCAAATATGCGAGGAACGATTTTCTCATTTCCGGTGCCGGGATTGTCTGGGAACAGTACAAGCCGGTGATTGAAACGCAGCCCGATCCGCTTGATCCGGAAAGCGAAATTGCGGTCAAAACCGGAGAAAAAGTGGAATCTGTTTATCTGGATCCGAGATATTTTCTGACCGACACCGACCGGGTAGGCGTGTGGGAGGACGTGACCTGGATCGCACGCAAAATTTATATGGACAGGGAAGCTGCCGAGGAGGAGTTTGACGAGGAATTTTCGGAAAACGGCGGCGGACGGAAGGACGTTTGCATATACGAAATCTGGGACAAGACTTCGGGCAAAATCTACTGGCTGTCGCGGGCGGTTGCCGACAAGTTTCTGAAAGTAAGCGACAATCTGCTGAACGTCAACGGCTTTTTCCCTTGTCCGAAACCGATTTTCGCCACCATGACCAACAACAGCATTATCCCGGTGCCGGATTATTGCATGATCCGGGAAATGTTAAATGAGCTGAACGGCATCAATTCGCGGATGAAGCTGACGATGCAGGCTTTGAAGGTGAGCGGCGCTTATGACAACGCTTTTCCCGAACTGGCCGACATTTTGAGCAAAGACGTGACGCTGGTGGCGGTGAGCGACTTTGTCAAACTGCGGGAAAACGGCGGCATCCGCGGGGTCGTTGACTTTGCACCGATCGAGCAGTACGTGACGGCGTTGGAACAGCTGGCTGTTCGCCGGCAGGACGTGATTGCGAGCATTTTTGACGTAACCGGGGTCAGCGACATCATGCGCGGTTCTTCCGACGGCAGCGATACGGCGACCGCGGTGGTTAAAAAGACCAATTTCGGGACGTTGCGCAATCAGGACCGGCAAAACGACATGCAGCGTTTTATCCGTGATCTGCTGCGGATCAAGGCGGAGATCATCTGCGAAATGTTTGATCCCGAACGGCTGGCCGGTTTTCTTGATCAGGACAAACGGCAGGATGCGGCTTTGGTCAATCAGGCCGTTAATATCCTGAAGACCGAAAAACTGCGGGGAATGCTTTTCAGCGTGGAAACCGACGCCGTTTTTAACCGCGAGGAGGAAAGCGGCAAAACGATCAATGCCGTTAAGACGATCAACGAAATGGTGACGGTGGCGCTTTCCACCGTCAGCCAGCAGCCGCTTCTGCTGCCGCTTTACAAAATCATGATCGATTCCGTCGTAGACACGCTGCCGCGCGGACGGGTGTTTGAAACCGTACTGGAAAAAGTGTTTGCCGACGTGACGGCATTTTTGGAACAACAGCAGCGGGCACAGCAGATGCAGCAACGGCAGATGCAGCAAATGCAGCAGCAGGCGGCGCAGCAGCCGCAGCAAAATCCGATGCTGGCGCTTGAGATGCAGAAAAACGCGTTGAAGGCAAAAGAACTGGAAATTAAGGAAAAGCTGGAACAGCAGCGGATTGACCTTGAAAACCGACAGCTTGACGCGGAAACGGCAATCAAGGTGCAGAAGCTGGACATGGAGGCAAACGGGGAGCTCGGAAAGTGACTTACTTTAACAAACAATGGACGGAGGAAGTTGTGCTTCCGGACGGTTCGACGGCATCCTGCCAGCAGGATGTCGATCGTTTTTTAAAGGAAAGCCGGCTTGCCCCGGCAGGAGATTATTCGGACGCCTTCCGCCGTGCGGTGCGTCTTAATAATGAGCGGACTGAGCGCAGAGAACTCTGGGCTGAGTTTATTCGAAATTACAAAAGGAGTATATGGTATGCAAAAAAGTGAAACCAGACGGTTCCTTGAGGAACAGTTTGACAAATATGAGAGATCAAGACCGGAGCAGACGGCGCCGTTTGTTTCGGAATTGACGGAAGAGGAGGCGCCGGCGGACGAGTTTCTGCAGGCGCCCGCTTCTTTTGGCAAGGAGTGGGGAGAGATGTTTATGACTCTTCCCCCGGAAATGCGCCGTTATCTGCATTATCGGGAACATGAAATTGCCAAAGCTTTTGCCCGGCTGGAAGAAGAACTGCGGGAGAAGCGTTTTCTTGACGAAGAGTTTTCGTCCAAAGGATGCCGTCACGGATTTAAGTCGGCAAGAGACTGGATCGAAAAACTGATTTTTGCCGAGGAAATGCTGGAGGCTTCGCCGCGGGACACCCTGTGTTATCTGGCCAAAGCCTACGGACTTGAGCCGGATTTTATCGGCAAACCGGGCAAGGCCGACGCCTGCGAGAGAAAAATCGGTTTGTTGTGCGAAGAATTGCAGCGTTTGCGCGAACGTTTTGACGAAAGAGAACGTTATTACGCCGCCGCCGCTGCTGCCGCCAGAGCGGCCAAAAAGGCAAAAGCCGCCGGTTTTTCTCCGCGCGGCAGAGCCGCCGCGGCGGATGACGAACAGGAACTGACCACGCGTCAGATTTTGGAAAGAAAGTTCGCGGAACTTGAAGATTAAACAAATAATTATGGATACGAAACGATAAAACCAATCATTTTTTTATAAGGAAAAAGAAAATGGCAAATGCAAATTACAACGATATTTTTACCACGACTTTGGAAAACCGCAGCGGCAAAATCGCCGATGCCGTTTCCAAAAACAACGCCCTTTTGAACCGTCTGCGCGAAAAAGGCCACAACCGTCTGGTTTACGGCGGTTCCAAGATTTTGGAAGAACTGGAATACGGCGAAGGAGACATGAGCTGGTATTCGGGGTATGATTCGATCGAATATACTCCGAAACAGCTGTTTACCGCGGCCGAATACAGTCTTAAGTTGTGTGCGGTTCCGGTGGCCGTTTCCGGCGAGGATTTGCTGAAAAACTCGGGCAAATACCAGATTATGGATTTGTTTGAAAAACGGATTGAAAACGCCCAGAAGACCATGTGCAACAAGATGTCGGAAGCCGTTTACGGCGACGGTACCGCGGCAAGCGGCAAGGCGATCGGCGGTTTGGCCCTGCTGGTGGCCGACGCGCCGGCAACCGGAACCGTCGGCGGTATCAACCGCGCCACTTCCGGCAACGAGTTCTGGCGCAACCAGTCGACGACCGCAGCGACGGCCTTTACCACGGAAACCCTGCGTCCGGCGATGGATAAGATGTATCTTTCTCTGTGCCGCGGCTCCGACAAACCGGATCTGATCATTGCCGGCAATTCGCTGTATTCCATGTTTGAGCAGTCGTTGGCTGCTTTGCAGCGTTATACCGAGCCGAAACTGGCGGAAGCCGGCTTTACCTCGCTGCGCTTCAAAGGCGCCGACGTGGTGTTTGACGGCGGTCAGGGGGGCAATTGTCCGGAAGACAAAATGTATTTCCTGAACACCAACTACATTTATCTGCGCAGCCACAAGGACCGCGACATGAAGGTGATCGGCGGCGAGCGGATGGCGGTTAACCAGGACGCGATTTACAAGATCGTCGGCTGGGCCGGAAACATGACCATGTCCAATGCCGCCCTGCAGGGCGTTTTGATTGACAAGGGCGAATAGTTTCGGTCTTTTGTTGAGCGGGAAAGCCCGGAGTTGGTCCGGGCTTTCTTTTTTTATTTCGGGGCGGTGACTGCCGTTTTTTTTGTTAAGGAGAATAAAATGGATTTTGCGATGTTTGAAAAATTTGCCAACAACAGCGGCAGCGAAGAAGGCGTTGCCGCCCGTTTTTATGACCGGGCGGTCAAAACCGGCGAAGTCGGGGAAAACGGACTGCCGAAGTTTAAACTTGTCTGCTTTTGCGAGATCAGGATCAAGGACAATACATCGGAGATATACGACCAACCGGCAAGCGAGGAGAAAATCCGCCGTTTTCCGGCCGAATATGCCCGTTATCAGCTGGGGAAAAAGCAGGTGGTGGACGGAACGCCGCTGGAACAGTTTGCCTTTTTGAACCGGGCGGAAGTGGAAACACTGAAAGTGCACGGCATTTTCACGGTGGAAGCGCTGGCAGCCGTTGATCCGGACAAGTCCAGGCAGCTGGGGCTGGAAGAAGAGCGCCAGCTGGCGGAAAAGTTTTTGGAACAGGCCAGGGACAACCTTTCGCTTAAGCGATGGCAGAAGAAGGAAGAGGAATATAAGAACCGGATCAGGTTTCTTGAAGAGGAGATTTCGTCCTTAAAAAAGCAAAAGAAAACGGGAAACGGCAGAAAGAAAACGGAAAGTGAGGAAAAATGAAAAACATATTGCAGATTTGTCAGGACGTGGCGGCGGTGGTTTGCGTGCAGGCGCCGACGACGCTGTTCGGCAGCACCGGGCAGAACGAAAAGATTTTTTTAAGCGTTGCCAATGACGCTTTGAACGGGCTGCTTCGTTACGGTGACTGGCAGGAACTGACCAAGGACGGAGTTTTGCGGACGGTGGCCGGCAAAAGCGATTATCCGATTGCGTCGTTTTGTCCGGATTTTTATCAGCTTTTGAACAATACGGTTTATATCCGCGACGGTGCGGAAAAGCTTATCGGCGCGGTTACGCCCGAACAGTGGCAGCGGGAGAAGTATTTTCACGACACGACGGGCGACGTGAAATTTAAGATTCAAAATTCGATGTTCCGTTTTCTGACGCCGCCGCCGGGCGACGTTAAGATCGTGTTTCAGTATCGGTCGGCGGTGATTGCCTATGACGGACAGATGTTTGCCGAGAAGACGGAGCTCAGCGCCGACACCGACATTCCGGTCTTTGACGAATATCTGGTAAAACTGGCGATCCGCTGGCGCCTGCAGGCGAGAAACGGACAGAGTTACGAAGAAGAATATGCCGAGTATGAAAAGGAGTGCCGCAAGCGCTTCGGCTCTTCGCTGGCGGCAAAGGACATAAACCTGGCTGCCGGCGGTTTTGGCGAAAAATTTGACGCGGGGGTGATCATTCATGGCAAATCAGACAATTAACCGCAGCGGGCGGTCTCACAACTATACGCTTCCGGCACCGACCGGCGGACTGAACGTTCGCGACGGGCTGGATACGATGAGCGAAACCGACGCGATCGTCATGGACAATTACTATCCCTCGGAAACGAAAGTCTGCCTGCGCGGCGGGTACCGGGCGTATGCCCTGAACGACGACAAAGTCAAGGTTGAAACCCTGATCGAGTTCCGCCATGCGGACGGCGACCGGCTGTTTGCCTGCGGCAACGGTAAAATCTGGGACGTTTCCACGCCTGCCGACATCAGGGAAGTGAGCTCGGATCATCAGTACAACAATTGGCAGTATGTGCAGTTCAAAGACCGGATTCTGGCCTGCAACGGCTACGACAAGCCTTTGAGCTGGCAGAAAGACGAAGAAGGCGAGTGGGTATGGAAAGAAGCCGAATTTACCGGCAGCGGCCTTGATCCGCAGAAGCTGATCAATGTGGCGATGTCGAAGCAGCGCCTTTTTTTCGTTGAGCATAATTCGCTGAAATGCTGGTATTCGGAAAGTGCGGGAGAAGTGCAGGGGACGTTGATGGAACTTGACTTTTCCGCCCTGGTGACCCGCGGCGGCTGTCTGCAGGCGGTTGCCGGCTGGACGCAGGACGGCGGGCAGGGGATTGACGACCTGACCCTGTTTATCACTTCCGAAGGGGAAGTTCTGGTTTATGCCGGTTCCGATCCGAGCAACGCGGACGACTGGAGTTTGAAGGGTAAATATTACGTCAGTCGTCCGATCGGATATCGCTGCACGTTTCAGTACCGGGGAGACGTGGTGATGATTTCCGAAGACGGATATGTTCCGCTTTCCCAGGTAATGCCGCTGGCCCAGGGGGGAACCGCCGGACTGGCCTACAGCGACAAAATCCGCGGGTTGGTACTGGAAAGGGTGCGCGACAACAAAACCCTGCCCGGCTGGCAGGGCATCATTTATCCCCGCGGAGGATATGCCCTGTTTAACGTGCCGGTGAGAAAGCAGTTTGAACAGCACGTGATCAATCTCAGTTCCGGCGCGTGGTGCCGTTTTACCAATATTCTTTCCCTGTGCTGGGGGCTGCTTTCCGGGCGTCTGTATTTCGGTTCGGAAACAGGCGTTTATCTGTTTGACGAGGGATATTCGGACAACGGACTGCATATTTTGGGCAATATTCATCAGGCGTATTCCGATTTCGGCTGCGGCAATTTGAAAAAAGTGCAGATGATTAATCCGCGAACCAAAAGTTCAACCCGTTTTGCGCTGAACATTTATGTCAATACCGATTTTGACGACAGCGAGCAGGGGTATCAGGAAAACATCGGCAATACCGGGTTGACGAAATGGGCCGGCGGCGGCGTTTCTACCAAATGGAGCAGTCTCGGCATGCCGAAAGGAACCAAATGGGCCACTTTGAAAGGGGCGGTTTATAACCGGTGGATATGCTGCAGTGCAAGCGGTTTCAAATGTTCCGTCGTATTTAAAACCAAAACCCGGGGCAATCTGATCGAGTGGCATAATACGGGGATACGCTATGAGCAGGGCGGCGGAATTTTGTAAAATTGCGGTCGATGACGACGGGCGTTTGTCGGCGTTGATCTGCCGAAAGCTCAATATGCGGCTGCCGGCGGAAAGAATTGCCGGCAGTCTTGGTTTTCTGCTCGGCGGAAAGCTTGCCGGCGGCGTTTTGTTTTCGGACCTGCGGCCCGGCTGCGACGTGTGGATCAGCATTTATGCGGACGATAAGCGTTGGTGCAGCCGGCGCGTTCTGCAAACGGTTTTCGGTATTGTTTTTGACTTCTGGGGATGTCGGCGGGCAAACGCCCTGATTGATACGGATAACAAAGCCTCGCTCAGGCTGGCGGAAGGCGTCGGTTTCCGATATGAAGGCAAAATGCGTCAATACCGGGAAAACGGCCGGGACGTCTATGTTCTCGGCATGTTAAAAAGTGAATGTAAATTTTTGAAAGAAAAGGAGAAATAATATGTCTAACAGTTTTGGCGGGGGAACCAGCAGCGGCAGCAGAAGCGTAACTGCCAGACCGGAGGCGATGTGGGCGGCCAATAATTTTACCGACTATCTGAAAAGTTTGAACACCTCGACGGTGGACAATACCTATCAAAACATTGCCAACAACGCTTACGAACTGTCGTCTCAGCTGCCCAACTACGTTTACAGCGTGGACGGCTCCGACGCCGCGCGCCAGCGGATGGAAAACGCCGTATATAATCAGGCGGCGGGCAGACTGAACAAACAGTTTTCGGAAGATATGTCCGCGTTGAACACCAAATTGCAGAACCAGGGATTGTCGGTTGGCAGCACGGCTTATCAGAACGCGGTTTCGTCTTTGCAGGACTCTCAGTATGACGCCTTGAACAACGCCGCTTACGAGAGCATCATTCAGGGACAGAACGCCTTTACCAACAGTCTGAACAACGCGGTTACCGCGGGCAACTTTACCAACAATGCCCGCCAGCAGTCGTTGAGCGAAATTTTGCAGATTCTGCAAAACAGCATCAGCGGCTATCAGGTTCAGAAGGATATTTTTAATGCCATCAACAGCGCGGCCGGACAGGTGACGACGCAAGATGCGTATCAGGGCAAGAGTAACGGACTGAGCGTTCAGGACGTGGTTTCGCTCGCTTCTTCGGCGGCGACGATTGCGGCTGCGGTGTCCGACATCCGGCTGAAAGAAAACATTTCTCCGGTCGGGCGGCTGGACAACGGTTTGACGGTATACCGATTCAATTATATCGGTTCGCCGCAGGTTCAGATCGGCCTGATTGCGCAGGAAGTCCGCGACGTTAAGCCGGAAGCGGTGATCGTCGGCGACGACGGCTATTTGAGAGTGAACTACGCTCTGGCCTGTGAAAAATAACGTTATTTTTTAATTCTGACCCGGAATCTTCATTCCGGGTCTTTTATTGCAGGAGAAAACACATGCCTTTTGATTCACAAGGAAATTTTACCCGGCTTCACAGCTGGGAACAGGACCGGATCGACGATATTGACATTGTCACCGACCATCATGACGCCGAAGACGATAATTTTGCCGACGGTTTTAACCAGTGCTTTTTGCGCAGCGGCGTGGTGCCGATGAAGGGCAACCTTAATGCCGGCGGTTTCAAGGTCACCCGCGTGAAAGAAGCCACGGACGATACGGACGCGGTCAATTTGTCGCAAGTGGAAACGAAAGTGGAAGAGCTTAAGACGGAAATTACAAAGACTATCAACGATTCGTTGATGATCGGCGACATTAAATGCTCAGCTTTGCAGAAGGACCACGGCAATTGGATGATTTGCAACGGACGGGCGCTTTCGCGCGAAGATTATGCCGACTTGTTTGAGGCCATCGGCGAAACTTTCGGTGACGGCAACGGCATTACCACTTTCAATCTGCCGGACTGCCGCGGCGTGGCCGTGCGCGGCTATGACAACGGGCGCGGTTATGACAGCGGCCGCAAGTTCGGTTCTTATCAGGCAGATCAGATGCAGACGCATACGCACGGGGTGCCGGGGGTTCAGTCTTTTTGTTCCGGCGGCGGCCGCAACATCGGCGTTTATTATGCGAGCGACGCGTCGGCTTCGGCGGATTTCAAGACTTCGAGCAACGCTTCGGGACGGACCGGCAGCGAAACGCGGATGAAAAACATTGCGCTCAATTATTTTATCAAAGTAAAGGAGGATTAGGTTATGGCAGGGTATATGACACAAAACGGAATTGTCGTCCGGCAGGGGGACAGTTTCGATATTCTGTTGCAATTCCGGAATGCCGACGGAAAAGCGATCAATATTCAGGATTGGCAAATAAAAATGTCGGTTTATGATGCGGACAGGAAAGTTTTGAAGTTCAGCAAAAACGGGGAAATTTTCGACGTTAAGGAGGGCAAGGCCCGGATTGAGCTTAAACCGGCAGACACCGGCATTGATGCCGGCGATTATGTGACGGATATTCAGGTCACCACCGACCAAAACGACGTGCATACCATTTTTCCGCAAGACGTTAACCGGGTCGGCGTGTTCCGCATTACCGAACAAGTGACGAGGTGAGCAAAATGGTAAAAGAAGATGCAATTTGGGATGTAAATACCGGACAGTCGGCCAAGCTGGAAGTCCTTTTTCAAGATGAGGTGCGGTTGGATATCAACGTATCTCTTGTTTACATTAAATCCGGCGAAGAAGAAATCAAACAATATGTTGACGAGGTAGCCAAACCGGAGCTTGACGTTTGCGTCGAAAATAAAAAGGACGTTATTGCGGAAGCGGCGGACGACGGTGTTGATGTAATTAATAAGGCGGCGGAGAATTCCGAACGGATTTTAAATAGTTATGTTGAAGAAGTGGGCAAACCGGAAATAACTTCATATGCCGAAACAACGGTCAAACCGGAATTGCAGTCTTTTGCCGACGGGCTTGAGGAAGCGTTTGACAACAATGCGGCGGAAAAAACGGCGGCGGTCAATGCTCTGGCGGAACAGGCGGAAGCTTCGGCGTCGTCGGCCGCGTCATCTTCGTCCGCAGCTCAAACGGCGGCTTCGGCAGCGGCGGAAAACGCGGCGGCTGCGTCGTCGTCGGCAGATACGGCCGAAATCTGGGCGGTCGGCAGCATAGAGGAACAACCGGCCGGGTCGGCAAAATATTGGGCGGAGAAGATAAGTCCGGAAAATTTGCTGCCGGTCGGCATGATCCTTGCGTGGCCGGGGACAAAAGCCCCTTCCGGCTGGTTGAACTGTGACGGTTCGGTTGTCAGCCGGACAACTTATGCCGATCTTTTTTCCGTAATCGGGACGACTTTCGGTGCCGGTGACGGTTCAACGACGTTTAAATTGCCGGATTACCGGGGTGACTTTCTGCGCGGATATCTTTCCGGCACTTCCTCGGCAATCGGCACCAGACAAGCCGAAGGGCTGCCGAATATCAGCGGGCGGCTTGATTTTGGAAAACAGGTTGGCGGGATGTCCTCATCAAGCGGAGCCTTCTCTCATAAAAACATTAGTCAAGATTGGGCAGGGACATCTACCGGGACGGTAAATGTAATTGACTATGTCAATTTTGACGCCAGCCGCTCAAGCGGCCTTTACGGCGACAGTTCTCATGTCACGCCGAGAAACAACGCCGTCAGCTGGTGCATAAAATATTAGGAGAGGAAAATGGAAATATACATGTTTGACGGAGAAACAAAGGAATATATCGGGGCAGAAGATGCACTCTTAGATCCTTTGGAAACAAAAAAGCAGGGAAAGCCTGTTTATCTGTTGCCGGCGAATGCGGTTTTTGACAGGCCGCCGATTGCCGAAGGCGGAAAAGCCGTTATATTTGACGACGGTTGGAAACAGGTTGTCGACAACCGGGGAAAAACGGCGGTTAATGCCGATCGCGGGATATTTGAAATTGACTATCTCGGAGAGAAAGAAGGCGACACGATCGTAACTGCCGAAATGCAAAAGGGACTGGATGACGGAACGTTTGTCGTTGAGCAGGGACGGATCGTCGAAAAACCCCGGCAGATGAAGGCGGCGGAAAGAAGACTTGAACGCAATATGCTGATTGCGGCAACCGACAAATACATGTTTGCCGATTATCCGATCAGCGAGGAAGAAAGGGAAAAATACCGGCAGTATCGTCAGTATTTGCGGGATATTCCCGAACAGGAAAGTTTTCCTGACGAAGGAATAAAAACATTTGGAGAATGGAAGGGAGCCTGAAGCTCCCTTTTACTTTTACGGAGGAATATATGGACTGGGGGCTGGTAAGCGGCGGAGCGGCAATGCTCGGCGTGTTGTATAATTTTATCAGGATCGGGGAATGGAAAGCCCGGCAGGAAACGCGGCTGGACGGACTGGAAAAGCGGCAGGACGGTTATGACGGCCGGGTTGAAGGCCTGATTTTGCTGATCAACAAGCAAAATGAACTGCTGACGGAATTGAAGGTTAAACTGGATCTGATGCTGGCGGACAAAAACCGGAGGAAAAGAAAAGATGACTGACCGCGATATCGAAATTATGGCCAAAACCATCTACGGAGAGGCCAGAGGCGAAGGAGAGGAAGGTATGGAAGCGGTAGCCTGTGTCATTATGAACCGTTATAACGCACGCAAATGGTTTACCGGTTACCGGGAAGAATACGGGGTGAAAATTCCCGGTATTGCGGAAACCTGTTTAAAACCGAGGCAGTTTTCCTGTTGGAACCGGAAAGATCCGAATTTTGGTTTGCTGCAGAAGGTTGACGGGCAGGATCCGGTTTTTGCCTTTTGTCTGAATCTGGCGGCCAGAGCGGTTGCCGGCCGGTTGGAAGATTTTACCAACAATGCGACTTTTTACCATACCCGGGCAATACGTCCGAAGTGGGCGGCACATAAAAGTCCTTGCTATGAAGCCGGAAATCATTTGTTTTATAATGATATAGATTAGGAATGAAAAATGGGGAAAAATTCTGTAACAAGCGCGAAGGAAGAACTTCTGGCGTGATTGGAGGGGCGTTTGCCGGTTCGCGGATCGGATGGTCGGGAGTATTATGTGCGTTATAACGACAATAGGGAAGAACTGGAAGAAGTTCCGCCGCCGGAACTGCGTCCTCTGACGGAAAAAGACAAGGCGGAGACAGTGAGGCTGTCCTCCGGCCTTCGTCCGCAGGGGATCGGAGCCTGGGAAATTGCCGGCGAGGGGCTGAAAGGTTTCGGGCAAGGTGTTGTTTCCGGTTTGGGACGAGTGGCCGGCGGCGCAACTCTGGGTGCGACAGACTGTCTGGACAGGAAGGCTGGCAGTCATTTGGCGTCGCTTGATGCGGATTTGCAGCGCTCGGCGGAAAGTTCCGGCTTGGGCGGCTGGAATAAAGCGGCAAAATTTGCTTCTGAGCTAGGTGGAAATATACAGGGTGCGGGCGGTGTGTTAGTCAAAGGTTTGAGCAAAGCCGGCCTAAAGGGTTTGAAACTGGCCAGCGCCAGCGGCGGCTTAGAAGGTGCGGCCTACGGCGCAACGGGTTCGGA
>MNTV01000038.1 GCA_001917175.1 Azospirillum sp. 51_20
CCGATCGTTTGGAACGTCGAAACGGCGGGATGTATGATGCGGACTTTGAGCAGGTCATTAAAACGCCGGAATTAAGCCGTGCGGAAGAAAAATATGCCGATTTTATGGCGAAAAACGGCGGACAAATGATGCCGGAAGACAAAGCGGCGGATTTTTACGCACAACATCCGATAGCCGAAGATATGATAGCAGAAATGCGTTTGATCGATCCTCGGGCTTTTGCCGGTATACAGCCGGGCAGTCTGGCGGAATTTGATATGCTGAAAAAGAGGTTGCGGGAAGAGGCAGGCAACAGAGTAAAGGTCGGGGTTTCCCGTTCCGGCGCGTTAAAACGTGCGGAGAACGATCTGAAGACGTTGATGGACAGGGAGTTTCCCGGTTTCAGAGATATGAACCGCAATTTTGCGGATGCGCGGACAACTCAGGATATATTTGAGAGCAGGCTTAAAAAAGGTCTTATGTCTGTCGGCGGGGCAACGGTTTCGCCGTATTGGAGCGGATTATTGATGAGCGATATGAGGCGCAATGCCGGTCGTCGTTTGGCGGACGGTATAGTTCAAACACCGATTGAGGTTAATATCAATCCTTTGTTGTCGGCAGGTTTATCATCGGCAGCGTATAACAATATGAGAAACAGATAAGGCGTCGGAAACGGCAACAAGTGCATCAGGTTGGATTGATAACCTGTTGCGTGGTCGGGTGAGCCTCAGCGAAGCGGCCGGGGCGTTGTCAAAAAGTGCATAAATGCGCGAGAATAAGGGACAGGGCGGGAAAATTTTCCGCCTTAAGTTTTAATGAAAATAATTTTTTGAAAGGAGGAAAAATGAAAGACGATCACGATTGCCGGTACCGTTTTTGGCGCTGGCTGATCGAAAAAGCAATCAGCAGCCGGCGGATTTACTGGCTGTTGTGGGGAATGCTGGCGGTAACGGCACTTTGCGCCTGGCGGTTCGGATTGTCCGGACTTTTGTTGTTGTAATTGATTTTAAAGAAAGGAAATTTATATGTTGATTGTAAAAATTTTGGCGATTGCCGGCGGAGCTTTTCTCAACCGGGTTCGCGGCGGGTTGTTTGACTTTTGCGGAAACAAACTTTTGTTTCCGCTTTTTTTGTCGTTGGCGGCGGGGTGTCCGGGAGCGGTGCTGTGCACGTTTATTGCCGCTTACGTCGGCCAGCAGTTCGGCTGGGGAACTTATATCGGCGCTTTGTACGGCAGCCGTCCGACACAGGCAGAGGTGCCGCAGATTGACGAGATCGTTAATTCTGTAAAATTTACGTTTAAGGGCAAAACGGTTTACCTGTCGGAATATCCGCGGGTGTGGGGATTTGCAGCTTTGGCGCTGCGCGGACTGATGTGGAGCTTTTTTATCGGTCTGGCTTTGCAGAGCGTGCCGGTCATGGTTTGCGGCGTGCTGATGCCCGTTTGCTATGCCTTGACCGGATTTTTGGACCGGATGGTGATAAAGAAAGGCGGCAAAACCGCCTGGAACCTCGGTGAATGGCTGTGGGGCGCGGTACTGACCGCGTTTGTCCTGTGGTAAACAGGCTGATACGTTGGGCGGTGACTTTTGTGATGGTTGCCGCCCTCTGTTTTGCCTTTTACGAGGCGGGGCAGGAAGTCGGCCGGAGCAAGGCCAGAGTTCAAGTGGTAGAAAAACAGGTTGAGGTGATTCGATATGTGGAAAAGAAGAAGGCGGAGATCCATGCGCGCCCTAATGCCGGCCGCGATGATCTGCTTAAGCTCATGCGTGCCGGCCGGCTATAGTCCGGGTTGTCCGGTTTATCCGGCAGCCGGCGAAAAAGTGGCCGCGGAGCTGGAAAAAATCAGTTATGACCAGGCGCCGAACTTTTGGGAGTGGCTGGGGCGGATAGACAAACTCCGGCAGGAGCTGGAGGTGTGCCGTCTCTGATTGTAAAACTTGTATAAATTGCTTGGCTTTTGGGGAAAAACGGAATATACTGACCGCTCAGGTTTAATCATTTATGTCGTGAAATGTTTGCAAAGTTAAAAGAAAAGTTCAATTCCATCAACGTTGTCAGAAATTATCGGAAGATTTTTCCTTATGTGCGTCCCTACTGGTGGCGGGCGCTGTTGTCGATTTTAATCACTATTCCGATCGGTTCGATGGACGCGGTCATCGCCTGGTCCTTAAAACCGTATATGGATGTGGTGATGGTGGAAAAGAGCACGCAGGCTACCAATTATATTCCGGTTTTGATTATTGTTTTCAGCTGTTTGCAAAGCCTGCTCAACTATGCGGCGACCTATCTCAACACCTGGGTGGGACGGAAAATTGCCAACGACGTGAAAATGGATTTGTTTGACCGGCTGATGTATTGCGAGGCGAGTTTTTTTGACCGTGTTACTTCCGGACAGGTTATGTTCGGGTACAACAACGACGTGGACACGGCCTGCAACGGCTTGCTTTCCAACCTGAAGCTGTTTACGACGCGGGTATTTTCTTCGGTTTCGCTGATTTTCGTTTTGTTTTACAATTCCTGGCAGCTGGCGCTGATTGCGGTAGCGGTTTTGTTCGGCGCGCTTTATCCGCTGACGACGGTTCGCCGGCGGATAAAGTCGGTAATGGACAAGACCGTGTTTTCGGGCGCGGCGGTCATGAGTCATTATAACGAAACTTATAACGGCAACCGGATCATTGCTTCCTATAACCTTTACAAATATCAGAGCCGCCGTTTCCGCGAGACGCTGAGGTCCGTTTTCAAGCTGGGAATCAAAATGATTCAGCGGACGGGGATGATGTCGCCGCTGATGCATTTTATCGTTTCCTTGGGCATTGCCGCGGTTATCTGGACCGGAAGTTATCTGATCGTGCATCACGAAATTACCGCGGGCAACTTTGTTTCTTTCATTACCGCGCTGATCATGCTGTACAATCCGATCAAGTCGATCGGCAACAACTACAACAACGTGCAGATGGCGTTTATGGCAATGGAGCGGGTTTTTGACAAGCTGGAGCGGCGCCCCGCCGTCTGTGACAAAAAAGGCGCGGTGGCGCTGACCGGCGTGAAGGAGGGGATCGAATACCGCGACGTTTGTTTCGAATATACCCGCGGACATCCCGTTTTGAAGCATATCAACATGAAGGCGGGCGTCGGGCATACGATTGCCTTCGTCGGCAATTCCGGCGGCGGCAAGACCACTTTGGTCAATCTTCTGCCGAGGTTTTATGACGTCAAGTCGGGCCGGATTCTGATTGACGGAACGGATATCCGCAATTTTACCCTGGAATCCCTGCGTGACAAGATTGCAATCGTTTTTCAGGACAATTTTCTGTTTGCCGGCACCATCAGGGAAAACATTCTGCTCGGAAAGGAAAACGCTTCGGAAGAAGAGGTGAAAGAGGCGGTTAAAAGCGCCTGTCTGGAGGAATTTGTCGGCGGGCTGGAAAAAGGGCTTGACACCGAGATCGGCGAGCGCGGCGTTTTGCTTTCCGGAGGACAGAAGCAGCGGATTGCGATTGCCCGGGCATTTTTGAAAAACGCGCCGATCGTGATTTTGGACGAGGCGACCTCGGCGCTTGACAACAAGTCGGAAGCAGTGGTGCAGCAGGCGATCGACAATCTGATGAAGGATCGGACGGTGTTTATCATTGCCCACCGGCTTTCGACCGTGCGCAACGCCGACCGGATCGTGGTCGTCAATTACGGGGAGATCGTTGAAAGCGGCACCCATGAAGAGCTGCTGGAAAAGGAAAACGGCGTTTATGCGTCTTTGTACAAAAGCCAGTTGAAATAGGGATCAAATGATGAAAAAAAAGGAATTGTTGGCGCCGGCCGGGGATTTGGAAGCCGGATACGCGGCGCTTTTTTACGGCGCCGACGCCGTTTATCTCGGGCTGAAGCGTTTTTCGGCGCGGGCGACGGCTGCCAATTTTGACGAAGGCGAGTTAAACGAATTTGTCGGTTTTGCCCATGCGCGGGGCAAAAAGGTTTATGCGGCGGTAAACACTCTGGTCGAAGAAGACGAGTTGCCCGAGTTGTTGAAAAGTCTGGACATTTGTTCCCGCTGCCGGGTCGATGCGGTGATTTTGCAGGATTTGGGGGCTGCCCGAATCGTCAGGGAGAAGTACCCTGAGCTGGAACTGCATGCCAGCACCCAGATGGCCGTGCATAACAAGGAAGGCGCGCTGGCTTTAAAAAAACTCGGTTTTTCGCGGGTGGTGCTGGCACGCGAACTGAGCCTGGCGGAAATTAAGGATATTGCTTCAATACCCGGACTGGAAACGGAAGCTTTTATCCACGGCGCGCTGTGCTATTCTTACAGCGGCATGTGTTTGTTCTCCTCGCTGGAATGCGGCCGCAGCGCCAACCGCGGCAAATGCCTTTATCCCTGCCGCGCGGAGTTTGAGGGCGAAAACGGCGACCGGCATTATTTTTCAATGAAGGACATGGCGTTGAAAGACGACGTTCTGAAAATGCCGGTCACGTCGCTGAAAATCGAGGGACGGAAGAAGAATGCCCTGTATGTGGCGGCGGTGACCGATTATTACCGCCGGATTTTGGACGGTAAAGGCTGCGATACCGCAAGAGAAGAAAATATTAAGCAGATTTTTTCGCGTCCGTGGTCGGAGTTCCATCTGCACGGCAAAGATAAAACGGTGGTGGAGCCGGATTTTGTCGGTCATCGCGGATTGCCTGCCGGCCGGATCGAACAGGTGTTTAAAGGCCGGATCAGCCTTCATGTCCGCCATGATGTTGCCCGTCACGACGGTATTCAGATAGACGTGCCGGGGGAAGAAAGACCGTTCGGCTTTTCGCTGCAGAACATGCAGGTTGGCGGCAAGAACGTTTTTGAGGCGAAAGCGGGACAGGAAGCCGTGATCATGCTGCCGCCGAAAGCGCCGAAGCTGGAAAAGGGACTGCCGGTTTATCTGGCGTCTTCCGGCCGGGTGAAAGGCGCATACGGTTATGACCGGCCGAAACCGGGAGAATTTCGCCAGCGTTTGCCGCTTGATGTGCGGGTAACAATCGGAGCCGACAAGGTGACGGCCGCGGCCGCCGGTTTTTCTGTCGAGCTGGCGGGAGAATTTCTGCCGGCCAAAGATGCGGCAAAAGTGGAAGACGCGGTACGCGGGGCATTTGCCAAAACCGGTGACACGCCGTTTGAGCTGGCTGCGCTTGCATTGGAAAATCCGGACGGGCTTTTCGTGCCCGTTTCGCTGTTGAACGCATTGCGGCGGGATTTGTATGCCGAAATCAAAACGGAAGAAAAAACGACGGTTCTGCCGCCGACCGGGAGGTCGTTTGCGGCGGAGAAAAGCGGCTGGATCATACGTACCGATGATTTGGATACGCTGGCGGCAATCGATTTGAACGAAGTTGACGAAGTGACGGTTCTGCTGTCGCCGGAGTTTGACGCCGAGCGGTTGAAAACGCTGCCGAAAAACAAGCTGCGGCTGGCGCTGCCGGCTCTGGAACGCGCACCGGCAAAGTATGCCGAACCGGTGCGGCGGCTGCTTGAAGGCGGTTTCCGGAAATGGGAAATCGGCAATTGGTGGGGGCTGGAAATGCTGCCGGCAAACGGTATTGATCTCAGTTTCGACGGCAGTCTTTATATGTTGAATACGCAGGCCGTGCAGGCTGCCAAAGACGCCGGTGCCGGGCGGATTACGCTGTCGGTTGAAGATTGTCTGAACAATATGCGGGCGCTGGCGGAAAACGCGCCGCTGCCGGCGGTGATGCCGGTCTATCAGGACGCGCCGCTGTTTACCAGCGCCGTATGCATTCGCGCCAACCCGTGCAAAAGCTGTCCGCGGGGAGAAAAATGGCTGAAGCTGCGTCATGAGGGCAGGGAGTATCTGGCTTTGTCAAAGAATTGCCAGACAATGCTTTTTGCCGGTCGTCCCCTGTGTTTTGCCGCGGAAGCGGAGAAAGTGCCGGCGGCTTTTTACCGGGTCGATTTCGTATATCGCCGCTATTCGCCGGAGGCGGCTGCTTCCGTATGGAAAAAAGTGCGCGCGTTTGAGGATGTGCCCGGATGTGCCAAAGGCAATCTGGTATCCGGCGGAAACTTCTGACGAAAGAATTGAATCGCCGCATTCGGACGAAAAAAACGAAACAATAGAAAATGCAAAGCGGAATTTGCCGGCGGCGGAAACGAAAAAGTTGTCCGAAAAAAACGGAACCGGCCTTAAAGCCGTGCTGCCGGCCGGTTGCGTTGTTTGGGGGAAAGTCCGCGTCTGTCCGGCGCCGAATGCCGGACTGCCGGGTAATGCCGCTTCATGCCTTTAATCATGGACAGACCGTCAGTTTTGCCGTTTTCCCGGTTGCCGGGGAAAATATCCGTTTTTTTGAGGGATGCCGGTTATGACGTTGTTGAAAGAGCATCAGCGGAAGCGATGACGAATGCTGTTTTGCCGGCGACGCTCCGGCATGCCTGTCGGTTTTTGCGAAAAATAAAAAAATATGGCGATGAAGAAACTTTCTCCGGTTGCAAAAGTACGTCCGGATTTGTGATGCGTTTTGTTTGCCGGCGGATGCGGAAAGGCCGGCGTGTTCGTTTCGGCGGGGTTGCAGGTACGGCTGGGCATATTCGGACCGTTTCCGCTGCTTGCCGGTGGCGTTTAAAGGTTTTTATTTTCCAAAGCAGACGGCAACGGAACAAGACAACGCCCCGTTTTTGACCGGGGCGTTGGTTTTATCGGCGTTTTGCCGCTTTTTTATTTGCCGAAGCCGATTTATTTGCCAAAGCCGAACCAGTCTTTTAATCCCGATTTTTCCTTGATGCCGTTGACAACGTTGTTCAGGCTGTCCTCGGCCGCGCTTTTCAGGTCGACCAGTTTGCTTTTGACCACGGTGTCATAGGCGGTGTCGAAAATCTTTTGCAGAACGACCGACAGGGTGTCAATGATACCGGCGCCGTTTTTGCCTTTTTCTTTACCGATGTCCTGCATTTTGATTGTCGGCAGCGGCACC
Source organism: Azospirillum sp. 51_20 (assembly GCA_001917175.1). GTDB lineage: Bacteria > Pseudomonadota > Alphaproteobacteria > RF32 > CAG-239 > JAFUYI01. Next base: position 6,937 of record MNTV01000038.1, read on the forward strand.
GAAGCGGAAGTCGCGCGGCCGGCAAGAGAAGCCGCCAGATTGATGTTGCCGCCGGTGACGCTTAAGTCGCTGATGATGACTTTTTTGCCGTCTTTGACCGGGTCGCCGGTTGATTTTCCGTCATCGCTCTTTTTTTCTTCCGCTGCGGCTTTTTTGTCGGCGGAAGCCGTGTTTTGTTTGATGTTTTCCAAAAGCTGCGAAACATTGTTCTGGGTGAGCGAGAGCAGCTCGTAAGTAATCTGCGGTTTTTCGATTTCCACTTTTTCCACAATGATGGTCTTGTCGAGGAGGGATTTCAGGTTGACCTTGACCAAAACCCGGCCGACGCTCATGATATGGGGCTGGCTGTAGTTTGCGGGGTTGGCGACGGTCAGATCGCTGATTTCCACTTCGCCTTTGGTCAGAGCCAGGCGAAAACCGCCGAGGTTAACCTCGGTGCCGGTAACCTGGCTGCCGTATTTGTGAACAACGGTTTTGACGATGTTTTCGGCCGAAGGGGCCTTAAAATAGACAACGGCGCCGATGACGGCGAGAATAAGTGCAAAAATGGCAAGTTTTTTCATGAAAGTCCTCGTTTTCAATATCGTAGTTTATGTTTTATTTATAAATAAAAGCTTGGTCTTTGGCAACTTCTAATTCTTTTCCGGTCAATAATTTTTTATGCTGCCGGTGCGTTTGTGCAAAAAATTTGCAAAATGATAAAAAAAGTGTTGCAAAAAAAAATATTGGGGTTTATATTGCGCCCATAAAGGTTATGGGTGCGTAGCTCAGTTGGTAGAGCAACTGACTCTTAATCAGTGGGTCTGGAGTTCGAGCCTCCACGCGCCTACCATTTAAGAAAATCTCTGCAGAAATGCAGAGATTTTTTTATGCCTCAGGATCCGGGGTTCGTCCCGTTATTATAAAACCGTTATTGTCGGGGATGCCGGCGGGGGCGGGTGATCGGGGGCAAAAGAAATGGAAGGAAGCTTGTCCATCTCTTCCCTCTCAACCCCGGGCAGCGTGGTGATCGACTTCAAAAGAAATGGGAGAAAGCTTTTTCCGGCGGCGTTTGGCAGTAAATTTTATTTGGTAAATAACGGATTATCATTTATGGGATATTTCGCTGCTTATTTTTCAAGCTGATCGGCAATTGTCTTTCCCGCGGCGGACGGCTTTGATATATGAGGATAAGTGTATTCGTAAAGGGGGAGCCGGCTTTCCTGCTCTTTGGCAGAGTGTTTTCCGGCAAATGAACGGTTATGGCCGGCCAGGCAGTCGTTTACGATTTTCGCGGCGGTTGCTGCCTGTTGCAGGTATAAACTGCAAAGGGAGGAACTTTTGCCGGTTTCCGTCCGGTCAAAGTAAAGTCGGGAATTTTGTCTGAACCGTGATCCGACGGCGGATATCTGTTCTAAATTGTAGTCGATGAAGCGGTGTGTCAGTTGATATTGCAGTTCCCGAAGGGAAAGGCCGGGATATTGTTTTTTGAGTGTGTCGCCTTCTTCGTTGATGAATTTTTGTCCGCGCAGCAGAAGTAGTTTCTTTTCCGCGTCGTTGTTGTTTTCCGTTTGCCGGTTGCGGTTGAGAAATTCTCTTTGCCGTTCTTCGTCCATCCCCCATTCCCGCATGATACGGCGGGCCTGTTCCCGTCTTTGCGGATGATTTAAAACTTCCTTTTCAATGTCTTTTCCGCCGTCGCACAGCACTCTGAACATGCCGTTGTAAATCAGCCCGTCTTCCAAAAAGCGTTTCTGCGCCTGCTCGTCGGCAATACCCGCCAATGCAAAGGTGTCTTTGATAACGGTCGTGTTTTTCAAACTTTCGAAAGTCAGCGGAGCCGCCAGTGCCTCGTCCAGTTCCCTCATGGCTTCCGGCGAATATTGCGCGGTTTGTGAAATCTTCCGGGCTTCCGCCAGCAGTTCCCGATTGCTTAAGGCAGACAGTTTTCCGTCCCGCCACAGGGATCGGGTGTGGTTTTTGATTTGTTTCAGAGCGGGGTTCATAATATAAGATCGCCATTTGTCGGCGCCCTCTTTGTCGCCGCTGCGCAAACGGGCGCTCATAACCGCCAAAGGATACATCATGCCGTTCAGGCGCGCGTTGGCAAGAAAGTCTGCAATTGCCGGGTTGGAGTGCTCCTGCACGATTTTCAGGCAGGCAAACGCGTCGCAATAAGCTTCGTTGTCGGTTCCCGTGCAATGAACGGCTTCGTGGTACAGGCCGCGTTTTTTGCTCACTTCAAAAATGTCGACGCCGTCCAGAGCCTCCCGCAGTTCCGGCGAAATGCCGGAAAACATGATTTTGCCGCTTGCAGCCATGTTTTTTTCCTTGTTGTCAAGAAAAATAAAAGAACGGTCAAACATTGTGATAAAGTTCGTGTTGCTGCCGAGGTTGTAAAAACCGGCGACAAACTGTTCGTAAGATATTTCCCCTCGGCTGCCGGATTGTTGTGTCTGCCGCTGAAAGTTTTGGTAAGCTTGTTCCGTTTCCCGGTCGGAAACGCCGAAACTCCGCAGCGCCTGCCGGGCGGTTTCAAACTTCAGCCGTTCGTCGTCCGAGCCGAGGCCGCAAAGTTCGTTGTCCGCCTTGCGGTGCAAAAATTCCCTTTCCAGACGATCATGGTCAACCAGGCAGACGGTCTGCGGTCTGGCAATTTCCGGCGCTTCCGCTTCTTGTCTGAGAGCGCCGGCAAAATCCTGCATTTTGTCGACCCAAAGGGAATGTTCGCTTATCATTGTTTTTATCCTTATGATTTAAGAAAAATGATAACAGACGGAGCGGGTTTCGTCGGGAATATTGTTCAGTTGCCGATTCCCGAAAAGCCCATGAAAGCCATTGAGAGAAGGGCGGCGGTGATGAGGGCGATCGGCGCGCCGCGCACGGATTGCGGCAAGGCGTCCTGGTTTTGGCTGATGCGTTCCCTCAAACCTGCCATCAGTACAATGGCGAGGGTAAAGCCGGCGGCGTTGGCCAGGCCGAAGCAGACCGAAAGCGACAGCGAAAAGCCCTTTTGTATGGAGAGGATGGCAACGCCCAAGACCGCGCAGTTGGTGGTAATCAGCGGCAGATAGATGCCGAGCGCCTGATACAGGGCGGGAGAAACTTTTTTGATAATGATTTCCACCATCTGTACCAAAGCGGCGATCACCAGAATGAAAACGACCGTGTTCATAAATTCCAGATGATACGGCACCAGCAGCCGGTAGTAAATCAGATAAGTGGCGACGGACGAGATGGTCATGACGAACATGACGGCCAGCCCCATGCCGACGGCGGTGGAGATTTTTTTGGATACACCGAGAAACGGGCAAATGCCCAGAAACTGCGACAGGACGATGTTGTTGACCAAAATGGCGGAAATGAAAATCATGGTAACGCTCATTTATTTTACTCCCCGCAGGCGGTTGAAGACAATGATCAGCCCGGCAAGTGCCAGAAAAGCGCCCGGCGGCATGACAAACAGCAGGACGGGGTACCCTTCTTCTCCGATCAGGCCGTGGCCGAGCAGACTGCCGGCGCCCAGAATTTCACGCACCGAGCCGAGCAGCGAAAGCGCCAGGGTAAAACCGATGCCCATGCCGAGAGCGTCGAGGAAAGATTGAAAAACGTTGTTTTTCGAGGCAAACGCTTCCGCACGGCCGAGAATGATGCAGTTGACCACGATCAGCGGAATATAGATCCCCAGTCTGGCGTGCAGAGCCGGCAGCCGGGCGGCCATCATCATATCGATGACCGTGACGATTGAAGCGATCAGCACGATATAGCAGGGAATGCGCACCATGGCGGGGATGAAGTTTTTGCAAAGCGAGATGACGCAGTTGGACAAAAGCAGGGTAAAGGCGGTGGCAACTCCCATGCCGAGCGCGTTTTCAAGCGAAGTGGTAACGCCCAAGGTCGGACACATGCCGAGCATCATGACGAAAACCGGATTTTCGCGGACGATGCCGCGGGTGAGGTTGGAGAGGCTTTTATTCTTCATGACCGGTTGCTCCCGCATTAAATTTCTTGTATGTTGAAACCGCTTTTTCCACCGCGTCGATCACCGCCCGCGAGCTGATGGTGGCGCCGGTGACGGCGTCGATTTCCCCGCCGTCTTTCTTTAATTTGAATTGATCGTGGTAAGAGTTGAGGCCGATAAACTGGTCGGCGAATTTACTTTCCGCAATTTTGGTGCCAAGTCCCGGCGTTTCTTTTTGCTCGATGACTTTATAACCGGTAACGGTGCCGTCCATCAGCATGCCGATGATCAGTTCGATTCTGCCGCCGAAACCGTTGTCGGAAAAGGTTTTGATCGCGACCGAAGTGACGATGCCGTTTTCCCGCGCCGGGTAAAGTTCGAGTTCGGATTTTCCGTCGGGGGTGGCGATGGTTGTTTTTTCGGCAAACGGATTGTTGTCGAAAGTTCCGACCACTTCGCGGATGGCATCAAGCGTTTTTTGATCTTTGGCCCGGGCGATCGGTTCCTTGGTAATCTGATAGACATATCCGAGGGCGGCGGCCGACAGCACGGCGACCGCAAGCAGGGCGGCAATCATGTTGAATAAAGTTGATTTTATCGGTTTCATTTATTTTCTCCCGGTTCCGAATATGCGCGGGTGGACGTAACGGTCAATCAGCGGTACGAAGGCGTTCATGATCAGAATGGCAAAGGAAACGCCTTCCGGATAAGAACTGTAACGGCGGATGACAAAGGTGAGCACGCCGCAGCCGACGGCAAAGACGATGCGGCCGTTTTTACTCATCGGTGAGGTTGTGTAGTCCGTTGCCATGAAAAAGGCGCCGAGCAGAAGTCCGCCCGACAGCAGGTGCGTTACCGGTTCGGCTGCCGGTGAACCGGTAGTCAGCCAGCAGATGCCGGTGAGGATGAAAAATGTGCCGAGATAGTAAAGCGGGATATGCCAGGAAATGACTTTCCGGTATAAAAGATAAAGAAAACCGATCAGCAGTGCCAGAGCCGAAACTTCTCCCATCGAACCGCCGGTGTAGCCCAGAAACATTTCCAGATAACCGGGCAGCTCGCTCAAACTGCCGGTCAGCTGCGTGGCGGAAGTGGCGGCGTCGACATGTTTGAGAATGCCGAGCGTGGTGGCCGAAGTGGTAACGTCGGCGTTCATAAAGTCAAACAAATGCGGCCGCACCCAGGTCGTCATTTGTACGGGGAAAGAGATGAAAAGGAAAACGCGGCCGACAAGCGCCGGGTTAAAAAGGTTTTTGCCGATGCCGCCAAATGCCATTTTGGTAATGACGATGGCAACAAAACAGCCGATCAGCGTCATCCAGACAGGCATGTTGCAGGGCAGGTTATAGGCAAGCAGCAGACCGGTAACTACGGCCGAAAGGTCGCGTGTGGACGGCGTCGTTTTCAGCCACCATTTTGAGCAGACGTATTCAAACAACACGCAGCCGGCCACGGCAGTCACCATGGTGATAAGCGCCGCCATGCCGAACAGGGCGACGGCGGCAAGCCCGGCCGGTGCAAGCGCGATAATAACGTCGCGCATGATCGAGCGGGTGTCGACGGGAGAATAAAAATGCGGAGCAGTGGAAATTTTCAGCATGTCGATCAAAGTCCTATTTCTTTTTGCGTATTTCGTATTTTGCCAGTTTGCAGTAGTCGGTCAGCGGAACCCGGGCCGGGCAGATATAGGAACAACTGCCGCATTCGATGCAGTCGAGAACGTGAATTTTCTTGGCTTCCTGATATTCTCCGCGGCGGACAAAACCGGTGATGGCAAAAGGCTCCAGCCCCTGCGGGCAGACTTCCGCGCAGCGTCCGCAGCGGATGCAGGCGGTTTGTTCGGGATCAAAGACGGAATCTTCTTTTAGCAGCAGGATGCCCGAGGTGGTTTTGGTTACCGGTGCCGACAGGTTGGTGGCGGCTACGCCCATCATCGGTCCGCCGAAGATGATTTTGCCCGGCGTTTCCAGCGGACCGGCCTTTTCAATCAGATAGGAGGCCGGCGTGCCGATACGCACGCGGTAGTTGCCGGGGCTTTGCAAATCGTCGCCGCTGACGGTGACAATGCGCTCAAACAGCGGCTTTCTTTTTTGCACGGCCTCGTATACGGCATGAACGGTGCCGACGTTTTGCACCAGACAGTTGACGTCGATCGGCAGGCAGCCGGGGGGTACTTCGCGTCCGGTGACGGCGGCGATCAGCTGCCGTTCCGCGCCCTGCGGATATTTGGTTTTGCAGACGACGACGTTGACGCCGACATAGCGGCGGGTGAGCCTGTGCATAACTTCGATTGCCGCCGGTTTGTTTTCATCAATGGCGATTACCGCTTTCTGGATGCCGAGCGCCCGGTTTAAGATTTTGGCGCCGATGATGATCTGTTCCGCTTTTTCCTGCATCAGGCGGTCGTCGGCGGTCAGATAGGGTTCGCATTCAATGCCGTTTAAGATGATGTAGTCGATTTTTTTGCCGGCCGGCAGGGTGACTTTGATCGGGGTCGGATAACCGGCGCCGCCCATGCCGACAATGCCGGCATTTCGGATAATGCTGACGATTTCTTCCGGCGAAGCGGTGATGTCCTTGACCAGATCGGGGGTGCGGTCGATCGTTTCTTCCCATTCGTCGCCTTCGGTCCTGATGGTGATCATTTTTTCCAGATAACCGACTTCGCCGGTTACCTCTTCCACTTTGATCACTTCGCCGGAAACGGGAGAGTGTACGTCGGCGGAAACGATGCCGTCGGCATCGGCAATCATGGTGCCGACTTTGACCCGGTCGCCTTTCTTGACCAGAATTTTGGCCGGCGCGCCGATATGCTGCTTGACCGGTACATATACGGTTTCGGGGATGCCGGCGTCTTCGATCGGGAGATATGAGGTGTTTTTGTGCTTGTCGGGATGGATACCGCCGACGGAAAAAGTTTTAGTTTTGCTCATTTTTGTCTCCTTTGGCTCCGGTATAGACGATGGCGCCGGTCGGGCAGCCGGCCGCCAGTTCCGCACCGTAAAGCTTGGCCGAAACCGAAGGCGGAATGCGGGAAAGATTTTCTTCAACGGTGACTTCCGGGCAGATTTTGGTGCATTTCATGCAGGCAATGCAGGCGGCTTTGCAGTTTTTGCGGGCGGTTGCGCCTTTTTGTTTGTTGCTGCAGGCCACATAAACCATTACCCCGTTTTTTCCGCGGGGGCGGATTTCGTATAATCCGCGCGGGCAGATGCGGACGCAGGCGCCGCAGGAAGTGCATTTGTCGGGGTTGACTCTGGGCAGGCCGGTCTGATCGTCCATTTCGATGGCGCCGAAAGGACAGTTGCGGACGCAGTCGCCGAGCCGGAGACAGCCGTTCGGGCAGCCGGTTTTGCCGACAAAGGCGCGGTTGGCCAGCCGACAGCTTTGCAGGCCGATGTATTCTACTTTGTCGGGGGCGTTTTCACAGGTGCCGTTGCAATGCAGCACCGCTACCGTCGGTTCGTGCTCCGGCGTGGAATAGCCGAGCCGTTTGGCTACTTCGTTCATGACTTTGCTGCCGCCGACCGGGCAGTACAGGTGGGCAAAGGCTTCCGCGTCGGCATTGACGCAGGCGTTGGCAAAATCCTGACAGCCGGCTTTGCCGCAGGCGCCGCAGTTGGCCTGCGGTAAAAGGGCGGCGATTTTGTCGGCCAGCGGATTGCCGGCAACCTTGAATTTCTGCGCGGCAAAGTAAAGAACCAGCGCCGCAGCCAGGGCAATCAGCGACAAAACGACAATGTTGGCTATGATTAGTTCGCTCATGGCAACTCTCTTGAGAATTTATAAATTATGCGTTTATACATAACATAAATTCGGGGGATGCAAAATCTTTTTTTGCACTTATCGCAATTTAATTTCTGTTTTTGCCCCGATATGTCGGCGGAAGAAAAACAGCAGCAGATAATAAAGAGCGGGCGCCGCCAGCGCGGAAAAGGCGGCGGTGTCTTCCCCGGCGCCGGCGGCAAGCGGAATGAACAGACCGGCAAGCGTAAAGGCAAGCGGCAGCGCGTAGGCAATGAGGGCGGCATAGACGGCGCTTTTTTCGCTGATCGTCAGCGTGACCCGTTCGCCGACATGGTAGGACGAGGCGTCCGTAACTTTGATTTCCGCCTTGTTTTCGCCGTCGTTTCCGGCATGGCAGAAGTTTCTGACGGCGCAGCCGCCGCAGGCTTCCGACCGTTTGAAGGTTACCGTGACCGTATGTTGGCCGACGGCGGTTACGGTGCCGGCGCGTTCGTGGGTTTCCATTTTATTTTTCTCCCGTCATTTTTTTTGCTTCTGACGAAAACTGCGGAACGATGCCGCTGCCGTCGCGGACGAACAGAATAACGGCCAGGCCGTTTTCTTCGGCAAAAGCGAGGGCTTCTTTTTCGCCCATGGCCGTCAGGGCGGTGGCCAGAGCGTCGGCGGTCATGCAGTCGTCGTGAAATACGGTGACGGACGCCAGGCCGTTTTCAACCGGATAGCCGGTTTGGGGCGAGATGGTGTGGGAAAATTTCCTGCCGCCGTCGTAATAAAAGTTGCGATAGTCGCCGGAAGTGGCGACGGCGCGGTTTTTGACGGTGAGGACGTAGGCGTTTTCGGTATAATGTCCTTCCGGTTTGACGATGCCGACGTTCCAGCCGTCGACGTCTTCCGATTTGCGGCCGGCCGCCCGCACTTCGCCGCCGATTTCGACCACGTAGTCGCGAATGCCGAGTTCCTCCAGTTTTTCCGCCACGCGGTCGACGCCGTAGCCTTTGGCTATGGCCGAAAGGTTAAGCGTGACTTCGCTGTTGTCTTTTTTCAGTTTTTGCCAGTCTTTGTCAAAGCGGATTTTGTCAAAGCCGGAGGTGGCCAGCAATGCCCGTATTTCTTTGTCGTCGGGACGTTTCTTTCCTTTTTTGACGCCGAATCCCCAAAGGTCGATCAGCCGGCCGACGGTGGGATCGAAAGCGCCGCCGCTCAGGCGGTATATTTCATGGGCCTTTTTCATCACCTTTCGCATCGGTTCGGAAAGTTCCAGCCATTGTCCCGCGGGGGCGGCGTTGATTTTTGACAGTTCCGAATCCGGGTCGAAAACGGACATTTCCGCATTGACTTCGGTCAGCGTTTTTTCTATTTCTGCGGCGAGGTCGGCGGCAGCGGGGGAGTTTTTGATTTTGATGCCGTAGTAGGTGCCCATGGTCCGGCCAGAAATCGTTTCGTAGGACGGGCGTTCCTGCCACAGCCGGAAAATGCAGGCGGCCGCGATGATAAAAATGAGAATATATTTTAAAAGGCGCATGTTTTCGGGTCCGGAATTAGTAAAAATTTTATTATTTTGTGTTATCTTATCAACAAAATGGTCGTTTTTTATGAAAGGCAGTTCATTATGAAAGAATATTTCCGAATTCTCAAGCAAAAAGTAAAAGACTTCTGGCGCAACCTGCGGGTCAGGGAACAGTGGGCCTACATTACGGCGCTGTCGCGCAAAATATACGCCAAGGCTTACAACAAAATCAACGTGGCCGGAACTTATCTCGGACAGATCGGTATTTCGGCCAACGCGGTCAGTTGGAGCGGATTTGTCATCGGCGTGTTTGCCGTCAATTTTATTGCCATGGAAATGTACGGCTGGGCGTTGCTTGCCATTTTGCTGAACCGCTTCTGCGACGGTTTGGATGGTGCCATTGCCCGGTCGACCAAAGTGACCGATTTCGGCGTTTTTCTCGATGCGACGCTTGACTATATTTTCTACGGCGGCGTCATTTTTGCCTTTGCCCTTGCCGACCCGGCCGAAAACGGCCTGGCCGCGGCCTGCATGCTGTTCGGTTTTGCCGCTGCCGGCTGCGCGATGCTGGCCTATTCGGTGGTTGCCTACAAAAACCATGCCGACCGGCAGCTTAACCTTGACCATTCGCCTTTTTATCTCGGCGGTCTGGCTCAGGGGTCGGAAACGCTGATCGCGCTGATGATTCTCTGTCTGTTTCCCGGCTGGTTTCCGGTGATGGCGATTCTGCTCGGCGTATTGTCGTTGATCAAGGCTTTCAGCATGATTGTTGCCGCCTATTACAATTTTGTAATCGTTCCCTTCCGCAAAGGAAAGTAGATGAAAAAGTTTTTTCTGCGCTGTTTGCTGCCGCTTGTTCTGGCGTTTGCCGCCGCCGGCGCCGATGCGGCGGTGCGCAAACAGACGCCGCGCAATGCGGTTGAAGTTTCCGCGGTTGAGGACGGCGGGCAGATCCGGGTGAAGCTGAAAATCGAACCGCAGAACGGCTGGCAGATATATTCGCACAATCCCGGCGAAGTCGGTTTGCCGACCAAAGTCGAATGGCGGCTTTATGATCATCGGCTGGTGACCGAAGAATGGAGCGAAGGCGAAGATATTATTTACGAAGGTTACGGGTTAAACGTCTATCGCCGGCCGGCCTCCTATTCCGCCGTGCTGGACAAGGCGGCGGGAGAGATGCCGGATCTGGAAATTTCCTGGATGGCCTGCAACGGGGAGTGCGTGCCGGAAAGTCTGGCCTTTAAGCTGACGCCGGAAGTTTTTGCCGCGGCGCCGGCGGAAACCGTTCCCGGCCTGTTTGCCGTTTCGTCCCTGCCGGGCAAAAATCCTGCCGGTCGTTCGCCCTATGCCGGGGCGGAGAAGACGCAGTCGTCCGACGGCTGGCTGGAAATTCTGCTGCTGGCGTTTGCCGGAGGAATCGTTCTTAACTTTATGCCCTGCGTTTTTCCGATTTTGTTTATCAAAATTATGTCGGTAACCGGAGAGAAGGAACGCCGCCGCAATGTCATCGAGGCTTTTCAATATGCGGGCGGGGTGCTTTCCTGCTTTGCCCTGACGGCGGCGCTGCTTTCCTGGCTGCGGCACCGGGGGGCGGAAATCGGCTGGGGCTTTCAGCTGCAGTCGCCTTATTTCGTCGCTGCGATGGCGCTGTTGTTTCTGCTTTTGGCGCTGATGTTCTTAAATGTCATCAAAGTCAACTGGAGTTTGAAGTACCTTCCCGCCGGCTCGTTTATGACCGGGCTTTTGGCGGTTCTGATCGCCAGTCCCTGCACGGCGCCGTTCATGGGGGCTGCCGTCGGCTGGGCGCTGACGACCGACCGGCCGGCTTATTTTTACTATCCGGTATTTCTGATGCTGGGAGCCGGCTATGCGCTGCCGTTCTTTCTGGCGGGTATTTATCCCGCGGCGCTGAAGAAGATTTTGCCGCGGCCGGGCCGCTGGATGGAAGTGGTGAAAAAACTGTTTGCCCTGCCGATGCTTGCAACCTGCGGCTGGCTGCTGTGGGTGTTGTGGAGCGGGGCGGAAACGGTGCCGTCGGCATGGGAGCCTTACCGGCCGGAGAAAGTGGAGGCCGCGCTTGAAAAAGGCGAGAAGGTTTTGCTCAATTTTACCGCCAAATGGTGCATCACCTGTTTAGTCAACGAAAAGTCGGTGTTGTCGGGGCAGGATTTTGCCCGCCTGGCCAAAAAGCATAAGGTGCGTCTGTTCAAAGCCGACTGGACCAACCGCAGTCCGGAAATTTCCCGGGCGCTGGCGGCTTTCGGCCGCAGCAGCATTCCGCTTTACGTGTATTATGACGGAAAGGGAAATTATAAACTGCTGCCGCAGCTGCCGGACCTTGACGATTTCAGGGAAGCTTTCAGCGGCAGATGATGCCGCCGCCCAAAACCGTGTCCCCGTCGTAAAATACGGCGCTTTGGCCGGGCGCTACCGCTTTCTGCATATCGTCGAAGCGGATTTCCGCCTTGTCTTCGCCGATCATTGACAGCAATGCGGCGGCCGGCGTCTGTGACGAACGGATTTTGACTGTTACCGGCCGCGGCCGGTCAATGCCGGGGATCGAAAGCCAGCTCAGGTTTTCGCAGGTCAGTGAGGAGCGGAGCGTGTCGCCGTCGTGTCCGAGCACCACTTCCCGCCGTTCGGGGTTGATGCCGATGACATAAAGCGGCCGTTCGGAAGAAATGCCCATGCCGCGGCGCTGGCCGATGGTATAATTCCAGATTCCCTGATGGCGGCCGAGAACTTTGCCCTCTTTGTCGACAAAGTTCCCCGGTTCCGGTTCTTTTTGCAAAATATCGTTGATGTCGCCGTTGTAAAAGTCCTGACTGTCCGGCTTGTCGCAGACTTCCAACCCGGCCAGCCGGGCAAATTCCCGCACTTCGGCCTTTTGATAACCGCCGAGCGGCAGCAGGATACGGCTGAGCTGTTCCTGACTGAGACGGTAAAGAAAATAAGACTGGTCTTTTTTCGGATCGACGCCGCGGCGGATGCGCCAACGGCCGGCACCGTCGTCAAAATCGAGACGGGCATAGTGGCCGGTGGCGAATTTGTCAAAGTCAAGGTTGGCTTTGCGGGCAGCTGCCGGCAAAGCTTCGAATTTGACGACGGCGTTGCACCACACGCAGGGGTTGGGCGTGCGGCCGGCGGTGTATTCCTGTTTAAAATTGTGCAGCACGATCCGTTTGTATTCTTCCGCGCAGTCGAAAACATAATAGGGAATATCCAGTTCGCGGCAGATTTTGCGGGCGGATTCCACATCCTTTTCCTCATGCGGGCTGAAGCAGGAATCGGCCGAAGCACTGCCGCGGAAGTTGGTGTTTTTGTCCCAGATGGACATGGTGGCGCCGATCACTTCGTGACCGTCACGTTTCAAAAGATAGGCTGTTGCCGCGGAATCTACGCCGCCGCTTAATCCGACTAAAATTTTCATCCGTTGTTCCTGACCGTTGGCGTTTGTCTGCCCGATTATGTCCGTTAAATTTGTCGGAATCAAGATTTTTTTGCCGGAATGTAAAAAATGCGGAAAACCGGCCGGCGGTTTGTTCTCCGTGTCGAGTAAAATCAAATTGACAAAATTGCCGCGTCCGGGTATATTGAAGCGATTTAAAATTATTAACTTAATCATTGGGAATATGAAAAAAATTTCTGTAGAAATCGTGCAAGGCAATGTTTTGAGCGTGGACGCAAAGGGTTTTGTCGTTCCTCAGTTTGCCGATAAAATGTCGTTGACCGGCGTGTCCGGCATCTTAAGTCAGAACGGTCATTTTTGCGGTATCCGCGATTATGCCGTCGTTGCCCGCCAGAGACGGCTGCCTTTCGGTTATTCTTTCGTTACCGACGGCCGCGACGGTGTCAAGATGCTCAACGTTTCCCTTTTGGGCGTGTCTGCTCCGGACGCTTTCGGCATGGTGCAGCTTTCGACTTTTGCCGCTTTGGCCGAAGCCGAAAAAAATGGTCTTGACAGGATCGTTATGCCCGCTCTCGGAACCGGCAAAAGCGGCAGTCTGAGTTTTACCCGGTCGGCCAAGGCGATGCTTTCGGCAATCGAAAGTTACGCCCCGCTGGCGCAGGGATTTTTGAAAAACGTGACGATTTGCATTTTCAAGGGTGACAAGGCTTTCCGGGATTATAAAAACGTGGCCGGAAAGAAAAGTTACCGCGCTTACGTCAACGACGAGCTGGAAATATGGAACGAGGTCAACCGCCGCAGTCTGATGAGGAATGCCTGAGCCGTTGATCCGATGTTTTGCAAACAGGCCCGGACAGCATTATGCTGACCGGGCTTGTTGCATTTTGCGAAATTTGTGCTATAAAACCGAAAAACGGTGCGAAAGGTGTAAAAGAATGAAAATATTGCTGTTGTCCTGCTGTGCGCCCTGTTGCTGTGCGGTGATCGAAAAAATGGCGCGGGACGGGTATGATTTTGCGGTGGCGTTTTATAATCCGAATATCGTGCCGGCGGCCGAATATGAAAAAAGAAGAGAAGAAAACCGGCGTTTGTGCGAAGGACGGAAAATTCCGTTTATTGAACTGGAATATGACAACGAACGTTGGCGCAACCTGATAAAGGGGCTGGAAAACGAACCCGAACGGGGCCGCCGCTGCGACGTGTGCTTTTACATGCGGTTAAAGCGGGTTATGGAATACGCAAGGGAGAACGGTTTTGACGCGGTGGCGTCCGTGTTGGGCGTTTCCCGCTATAAGGATCTGGCGCAGGTGAACCGTGCGGCGCAGAAGGCTTCGGCGGAATGCGGGGTGCTGTATGTCGAAATCGAAGGGCGCAAGGGCGGCATGCAGGATCGGCGGCAGCTGCTGATCCGCGAATTGGGGCTTTATGCCCAGGATTACTGCGGCTGTAAACCCCGGGTGCGGGAAACGGCGGATAAAAAAACACCGGAACTGTGAAAAGTCCGGTGTTTTTGAGGCAGGATGCGCTAAAGGCCGCTCAGCAGGAGCATTTTGTCTTCTTCCAGCATTTGCGTCGAAAAGCGCTTGCAAATGTCATAATAACGGCCGGCGGATCCGACGGCGATGTCGTTGGTCAGGTGCATTCGGGCGGTGCGATTGATCCATTCGACCCATTCGCTTTGAGCGCGGCGTCCGGCCGTCAGGTCGACCAGACAGTACGGCGGCAGTTTTTCCAGCACTTCGTCAACGCCGCGGTCAATCAGGCGCGCGTAATGTCCGACCGAAGAATCCTGGATATAGTCGGCAATGCTTTTTTCGCCGAGAGCCGTCCAGATTTTTGTCCGTTGCCCGGCCGGGCGTTTTTCCCATTTCCCGTTATTGGAACGGTGTTCGGGAATGAGTACGAACAGACGTTCGACGTCGGGCTGTGAAACGGTAAGTATCCGCCGGCTCCAGCCGCAGACGATTTTAAAATTACGAAACGCTTCAAACAGGCCGCAGCTTTCCTTTTCCACGCTGTTGAGGCAGACGAACAAAAGGTTGATCAGGGCTTTGTCGTTAATTCCGTGATGTTTAATTCCGTCGAGTTTTCTTTCCGTCAGTTCAAAATAGCGGGTGAGGTAATAGTCAAAAAGGACAAGACGATACAAGCGGTAGGCTTCTTCCCTGTTGCCCCATTTTTGGATGATTTCATCAATTTTGTTCATGATAATATAATTAAAAGTTAAACATAATCCGTATGTAAAGCAGTGAAATTGTAGTGTAAAGCAGAAGGGAAGTCAATTCTTTTCGGCGCGGTTTCCGCATTTCCCGCGGCGCGGATCGGCGGGGTGCCCAAAAAGCGCTTGACTTCGGAGAATATTTGGCCTATTTTTTAACCGTTTTCAGATGCCGGGCCCTTAGCTCAGTTGGTTAGAGCAGGCCGCTCATAACGGTCTGGTCGCCTGTTCGAGTCAGGCAGGGCCCACCATAGTTGACAGCTCCTATCACGGGAGCTGTTTTTCTTTTATAAATCAATAGGTTAGATGAGTTCGGATGTTCGTTTTTTGAAAAACATTATTTTTTTGAAATATCCGAACTATTTTTTATCAATATTTATATTTTTCAAATGGTTAATAAGGTTTATCATTTAGATACTTTGGGGAACGGATAAAGATAATAGTTGTTATTTTTAAAAGAACAAGATGTTTAAAAGGTGTAAATGCTGCTTGTTTTTAATAGGACAGCCATATATCATATTTAAATACTTAAATGGACTATAAGAGGCGGAAATGAAAAAAATTCACGTTGTGCTGTTTTTATTTATTTTAACTGCTTGCATAGGACAAGAACCTTCCCGAGAAAATTGGCTGAAAAATTCTGCAAATGAAATAATTTATGTGCAGGTTGAGGGGTATGAACATAGAAGAAATAAAAAAATAGCTTTTATTCAGCATGGTTTGGCGTCTAATCTTGAACATTCTGCGGTACAGACAGCTAAAAAAGCATTTCTAGATAATGGATATTTGGTTATTATCTTTGACAGTCGCTATTCTATGGGTAAAAGTGATGGCGAGGTTATTAATGTTCGATTAGCAACTTTCAAAAAAGATTTGGAAACAGTGATTAACTGGGCTAAAAAACAGAATTTTTATCGTGAACCGTTTATCTTGGCCGGTCATTCTTTAGGAGGGGCGTCAGTTTTACAATATTCGGCAGAAAACGCGTCTGTGATTGATGCTGTAATTCCAATAACTCCGGTTGTCAGCGGAGTGACATGGGAAAATAGCTGTATGTTTTATATGCCAGATTTTTGTAAAGACTGGAAGAAAAAAGGTTTTTATAATTATCAAACAGTTGTCTTACCTTATACTGTTGTTGAAGAGGCTAAGAACTATGATGCTCTCCGTTTAGCAAAAGATATTAAAGCAAGGGTTTTGCTGATTACGGCTGAAGATGATCATATTATTGCCCCCCAGGATGTTAAAGCTCTTTATCAGGCGCTTGAAACAAAAAAATCTTTAGGTATTGTTTCGGAAGGCGGACATAATTTTACAACTGAACGAAGCCGACAGGAGTTGTATAATTCTATAGCCGCATTTTTATCATAAAACAATAAGCGATATTTTCAATCTAATAACCTTAAGGACAAGATGTTCTTTTTGTTAAAAGTGATAAATAATCAGGTTGTGAATTGCCAGTTAAGCCCCACCACTTTATAAATGCCGGAATGTGCAATTCCGACATTTCTCCATGTTTCTGTCTTTGCCCGCCGTAATTGACGGTTCCTGTCACTGGAACTGTTTTCCTTTTAAAAATCAAACAGTTGACGTGGTTCGGATGTTGTAAATTTCAAAATCATATTTGGGGAGAAGTTTTCCGAACTCGTTTGTTTATATTTTTTTGTTTTTTAACGGGTTGTTTTTTTATTTTTTTTACATAAACTATCTTGTAATAATACATTGAATTGTTGGGGAAAAGAACATGGCGGAAATTGCGGATGGAATTAGAATTGTGGAACCTGTCCAAGAGCATTTTGAAAGCTATCAAAAAGCTTGCGAGAAAATGCGGGCGTATTTATCGGATGAAACAATAAATGATCCTGTCGGCAAAAGGGAAAGCAAAGGTTTTATATTTGCCATGGATAGTTTCCGAGTTGGCAGTCAAGAAGAATTTACCGCCAAGATCGTAGACTTTTATAAAAATAAGAGGGAATGCGAAGCGACAGGACAGCCTTTAAACAGGAGAAACGGCCCGGAGCTTTTTTATTTTGTAGTCAAAGGTGATGAAATAATAGGGTCGGTAAATGCACGTCCGCAACCGATGGATGTGTTTGATGTTGAAAATGGACTGAAAACTTGTGAAAAGTGGCATAAGTTTTCTGCCGAAACGGGAGTAAGGGTAACAACGTCTACGGTGCTGTTGCATGAACATAAGGGTAAAGGTTATGCCGGCGAAATAAAAAAGCAATTGTTTGATAAACTGCATGAGCAAGGGATTGACGAGGTTGCGGCAACTGCCGAAGCCGATAATGAACGCTCAAATAAAGCTCAAAATAAGCTTGTTGAGAATTACGGAGGATATTCCTATAGTTTCAGCGGTTTAAACCCGGAAACAGGAAGAGTCATTAATTATAATCGTTATGTTGTAAATACCGACACTTCCGGAAGGTCAAAAGATTTATATAAAAACAATCATCATAATCGGATCACTCCAGGGCAACAAAATAAAGATAATAACCTGGCAGATAGAATCAAAAGATTAAGAGAACTTTCTGCCTCAACGCAAGTTCCTTATAAGCCGCAGCCAATATCAAAAGAGAATCTGCATGGTTTACGTTATGTTCCAAATTTTGATAAAGGCAGTCGGTAATGTTAATTCGTGAATTGCCGGCCAAGCCCCGTCATAATTGACGGCTTCCGTTACGGGAGCCGTTTTTCTTTTCTGCCGGAGGCGGTTGCCGGCGTGATGCAAAAAAAATCGGCACTTGTAAAGTTGTCGGATAAATGTATTATGTTTTTTTAGGGAGAAATGGCAAAATGATAGAAAAACATGAGTTCAAAGGGGAACATGACGGGCTGAGCCTGTTGGTTTTGGCGGCGGTTCACGGCAACGAAACAGCCGGTACGCAAGCCTGTCGCAGGATCATTGACGAAATTGAACGCGGCGCGCTGGCGTTAAAAAACGGGAAGATGACGCTGGTTCCGGTCTGCAATCCGGAAGCGTACCGCCGGGACGTGCGCAATATTGACGAGAATTTGAACCGGGTGATGACCGTGCATGACAATCCGCGGTCTTACGAGCAGAAACTTGCCAATGAAATTTGTCCTCTCATCCGGGAACACAGGTTTACGCTGGATTTGCATTCGACCCATTGCGTCGGCGACGTTCCTTTTGCCTTTTGTGATTATCCCGACGTTTATAACCAAAAGCTGATCGACGCGCTGCCCGTGGATTTTGTTTTGGAAGGCTGGCCGGACATTTACGGCAGGCAGACCGAAATCCGCGATTTTTCCACCGAATGGTGCGCCCATGCGTACGGCAATACGGCCACGACTTTGGAGTGCGGCTATCACAGGGATCCGCAGGCGGCCGGACTGGCTTACCGGGCGATCGTAAACGCGTTGTCCGCCTTCGGGATGGTTGATTTGCCGCTGCCGGCAGCCCGGGCGAAAAAGCACATCCGGATGGAGAACTATGTGCTTAAGAGCAAGGAAGGCAGGCTCTGCCGCAGCTACAAGCACCTGGATCCGGTGTGCAAGGGCGAACGGATTGCGCTTTATGATGACGGGGAAGCGCTTTATGCTCTAAGCGACGGTTTTATTCTTCTGCCCAATTTGCAGGCGCCGGTCAATACCGAGTGGTATTATTTCGGGACGGCAGAGAAAACGGCTCGATAAAGGAAGGCGCTTTTCCTTCGGACATATGGGCGAAGGAAAGGCCGTTGCTTTTGGCGGCGTTCTGTTGTTCCCAAATCAGGCTTTTGCTCTCTTTGTTGAGAGCGACACCGTGATAACCGTTTTTTATCAGATGCTGCATTTTGTGGAAAAGGGCGGGGATTGCCGCATGGATGTTTTCCCCGAGGTGCATGCTGTAAATCCGGGCGTTGTTTTGGACGGGGAACGGAACCGGCGCGGGTTTCCGGGAAATTTCTTTTTCCAGGTAGATGACTTTTGCCCCGTCGGCAGGATCCAGGTCGACTTTGGTAATGGACATGCCGTGGTGCAGCGCGTTTATCCAGCTGGCCGGGTTGTCGACGGCAATTTGGATGATGGCGTGGGTCCTGCCGCTGTCAAGGGCATTGTTTTCGATATATTCGAGCATTCTTTTCATCAGGCTGGAGCCCCGGTAAACCGGATCGACCAGAATGGCCTCGTACAAAACCAGGTCTTTGTTTTCTATTTCCGGCTTGAACTCGGGCATGTCCCTGCTTTCGCCGTTATGAGGCAGGCTGTATACCGTTTGGGCTATTAAAGTTTCGCCGTCGAAGACCCCCAACATGTTTGAACTGCGGCCGTCAAGCGATTTCATATAGTCTTCCGCCGTTCTGTGCAGGATGAAGTGTTGTTCGTCAGGGTGCAGGTTGCCGATGATTTTTTGCTGCAATTTCATAACATCAGCTAAATTTTCAATGTTTAATTTTTTGACCGTTAACTGTTTTGTGCTCATTTTGAACCTTTGCGTTTTGCTGAGATTGGACATAAAAAAAAGATTTGAGCAAACTCAAATCTTGCGACGAACTTATCTTGGCGGGACAAGTCATCGTCGCAGCGTCAATCTGCGCAGGCGCAGGGATGTCAATTTGAAAGCGGTCATTCTTTTACTCATTTTAAACTATTTGCAACCATTAACAGATTTATTTGCTTTTGTAAAGGATTTTTTTGTTTTGTCTGAAATTCATCGGCAAAAGCAAAGAAAACATTTAGGCGCAAGCGGATGAAAATGCGGAGAATTCCGATTTCGGAAAACGCGGCGGCGGCCGTCCGGCTCTCAACTTTCGGGTAACGGCGGTTGAAAAAAAGGAAAGTCGAAAATACCTTATTGGAACCAAAGAGGGAGGGGGAATTTGCAATCAATCAGTTGGAGGTATATCATGGAGATAAGAAAAATCAGACCGGCCGATGCCGAAAAGTTTGTGGAGTTTTACGAAAAGCTGGTCAAGGAAAGCGACTATCTGATGTTTACGCCGAAAGAAACGGCGGAAAAAGCCAAACAGGAACAGAAATATATTGAGGATTACGATGATTACAAACAGGTTTTCGTGGCAACCGAAGGCGAACGGATCGTCGGTTATCTCGGCATTTCCCGCAGTCATTTGTCCAAACTGAAGCATACCGCCCGGTTTACCGTCGGCGTGCTGCGCGACAGTCAGCGGCAGGGAATTGCCGACAAGCTGATCGCTTTTGCCGAAAACTGGGCGAGGGAAAAGGGCGTCGGCCGGCTGGAAATTACGGTGGTTACCGACAATCTTCCGGCAATTGCCCTGTTTGAGAAGCATCATTATGAGCGGGAAGGAATCCGCAAGAAGGCGGTCAGCTTTGACGACAAATATGCCGACGAATATTTTATGGCCAAGGTCATTTAGTTTTTTGCGGCATTTTTAATACCCGGCTGTTGAAGGCCGGGTATTTTTTTGTGACCGTAGCGGATTTTTTATCCGGCAATCAGCCGGGACAGCCAAATCCACAAAGGCGCAGTTGCCATAAACAGGAAGGTGCTGACGGCGAGCGAAGAAGTGCCCGTTTGCACGTAAGTCTGAAAACGACTGCCGATGATAATGCCGGAAAAAACCGGCGGCAGCGCGCCGCACAAAACCAGCATTTGCAGTTTTTCGCCGTTCATTCCCGTCAGAAGGCCGATGGCAAGCATTGCCGCCGGCATGAAGATCAGTTTGACGAAAGAGTTGTAAAGCACTTCCACGTTAAACTCGAATTTGTTGGTCGAAAGGGTGATGCCGGCGGCGAAAACGGCAACGCCGGCGTTGGCGTTGGCAATCAGATTGAAAACCGGGTCCAGGCTGCCGGGAAAGCGGAATCCCGTCAAGACGATGAGGACCGCCAGTATCGGCGACCAGCAGACCGGTTCTTTCAACGCGTTGAAGAGGGCGTTTGACGGTCTGACCGGCGGATTGCCGGCAGCGGCTGCCGACTGCCTTCCGGGATTGAGCAGGCAGAGGGCGAGCGGGATGGTGACCGCGTTGACGACAATGGCCACCACCGCAACCACCAGGCCGACGGTGGCACTGGTGCCGTAAATGGGTTCCAGCACGGCAAATCCCAAATAGCCGATGGTCGGCGCGCCGCCGACAAGTCCGGCGATCGAAGCTTCGGCTTTGCTGTGTTTGAAAAATTTCAGACAGGAAAAATAAGACCAGAAATAACAGCCGACGATAACGCCGAGGCTGACCAGCGACAGGCGGATGTCGGAAAACAGCATGGCTCGGTCGGCTTTGACGATGGAAACGAAAAGTCCCGCCGGCAAAGCGTAATTTAAGACGAACTGATTGAGGCTTCTGGCGTTTGCGGCGTTAAATTCGCCTTTTTTGCCGGAAACGTAACCGAGAATCATAATGACGAAAATGGGAACCAGGTCGGTCAGCATGATGTTCAGCATAATCTTTTTCCTCCCGTGTTAAACGAGCGTTTTGGGGTTGAGGCTGCCGATATGCCCGCTTTCAGTGCCGGCGGCCGGGTCGATGACGCAGTTGATCAGGGTCGGCCGGCCGGATTCCAGACCGGCGGAGAGGGCGTTTTCCAGTTCCTGCGGCGTGGCGGCATTGTAAGCCGCGCCGCCGAAGGCTTCGATCAGTTTGTCATATCTGGCCGAAGAGGACAGGGCAGTGGGCGAGGGATCGCTGCCGCCGCCGAGATTGGGATCGTCGCCGCGGTAAATGCCGCCGTTGTTAAAAACGACGATCGTTACCGGCAGTTTGTAACGGCAGACAGTGTCGATTTCCATGCCCGAGAAGCCGAAAGCGCTGTCGCCTTCAATCGCCACCACCGGTTTTTTGCCGGTGACGGCGGCACCGACGGCAAATCCCATGCCGATGCCCATGACGCCCCAGGTGCCGCAGTCCAGCCGCCGGCGGGGCAGGTACATGTTTATGACGTCGCGGGTGTCGTCAAGCGTGTTGGCACCTTCGTTGACCAGATAAATGTCGCGGTGCGCGGAGAGCACTTTGCGCACGGCGTTCAGGGCGGTGAAAAAGTTCATCGGGGCAGCTTCGGTGTTCAGTTTTTCTTCCATTTTGGCAACGTTGGGCCGTTTGGCGGCATCAATGGCCGAGAGCCAGTCCGCGGGAGCCCTGACGGGGTGTCGTTCCAGACCGTTCAAAAGCAGGCGCACGGAAGAGGCAATGTCGCCGACCACCGGTGCGGCGATCGGACGGTTGCTGTCAATTTCGACGGGATCAATGTCGAGTTGGATGAATTTGTTGTGCGGATTCCAGTGCCTGCCCCGGCCGTGAGTGAGCAGCCAGTTGAGGCGGGCACCGACCAGCATGACCACGTCGGCGTTTTCCAATACGAAAGAACGTGCCGCGGCCGCGCTTTGCGGGTGGTCGTCGGGCAGCAGTCCCTTGGCCATTGACATCGGCAGGTAGGGAACGCCGGTTGTTTCGACAAATTCCCGGATTTCCCGGTCTGCCTGCGCATAGGCGGCACCTTTGCCGAGGATGACCAGCGGTTTTTCGGCCGCGGACAAAAGCTTAAGCGCGCGTTCGACAGCGTCGGCGGACGGAATGACGGCTGGTGCCGGATCGACCGGTGAAAAAAGCGAAGCCGCTGCCGTGTTCCGGTCGAGTTCGGCAGCCAGCATGGCTGTCGTCAGGTCCAGATAAACTCCGCCCGGACGTCCCGACACGGCGGCGCGGACGGCTCGGACCAGGCCGGTGCAGATGTCTTCGGGACGGTTGACGCGGTAGGCCGCCTTGGCAAACGGGCGGGCGATGTTCAGCTGATCCAGCCCTTCGTAGTCGCCCTGTTCAAGGTCAATGATCGCGCGGTCGCTGGAACCGCTGATCTGAATCATGGGAAAGCCGTTGACGGTAGCGTTGGCCAGCGCGCCCAGGCCGTTGAGGAAACCGGGAGCGGAAACGGTAAGCAGAATTCCCGGCCGGCCGGTGATAAAACCGCTGGCGGCCGCAGCGTTGCCGGCCGACTGTTCGTGACGAAAGCCGATATAGCGAATGCCTTCTTTTTGCGCATAGCGGGCCAGGTCGGTCACCGGAATGCCGACGACGCCGAAAATGGTGTCAATGCCGTTTTTCTTGAGTGCTTCGACCGTCAGCCGCATGCCGTCGGTCAGGTTGGTGGTGTTTGCAGTGGCGTTCATGTTGTTACCTCCGATAAAAAATGCCGGGCGAAAATCCGCGGCAGGGAAAAAACGGCCGCGGAAGGGCTGTTTTGTCAGGCGACGACTTTGTCGTTGCGCAGTTTGACGATTTGTTCCTGGGTGTAGCCCAGCCCGGCGAGAATCGGGTCCGTATCCTGGCCGAGCAGGGGTGCGCCTTTAATTTCGGGCGTGAAGTCGGAAAATTTCATCGGCATGCCGACGGTCAGATATTTGCCGCGTTTGATCTGCTCCACTTCGACGATGGTGCCGTTTTCGCGCAGCGAACGGTCGTTTTCAATTTCCTTCAGGCTCAGCACCGGTCCGCAGGGAACGCCCGCCTTGCTCAGTTCGGCAACCGCTTCGAATTTGTCTTTGCCGATGGTGAACTGCTCAATTTCCCGGTAGATTTCTTCCTTGTTCTTGTCGCGGGCGTCGGCGGTGGAAAATTTCGGATCGTTGATCCATTCCGGTTTGCCGAGTGCTTTGGCGGCCGCTTCAAAAGCCTTGTCTTCCCTTTGCAGAACGATGTAGACATAGGCGTTGGGGTCGGTTTCCCAGCCTTTGCACTTGTAACACCAGCCGAAAACGCCTCCGCCTTCAATGTTGCCCGAACGGGGAACGGTGTCGCCGAAAACGCCGTTCGGATATTGCGGATAGTTGGTCAGTCGTCCGGTGTGTTCCAAAATCAGCTGATCGCGCAATTTTACACGGCAGAGGTTGAGAACCGAGGCCTGCATCGACTGGCGCACATGCTGGCCGACGCCGGTTTTGTCGCGCTGGAGCAGCGCCGCCAGCAGGCCGATCAGCAGGTGCATGCCGGTGTTGCTGTCGCCGAGCGCGGCGCCGGACTGGGTCGGAAGGTTGTTTTCCCCCGACCACCAGCCGGTGGTGGAAGCGGCGCCGCCGGCGCACTGGGCAATCGGTTCGTAGCATTTGACGTTGGCATAAGGCGAGTTTTCGTCAAAGCCGGTGATGGAACCGTAGACAATACGGGGGTTGATTTTGTGTACTTCTTCCCAGGAAAAGCCGAGTTCGTCGGCGGCGCCGGGGTGCAGGTTTTCGACGAAGACGTCGGCTTCCCGCAGAAGTTTGGTAAGAATTTCCTTGCCTTCGGGCGTTTTGACGTTGAGCCCCATGGAGCGTTTGTTGCTGTTGAGCTGCAAATAGTAAAGTCCGTCCATGCCGGGGAGGTCGGTCAGTTCGTTGCGGGTCGGATCGCCGCCGCCGGGACGTTCGATCTTAATCACTTCCGCGCCGAACCAGGCCAGCATTTGGGTACAGGACGGACCGGACTGAACTTCTGTCATGTCGATGACTTTTATGCCTTCTAATGGTGACGTCATGAAAAATCTCCTTTTTGTGCAATTGTTGTCGATTGAGTGTCAGGCGGAAAATCAGATGGAAACAGTTTCTTCTGCCGTAGATAATGGCTGTCCGTTTTTTTTAAATATGGATAATGGTTTTGCCGGAAAAAATAAAATATGCCCGGAATCCGGGCATATTTTATTTAAGGGAGTTATACTTGTTGTTTGTGAAAGCGCTCAGGCTTTCAGTTTGGCAATCACGTTGCCGATCCAGACGGAAAAGACATCTTCAAATTCGCCGTCGGCCTTTTCCAGTTCAAGGATTCTTTCGGCGCCGAGAGCAGCCAGATATTCGTCAAAATCAATGGCCGCCTGGCAGAAATGGTCATAATAGGATTCGCCCAATCCCAAAACGGCATAGGTAAGGCCGCTCAGGTTGACGTTTGCGGCAGACAGTTCGTCGTGCAGTTCGGCGGCGTTTGACGGGGGTTCGCCGTCGCCCCAGGTGCTGGTGATGACCAAAAGCCGCGTCATGTTTTCCAGATCGGCCGCACGAACGCCGCTCATATCCTGAACTTCAGCTTCAAAACCGGCTTTTTTCAGTTCGTTTGCCGCCGTGCCGGCCAGATTCTCCGAATTGCCCGTTTCGCTGCCGTATAAGATGTTTACTTTCATTTTTGTCTCCGTTGTTTGTTCAAAATAAAAAGCCTGCCGATTTTGAAATATTTTAAGCAGGGCGACAGGCTTTAAGCAAATTTTTAAGACCCGGGAGCCTTAAAAATTTTCCAGGATCCGCCGTGCTCTTCATGGTTTCTGTCAGACGTGAAATATTTTTGACGGATCCTGAAAACTCTATATAGTTTGTTTTTTGCCGCCGGCAACGCCGGTTGCTGCGTTTCTTCCTTTTTTCTTTCCGTAAATTTCAATTTTGTGGCCGAGCATTTCATAGCCGTGTTCGCGGGCGATTTTTTCCAGCAGAACGTCGAGTTCGGCGGCAGAAAACTCTTCTATCCGGCCGCTGTCTGCGTCTATGATATGGTGGTGATGCCCGTTTCCGGCGCCGGTTTTTTCATAAACCGCGTCAATGTTGGGAAACTCGTGTTTTTCCGCCAACCCCAGGTCGCAGAGCATGTTGAGGGTACGATAAACGGTTGCCATGCCGAGACCGGGATCCTTTTGTCTGGCGGCGTTGAAAATGTCGGTGACGGTCATGTGTGCGGAGGCGTTTTCAAGCACCTCGAAAATGGCCAGCCGCGACGAAGTGAGACTGATGCCTTTTTGTCTGAATGTCTGTTCAAATGCGGACAATGTCTGCTCCCGGCATGTTTGTTGTTGTCTGTTTGAGAAAGATTATCATTCTCAAACATAAAGTCAACACAAAATAAATATAAAGTCAATACGAAAAAACGGCGTAGGTGAAAATTTTGCTGAATACCGGGACAGGGCAAAAGCGGCGGAAAACGCCGTTGCGGTTGTTATGCTGCCGTTTCGAGGTGGGGATTGTTGTTTCCTGTTTGCGACAGCCGTTGCGTGAACGGACTTTTTCCCGCGGCCGTTTTCACGGCTTGTCTGAAGGGGACGGTTCTTTTGCCCGGGAGGCAGCGTCTTTTTCTGCCGGCGTCAGCGCTTTTTCTTCGCTGAAATACCGCCTTTCGCGGAATTCGGATTTTTTGCCGGGATTAAAAACGGAAAGCGGACGAAAATAGCCCATGATGCGGGTCCATATTTCGCATTTCTGCCGTTCTTCCTCTTTTAATTCCGGTTCTTTATTTTCCATTTTCCGCTTTTCCCGCGCAGTCTTTGATTTTTTTCAGGATGTAATTGTCAGCCAGGGCGCCGGTGATTTCCTTTTTCTCGTAGTCGAGCAGGCGAAGCTGTCCTTTTTCCTTTTTGTAATAGGAAATTTCGCTGCCGGTTTCCAGCTTGATGATGCTGCCGTCTATGTCGTAAGTACCTTTTTCGTAAAAGGTGCCGTCTTTCTGACCGACATAAACCAGTTTGTTGACAAACGTGTTGTTGGCGTTGAGCTGCAGGGTCATGTCTATTCCCGGGCCGTCGGCGGCCGGCAACAGTCCGTTGTAGGTTCCGCAGATTTCTGACTTGGGTGAGCAGCCGGCAAGGGCAAGGGCGGTCAGCGCGGTATAAAAAAGTCTGTTCATGTTTCCTCCTTTTGTTTCCGATATGGTGATCGTGCCGATTGAGTTCAGCCCGGCTTTTAGTTTTAAGCAAAAATCGGTTTTGGGCAACAAAAAACTCCGCAATCCGGAGATTACGGAGTTTTTTTGCCTGTCGGTCCTCAGGCCTGCTTTTCGGCTTTTTTGACTTTGACCGGTCCACTTACCTTTTCCGTCAACGTCTGGAACAGAACGTAGAGCATCGGAATAATAATCAGACCGACCATGGTGCCGACCAGCATTCCGTAGAATACCGGTACGCCGATGGCGATTCGGCTGTTGGCGCCGGCGCCGGTGGCGACCACCATCGGCAGAGTGCCGAGGATGAAGGTGAAGGCCGTCATCAATACCGCGCGGAACCGTTCTTTCAGACCGATCATCGCGGCTTTGTTGATGGAAGTGCCTTTTTCGCGCTCTTCCTTGGAGAACTCGACGACCAGAATCGCGTTTTTGGCAGCCAGACCGACCAGCAGAATCAGCCCCAGCTGGGCGTAAATGCTGAGCGGCAGTCCGTGTATGAACAAGCCGAGCAAGGCGCCCACCATGGCAACGGAAACCGAAGCAAGAACCGGGATCGGCGTGCTCCAGCTTTCATACTGCGCAACCAGGAACAGGTAGGCGAAAGTCAGCGCCAGAGCGATCAGGTAACCGATTTGGCCCTGGTTGGCCTTTTCCTGATAGCTCATGCTCGACCATTCGTAGCTGTAACCCTTCGGCAGGGCCTCCTTGGCCAGTTGTTCGACGGCGTTCATGGCTTCGCCGGTACTGAAAGCTTCGTTGCCGACAATGTTGATGGCTGCCGCCGGGTATTGGTTGTAACGGTCGATGGTGCTCGGCGCCAGAACCTTGCTCAGGTTGATCATGCCGCCCAGAGGAACCATTTCGCCCAGGCTGTTTTGAACGTAAAGGCTGCTGATGTTGTCAACGCCCTTGCGGTACGGCCAGTCGGCCTGGATGATTACCTGGTTTACCTGGGTTCCGAAGTTGACGTCGTTGATGTAGGACGATCCCAAATACCGGCCGAGAGTGGTATAAATGTCGCCGGTGGTTACCTTCATCGATTCCGCTTTGGTGCGGTCAATGTTAACAAAGATGTGCGGCGTGGTCGCGTTATAGGTCGAGAACGCATAGGAAACGTACGGCGACCGGTTTAAGCGTCCGAGGAAACCCTGCAAAGCGGCATCCAGCTTCTTCGGATCCGGAGAATCGAGCGCCTGCAGACGGAAGTCCATGCCGTTGGTGCTGCCAAGGCCCTGGATGGCCGGCATTTCGAACATGTTGATGTTGGCTTCGGGGAAGTCGTCGATTTTGGCCTTGATCCGGTTCAGAATGTTGGTCGAATACAATTCCTTGTCCGTACGTTTGGCCCAGGGTTCAAGCATGGTAATGATGAAGGCGACGTTTTCGCCGGAACCGCCGATGATGCTGTGTCCGGTAACGTTCATGGCATGTGCGACGCCTTTTTCTTCCAAAATCAGCGGGATAACTTTCTTGACCAAAGCGTCTGTCCGTTCGCGGGAAGCGCCTTCGGGCAGCTGGATGTTGGTGAAGAACGCGCCCTGGTCTTCGCTCGGGATAAAGCTGGTCTGGCTGACATGAAGCAGCGCGACGATACCGGCAACGATAAGGGCGAAGATCAAAGCGATAACGCTGACCTTGCGGCTGGCGATGCCGACGATGCTGGCGTAGCGGTCGCGCGACTTGTCAACGGCGCGCGAGAACCAGAACAGCGGACCGTGCTGGAACGGTTTCAGCGGCCGCAGCATGGTGGCGCACAACGCCGGCGACAGCGTCAGGGCGTTTAAGGCCGAGAAAGCAACCGCCGTCGAAATGGCGACCGCAAACTGCTGGTAGATTTTGCCGGTGATGCCGCCGATAAAGCCGATCGGCACGAAAATGGCCAACAGTACCAGAGTGGTGGCGACAATCGCTCCCGACACCTGTTCCATGGCTTTGATCGTAGCCTGTTTCGGCGAAAGTTTTTCGTTTTCCATCAGGAACAGAACGCGTTCGACCACAACGATGGCGTCGTCAACCACCAGGCCGATCGCCAGCACCAGACCGAACAGGGTCAGGGTATTTAAGCTGTAGCCCAGCGCCAGAAGAACGGCGAAAGTGGCAAAGATGGATACCGGAATGGTCAGGGTCGGTACCAGTACCGCGCGCCAGTCCTGCAAAAAGATATAGCAGACGGCGACCACCAGCGCAAAAGTCAGAATCAGGGTAAAGACCACTTCTTCAATTGACGACGTGATGTACTCGGTGGCGTCATAGGCTACGAAAATTTCCATATCGTCGGGATAGAACTGTTCCAGACGGGCCATTTCCGCACGCAGGTTGGACATTGCGTTGATGGCGTTTGCCCCCGACAGCATGTTGACGGCAATGGCTACCGAAGGGGCGCCGTCGAATTGGGATTCCGCGTTATAGTCTTCCTGGCCGATTTCGATCCTGGCAACGTCGCCCAAACGAACAAGACCGCCTTCTTCGTCGGTGCGGACGATGATCTGCTTAAACTCTTCAACGTCGTTGATACGGCCGCTGCTGAGCAGGGCGTAGACCATTTGCTGAGAACCGTCGCCCGGCATGGAGCCCACCTTACCCAGCGAAGGCTGGATGTTTTGGCTTTCGATTGCCGCCTGGATGGCGGATACCGGCAGGTTGAGCGCGGTTATCTTGTTGGCGTCGAGCCATACGCGCATGGACAAAGGCGGGGCGTAAACGTTGACTTCGCCGACGCCGTCCACTCTGATCAGGTTTTTCTTGATGTTGTTCTGAACGTAGTTGCTCAGGAACAACGTATCATGAGTGCCGTTGGGCGAACGGGCGGTCAAAAAGCCCAGCTGGTCGGAAGAGCGGCGGCTGACGGTAACGCCCTGCTGCTGAACTTCCGCCGGCAGTTTGCTCAATGCCTGAGATACGCGGTTTTGCACCTTGACCTGCGCCATATCGGGGTCGGTGCCGACCTTGAAAGTGATCGTCAGACCGTAACTGCCGGTTGCGTCCGAAGACGAATCCATGTAAAGCATGTCTTCCACGCCGTTGATCGTTTCTTCCAGCGGAATACCCACCGTGTTGGCGATAACCTCGGCGCTGGCGCCGGGATAGGTGGCCGAAACCCTGATGGTCGGCGGGGTAATTTCCGGATAAAGAGTGATCGGCAGCGAAAAGACGGCGATTGCGCCGGCAAGCGTCAGCACAATCGAAATGACCATCGCAAAACGCGGTCGTTCAATGAAAATCCTTGAAAACATAAACTATTTTCCTTCTGTGGTCTGTTCGTTAACCGTTCCGGTGCGCACTTTCTTGCCGTCGGAAACTTTCTGCAGGCCCTGGATGATAACCTTTTCGCCCGCTTTCAGCCCGGAGGTGACAATCTGCCGGTCGTCGGCAATTTCGCCGAGCGTAATGCGTCTTTGTTCGACCACGTTGTCTTTGTTAACGATCATAACATAGTTTCCGTGTTCGTCCTGCGCCAACGCCGCCTGAGAAATGACAACCGCGTTTTTCTCGGGGCCGGAACCGATCATGATGTCGACATAGCCGCCGGGGATCAGCATGTCGTCCTTGTTTTCGAATTCGGAATAAACCGACATAGTGGCGGTACCGGTGTTGATCGAGTTGTCGTTGAAACGGGAAAGAATCGGCTTTTTGATGACCTTGCCGTTGGCGAGGATGATTTTGCTGTATACTTCGCCGCCGCGTTTGTCATAGTCCTGTCTTAAGTTCAGCATTTCCTTGTCGGTGACGGAAAAGACGATGCGCACCGGGTCGGTCTGCACGATGTTGGCCAGGGTGCCGCTTGAGGTGCTGACGTAGTTGCCGACGGTGATCATGGCCTTGCCGATGTAACCGTTGATCGGCGAGCGAATCTCGGTGTGTTCAAGGTCGATTTTGGCCAGCTCGTAGTTGGCTTCCGCCTGTTTGACGGCGGCCTGGGCCTGCAGCATGTTGGAATAGGCCTCGTCCAGTTTGGATTCGGAAGCGAATTTCTGCTGGTTGAGGGATTTTTGCCGCTTATATTCTTTTTCCAGCTGGGTGAAGCTGGCTTTGGCCTTGTCGAGTTCGGCCTTGCGCAGGTCGACGGTGGCGATGTATTTCTGCTGTTCGATCACAAACAGAATGTCGCCTTTTTTGACCGCGGAACCTTCGTCAAACAGCACTTTTTCCAGATAACCGCTGACCTGCGGCTGGATGTTTACTTCGTTGACGGCTTCCACATGGCCGATGAATTTCTGGGCGGGCGTCACGTCTTTCAACTGTGCTTCTTCCACCAGTACGAACGGATCGCCGCCGGCGCCGGCGGGCGCCGTCATCGCATGGGGGCTGAGCTTGGTTTTTAAAAACCAGCCGGCCGCCACACACAAACATAAGACAACGACTTGTCTTAATATTTTGCGATTGCTCATTTTTCCAACTTTCATTTTCCTTAACCTTTCAATTTTTGATTTTTTTCAATCACCGCGTCAAATCCTTCCAAAAAAGTACGGGAAAGACTGAAATTTACCTCTTTGCATACATAAGTGTTGATCAGCCCGCGCCAGATGCTGACGACAAGGGCGCTGACCGTTTTGATGTCCGTTTGAGCGGATATCTCTCCATTTTTTTTAGCCGCTGTCAAGGCCTGTTTTGCCGTTTTGAAATGAAAATCGTGTATTTCCCCGGTTTTGGCCTGAACCTGGTTGAATACGCTGTCGGACCATTCCACCTGAAACAGGGTGAAGAAAATGAATTTCCGCACTTCAGGACTTTTTTCGATGTGTTCCGCCTCGCGCCGGAAAAATTCCCTGAGTTCGGCGACGGAATGCGGAGAGATGTATTGGCTGCCGATTTCTTCCCGGTCTTTGGCTACGCGCTGACGAATCAGTTCGGCCAGAAGTTCGGCTTTGTTTTTAAAATGCCAATAAACCGCGCCTTTTGTCAGATGAATGCGCAGGGCAATATCTTCAAAAGTCGTGCGGGAAAATCCTTTTTCGTAAAAACAGTCCAAAGCGGATTTTAAGATCAGAACTTTGGTGTTTTCGCTTTCTTCACGGGTTTTGCGCGCCATTTTCTTTTCAAAATTAAATATACATTCCGGTAGGTATGTATAACGAAAGAAAAAAAATTGCAAGCGAAATCTTTTATATAACCGCAGTTTTTTTGTTTTTAAAGCCGCGGCGCCCGCATGTTTCCGCAGACGGGGAAAAGCTTTGCGCTGACGGGAAGGAGCGGCAAAAATCCGTAAATTAGGTTTAAATTTACTTTTTATATGTTATAATCGAAAACAAATTTCGAGGGAGTTTTTGCCGATGGAAGAAGAATCAATCTTAAAGAAAATGGAGCGGCTGTTTAAAATGCGCCGGCTTTTGAAAGAAAAAAAGCTCAAACGCATTAAAGACAAAAAGCTGAAATACGGCCGCTGGGACCTTGATGACGAGGACGACGACTATGATTATGAGGATGAGCTGCTTTCCCGGCCGGAACTGATCGAAGAGGCGCTGAAAGAATATATGTACCAGTTCGGCCTGTCGATTTATCAGAACAAACAGGGCGATTATTATTTCAAACGCTTTGCCGACGACATTAACATCCGCGGTTTTGACGAACTGGATACCCATCATTTTGCCTTGCGGGAAAAAGAGCCTAATTTTTTTGAAAGGCTGTTGGAAGTCGTTCCGGAAAACAAAATTCACCTGACCGGCGATATGGAAACCGCCGTTTTCGACCTTTATGAAAAAGATGCCGTCATGACGGACATTCTTGATCAGATGGTGGAAGAGGAAACTTTGAAATGCCGGGAAATTCTGAAAGCGACGGAAGATGTGTACGAGACCGCGGATCAGACCCGTGCGGACGAGTTTTCGCGTACTGACGCGCTTGCGAACGAAGAGTTCGTTCCCGGTCTTGACGGGCTTGCCGCCGAGAACGGGAAAGCGCGGACGGAAGATTTTTACGAAGACGGCAAGCCTGTTGCCGCCGGCAGTACCGACAGTGATGCGGGAACGCCGGTTTTTCCCGCCGGAGAGCAATGGGAGGCTTATGAATGCGGCGGCGAAGAGCGGGTGGAGAAAGCGCGGCTGCCTAAGCCGGCAAAAGTGCGTCGGGTGCGCAAACCGCAGACCAGTTCGTTGCCGGCCGGTATGGTTAAAGATAACGGCAACAACCGCTGAAAGCGGATTTTCTTCTTGTCGGAAAACTCTCCCCGCGGGGAGAGTTTTTTGTATCCCGGAAATTTCCGATCAGGCTGAGGAGAGTTTTTTTTGGGGCGGAGAGGTCAAATGAGAACGGGGGTGTTTGACGGAAAGGGCGGCGTTGCTGTTTGCAGTTATTTATGTCCCTCCCTACGCAGGCCGAGGAGAGTTTTTTGGGGGCGGAGAGGCCAAATGAGAACGGACGTTTGACGGAAAGGTGCAGGCGCTGCCGTTTGAATGCTGAAAGCGGATGGGGCGCGGACGGATGCCGCAGGCAAAAAGAATATGCGCCCCAAAAGCGGAATATGCAAAAAAGGAAACGGCCGGCAAATACCGGCGGTATGTGTAATTGCGAAGTAAAGCGGCAGCCGGGAACAGGGTTTTGCGGCGGAAAAAAGAAAAAGCCGGACGTTATGTCCGGCTTTTCACGTCATAAAACGGTCGTTGTTTTCAGTCTTCAAGATAAAGGCTGCTTTTTTTGTAATTCATAATCGCATGACGGATCAGGACGCCGATAATGGCGGCAACCGGAACGGCGATCATCAGTCCGAGGAAGCCGAGCAGAACCCCGCCGGCGAGCAGGGCGAACATAACCCAGACCGGATGCAGTCCGACGTTGTCGCCGACCAGTTTCGGAGTGAGGAAGTTGCCTTCGAGAAACTGCCCGACCATAAAGACGGCGGCCACGCTTATAATCGGCATCAGGCTGTCAAACTGGGCAAAGGCCAGCGCCATGCTGATGATGAAGCCGGAGATGGTGCCGACATAAGGGATAAAGGAAATGATCCCGGCCAGAAAACCGACCAGCAGGCCCAGGTCCAGCCCTGCCAGGTGCAGGCCGACGGCGTAAAAGCTGCCGAGGATGACGCATACGCTCAGTTGTCCGCGGATGAAGCCGGCCAGTGTGCGGTCGATTTCCCGCGCCTGCTGTTCAATCGACTTTTTTGATTTGCGCGGCAGCAGGCTGCGTACTTTGGCAATGAACTTGTCCCAGTCGCGAAGCATGTAAAAAGCAACGACGGGAGTGATCAGCAGCAGCGAGATCAGGTTGACGATCGCCATGCCGCCGGAAATCACGCTGCGTAGAATTTTGCCGAGAATTTTCAAATTGTTGGCCATGTTGTCGTGCATGTAGCTGCGGATTTTGTCGGCATCGAGCGCGGGGAACATGTCCTTGAGGTCAATGAGCAGGGGTTCGGCTTTTTTCAAGAGCGAGGAAACGTAGTTTGGAATGACGCTGATAAATACGCTGAGCTGGCTGTCAATGACGTTGACCAGAAGGACGAAGGCCGGCACGATGATCAGCACGACCAGAACCAGAACCAGCACGGTCGACCAGGTGCGGCCGATTTTAAGCCGGGTGAACTTGTCGACCAGCGGGTCGAGCAGATAGCCGATGATGATACCGGCGACAAACGGCAGCAGCACCGAGCGCAAAATGTAGACAAAGGCGCAGAAAAAGGCAAACAGCGCCAGCCAGAAGACTTTGTTTGACTTGACGGGAACGGAAACGTTTACGGAGTTGTTTTTTGACATTGTTTTCTCTCGGCTTAACAAGGTTACATATCGGTCAGGGTGAAGTAGCCGCCGGTTTCGCTCAGCAGCAGCCGGGCGGAACGGAGGGCGCCGGCAAGTGTGTCGAGGTCGCCGACGTAGCTGATCTGAAACTGGATGCGGCCGTTGCCGATGGCGTTGATGCGGATGTCTTCGACGGCGGTTACGGCGGCGATTTTTTCTTCCGTTTTCAGCCACGAACTCAGGGTTTTGAATTTATACAAAACGGTGATCGTTTCCGGTTCGGTCGAGGTAACGACGGTGCGGCCTTTCAGTTCGTCGGCGATCCGCATGCCGGTTTCGCGGGCGGCCTGATTAAAAAGTTCGGAGGTGCGCGGTCCGCCGACGCTGAAAATCTGCCGTTTGCCGTTACGGGGATTGATGATGCTGACGGCCAGGGCGTCGTCGCCGTTGTAATAAGCTTCGGCGACATAGACGTCTCCGCCGCCGTTTAAGGACGAGAGCCGTCCGAACAGTTCCGCGTCAAGTCCGAGCGCCTGTTCGGCGGAGGTCAGAAACGGCGCCGCGTCTTCCGTCGGCATAAAGAACCGGACCGAGCCGACGGTCGGCGGATTCTGCTGCCAGGCGGCGCGCCAGGGACTTTCCGTTTCCCACAGCAGAGCCGGCATGTCCGGACCTTCGCGGAAAACGGGGATGACCATGACTTCCGCGGAAGAAGCCACCACCAGCGGCACGTTCTTTTCCTGCAGATACTGCCGCAGAATTTTGTCGTTGGCGGTGATCCGCAGTTTGGCCAGGTAGCGGACGTTGGAGGTTTTTTCTTCAAGCACCGTGGTTTCCCTGATGAAGTTGAGCAGCTGGTCGTCGGTCAGCTTATTTAAAACGGTGACGCCTTCGCGGGTGGTAAAGTTGGCAGCGATGGCGCTGACAGCCTGACGGTTGGCGCGGCGCATTGCCAGTTCGCGGGCGGCAGAGGCATTGTCGGCGGTTACGTCGACGGTCACGTCGGCGGAATAAGACGGCTGGCCTGCCCGGGCGGAAAAAACGGTGAACAGGACGAACAGCAGAACGGGGAGAAAAAGACGGCGCATGAGAAGTCTCCTGAGGTTATTCCAAAATTTCCAGCCGATTGAAGAAAAAGGCGATTTCCCGTTCGGCAGTTTCGGGGCCGTCTGAACCGTGGACGGCGTTTTTTTCGATGGATACGCCGTAAAGCCGGCGAAGCGTCCCTTCTTCGGCGGCGGCGGGGTTGGTGTTGCCCATCAGCCGGCGGTATTCCTCAATTGCGTTTTCGCCGGCCAGCACCTGGACGATGACCGGTCCGGCAGTGATGTTTTCGATCAGTTCGTCGAAAAAGGCCTTGTTCTGGTGGACGGCGTAAAAACGGGCCGCCTGTTCGCGCGACAGCCGCAGCATTTTCTGCGCGACGACCTTCAGGCCGCTTTCTTCTATTGCGGCGATGATTTTTCCGCTTAATCCGCGGCCGACCGCTTCCGGTTTGATCATTGATAGGGTTTTTTCCATGTTTTCCTCTGTTGGTTGGCTGAGTTGGGCAAATCTTATCCTATATGTAGCGAAAAATCAAAAAGTTTTTATAGACTTTTTGATCAATTCGTTGTTTATTACAGACAAATTCTTTTTATAAACAGTTTAAGGACAGATCAAATGACTGAAAGTGCATATTTAAAACGGCTGCTGGCAAAAGCTGCGGAAAACCTGAAGACCATCGTGCTGCCGGAAAGCGAAGACGACCGCGTTCTCGACGCGGCTCATTTTGTTGCCGAAGCGGGAGCGGCCAGACCGGTTATTCTCGGCAGTCCGGAAACGGTGGAGGGCTATTATCGGGGCAAAGGCTGGAGCATGGAGGGAATCGAAGTCATTTCTCCCGAAAACTCTCCCCGGCTCGCGGCTTATGCCGAAATGTTTTTTGAACTGCGGAAAGACAAGGGGGTAACTGCCGAAGATGCGTTGAAACAAATGCACAATTACAATTACTTCGGCACCATGATGATCAAGGCCGGCGATGCCGACGGCATGGTTTCGGGCGCCAACCATTCGACCGCGGACACCGTTCGTCCGGCGCTGCAGATCATCAAGTCGGCCAAGAAAGGCCGCGCGGTTTCTTCCGCGGTGCTGGAAGTGGTCAACGGCAAGCCTTACATTTTGTCCGACTGCGCCATCGTCATCAATCCGACGGCGGCCGAGCTGGCGGACATTGCGGTGGATGCCGCTCAAACGGCTTTGCAGTTCGGCATTGAGCCGAACGTGGCGCTGCTTTCCTATTCTACCAAGGGGTCGGGTAAAGGCGAAGGCGTGGACAAAGTTGCCGAAGCCGCGCGGCTGGCCGGGGAACAGCTCAAATTGCCGGAATATAAGGATCTGCCGATCAAAATTGACGGCGAAATGCAGGCCGATGCGGCGCTGGATGCGGTCGTAGCTGCCAAAAAGGCGCCGGGCAGCGAAGTTGCCGGACAGGCCAACGTCCTGATCTTTCCTGACATTGAAGCCGGCAACATCAGTTACAAGCTGTTGCAGCGGCTGGGCGGGGCGGAAGCCTACGGTCCGATTTTGCAGGGGCTGAACGCGCCGGTCAACGACCTTTCGCGCGGGGCATTGGTGGAAGATATCGTCGGCATGATCGCGATTACCGCTTTGCAGGCTGCCAAAAAATAACTTTTAAACTGAAACTAACTCTAAAAGCAGGAACATTCATATGGAAAAAATCTTAGTCCTGAACTCCGGTTCATCATCTCTGAAATATCAGCTTTTCAATGTCGACGGCGACAAATTTGAAGTTGTTGCAAAAGGTTTGGCCGACCGTATCGGCATTGAAGGGTCGCTGGTGACGATCAAAGTCGGCGACGGCGACAAGGTTACGACCGAACTGCCGCTGCCGACCCACAAGGAAGCGATCAAGGAAGTGCTCGATCTGCTGCTCGGCAGCGTTTTGAAAAGCATTGACGAACTTTCCGGCGTCGGCCACCGCGTTGTTCACGGCGGCGAATATTTTGACCGTTCGGTGCTGGTCGACGACGAAGTGATCCGCATTATCGACGGACTTTCCACGCTGGCGCCGCTGCACAACCCGGCGGCGGTTATGGGCATCAAAGCGGTCAAGGCGCTGCTGCCGAACGTTCCGCAGGTGGTTGCTTTCGACACCGCCTTCCATCAGACGATGAAGCCCGAAGCCTATATGTATGCGCTGCCGCTTGAACAGTACAAAAAATATAAAATCCGCCGTTACGGCGCCCACGGCACTTCGCACCTGTTCGTTTCGCGCGAGGCGGCAAAACTGATCGGCAAGGCCGGCAAAATCATCACCTGCCATATCGGCAACGGCGCTTCGATCAGTGCGGTTAAAGACGGCGTATGCGTCGACACTTCGATGGGCTTTACCCCGCTGGCCGGCGTGGTGATGGGAACGCGTTCGGGCGACGTCGATCCGTTCGTGCCGCTTTATATCATGAAAACGCAAAACAAAACGGTTGAGGAAGTGGACAACCTGCTGAACAAACAGTCGGGTATGCTCGGACTGTGCGGCTGCTCCGACAATCGCGACGTCGAAGTCAAATATTTCGCCGGCGATCCGGAAGCGGTGACGGCCATGCAGGTATATACATACAGCATCGTTAAATACATAGGCGCCTATACGGCGGCAATGGGCGGCGTTGACGCCATCGTGTTTACCGGCGGCATCGGCGAAAACGGCAGCGAAGTCCGTAAACTGATCTGCGAACGGCTGGCGTTTATGGGCATTGAGCTTGACGAGGAAGCCAACAAGCTGCGCGGCACATTGACGGAAATATCCAAACCCGGTTCCAAAGTCAGGGTTTTCGTCATTCCGACCAACGAAGAACTGGTCATTGCCCAAGATGTTAAAAAACTGATTTAATTTCTTCGCCCATAAATGTAATCCCCGTTGTCATTCGTCGGAAACAACGGGGATTTTTTTGTTTTCGTGGCAGGAATGCCGGTCGGGGGACAGAAGCCGGAAAGTTTGCTTTCGGGAATATTTCGAAAGGGATTGAATTGCGGCAAATGCTGATTATTTTTTCTTTATGATGAAGTTTATTTATAAAGGATAAGTATATGAAAAGTTTGCCGGTTTTATTGATGGCGGCGCTGCTTCCCAATGCGGCGGCGGCGGAAACGATTGACGTCCGTTCGGACAGTGAGCAGCCGACGGTTATTTACGGAGAAGCGGAAAACGCGAACGGTACGTTTAACGAAATGACGGTGGAGCAGGCGGCGGATGCCCAAAATCCGTTCGGCAACCCGATCGTCAATGAGCTTCCTTACGGTAAGCCGGCGCCTGAGGTTGAAAAGGGCAAGCCGCTGCCGCCGGCGCCCGAACTCGGAAAAAGTCCCGTAAACGTCGTTTCGCAAACCAGCGGGCAGAATCCGGAAATCAGTCCGCAAAATTCTCCCGAACAAATGCAAAACGAGATTCAAAACACCCTTTACGAATCGGATGATCGTATTTACGATTTGCAGTCTTACCCGGACAATGACATCAATCAGATTGAGAATCGGGGAAATGCGGTGACCAACTATCCGGAGTATTAGTTTTGTTTTGGCTTAACTCCTTTCCGCTCTTTTTTCCCGTCAGGCATGCAACAAAAAACTCCCCGGATAATCCGGGGAGTTTCCGCTCTTTTTACATTTTCTAGAAAGCGTAGTTCAGACCCAGACCGACGGTCGTCGCATCGTAATCCGAACCGAACGTATAGTTCGCCCAACCGTAAGCCGAAAGCTGATCGGTGAAGCCGTAGCGGCCGCCAAGCTCAATCCGCCCCAGCGTTTCGTCGTCAAGCGTGTTTACTTTGCCCAAACCGGTGATGGTAACTTCGTCACCGTCGACAATCGTCTGCACGACACTCGGTTTGACATAAACGCTGGCATAGCCTTCGTCAAGACGGAACGCTTTCGTCAGCTTAACGCCCGCTTCCAGTTCAATTTGCTTAAGGTCGTTATATTCCGCCTTCTTGCCCACGCTGTCGGTCGCGTCGTCATAGTTGACC
>MNTV01000039.1 GCA_001917175.1 Azospirillum sp. 51_20
CTGGCCGGTCTGTATTACCGCTATGACCGGAACAATTGGTATGCGTTTGCCACTTTGTACGGCGGCATTCAGCAGGCAGACATCAAAACCGACGACGGGGTCAAATCCGACACCGACGGGATTGAGTTCGGCGCAAGTCTGGAGGCCGGGTACGACTACAACCTGATGGATACGGTATACTTAACACCGAGCCTGGGCGTATTCTATACGCAGGTCAACTATGACGACGCGACCGACAACGTGGGCAAGAAGGCGGAATATAACGACCTTAAGCAAATTGAACTGGAAGCGGGCGTTAAGCTGACAAAAGCATTCCGTCTTGACGAAGGCTATGCCAACGTTTATGTCAAACCGAGCGTCGTGCAGACGCTTGTCGACGGTGACGAAGTCAACATCACCAGTCTTGGCAAAACGAATACGCTTGACGACGAAACGCTGGGGCGGATTGAGCTTGGCGGCCGCTACGGCTTCACCGAAAACCTTTCGGCTTACGGCTGGGCGAATTATACGTTCGGTTCGGACTACGACGCGACGACCGTCGGTCTGGGTCTGAACTATGCGTTCTGATCGCAAAGGTTCGCCGTCTGCGGCGGCTTAGCCGGCGCTTTCTGGAAAAATCAAAGCGTCATCTCCTAAGAAAAAACTCCCGGACAACTCCGGGAGTTTTCTTTGTCGCATATCTGACGGAAACTCCGCGGGAGAAAGGGACGGGAAAAAACGTAAGGGGAAATTCCGCAAAGGGGAGTTTTGTTGTCGGAAAATCCCGTGAGAAAAGGAACAGAAAACCTCATGAGGAAAATTCTTTGCAAAAAAATCCCATAACGTTGTTGTTGCGGAAATCCCGTAAGAAGAAGTTTCATGTGAAGAAAAATTTTTCTGCTTTTTCTACGAATTCTCTTGCAAATTCCCTCAATCGTAATATATACATACCTACCGGAATGTATATTATTTATAACGAAAGTACAAAGATGAAAGAACTTGTCAAAAAAATCGGGGAGCTGTCTATCCCGCTCATTGTCGGCATTGTTGCCGCCCTGGCCTGGGCCAACATCGATTCCTATTCCTACAATGACTTCATATACCGGGAACTGGCGCCGGGAGTCAATTTTCATTTTCTGGTCAATGATGTTTTTCTGGTTCTGTTTTTCGGCTCCGTCAGCATTGAAATCGTTCACGGCGTGGCCCCCGGCGGCAATCTCTATCCGATCAAGAACACCGTCAGCAATCTGTTGGGCGCGCTTGGCGGCATTCTTCTGCCGATCGCCCTTTTCTTTTCACTCAACGCTTTTTTCGGTTCGCCGGACTATCACAACGGCTGGGCGATTCCGACGGCGACCGACGTGGCCATATCGCTTCTTTTTGCACAAATGATTTTCGGCAAAAAGCATCCGGCATTCACTTTTCTGCTGTTGCTTGCCATTGCCGACGACGTTGTCGGGCTGGCCATTATCGCCCTTTTTTATCCCGACCCCGAACTGCCTGTCAATCCGCGCTGGCTGTCGCTGGTTTTCGTTGCCGTGGCCGTTGCCTGGATTTTAAACAAACATAAAGTGCGCAGCTATTGGGCCTATCTTTTGACCGGGATACTTTCCTGGGCGGGATTGCACGAAGCCAACATGCACCCCTCGCTGGCGTTGATTTTCATCATCCCGTTTATTCCGCATGAAACGGAACCGGGCAAAGAACGCTGCCAGACGGAACTTGACCGCTTTGAAAGCGATTTCAAGCCGATTGTCGATTACGGGCTTTTTTTCTTCGGCCTCAGCAACGCCGGCGTCGTCTTTTCCAGCATTTCGGAACTGACGCTGATCGTTTTCGTTTCCCTTCTTGCCGGCAAAACTTTCGGCATTTACCTGATGGTCAAAATTGCCGGTCTGTTTAAGTTCAGGATCAACAACGCCATCACCGACCTCGATCTGCTGCTGATCGGCATGACGGCAGGCATCGGACTGACGGTTTCCCTGTTTATCGCCGAAATCGCCTATACCGACGGCAGCATTGCCGACGCCGCCAAAATGGGCGCATTGTTCAGCCTGTTCAACGGCTTCATCGCGCTGGCTGTAGCCAAACTGATCAGAAAAGAACCGGAGATTGAACATATCTGACTTTTTTCTCCCGCACATAAAAAAGGACGCTTCCCGAAAGCGTCTTTTTTTTTTGCCGGCGAGATAATCCTGCGGCAAAAAATTAACGCTTTATTTTCTTTTTCATTTTAAAATTCCGTCATCAGAAAAACAAAAGGGATAAAAATGTTTTCCGTCCGAAAAAATATTTGCGTTTTGTCATTGGCCGCCGCAGTCATGTTCACTTTTCCGGCCGCCGCGCGACCGGCGCCTTCAGGCATCGTCATCGACGCCAGAACCGGCGAAGTGCTCGTTTCCAAAAACCCGAACGCGGTGCACCATCCGGCATCCTTAACCAAACTGATGACGCTTTACATCACCTTTGAAGCGCTGGAAAAGGGACTGATCAAGATGGACGACGAACTGCCCGTTTCCGCTGCCGCCGCCAACCGTTCCCCTTCCCGCCTCGGCTTAAAAGCCGGCGGCAAAATCAAAGTGGAAACCGCGATTGACGCCCTGATCGTCAAATCGGCCAACGACTGCGCCACCGTTCTGGCGGAAGGCCTCGGCTACAGCGAAGCCCGGTTTGCCGAAAAGATGACCGAAGTGGCCAAAGCCCTCGGCATGAAAAACACTGTTTTCAAAAACGCTTCCGGCCTGCCCAACAGCAAACAGGTAACCACCGCCCGCGACATGGCCACTCTGGCCGCCGCCGTCTATTTTCATTTTCCGCAATACTACGACCTGTTCGCCCGCCGGGAATTTTCCTATGAAGGCAAAACCTATTACACCCACAACCATCTTTTGAAAAATTTTGAAGGCGCCGACGGCATGAAAACCGGTTACATCGCTTCGGCCGGCTTCAACATCGTCACCTCCGCCCAGCGCGACGGCGAACGGGTGATTGCCGTCACCATGGGACACAACACTCAGGAAGAGCGCGACCGGACCGTTGCCCGGCTGATGGAACAGGGCTTTAACAAACTGGCGGCAAACCGCTCGCCGGAAGCGACGGCCACTTACGTCAAACTGGAAAACAGCGATTTTCTGCTCGACAGCGTCAGGGAAAACGAAAAGAAAAGCGATGACGCGGCAGAAACGAAAAACCGCCCCGACGCCATATGGGCGGTTCAGATCGGTGCGTTCAGCAACTATGCCAAAGCCCGCGTCTATGCGCAGAAAATCCGCCGCCGTTACGAAAATCTCAACAGCCGCAACGCCAAGGTTGAACCGGCGGAAAACAACGCCATCATCGTTTACCGTTCAAAACTGGTCAACCTCACCAAAAACGATGCACAAAAAATATGTAAGGATTTGCAAAAAGAAAACAAATCGTGTATGGTCATGCCGATGAACGGCAATGTACAACTGACGATGGCGGAAAAATAAGGAAATGACCAACAGCAAAGCTCATGTAATCGTTGTCAGCAACGAAAAAGGCGGAACCGGCAAATCGACCATATCCATGCACCTGGCGATCAAGCTGATGCAGGAAGGTTTCCGGGTAGCGGTCGTCGACACGGACGGACGCCAGGGCACCCTTACCCACTATATCGAAAACCGCCGCCGTTTCTGCCGCGAAAACGACCTGAAACTGCCGATTCCCGAACTGCTGACGATAGAACCGGCCGAAACGCCGGAACAGTTCACCGCCCACCGGGAACAGGCGGCACACGAAATCGGAGCGCTGCTGCCGGCTTTTGACGCCGTTATCATCGACACGCCGGGCAACAAGAACTACCTTTTCGAAGAAGCGCACAAATTTGCGGACACGCTGATCACGCCGATGTCCGACAGCCTGATCGACTTAAACGTCATTTCCGAAATTGACTTTGCGCACCCCGACGACCGCCACGCCGGCCGTTACGCCCAATACATATGGGAAGTAAAAAAATATCTGGCCGCGCTCGGCAAACCGATGCTCAACTGGATCGTCGTCGGCAACAAAATATCTTCACTCAATTCCCGCAACAAAAACCAGGTTTTCGGCTATTTGGAAAAAGCAGCCAAAACCTACGGCTTCCGCGTGGCGCCGGCGATCCGCGACCGCGTCATCTACAAGGAACTGTTTTTGCAGGGGCTGACGGTGCTGGATCTCAGTCACGAAGCCTTAAAATGCCGCTTAAGCGTTTCCCATATCGCTGCCAAGCAGGAAATCAAAAGCCTGGCCGAATTCATCTGCCCCTGATCCGCACCGGCTTAAAATAGCGGTTAGTAAAACCGAGCTTTCTCTTGAGTTGGCACCAAACGGTGTTAAATTGTCAACTATCATGTCAACACGTATTTTTAAGGAGAGATTATGATACAAGTGATTGCAACCACCCCTTACACGGACCAGAAAATGGGCACCGCGGGTTTGCGGAAAAAATCCAAAGTCGTAATGCAGGAACACTACTTCGAAAACTTCCTGCAAAGCATTTTCAACACCATCGACCCGGCGGGAAAAACCTTTGTCGTCGGCGGCGACGGCCGTTTTTACAACAGCATCGCCATCCAGAAACTGATCAAGATGGCGGCCGCCAACGGGGTTAAGAAACTGATCGTCGGCCAAAACGGCTTTTTGTCGACGCCGGCTTCCTCCAACATGATCTTAAAACGCCGCACCGACGGCGGATTCGTACTTTCCGCTTCCCACAACCCGGGCGGCGAAAACGGCGACTTCGGCATCAAATTCGCCACCGAAACCGGCGGCCAGTGTTCAAGCCTGGTCAGCGACCGAATTTTTGCCGTCAGCCAAACCATTTCCGAATTCAAAACCGTTGACGCGGCCGACATAGACCTCAGCCGTCTCGGCATGCAAAACCTTGAAGGCATGGAAATTGAAATCGTTGACCCGATCAGCGATTATGTCGAACTGATGGAAAAGATTTTTGACTTTGAACTGATCAAAAAAATGTTTGCCGACGGCTTTACCATGCGTTTTGACGCCATGAATGCGGTAACCGGTCCCTATGCCATCCGCATTTTCGAGGAAATCCTCGGCGCGGCCAAAGGCTCGGTCTTAAACGCCGTGCCCAAGCCGGACTTCGGCGGGCTTCACCCCGACCCCAACCTGGTTTATGCCAAAGAACTGGTCAACATCATGTATGCCGACGACGCGCCGGACTTCGGCGCCGCCAACGACGGCGACGGCGACCGCAACATGATCCTCGGCAAAAAATTCTTTGTTACGCCGAGCGACAGCCTGGCCATTTTAACCGACAACTATGACCTTATTCCGGCCTACAAAGGCGGCATTTACGGCGTTGCCAAATCAATGGCCACCTCGACCGCCGTAGCCCGCGTTGCCTCCGCCCGCAACATCGGCTATTACGAAGTGCCGACCGGCTGGAAATATTTCGTCAACCTGATGGATTCCAAACGCATCACCTTCTGCGGCGAGGAAAGCTTCGGCACCGGCTCCAGCCATATCCGCGAAAAAGACGGCATCTGGGCGGTTTTGTTCTGGCTCAACATCATAGCCGCCACCGGCAAAAGCGTGGAAGAAATCACCCGCGAACACTGGCGGAAATACGGCCGTAGCTATTATCTGCGTTTTGACTTCGACGGTATTCCGACCGACACGGCCAACAAG
This sequence comes from Azospirillum sp. 51_20, assembly GCA_001917175.1. Lineage (GTDB taxonomy): Bacteria > Pseudomonadota > Alphaproteobacteria > RF32 > CAG-239 > JAFUYI01. Next base: position 5,638 of record MNTV01000039.1, read on the forward strand.
CTGATGAGCGACCTTGAAGCCAAACTGCCGCCGCTGAACGGTCAAAAACTCGGCTCTTACGAAGTTGCCAAAGCAGAAGCTTTCGTATACAACGATCCGGTCGACCACTCCTCGACCCAAAACGGTCTGCGCATTCTGTTTACCGACGGTTCGCGCATTGTCTACCGTCTGTCGGGCACTTCCTCAAGCGGTGCGACGCTGCGCGTCTACATTGAAAAGTTCAGCCGCAGCGAGCTTGACGCCGAACCGCGGCAGATGGTCGACGAACTGCTGAAAATCGCCGCCGAACTGGCCGAAATCGAAAAACGCACGGGCAAAAAAGAGGCCGACGTAACCACTTAGGACTTTGCCCCGCAGATGCTGCAGAACGTCAAAATATCCCGGCCGGACCGGCTTTTGCAAAAAAGACTGATCGGATTGGCCTATTCGCTGGTCGCCCTGACCGCGGCGCTGATTCTGTCAATCGTTTTTCCGCAGCATCTGATTTTGCTTTTGGGGTTGACGGCGGCAATCACCGTTTTTGCGCTCGCATTGTCGCTGTTGACCTTGAAAGCCGGCGAAAAAGCCATCAGTTACGGCGGCTTTGCCAATGAAATCATTCGCTTAAGCAGTCAGGCCAAACGCATTGACAACTCGCTCGGGCGGGTGGTGATTGAAAACGACCGGGCCAAAGAACTGTTCGGAGAAGGCAGCATTCTGGCCTTTCTGCAAAGCCGCCTGTCTGCCGACAACCGTAACAATCCGCTGGCCTTTCAGCGGCTGAAGAACGCCTTTCAAAATCTTTCCGGCGAAAAAGTCACTCTCTCGCTCAAACTCGGTTCCGAACCGGAAAACGAAACCTGGTTTGAGGTTATTTTACGGCCGCTTTCCCTAAAAAAAACCGATTTGTTCGAAAATTCGCTGGCTTTGAAAAAAATCCGCAAAGACACCTTTCTCTACTGGAGTTTCCGCGACATTACCAACGAACACAATCTGGAACAGATTTTCCGCGAAGAACGACGCGGCCTCCACGACTTTACCGACGATCTGCCGGTCGGCCTTTACATCTGCAACCGCAGTCTGACCGTCGAATATTGCAACCATGCCTTCGCCAAAATGCTGGAAACCGACCGCGAACGGCTGATCGGCACCGACCTGAAAGAACTGCTGAGCCCCAACTCACCGGTTCCCCCCTGCCGCAAATGGAACAAAACCGTACATTTTACCGACAAATACGGCAAAGACAAAGAAGCTTTTCTCTGTCAGGACAGCTTCCGTGAAAAAAACGAAATCAAAATCCGCGGCGCCGTCGTCTGCAATCTGCCCACCGACGATCTGCTCCGGCGGCAGCTCGGACTCGCCGTCGATAAAATCAGCTGGCTGTTTGACTTCGCGCCCGTCGGCATTGTTTTTATCAACAACGAAGGCGTTATCCGCGAATGCAACCGGCAGGCGGAAGCCTTTCTGCGGCAAGCGGACGGCATTGAACTGATCAACGCCAACCTGATGGATTTTATCAAGAAATCAGACCGTCACGGTCTCGGCATAGAACTGGACAACATCAGAAGCGGCGTCAAGAAATCCGCTTCCATGGAGCTGGCGCTGATCAAAGGGCCGAAGGTTGCCCTTTCCTACGTTTCGCCGATGAAAAGCCTTTACGGCAGCGAACCGACGGCCGGTTTCGTCATCTATCTGGTCGACGCCACCGAACAGAAAAACCTCGAAATCAAATTCGCCCAGGCGCAAAAAATGCAGGCGATGGGACAACTGGCCGGCGGCGTCGCCCACGACTTTAACAACCTCCTGACCGCGGTCATCGGTTTCTGCGACCTGCTGTTGCAGCGCCACGGCATCGGCGACCCCTCGTTTGCCGACCTTATTCAAATTAAAAACAACGCCAACCGCGCCGCCGGTCTGGTGCGCCAACTGCTGGCATTTTCCCGCAAGCAGCCGCTGCAGCCCAAACTGATCGACGTCACCGAAAACTTCATGGAATTGAGCCAGATGCTGAAAAGGGTTCTCGGCGAAAAAATCAGCCTGAAGTTTCATCACGGCGCAGACCTCGGCTACATCCGCGTAGACCCCGTTCAGTTTTCTCAGGTCATCATCAACCTGGCGGTTAATGCCAAAGACGCCATGAACGGCAGCGGCACGCTGACCATCAGCACCCGCACCGAAAAAATCACCCACCCCCGCCCGTTCGGCGAGGAAACCATCAAACCCGGCGAATTTGTGGTTATCGAAGTTTCCGACACCGGCTGCGGCATTGCGGAAGAAAATCTGAGCCGCATTTTCGAACCCTTCTTCTCCACCAAACAAAACGTCGTCGGTTCCGGCACCGGGCTCGGTCTGGCCATGGTCTACGGTATCGTCCGTCAGACCGAAGGCTTTATCCGGGTGGACAGCAAAGTCGGCGAAGGCACCACTTTTTTGATCCATCTGCCGCGTTTTGAACACAATACCGACACCGACGGGGAAGAAAACGCCGTCCGCCGGCCGGAAGTAACTTCTGCCGACGGTTCGCCGGTAATGACGGTAAGAGAGCAAAACGCCGCCTCTTTGCCGATAAACCAGAAATTTATCTTTGGCCTGAACGTTTCGGCAATCGACAAAAACCCGAACGACGGCGGTCTGCATACCGGCATCCGCATCCTTTTCGTCGAAGACGAGGATTCGGTCAGAAGCTTTGCCGTTCGTGCCTTAAAGAAAAAAGGCTATGAAGTTATCGGTTGCAATTCGGCCGAAAATGCGTTAGAACAATTGGAAAAGGAACGTAACTTTCAATTGCTCGTTACCGACATGGTCATGCCGGGCTTAAATGGCATTGAACTGGCTCACCGGGTAAAGGAACTGATCCCCGGGATTAAGATTATTCTTGCTTCCGGTTATTCGGAAGAAATTGCCCGAAACGAACTTTCCGCCGCCGACCGGGTCGAATTCATGGCCAAACCGTTCAGCCTCGGCGACCTGACCAAAAAGATATTTGACGTGTTGAACAAGGAATAGAAAACCATGACCGGCAAAAATCAGCTGTCTTTGGAATTTCCCCACCGCCCTTACATGGGCCGGGAAGACTTTATCGTTTCTTCCTGCAACGCCGAAGCCTTTGCCGCCGTCGACCGGTGGCCGGAGTGGCCTTTTTTCGCGCTTTGCGTCTACGGACCGGAAAACTGCGGAAAAACCCACCTGACCCACATTTTTTCCGACAAGGTGTCGGTACTTACGCATTACCCTTATCAGATTCCGCGGATCGAAGCCGGCAAAATCACGCTTGAACTGCCGCCCCTGCTGTTTGAACGTCACCGTTGCCTGGTGGTGGAAAACTTAAACGAAGAAATCAACGAAGAAGCAATGTTTCACCTTTACAATCTCTACCGCAACGAAGGCGGCAGCATTTTGTTCACGTCCCGCCGCGCTCCCGCCCGGCTCGACATCCGGCTGCCCGATCTGCGCTCAAGACTGAACATCATCCCTTCGATAGAAATTTCAGAACCTGACGACGAACTGTTGTCAGCGCTTATCATCAAGCTTTTTATGGATCGGCAGATCACCGTTTCGCTTGACATTGTCAATTATATACTGGTAAACATGCAGCGTTCGTTCGCCTATGCCGAAAAACTGGTCAACGAAATCGACAACATTTCGCTGGCATACAAACGCGCCGTTTCCGTCGCCATCGTTAAAGAAGCAATCGCCGCGCTGAACAACAATCCGCAGGGGGAACTGTTCTGACCGCCCGCCACCAATAACTCCAAGGAACTACAAAATGTCTTTTATCAAACTACCTCAATACTTCTGGCAGCTTTCTTCCGCCCGTTTCAACCTTATTTACGCCCTGTTTGTAATGGCGGCTTACAATATCCCGTTCATAAACGCCGTTTATGAAAAAGACCACTCGTTTGTTGCAACGGCATTGATCGTCATCTGCATTTTTCTTGTTCTGAACATAGCTCTTTCTGTTCTTTTTATCCGCCCGCTGGTCAAGCCGCTGGCAATCGTCTTTTGCCTGCTTAACGCTTCCGCCCTTTATTTCATGAACGCCTACGGCGTCGTCATCGACAAGATTATGCTGATGAACGTCATCCAGACAGACGTCTACGAAGTGGCGGATTTGCTTAATCTTAAAATGGCCTTATATCTTATACTGCTCGGAATTATCCCTTCTTATCTGATCTATAAAACCGACATCGCGTTCAAACCATTGAAAGCCGACGCCAAAGGCAAGCTGACGCAAGGTTTGATTTTTGCCCTCGTTGCCGGCGGCATTATCGGCGGCGGCCTGCTGCACAACCCCGGCACGCTTAAAGAACACAAACATCTGAAAAACGCGCTGATCCCCGTCAATTACATCGGCGCCGTCATCTCGGTCGTCAAAATAAAGGCCAAATACTGGGGAATAGAATTGAAGACAATTTCCGAAGGCGCCCGCATGCTGCCGCAAAAAGAGGGAAGCAAGCCCGCCCTGATCGTGGTCGTTATCGGCGAATCCGCCCGCGACGCCAGTTTTTCCCTTTCGGGATACAAACGGCCGACCAACGAACCGCTCGCAAAATATGCGGACGAACTGGTCTACTTTGACAATTTTTATTCCTGCGGCACTGCCACCGCCGTTTCCCTGCCCTGCATCTTTTCCCCTTACCCGCGCAAAAAATTCGAGCCGGAAAGCGAAAGATACACCGAAAACGTGCTCGACGTCATCAGCCGCGCCGGCTACAAACTGCTGTGGCGGGAAAACAACACCGACTGCAAGGACAATTGCAACCGCATTGAACAGGAAAGATTCTGCAACGTCAAGGAATGTCCCGACGAAATTCTGCTGACCGACTTTGCCGAAAAAGTCCGCAGTTTCGATCGTCCGGCCCTGGTCGTTCTCCACCAGCGCGGCAGCCACGGTCCGCTGTATGCGCTCCGCTACCCCAAAGAGTTTGAAATTTACCGTCCCGTCTGCCGCAGGGAATTTCTTCAGGACTGCACGCTGGACGAACTGAGAAACACATACGACAACACCGTTTATTACACTTCGCACATGCTGGCCCGCACCATCGACGAATTAAAAGCTTTGTCGGATGAATACGACACCGCCTTTTTCTTCACCTCCGACCACGGGGAATCTCTCGGTGAAAACGGCGTTTATCTGCACTCCGCCCCTTATGACGAAGCTCCCGACGTACAAAAGCACATTCCCGCCATGTTCTGGTTTTCCGAAGGGTATGCCGAGGCCAACGGACTGGACATCGACTGTGTGCGCAAAATCCGTTCCGAAGCCTTTTCGCACGACAACGTCTTTCATACCCTGCTCGGCATGAGCCGGGTGGAAACGCCGTTTTATGACCGCGGACTAGACATTCTCGCCCGCTGCCGCAAATGACTTCTGCCAGCCTTTGGCCGCGCGGCTCCACAACAGCGGATTTTTTTCCGGCCGCGCCGGATTGCCGCAGCGTTGCAGCAGTTCCGTCAGCAGATAATCGCCGCCCCCGTCCGGCAGAACGTAAATACCGCCGACCGTCGGCGTACGGCAGCCGGTCGTTTCCGGCAGCGAAAACGGCCGGTTGAGAATTTTGCAACAGGCCATGTCGGCAAAAATGCGCGCTTCCATATATTCGCCGGAAAAACCGAATTTGTCGGCCCAATCCGCCGTCGTTTTTTTCGGCAACCGGGTATAAACGGCGGCAAACACTTCCTTATGCTCGGGCAGGATTACCCCTTTCCCCTGCAGCAGACTTTCAAAATCCCCGCGCACCAGCGGATTTTTCCAGCCGCCGCCGAACAAAAGATAAAGCGATGGCAGCGACATTGCCGGGGGTACGTAACGGAGATTATAGACAAAGCCGTACGCGCTTAAATATTCGGCCGTCCGCAGATTGTCGGCAAAGGAAAGATTTTCGTCATAAATCTTTCTGTACCAGCGGGGATCGGAAGACTTCGGCGGCCGGCGCAGATAAAAGTTTTCTCCGCCGGCGGATAGCGCCGCTTCGTTAAACAGCCACCGCAGCAGTTCGGGACGAATCTGCCCGCCGCGGCCGAAGGCGCCGTTTTCGTCAAAAGGCAGACCCCGATATTCCCGCATCAGCAGATCCGGCAGATGATTGAACGGTCCGGTATCCCAGCCCGCAACGGCAGACGTTTTGCTTTCCTCTTCCCTGCCGATAACGGCAATGTTGCCGGTGTTTCCGCCGTTGCAAAAGGCAACCGAATCAAAGCCTTTGTTTTGCATCATACGGGCAATGCGGCGGTTGTGCAAAGGCGCCAGCGGCGCCCCCTCGCCGCCGTTCATCAGATCGTCGGAGCGAAAGTCGTAAATCACCGGAATACCGGTCAAATCGGCCAGCAGCCGCGGATCGCCCACCTGCAGCGTATAAGGTTCGCTGCCGCCGGCCGCCGAAGGCGGAAAATGGTCACAGGTCTGCCCGTGAAAACCGATCGCCGCAATTTCCCTTTTGTCGGCACCGCTTGTTTCCAGCAGGCGGTTGACCGTTTCCGCAACCAGACGGGTATAGGCCTCAACCGTTGCGGCAAACAAGGGATCGGCCGCCGTTTCCGCCATCGAAACATAATATTTTATGTCTTCTTTCAACTGCAGAAAACGTTCCCGCAGCGCCGGCGGATAAGGCAGCGAAAAAGCAGCCAGGTCGCAAACGCCGCCGTCGTCGTCAAAAACGCTCAGCACCGCGTCCGCGGCATCAAGCGAATTGCCGGTCATAATGCCGATCGTCTTGATAATCATAAAAAAGCTCCCTCTGTTGATCCTCGGGAGCTATTGTAAAACAGGCTGCATTTAAATTTGGTTAAACACTGCACACGTCGGCTTCGCAGCTGATCGGCAGCATTTTGGAAACGCCGTCGGCCGGACGGTTGTCTTTCATATGCTCCTTAAGTTCGCGCTTGAACTTTTCGGCGTTGCCGTAACCGCGGGCGATGTAAGAAGCCATCGCTATATAAACAATCTCGTCCAACGCGGGATGATTGTTGATCAGGAGATTGAGCTTGCGAATGATCTTTTCCTTGTATTTGTAATTGTCTTCGCCGAAGTTGGTCAGCCCCACCAGCCGCTGATGAATGTCCCGAACCGCCTTGGCATTGTATTCTATCCGCACCCGCGCCAGCTTGTCCTGATAAACCGCCACCGAATCAAAGTCGGATAACTTGCCGAGCTGAACCTCCAGATTGTACTGCGGATAAAAACGCGCGGCGGTGTCTTCCACCACGGCAAACAACAACCCCCTGCTCTCCGCCTTCTGCAGTTCAAGAAGGAAGTTCTCGCCAAAAGTCCTCTTTGCAGCATCGCCTGTCATAATCCTTCTCCCGTTTCATAATTATACTTTCTATATATTTGAAGTTTAACACAAAAACAGCCCCCGCACAACAGAAAACACGGACCGGCCGCAATAAAAATGGCTTGATAAAATCAATTATTGATTTGATTATTTTGGCACAACATCTTATAATTCCGCGGTTAAGGAGAAACTTATGCGCGAACTATGCCTGTCATCAGAACTATACCCCGTCTCACCCGCCGACATCGCCGCTCTGGCGGATACTCCCGCGGACCTGCAGCAACACGTAAAAGACGAAATCACGGTTCTGATCGGCGACAGTCAGTCCGGACAAACCGATACCCTGCTTTCGGGACGCGACGCCGTCCGCCGCGCGCTTGCGGAAAACGCTTCCTCCGTTCCCGTCCGTTTTGCCTTTTTCAGCAAAATCGGCCGCTTCGACTTTATCACCGTCTTCGTCAAGCCGCTTCGCGCCCGCTACAAGATTTTTTCCTCCAACATATATCATATTGCCCCGCTTGAAATCCGCAAACTCAAAATCGAGCGCAACATCCGCACCAAAGAAAACGCCTACGTGTTCAGCAACCCGCTGTTTTACTACGACGAAGCCGAACGTAAACGCCAGTACGACGAGCTCTACAATTCGATGAAACGGGGATATGACGACAACTTTCCGCTTGACGTCATGCTGTTGAGGATGATGGGTATCAAGGACACCGTCAACCAGGGGCATCACCGCATGGGGATCGCGATCGAATGCAAACTGCCGCTCGTTGCCGTGCGCTTCAGCGCCGCCGGCGCCGCGCCGCGGATCCTGCAGCCGTTGCTGAAAGTTATTGCCGACATCAACATCACCTTAAAATTATGGAACAAAAACAAATGACCCGCATTCTGCATATCGCCAATTTCAATTCGCTTCGCCTCAAAGGCTGTTTCCAGTGCGGTTTTCCGGTAAAAATCACTTCCGGGCTGATCAAAAACGGGTTTGAAGTCATCAACTATGCCGACCGCGACCTGTGCCGCATGTTCGGGTTCGGCCATATGAACGCCCTCGGCCGCTGGCGTTTGAACAAACATCTTCTCGAATTTTGCCGCACCACCCGACCGGACGCGATTTTGCTCGGGCATGCCAACACCGTGGAAAACGAAACCATCCTGAAAATCAGAAAAACGCTGCCCGGCATAAAAGTCATGCAATGGAACTGCGACGCCGTCACCCCGGAGAGCAAACGCAACGTCAACGCCTTAAACGAGCGGCTGGAAGTCGTCGACCTCACCATGATTTCAACCGGCGACAAAAAAATGCTCAACATGTTCAAAAAAGACGGCAAACCGGTTGCCTATCTTCCCAACATGGCCGACGCCGCCATTGAAACCGGCACCGCTTTCGCCGAACGGATACTGCCTTTTGACGTTCTTCTCTGCACCAACACCGGCCGCCGCCAGTTTTGCGGAAAAGACAAGGAAACAGAAGAAATTTTAAGCGAAAGCGAAAACAGGATAGCGGGGATCAGGTGGCTGCTCGGCGGCCTTCGCGGACGTCCGCCTCTGCACGGCGCCGACTATCTCGACGCTTTCAAAAAAGCCGGCATCGGCTTCAACCTCAGCCGCTACAACGACGTTTACCTGTACAGTTCGGACCGTCTCGCTCACATCATCGGCAACGGCGAACTGGCGCTGATCGACCGCGCGACCGGCTTTGCCGACATTATTCCCGAAAACGGCGCCGCCTTTTACGGCAGCGAAGAGGAGTTTTACGACAAACTGGCCTTTTACAAAAACAATGCCGACGCCCGCATGAAAGCCGCCCGCAAAGGATACGAAGCCTTTTACCGGGAATTTGACAACAAGACCGTCACCGCCTACATGGCCGCGCTTTTGTCCGGCACCTTCAAAACGCCGGAACGCCCCTGGCAGATCGTCATTTGACCAGCCGCCGCAAAATTTCGTCTTCTTCCAGCAGACGGACCGCCCGGCCCAAACTCTCCGGCTCGGAAAGAACGGTATAATAATCGTCCTTGATCGTCGGTGCCAGCTCAATCGCCTTGATAAATTCCGTTTTGTCAAAAGGATCTGCCGCCACAAAATCAAAAAAACCGGTGGCTGTCAAAATGTCACGAACGCCGCCCGTTTCCGGATTTTCCTGCAGCATGGCGCAGAGATACGCTGCCGTTCCCACTTGCAGCCCGTGCATTTTCGGCTTTTGAGCCAGTTCGTCCAGAGCGTGCGAAATCAGATGTTCCGACCCGCTGGCCGGACGTGAGGTGCCGGCAATTTCCATGGCAATGCCGCTGTAGAGCAGCGAGGTTGCCAGACTGCGCTGAAAACGCGGCGATGCCGGATCGCTGCTATGGCGAAGAAACAACAGATCCAGCGAATTGTAAGACATCATCGAGGCAAAGTCGTTAAAACGCTCATATCCGCGGTTAAACGCAGCTTTCCAGTCCCACAGCGCGCTCACTTTCGCAATCATGTCGCCGACGCCGGAATAAAGGAAACTCTTCGGACAACCGGCTATTACGTCGAGATCAATCACCACTCCGTAAGGAATGGCCGACTTGACGGTCTTGCGCGCGCCGCCGGCCGTTAACGACGAAGTGGGCGAACAAAAGCCGTCGTTTGACATTGAAGTCGGCACGCTGATATAGGGCAGCCGCAGCAAATATGAGGTGTATTTGGCAAAATCGAGCACTTTGCCGCCGCCGACGCCGACCACCGCTTTGACACCGGCCGGCAGAGAAAAAGCCGCCGCGGTAATGTCTTCCACCGCAATCGAAGAAACGGTGTCTTCCGACAGAATTTCGATGCCATGCTCGTCAAGTCCGCGTTTCAGCCGGCCGCCGAGCATTTTTTCCATGCCTTCGCCCCAGAACAGGGCAATTCCCGTCATATCCTTATCAAACAAATATTTGCCGATTTTGGCGATTTTCCCTTCCCCGATTTTGAGCAGATAGGGAATGTTGATCTGACGGCTGGTCATAACGTAAGGGGAAGACTTTTTCATTGCTTTTCTCCTTTCAGAAAGCGATACACCTGATTAAAATCTGTCAGCTCTTCCGCCGGAATATTCAGCTGCCGGCATTGCAGCAACAGCATTTTTCGGGCAAACACGACGTCGGCGATCGCCGCCGCAGCCACGTCCGGCATTCCGTCGCCGCAGTAAACGACACGGTAGCCGCGCTGTTGCAGATAAGCCACCACGGCCGCCTTGCTGATGCCGGTGTTCGGATCGTAAAAGGGACTGTTTTCGGGCGGCGGCGTCATTACCAGTCCGGTTTCGGGACTGTAGACCCCGTGATTGGCCACCAGCCTCACCCGGCAGTCGGCCATCTCCTTTCCCGCCAGCTTATCGATGTAATAGTCGCAGCCGGCCGAGCAGACGTAAACAGGAATGTCCCGCCGGCGGCAATAGTCGGCAACCGTAAAAAAGCCCGGATCAATCTTGATTTCACGAATAAAGTCGTCAAACGCCGGCTGCTCAACCCGGAGAGAAGCAAAAATTTCCCGTAACGCCTCAAAATGAGTCTTTTTTCCCTCCGTATATTCCCGCCAGGGATCCAGCGCTTTTTCGCCCAGCCAGCGGCGGCTGACATAATTGAAAAAATCATCATCGCTGATGGTACCGTCAAAATCGGAAACCAGCGCGGTCGGTATTTTGTTTGCCATTTAACCTTTCCCGTCAAAACTTTTGCCGTAAACATACCATGTAATATTTTACCAAAAGATGAATTTTCAAACCCGGACAGAAAAAATTGCGGTGCCGGCAACGGTCAAAAACGCGAAAAATCCGTTGACGAAGACGTCAAAACATATATGATGAAAATGAAAATCAACCGTATCGTGAGTTTTTTCATGAAATATTACATTGTCAGCGGCGGCTTCGACCCCATTCACGAAGGACACATCGCCATGATCAACGAAGCTGCATGCCGCAGCGACGGTGTCATTCTGCTGCTTAATTCCGACGAGTGGCTGTGCCGCAAAAAAGGCAAAAACTTTATGAATTTCCATACCCGCAAAACCATTTGCGAAAACCTGAAAAACGTAACCAAGGTACTGGCCTTCAATGACGACGACAATTCCGCCGGCGACGGCATCCGTCTGGTGCGCGAACAGTTTCCCGACGCCGAACTGATCTTTGCCAACGGCGGCGATCGTACCCGCGACAACATCCCGGAAACGGAAGTCTGCAAAAACTGCAACGTTTCGCTCGAATTCGGCATCGGCGGCGAAAATAAGGCCAACTCGTCTTCCTGGATCTTAAACAACTGGAAAAAGGAATAAACGGCGGACCTAAATCCGGCGCAGTTTTCTCCCGGCAAACCGGGAGATTGGAACAGCTGCAAACCTGACAGCTTGACCATGATCAAAGGCGAAGGCGTGAGGCAGTGTTGCCTGCATTGATTTCATCCTTGGCAGTCAATGTATTTGACCATAGTCAAAGACACGGGGCGGTGTTGTCCCGACGCGAAAGCGTTCGACCCCGGCAAATCCGGTTTTTTCTGTCAGAAGAAACGCCTCCGGCGCTCTCCGGCCCTGCGCATTCGTTTTCCCGCAACCCCGACACCCGCGACGAAACGCTCCGGCACCTTGCGGCATTTTCTCAAGCAACCGTTTTTTTGCCCGCACTCTTTACCTGACACGCCGCATTTTTCCTTCGGCGGCATGACAACGACCGCCCTTCCCGGTTCAGCGCATCCGTTTTCCTGCAACCCCGACACCCGCGACGAAACGCTCCGGCACCTTGCGGCATTTTCTCAAGCAACCGTTTTTTTGCCCCGCATTCTTTGCCTGACGCGCCGCATTTTTCTTTCGGCAGCACGGCATCTCCGGCGCTCTCCGACCCGGCCGCGGCGCGTTTACGATTCAAATTTTTACATAAATAAACGGAAACGAGCATTCGACCGATCCGGCAGACTTGCCTCTCGTCTTTTGGAGCCGCCCCTATCCTCGGAACTGAGCGTTCGCAGCTTCCGGACCGGGCATTTGAATGCCGAAACGATTCGTCGGCCGGAGAAAGTTTATTTTCCGCCTTTCAAAACTTTTTTCAGGCAGTCGATTTTCTGCCGGCATTCTTTACTTTTAGCTTTGTATTTCTTCCGCATTTTTCCGAAAGTCAGCGCCGCCAGCAGCCTGTTGCGCCAATAACGCACCCGGTAAGGCCGGAGCAGACCGGCTTTGATCATCATCCGCCCCATCTCCTCCGTTCTCTCTTCCAGACTGCGGATCCGGCAGCCGGCAAGGCTCAGACGCTGCATCATAAAAGCCGTCATTTCACTTTCAAAACTCTGCGGCGCCTTCGGTTTTTGCAAAGCTTCCGCCATCCAGCGGCGCGACCGCGCAACTTCCGCCGCCAGCTTTTGGTTGACCGCCGCATAATCAATCGTTTCAAAAAGATCGGCACGGCCGTCGAGGGTTTCGCCGTTCTTCACCAGACGGGAAGAAAGGCCGAGCATGTCAAACAGACTTTCAAACCGGCTGATACCGCGTTCCCGGTTGGCCACACAAATAAACGGCTTGTTGAAAATAATGGCAAAACAGGCACCGTGAAAAGAATCCGTCACCATATAGCGGCAGTTTTTGATGTTATACAGCCATTGTTCCGGAGAAAGGGTAATTTCCCCGTCTTTCTGCGCATTGCCCATGTCTATGACTTTGCCGACGGCAAACCGGTGTTCCGCCGCCGCGGCGACGGCGTCCGTTTCTTTGTTTTGATCCAGAACATATGTCAGTCCGAAATCCTTTTCCCCGTCGTCGGCATTTCGGATCAAAGTTTCCCATTCCCCGGGCGCCGGCCAGAACACAGGATCAAGGATCAAAGCCGCATCCGACCGCCGCAGTTCCTCCCCGCACAACCTGAGCCCGTCGGTTTCGCGCACGGAAACGGCATCAAAACCCGAAAGATAACAACGGACCAGTTCCCTGTCGGCAATCGTTCCTTCCAGCTCGGAAGCACCGAAACTGGCCGCGCAGGCAATTTTCTTCTTGTCGGCGTCAACAAACGGCAGATAATAGTAAAATTCGTACCCGACGTTGTAAGACAAACGAAAAACCTGGTCGGAACCGACGATAAACACGTCTGCCGTCCGGTTAAGTTCAACCAAATCCGCAACCGATTCAAACGGCGGCGTCACTTTCAGATAACGTTCGGCAAATTTCTCGGAAAAACTGTTTTTAAAAGGTTCGCGGCACCACTCGTGCAAAAAATTCACCAACCGATTGTCAACGCCCAGTTTCTCCAGTTCCCGCTGCAGGGCATAAGCGGTCAAAATCGCCCCGTAATTCAGCGACCACCAGAAATTCAAAATCACCGCCCGCTGCCGGCCGACGGCCGGTTTTTCGCCTTTTTCTTCTTTTTTTTCCGTCATATCGCCTCCGCAGAAAATTATATATCGCCGTCTATCGACCGCAAAACCTTTTTCAGATTTTCCAGCGAACGGCGGCGGATGTCTTCCGCCTTCAGCATCAGCCGCGCCTGTATTTCCCCGTACTCGGCGGCAGGCATGTCGACGGCTTTCAACATCGTTTCCGCCAACTCGCCGTTAGTGCCGTAGACCAGGGAATTGCCGTTGTCAAAAGCATAGGCGTCGGCAAACTTTTTCTGAATCAGGCACGGTTTTGCAAAACCGTAAATCAACTGGAAGCTGCCGCTGGTGCCGGTCGAAATGTAACGTTCGTGCGCCGGGTTTTCCGGATCCAGCAGACACAGGAAGAAATCGGCTTCTTCCATGGCCGTGAACATTTCCTTGTAGGAAAGGCGGCCGCGCATGTCAAAATACGGCGCAATTTCCTCGTCAAAAACCAGATTATCCCCCGAACCGACCAGCGTAACCTTGAATTTTTTTCCGCTCGCGGCCAGCCGTCGTACGGTAGAAAGCAGCAGCTCATAATTTTTGCGGCGGGGAGAAATTCCGCCGACAACGATAAAGTCGGTCACTCCGTCGTTTTTCGGCGTAATCTTCACATTGCCGAAATAATGTGGATTGACCATGTAAAAATTGTCGGAATAACGGTTGTGCAGATCGGCCAGAGCAATCTGGTTGCGGTTGATTCCCTGCCGTTCCATATGATGCTGGACGAAAATCATCTTCTTTTGGTCGGCGGCAATGTTATGGTAATAGCTGGTCACAAGCGGCATTTTCGGAGAATTGACCTCCACCCCGTCGACATATTTGATGGCGGAACTGAACAAAATATAATGATAGGCGCGGATGGGAGCGGCGCCGAGCAGCTTGTCCATGTCCTTTTCGCCGAGCGTGAACACCCTCACCGTCGGCACCGCTTCGCACAAAAAGTCAAGCTGACCGCCGTCATAAACCGCCACGTCAACGTTATAGCCCAACTCGCTGAAATATTTGGCATAACCGGGAATAACTTCATAATGACAGGTGTTTGTTTCTACGATCAGCACGCTGTTTTCGCGGATAGTGGCACGCAGCTTCTCAAGGGCCTTGCGGTTTCCGTCGCAGCGAAACTTCAGCTTCAGACCGCAGATGCTCACAATTTTATGAGTTTTCAGGGGAGAAATTTTAACCGAAAAAAACTTCTCCCAAATGCCGGATTCTTTCATAACAGATTTGCTTCCGTAAGTCTCTCTAAAAATTTTCAGTTTTTCAATTATACTGACTTGATATAAGATTATCAGCCAATACTCAAGCTAATAATATAAATTATGCTACGGTAATTTTACCGTTTTTCCCCCGTTGCCGTCTATACGTTGTAAACCAGCCCCCAGTCCTGATAACGGGCGGGATCTTCGCTCCAGTTCTCCCGCACTTTCACGAACAAGAACAGGTGAATGCGGTCTTCAAGCATTTCCTCGAGTTCCAGCCGGGCCGTCTGTCCCACCTTTTTAATCATCTCGCCGCCCCTGCCGACAATGATTTTCTTCTGCCCTTCGCGCTCGACATAAATCGTCATTTCCGCCCTCACGGAATTGTCGGACCGGCGTTCCCACAATTCGGGTTCCACCGTCAGCGAATACGGCAATTCGTCCTGCAGATACAAAAACAGCTTTTCCCGCACCACTTCGGCCGCCAGCAGCCTCAGCGGCAGATCCGACATATGGTCTTCGGGATAATACCAGGGCGATTCCGGCAAATGATCCGCCAGATATTGATAAAAGTCCCGCAAGCCTTCCCCGGTTGCGGCGGAAACCATAAAAGTTTCGGCAAATTTTCCGGTGGCGTTAAGCTCCGCCGCCAGCGGCAGCAGTTTTTCTCCGGTTACCAAATCGGTCTTGTTCAGAACCAGCACCGCTTCGCGCCCCTGTTTGTTCAGCTCGTCGACGATCGCCCGGGTTTCCGCGTCAAAACCGCGTCTGGCGTCAACCACCAGTACCAGAATGTCGCCGTCCGAGGCGCCGCTCCAAGCCGATGCCACCATTGACCGGTCAAACCGCCGCTTGGGCTTGAAAATGCCCGGCGTATCCAAAAAGATAATCTGCGTATTGTCAAAAATGCCGATACCCTTGACCAGAGTACGCGTCGTCTGCGCCTTGGGCGACACGATAGACACTTTGGAACCGACAAAATCGTTGGTAATCGTCGATTTGCCGGCATTCGGCGCGCCGATCAGGCTGACAAAACCGCAGCGGGTCGGCTTTTGTTCGTTATTTTCCATGTTTTACTCCCAAAAACGCCAGCATTTTTTCCGCCGCGTTCTGTTCGGCCATTTTTTTGTTGCGGCCGCTTCCCGTTTGCGCCTCCGTGCCGTCTATTTCCACCTGCATGTGAAAAACCGGATTGTGTTCGGCGCCTTCGCGGCCGATCTCCACATACCGCGGCGCCGGCAGACCCTTTTCGTGCGCGGCTTCCTGCAACAGGGTTTTGGCATCTTTCGGCGGCCGGGTATGAGTATCGACCAGCGGGCGCCAGCGTTCCTGCACGAAATCAATCGCGGTCTGACAGCCGCCGTCCAGATACATCGCACCGATCACTGCCTCGCAGACGTCGCACAAGACGTTGTCGTTATGGTGTACGTCGACGCTTTCGGCCATGATGTAACGGTCCAGTCCCAGCTTCAGGGCCATTTCCGCCACCGTTTCCTTGCAGACGAGCGCCATAAAACGCTGCGACAGGCTGCCCTCCGGCTCGGCCGGAAACACCCGGTAGACCATTTCCGCCACCGCCACGCCGAGAACACGGTCGCCCAGAAACTCCAGACGTTCATAATTTTCCGACAGTTTTCCGGTTTTGCTGGTATGCGTCAGCGCCTGATGCAGCAGATGCTGATTGTTGAAATGATATTGCAGATTTTTTTCCAGTTCTTTCATGACAATTCTCCGGCAATTGCTTTCCGCCGTTTATATAAGCTCAGTTGATTTTGCTGAACAGACGGCTCCATCTGATTTTTTTCGCCCAGGTCCAGGGCTTGTACCAGGCCCCTTCGTTCGGATCGTAGGAGAAAAACAGAAAGCGCGCCTTGCCGACCAGGTTTTCCATCGGCACGAAACCGACGCTGACCCGGCTGTCGTCGGAACGGTCGCGGTTGTCGCCCATGACAAACAGACTGCCCTCGGGCACCGTTACCTCTTCAAAATTGTCTTCCCTCTCTTCGTCGGAAATTTCCAGAATGCTGTGTTTTACCCCGTTGGGCAGCGTTTCCGTATACTGGTGATAACGCTCGGCGTGACCGAAAGGATTGCGCAGCACAAAGTTCTCGCCCTCAACCCGCTCCAGCATTTTTCCATTGACAAAAAGGCGGCCGTTTTCCAGTTTGATCCTGTCGCCGGGCATGCCTATGATTCGCTTGATAAAATCGGTGCGGTTGTCTTTCGGAAACTTGAACACCACCACGTCACCCTGCTTGGGTTCGCTGCTCCAGATACGCCCTTCAAAAGGCGGAAAGCTGAAGGGGAAAGAGTGCCGGGAATAGCCGTAAGTATATTTGGAAACGAACAGAAAATCGCCGACATAAAGATTCGGATACATTGAACCGGACGGAATTTTGAACGGCTCAAACAAAAAGCTCCTGATCAAAACCGCGATCACGATCGCGTAAATAATCGTTTTGACGGTTTCCGACATATTTTCTTCTTTTTCCATTTTACTCCTTCTCCCGGTTGTTTTTTCTGCCATACTAACCTTTATTTTTATTTTCGCAACAAAAAGCTAACAACTTTCAATAATTACCACGGCCTGTGCCAGCGGATAGTCGTCGCTCAAACTCAGCCACAGCCGCGAGGCGGGAATAATTTTCCTCAAAACCGCTTCCGCCTGCCCCGAAACTCTAAACGCCGGCCGGCCGCCGGGCAGATGCACCACCTCGATTTCCGCCCAGGAAATGCCGTGGGCAAAACCGGTGCCGAGGGCTTTGACAAATGCCTCCTTGGCGGCAAACCGCTTGGCCAGCGACGCGGTAAAACGCGCCTTGTCGCCGCCGATCGCGTCCAGCTCCCGCCGTTCTTCCGCCCCGAAACAACGGGCAAGAAAACGCCCGCCGAAACGCTCATACGCCTTTTCGACGCGCCGGATGTTGCAAATGTCGCTTCCCAGTCCGATAATCATTATACCCTGCCCGCCTCTTCGTTCCGGCTCTTTTTAAAACGGCCGATCTTTTCCAAAGACTTCTTCACCGTATAATAAGTGATTCCCCAGGCGGCAACGTAAAAAGGAATGCAGCCGACCGTCATCGGCCAAACCACCGGCCACACGTCTCGCCCGAACGAAGAAAAGTCAAAAGTGATCAGCGCGTGCATCGCCTTCTCAAACACTTTTGTAAATTCTATGCCGCCGCGGCCGTGTTCGCCCAGCAGAAAACGCCCGGTATAAAGCACGGAAACCCAGATGAACGGGAAAGTCCACGGATTGCCGGCGGCGGTGCCGAGCATGCCGGCCAGCACGTTGCCCCGCACCAGCCACGCGGTAGCCACTGCCAGCACGAAATGAAGACCGACAAACGGCGTAAAGGAAACGGCCACCCCGCAGGCGACACCGGCGGCAATCGAATACGGCGTTCCGCCCAGCCGGCTGAGCCGGGCCAGCATGCGCTTTTCGTAACGCCGCCAGCCCGTCGTCCGCCGCCGGCTTTGGATCTGAGCGTCCGCCGCCGGCCGTCTTTTGCGCAAAAACAAATCGTTTCTCCCCTGTTCAGGCCGACCGGGCAACATAGCTGACCGCTTTTGAAGACTTCAGATCGGCGATTATCAAGTTCAGATGGTCCAGGTTTTTAACTTCCACGTCAACCATGATTTCGAAATAGCTGACCGTGCGGTAAACAATGTTTAAGTTTGAAATGTTGGCGTTGTTGCGCGCCATGATGTTGGAAATTTCGCCCAGGCTGCCCGGTTCATTGCTAAGCATCAGCTTCAGCCGTCCGGTATGGCTCTGGTTTTCGGCGCCCTCGCCCCAGGCAATGTCCAGCCAGCGTTCGGGTTCGCCGGCAAAACGTTCCAGCGCCTTGCAGTCCGCGCGGTGAACCGCCACCCCTTTGCCGGTCGTGACGATGCCGACGATTCTGTCGCCCGGCAGCGGATGGCAGCAGCCGGCGAAATGCATCGCCATCCCCGGAATCAGCCCTTCAATTTTCAGAGGTTCGGCATTTTTCTTTTTAATTTTGCGGAACGAAGGAACCTTGATCGCCTTAACCACCTTTTCCAGCTTGGACTGCTTATAGGCCGGATAAACCGCTTTCATCACGTCCCAGCCGCTGATCAGTCCCTCGCCCACTTTGGCATAAATGTCGTTGATCGATTCCGCCTCAAAATTGGGCATCACCGCCAGCAGCCCCTTTTCCGAAAACTCCAGTCCTTCGTTCTTAAACATTTTTTCAAGAATTTCCTGTCCGAGAACGATAAACTGATCCCGTTTGGAAGAGCGCACATAACGGCGGATGGCGGCTTTGGCCTTGCCGGTAACCACGAAGCGTTCCCACTCCGTCGACGGATGCTGAGCTTTTGAGGTCAGAATCTCCACCTGATCGCCGTTTTGCAGCACCGTCCGCAAAGGACGGATTTCGCCGTTGATTTTGGCGCCGACACAGGTATCGCCGACCGAAGAATGGACGGCGTAGGCAAAGTCGACCGGCGTCGAATTGACCGGCAACCCGATCAGATCGCCCTTCGGAGTAAAGCAGAACACCTGATCGTTGTACATCTCAAGCTTGGTATTCTCAAGAAACTCCTCCGGGTTGGAAGCCCGTTCCAAAATCTCCAGCAGCTCGCGGATCCAGCGGAAATTTTTGCCTTCCGCCTTTTGCCCCTGTTTGTAGGCCCAGTGGGCGGCAATGCCTTTTTCCGCGATTTCGTGCATTTCAAAAGTGCGTATCTGCACCTCAATCCGGGTGTTTTCCGGCCCGATGACACCGGTATGAATCGACTGGTAACCGTTTGGTTTCGGAGTTGAAATATAGTCCTTGAAACGGCGGGGCACCATATGGTATTTGCTGTGGATAATACCCAGCGCCTGATAACAGGTGGCAATGTCGTCAACGCAGATACGGAACGCCATAATGTCCGACAACTGCTCGAAAGAGGCGTTTTTCTGCTGCATTTTGCGCCAGATGGAATAAGGCGTTTTTTCCCGCCCCGTCACCTGACATTTGACGCCGTTGTCTTCCATGTCTTTTTTCAGCGCCTCAATAATCTTCGGCACCAGATTGCTGCCCTGCTCGCGCAGGAAGTTCAAACGGGCGATGATGGAGTCGTGAGCCTCCTTGTAGAGCTCGCAAAAGGCCAGTTCCTCCAGTTCGCTTTTCACTTCCTGCATGCCGATGCGTTCGGCCAGCGGAGCGTAAATGTCAAGCGTTTCGCGGGCAATCCGGGTACGCTTTTCCGGTGCCAGAAAATGCAGCGTCCGCATGTTGTGCAGCCGGTCTGCCAGTTTGATCAGAAGCACCCTGATGTCTTCCGACATCGCCAGCAGCAGCTTGCGGAAATTTTCCGCCTGTTTGGTATAAGTGGACTTTTGTTCGATCATCGCCAGTTTGGTCAAACCGTCCACCAGCGAGGCCACCTGGTCGCCGAACAGCTGACGCACCTCTTCCACCGTGGTGTCGGTGTCCTCCACCGTATCATGCAAAAGCCCGGCGATCACCGAAGCGCAGTCCAGTTTAAACTTGGTCAGAATACCGGCCACTTCGACCGGATGCGAATAATACGGGTCGCCGGATGCCCGAAGCTGCGCCCCGTGCTTTTTCATGGCAAAAACGTAAGCACGGTTGAGCGCGTCCTCGTCGGCGTCCGGATCGTAAGATTTTACCAAATCGACTAATTCATACTGTCGTAACATCGGCCCGCATCATCAACTGTTTTTATTCTTCGTCAAAGTCGTCCAAGCCGTCGTCGCCCATCTCGCCGCCTTCATCGAAGCCGAGCTCGTCGTCGCCGTCCAGATCAACATCAATGTCGCCGTCGGCGGCGTCTTCGGAGTCAAGGTCGAGGTTGTCGTCGTCCACGCCGTGAACCTGCATGGAATCGGACACTTCGTTGTCAATCAAAAAACCGGAGAACGGCTCATCCAGTTCGGCCAGTTCTTTTTCGGCTGCCTGGATTTCCATTTCCTCTTCTTCCGGTTCTTCAACTTCGACATATTTCTGCAATCCCATGACCAGAGACTTCTGCAGGTCTTCGATGTTGACCTTTTCCTCGGCAATTTCGCGCAGGGCGATAACCGGGTTTTTGTCGTTGTCGCGGGAAACCATGATCGGGGCGCCGGAGGAAATGTCCTTCGCGCGCTGGGTCGCGACCATCAGCAGTTCATAACGGTTGGGGATCTTGTCAATGCAGTCTTCGACTGTAACTCTTGCCATTTTTTCACCTTTTTTCAGTTAGATTGAAACCAAATTTGAGGACGACTATAAACGCATTGCGCCGCAAATGCAATAAAAATCTGTTTTTCTTTTCGATAACATATTGTTTTTGCAAAATATTATTTTATATAAACCGGCTGAAAGACGATTCGGTAACCGATTTTTTCAAAAGCCTTTTTCAGCGCCTTCTGATTTTTCTTGACTTCCATCATGTCATTGACCGGCGCTTTGTACATTTCAATAATCCCCTGCATCGTCACCGCAATGTTCGGCGCCGTCTTGTCGGAATAAAGGTTAAGCTGATTTTCGTATATGTTGCGTTTGTACAAAAGCAGCGTCAGCAGTTCCGGCGAGCTCATCCTCAGCACCCGGTAGGCCTTAATCGTCTTGTCGCAGGTATAGGCCCATTCTTCCGGATTAAACCCTTCCCCGGCGACAATTTTGGCAAATTCGCCTTCCATTCCCTGCATTTTGATCTTTTGCACCAGCCGCTGACAGGGATGAACCAGGTCTTTTAAGTTGGGCAGCATCGTTCCCCGTCCCTGCGAATTTTCCCAGGCATCAAGCAGCGCGCCCGCCTCAATGATCTTGGCCTGATTGTTGAGGTCGGCGCCGTAATCCGCCAGCGCCTCCAGACTGCGGGCCACCGCCTGAACGTCCCTGCCCGTCAGCGGCGACGAGGCGTCGGGCGAAATTGTGCGCAGGCGGCTCTCAAGCGGTTCTTTCGGCTTGGCGCCGGGAGCATAATCTTCCGGCGGCACCGTTTCCATCACCTTGTTAATAAAACTCGTGTCGTAACGGTTGACCTGCGGCAGCGTCCTGAATTTCACCTGCTCCCGGCTCAGGTTGCTTTCCTCCCACAAATCGGGATTAAGCGCAAAATAAAGCGCCGGGGACATAAATTCCAGGTTTTCGATATCCGCAAGCTGCGGGGCAATGCGTTTCGGAAACTGGTTTTTCGTTTCCTTAATGCCCGGATAGTTAAGGATTTTTTCCGAAATTCCGGGAATGGTGTGCAGATAGGGGCCGATATACTGGTAATATTCTTTCGGCGTGTTTTTCAACTGCTCCAGCATTATGTCCTCGCCCGGCCATTTTAACCGCGTCTGCCGGGTGCCGTACTGCCGGATGGTCTTGGCAAATCCTTTGTCAAAAACCGTGCCGATGTTCCAGAAATAGTCAAACTTGCGGTCATAAACCGGTTTCGGCGCAAACATTTTGCGCAATTCCTCAATCGGCGGAATCCGCTCGTTCATGTCCACTTTGAAACGGTCGGCATAATCGGCCGGAGAAACGGCTTCCGCCGTCGCTGCCGCCGAAAACACGGACAACGCCGCGAATAAGCACAAAATTTTCGTCTTCATCTTTGTTCCCGTAATTTTTACGATTATTTATCTTACAACTTATATTTCAATTAATAAAGAACTTCTGACAAGAAAATGCTAGACTCGGCAAAAATATTGATTTACTATTTGCGGCATATGTTAACTTTTTTATGGGAGGTGCGGCTATGGCCTGGACGGAAAAAATGGTTGAAGACCTTAAAATCATGTGGAAACAGGGACTGACGACAGGGGAAATCGGAAAACGTCTGGGCGTTTCCAAAAACTCCATTGTCGGCAAAGTTCACCGCCTGCAGCTCGACGCCCGTCCCTCTCCGATCAAGAAAAAAGACGAGGAACAGGAAAATGCGGCAGTTGCCGCAACCGCCGAAACCAAACCGGCAGCCGTCAAAGCCAAAACCGAAAAGAAAACCGAACCGCGGGAAGAAAAACCTGCCGCCGCTCCTCAGCCTGTTGCCGAAAAACCGGCAGTCGTTCGGAAAAACATTGCCGGCGACGTCAAACTGACAGACCTTGACAACCACACCTGCCGCTGGCCGATCGGCGATCCGAAGGATGAAAACTTTCACTTTTGCGGCAAAAAAGTCCGCATCGGACAGACTTACTGCGAAGAACACGCAGCTCTGGCCTACGTCAAACCCAATAAAAAATAAACATTCAAAACTCCCCGCCTCAAATCGGGGAGTTTTTTAACAAATCAATATCAATTCAATTAAAAATTATAAACAGGCATTCTAATTGCGGAATAGTTGTAGACAAAGGCGGCAAAACGTGATATAAAAATTTTTATGATGGAAACAGTATAAGCACCTGTTTCCGTCATTTTTTTATGTCGAAAGAGTCATACGGAGTATGGCTCTTTTTTTGTTTTAAACGCTTTGTTTGATAAAGGATAAGAAAAATGGATTTTTTTAAGAAATATACCACCCCTTTCGGCGGTGTTTCCGACGGAGAAAAAATTGATGCTTACGGCATCGACCACAGCGGATTTTCCACCCGTGACGAACCGGAATATCAATTTGCCCGTCAGGAGAGAGAAAACCAACTGGCGGATATCTTAAACCGACAAGGCTTTGCCCGACAAGACTACCCGCAGCCGGGCACCGGATTCCGGCAAAACAATCCCGAAAACGACTTCGGCTTCGGCAACTACAATATCTCAGCCAATATCGAGAACAAGTAAAATCAATATATAAATTCTTCCCTGTTTCCTAAATCTATGACTAATTCGGAACGACCAAGCCATGCCTTTGGCCATGTGCAAACCACAGACCTTTAATTGCCGGTTTGGAAACATTTATACAAGAAAAAGCCTTGCGGAAACCGCAAGGCTTTACAGTTGGCTCCGGCTGTCGGATTCGAACCAACGACCAATCGGTTAACAGCCGATTGCTCTACCGCTGAGCTAAGCCGGAATAATATGCTGTGGAGGCCGGTACCGGAATCGAACCGATATAGAAGGATTTGCAGTCCTCTGCATAACCACTCTGCCAACCGGCCACAATACCGTCGCACATTCAATGGAAACTATATATACAAGTTTTTTTGCCGTCGTCAATAACTTTTTTTGCATAAATCTCAAAAAAATGCTTTTTTTTTCTTTTGCTTGTTCTATCATCTCCCCGGATCAACATTCAGGGAGAGCAAAATCATGAAAATCGCCATTGCTTCCGACCACGGAGGTTTTGAACTAAAACAGGAACTTATCGCTTATTATGCCGAAAAAGGAACCGTTTTGCAGGATCTCGGCACCTACAATTCTGATTCCTGCGACTATCCCGACGCCGCCAAAAAAATGGCGGAAACGATTCTCTTGAAAAAAGCGGACATGGGGATTCTCATCTGCGGAACGGGAATCGGCATTTCCATTGCCGCCAACCGCTACCATGGTATCAGAGCCGCTCTCCTTTATGACGATTTTGTCGCCGAAATGGCAAAAA
Source organism: Azospirillum sp. 51_20 (assembly GCA_001917175.1). GTDB lineage: Bacteria > Pseudomonadota > Alphaproteobacteria > RF32 > CAG-239 > JAFUYI01. The sequence continues at coordinate 29,923 of MNTV01000039.1, forward strand.
AACACAACAACGCCAACGTAATCGTTTTCGGCGGCCGCACCATGAAAACGCAAGACGTCATCCGCCGGATCGACATTTTTAATCAAAACGAATTTGAAGGCGGCCGCCACATCCGCCGAATCGAAAAAATTGAGGAGGGAAAATAATTATGGATTTCACCAAAAACTTATCTGCCGAAGACCCGGAAATTTTCGCAGCCGTCAATCGGGAACTGACGCGCCAGCAGCAGCAGATTGAACTGATCGCTTCGGAAAACATAGTCTCCAGAGCCGTCCTTGAGGCGCAGGGTTCGATTCTGACCAACAAATATGCAGAAGGCTACCCCGGCCGGCGCTATTACGGCGGATGTACCTTTGTCGACCAGGTGGAAGAACTGGCGATCGAACGCGCCAAACAGCTGTTTAACGCCAAATTTGCCAACGTTCAGCCTCATTCCGGTTCACAGGCCAACACCGCCGTTTACGTTGCCCTGCTTCAACCCGGTGACACCATTCTCGGCATGTCGCTCGACGCCGGCGGGCATCTGACTCACGGCTCCAAAGTTTCCGTTTCCGGCAAATGGCTGAACGCCGTACAATACGGCGTACGCAAAGAAGACGGTCTGATTGATTATGACGAAGTCGAACGGCTGGCCGAAGAACATCAGCCCAAACTGATCATCGCCGGCGGTTCCGCCTACCCGCGGCAGATAGACTTTTCCCGTTTCCGCAAGATTGCCGATAAAACGGGAGCTTATCTGATGGTCGACATGGCGCATTTTGCCGGTCTGGTTGCCGGCGGCTGCCATCCCAACCCGCTTGACTGCGCCGACGTTGTCACCACCACCACCCACAAAACCCTGCGCGGCCCCCGCGGCGGAATGATTCTGACCAACAGCGAGGAATTGGCGAAAAAAATCAATTCGGCAATCTTCCCCGGCACTCAGGGCGGCCCGCTGGAACACATTATCGCCGCCAAAGCCGTCTGCTTTAAGGAAGACTTGAGCACCGAGTTCAAAACCTACGCCGCTCAGGTAATTAAAAATGCAAAAGTTCTGGGCGAAGTTTTAAAAGAACGCGGCCTTGACCTCGTATCCGGCGGCACCGACACCCATCTGCTGCTGGTCGACCTGCGCCCCAAAGGCCTGACCGGCGACGTCGTGGCGCAAAAGCTGGAAGAAGCCAACATCACTTGCAACAAAAACGCCATTCCGTTTGATCCTCAGCCGCCCAAAATAACGTCCGGCATCCGTGTCGGCACCCCGGCCGGCACCACCCGCGGCTTTAAGGAAAAAGAATTTACGCTGATCGGCAACTGGATCGGCGACATCATTGACGCTCTGGCCGACGGAAACGCCGAAAAGACGATTGCGGAAACCAGGCAGAAAGTCATCACTTTGTGCGAAAAGTTTCCGATTTACTGAAACAAAACGAAAAACAGATATTCCCGGGTAAATTCGGGGTTTTCTATAAGGTTTATAATAAAAAACTCCCCGGATTATCCGGGGAGTTTTTTTTGAATCCCCTTGACTTTGGACAAAAAATATGCCAAATTAAACGCTGATAACTAATGTTTAATTTAATTATTAAGATCATGCCTTACTTAATTTTATTTTTTCTGTTGGCCATTGCCATTGTTGTCATTATCGTAATCGTTACCCGTGCAAGCATGCGTAACAAGTACAGTGCCGAAATCCGTACCCTGATGGAAATCACGGATCAAATGGCTGACAATATTCCCGCGGACAAACTGAAAAAACTGCAGAACGAACTCTGTGACCGTCAGAACCTGATCCGCGGCGACAAAGACGACCAGTCCGACTTCAAAATCGGAAAAATGAGAGCTTATGACAGAATGCTCAGACTCTTAAATCAAAAAGTCGTCGGCTGAACGGAAAACTAACGGCAAAAAAACAGGAACGCCCTGCCCGGCGTTTCTGTTTTTTTATTACGCGCCTTGCCGAAAATCCCGAGTTTACTTTGGGGCTAAACGTTTTAGCATCGAAACGACGCCGCTTTATGCCTTTGATCATGTTCAAACCGCAAGTTTTGCAGCCGTTTTACCGGGAAATGTCCATTTCGGCCGCCGGCCCGGCTGAAACATTCGGTAAAGTTTTGTGTTTTTACTTTACAACCGCATCTTTGTAAGCTACAGCTAAAATATATAAACAACTTTAACTGTAAGGACATAAACTTATGAGCAATATTCATCCTACCGCCGTGATCGAAGACGGTGCCCAGATTGCCGCCAGCGCCAAAATCGGACCTTTTTGCGTCATCGGTTCAAAAGCAAAAATCGGCGAAAACGTTCAACTGATCGCTCATGTCACGATTATGAACGACACCACCATCGGCGACGGCACCATCGTCTTTCCGGGCGCGGTCCTGGGCGGCGGTCCGCAGGATCACGGCAACGAATTTCAGCCGGAAGCGAAACTCGTCATTGGCAAAAACAACATTATCCGCGAAAACGTCACCATGCAGTGCGGCACGCCGAAAGAACACTTTACCACCACCGTCGGCGACAACGGCATGTTCATGGTCAATTGCCACGTTGCGCATGACTGCGTCGTCGGCAACAACGTCATCATGACCAATAACGCGGTCATCGGCGGCCATGTCCGCGTCGGCGACGGCGCCATTTTGGGCGGCAACTGCGCCGTTCACCAGTTCTGCCGCATCGGCCGCAAAGCCATGGTCGGCGGCATGTCGGGCGTTGCCCGCGACGTCATTCCGTTCGGTATCGTTACCGGTGACCGCGGCAAACTGCGCGGCCTGAACCTGATCGGCCTGAAACGCAGCGGTTTCGCCCCCGAGGAAGTCAAAGCCATGACCCGCGCTTACATGTATATTTTCAAATCCGCCGAAGGCAATTTTGAAAGCCGTCTGGCCAAAGCACACGAAAAATACAAAGACGACGCCCTGATCATGGAGATGGTCGAATTTATCGACGACGCCTTAAAAGGCCGCCGCAATATCATGACGGCGGAAGCCTGATGGAAGCCAAAAACAAAAAGCTGGGAATCATCGCCGGGGGAGGAACGCTTCCCCGGAGTTTGATTGAACATTGCCGGAAAACCGGCCGCGACTTCTTTGTTATTGCCGTTGAAGGCAACGCCGATCCTGCCCTTTTTACCGAAAACGTTCCGCATATGTGGATCCGCATCGGCCAGGCCGGCAGCGGCTTCAAACGCTTCCGCGACGAAAAGGTGGAAGAAGTGGTGATGATCGGCACCATCCGCCGTCCCAGCTTCAAAGAACTGATCCCCGACATGCGAACCACCGCCTTTTTTGCCAAAATCGGGGCCAAAGCGCTGGGTGATGACGGCATTCTCCGTGCCCTGATCAAAGAAATTGAAAGCGAAAACATGCGGGTTGTCGGCATCCACGAAGTAATGAGCAACATTTTGGTCAAATCCGGCGTGCTCGGAAAAGTCAAACCCGGCAAAGAAGACCTCATCGACATCCGGCGCGGCGTGCAAACGGCGTTTGAACTCGGAAAACTGGACATCGGCCAGTCGGTGGTTGTTCAACAGGGGCTGGTGCTGGGCGTCGAAGCCATTGAAGGCACCGACGAACTGATCAAACGCTGCGGCGGCTATAAGCGAAAAGGCAGCGGCGGCGTTTTGGTCAAACTGCGCAAGCCCCGGCAGGACATGCGGATAGACCTGCCGACGATCGGCGCCCGTACGGTGGAAAACGCCAAAGCCAGCGGCTTAAACGGACTGGCCGTTCACGCCGGCAACACGCTCATCGTCGATGAGGCGGAAGTTATCAAAGCTGCCGACAGGGCCGGCCTGTTTGTGATCGGAATCGAACCGGGAGACTACCTTGAACAATAATCTGAAAATTTACCTGATCGCCGGCGAACCTTCCGGCGACGCCCTCGGCGCCCGTCTGATGCGCGCGTTGAAAAAAAAGACCGAAAACCGGGTCGAATTTTTCGGCATCGGCGGCGACACCATGGAAAAAGAAGGAATGAAGTCGCTGTTTGACATTTCCGAACTGGCGATCATGGGACTGTGCGAAGTCATTCCGAGCATTCCGCGGGTATTAAAAAGAATTCGCCAAACGGTCGACGACATTATGCGCGTTCGCCCCGACGTCGTCATCTCCATCGACAGCTGGAGTTTCAGCAGCCGGGTACAAAAAAAGCTGCGCGCCTTAAAAACGGGAATTCCCCAGATTCACTATGTGGCGCCGCAGGTATGGGCATGGAAGAAAAAACGGGCAAGAACCATGCACAAATATGTTGACCGCCTGCTTACCCTGCTGCCGCAAGAACCGAAATATTTTACCCCTTACGGTCTGGCAACCGACTTTGTCGGCCACCCGGTAATCGAAAGCCCGGTCGTCAACGGCGACGGGGAAACTTTCCGCCGCAAATACGACATTGAAGACGGACAAAAGATCATCTGTCTGCTGCCGGGATCACGCCACAACGAAGTATCGCGCCTGCTGCCGGTATTTTTGCAAGCGGCACAAATTCTCAAACAACAGCACCCCGAATTGTTCTTTGTCATTCCGACGGTTAAAACCGTGGCCCAAAGGGTAAAAGCCATGCTTGCAAACGCTGCACTCCCCGTTTTGGTAGTGGAAGGAGAAGAAGACCGTCACAACGCTATGAGCGCATCAACCGCGGCCATTGCCGCTTCGGGAACGGTGGCGTTGGAACTGGCCATTGCCGACGTTCCGCATGTGATCGGTTACAAGGTTGCCCCGCTGACGGCAGCCCTTGTCAAACACTTTTTGCATATCCAGTTCGTCAACCTGTCAAACATCCTGCTCGGCCGGGAGATTGTTCCCGAACTTTTGCAGGAACGCTGCGTTGCCGCCAACATCGTTCTTTATATCAACCGTTTCCTGGAACAGGACAGCTTCTACCGCTACCAAAAGGAAGGTTTTGAGAAAGTGCGGACCATCCTCGGTCTCGGCAGACAAAAGCCCAGCGAAAACGCCGCCGACGTCGTCCTCGGCATGATCCGCCGCAAAGAAGAGGCATGAAAACTTTTTTCTTAACGGACGTCTTTCCGTAAACCGGGGCTTCAAAAACAGCTATAAACCTTGCGGTCTGACCATGATCAAAGGCATAAAGGCGCTGTTCCGACACTAAAGCATTCAGCCCAAGCAGCATTCCGCCTCCAATAAACTCAGAGTTTTCGGCAAGTCTGCCGATACAAAAAATCCCTCCTTGCGGAGGGATTTTTTACAATCGAACTTTTTTCGACAATTCAGTCGTTTGTTTCTTTCGGCGACGGATCGCGCTCGCGGTCGCGGTTGCTTTCGTCTACCGCCTCCTCGATCCGCGCTTTAACCTGCAGCGGATTGTCCACGTCAAAAAATTCCACCTTTGCGCTGCCGGTTCCGGAAAAAAGAATATTGCCGTAACCAAACACCCGTCCCCAAAAGGTTTGTTTGACCTGGATGGATTCGATCCGTTCCACCTTGATTTCTTCCGTTTTGATCGAAATGATGCCGGTTTTGTACACCACCCGCCGGTTGGTGCAGACCATCTCCGTCAGATGAAGCGACAAATACAAAAGAAAGGGATAAATGCCGAGAACACAGGCCATAATCAAAAGCGCCGCGGCCATATCCGTCTGTTTGTCGAGATAAGAGGTGAAAGCAAGCGAAAAAGATACCAGCGCAACCACACCGAGCGTGGCAAACATAAAATAAAACCACAGCCATTTTATCCAGTGATATTTGGCCTCAACCTTGATTTCCTCGTCTTTTGTCATTGTCCCTTTGACATATGCGTTTTGGCTGAACATATTATTTCCTCCAGAAATTTCTGGTAAAAACCACCAGAACGGTTAAAACTTCCAAACGTCCGAGCAGCATGGTTGCGCTCAGTATATCTTTTGCCGCTCCCGGCATCCAGCCGAAATTGCCGTCCGGTCCGATCGACGCCACTACCCCCGGGCCGGAGTTGGTTATACAGGTTACCGAAGCGCTGAACGCCGTAGCAAAATCAATATCAATAAAAGCCAGCAACACCGTCGAAACCGTAATCGTTGCAAAAAAGGCAACAATCAATACCAATACCGACGAAACCGCTGCCGGAGCAATGGTGTACTGTTTTACTTTGACCGGCACCACCCGGTTGGGATCGACCGCCGTAACCAGCGACTGGCGAAGATAAGCCCAAACCACCTGCCAGCGGAATATTTTGACCGATCCCGAAGTAGACCCTGTGCAGCCGCCGGTTAACGCAAAAATGATGAACAGGGTCTGGAACAGCGCCCCCCATTCAAGATAATTGACAGACGTCAGACCGGTCGTGGTCACGATTGAAATGATGTTAAACGAAGCGTAACGCAGCGCCGTCCCAAAATCGCCGTAAACGTCTTTGTAAACCAGCCACAGCGAACTGCCGACAATATAAACGAACAGCACTTTCAAAAAACTGACCACCTGTTCCGTACGCAGCGACTGGCGGAATTTGTTTTGCAGCAGCACAATGTAAAACGTCATCGGCAGCGCGCCGACGACCATAAATACGGAAATGACAACTTCTATATTCAAATTGTCATAAAACAAAACGGATTTGTTTTTGGTCGAAAAACCGGCCGTCGAAATGGTGGACATGGCATGATTGATCGCATCAAACCAGTTCATTCCGGCCCAGTACAAACATATTGCGCACAAACCGCACAAAAAGAAATAGACCCAGAAAATGCGTTTGGCGATATAATGGAACTTCGGCATAAACTTGTCGTTAAAATCCGAATTTTCCCGCTGAAACATCTGCATGCCGCCGATTCCGAGAAAAGGCAGCAAAGCCACCGCAAACATAACGATGCCGGCGCCGCCCATGGCCGTCAGCATCGACCGCCACAACAAAATCGCCTTCGGCTGCGCCTCTATGTCGGTCAAAATCGTCGCACCCGTCGTCGACAACCCCGACACGGCTTCAAACAAGGCATCGTGAAAATTGTCGGTGCTTCCGTAAAGCATGAACGGAACGGCGGACAACAGCGAAATCGCGATCCAGCTGGTTGTCGTCAGCAAATATCCCTGGCGGACGCTGATATTCTCCACCGGCGCCCGGTTGGAAAGAAACAGCGAAAGCCCGATAAAAAGGCAAAAAAGAGCCGAGCTTAGAAACGGCGACCAGGAAGCGGAAGTGTCGTAAATGTCATAACCGGCGGCAATCAGCATGGCAGCGCCCAAAATGCTGATAAAATAACCGTTGATCATCAGGACAACCTGCCACATAACGCCGGCTTTCCCTATTGCAGAGTCACGCGGTCGGAAAAACCGCGGTCAACCAGAATTTTGTTAATGCTGATTCCGCCGGCAAAACATTCTCCGGTCGCGACATTATCCGCCGTATAAGCCAAAATCCGACACTTAACGGTTTCGCCTTTCAACGCGTCGCGCAAAAATACGGCCGCCTTAACGCCTCTTGCGCTGCGCGGGTTGGAATAAACGCCGTAAAGGAACACGTAGGTACCGCCCACTTCCATTTCGTTGGCGTTGTAAACCCTGGCTTCGCCCGAAATTTCTTCCGGTTCGTCCAGATAACGCAAAACGTCGCCTTCGGCTTCGGAAACTTTTTTAACAATCACCGGTTTGCTTTCAAACAAAGCGTCTTCTCCGGCCGACAACCTTTCGTCCGCGGCAGCCGGCACGGAAGGCTGTTTTTCTTCCTCAACCGGTATCTGCGGCGCCGGCGGCGTCAGCGCAACCACGTCATCGGCTTCTTCCGCCAGAATGTCTACCCGCTGCGGCCGGGCGCCGGACGCTGCTTTGAACATCTGCCGGCGAATTTCCCTTTGACTCGGCGCCACTTCCACCAGACGGTCGGTCCCCTTGTCCGGCGTCGGCGCCAGCGCGGGGATGTTGTCGATCAGCTTGGAAAACTTGTCGGAAACTTTGGAAAAGTCCGCATTTTTAACCTTACGGATTTTATCCAGGTACCAAGTATGCACTTCCTGCGGTTCGGCCCCGTAGTAAAGCGGCACGGCCGCAACGGCAGCCAGAACAAAAACCAGCAGCAGAGCCAGATAAACGGGCTTGCGAAACGGATAAGTGACAAACATCACCGTCTTATGTAAAACGGCTCCTAAGCCGCTGGGCGAACGCAGTTCGTCGTCTTTGCGCTTCTTAAAGAAAAACATGGCCTTCCCCTATGATTAATCCTCTGACTTTTAAGCTAAACGGTATACGGATAAAATTCAAGCAAAAAGAAGGACTACTGCACGGCTTTGACGATAAAGTCCGGCAGCTCCGTCAACGAGGAAGCTCCCGCGGCTCCTTTATGGCCGCCGCCGCCGAAACGGGCCGCAATTTTGGAAACGTCCACCTCTTTTTTCGCGGAATAAAAAGAAAGGTTCCAACGGCGTTTTTTGTTCATGTAAAAATTGATCATCACGTCATAGTCTTTGATACCGTCCAGCGTGTCGAAAAAAGACGAACGCCCCTGCGGCATGTTTGAGCAAATGCATTTCAACCCGTCGATTTCGGCTTCAAAAGCCATGCTGCGCACCAGATGATAATTGCGCGCGTTGATCCAGGCCAGGATACGTTCCCCTTCCCCGATCATTTTTTCCGTATCGAGCCGGCCGGCAAACAACTCCGTCCATACAGGATCGTCCGGCCGGTTCTGTCCGAGCGACTGCATGGCATATTCAAACGGCTGCACCCGCGGATCGCTCAGATCAAAAATGTCATGTTTGGCCAGCAGACTGACGCCGAGCGGCACCGGCCGGCCGGGATAATAGTATTCCCACGACAGTTCGATCGCCGCGGTGCCGGTCCGGCGCAGCCCCTTGATCGGCTCCGCACCGGCTTTCAGCGCTTTTTCATATTCCTCGATTACCGAAGCATGATGGTCAATCCAGGTAAAATCCTTCCGTTTACTCAACTCGAACATATAGTCGACCGGCAGCGCGAAATCGCAGACCACCACCATCTCATGCCGTTCGATTTCATCATAGGGAATTTCCATGTCATGATTCAGTCCCAGCAGCTTGATTTCCGGATACACGCTTTTGACGACGGCGCCGGAACCTTTTCCGTCATGGTCGGCAATATGGTATATGCACAGCATTTTCTTCTCCTCTTACTAAAAAAACAGCGTCATTCCGTCAAACGCCGGTTCGACTTTTTCCGGCGTCATCCGGCGGATCCGCTCATAATCGCATTCGATCGCCATATGGTTGATCACCGCCCGCTCGGGCTTAATCCGCTCAACATCCCGCATGATTTCTGCAAAACCGGCATGATATCTGCCGCCCTCAACCGTGGTTAACGGCACCACCATCAGCTTTACCGGCTGCCGGATATGGGAGAAAGCTTCCTCTTCAATCTCCCGATAGTCCGCGATATAAACCACTTCTCCGTCGTTAAAAACATACCCCGTCGTCGGCATGTTGTGTCCGAGCAGCCGGATCGGCGTCACTTTCAGCTCATTAATCATAAACGGCCGGTAATGTTCGATCCGGTTGGCTATCAAACTCGGCCGGCTGCTGACGTTGTTGGCATGTCCGCGGGTTGCCAGCAGATAAGGAAAACGTTCTTCCACTTCCCGCACGGTTTCGTCGGCGGCAAAAAAATCAAGGCTCTTTTGTTCCGCCCGGTTGATTTCCCTCAGCTCGTCGATGCCGTGCAGATGGTCGGCATGCGCATGCGTATAGACAATACCGTCCAGCCGGCGGATGCCGCCGTTTAAGAGCTGCAACCGGAGATCGGGAGAAGTGTCGATCAAAATCCGCGTATTGCCGTATTCCAGACAGGAGGTCGTGCGGCTGCGGCGGTTTTTCTCATTGGCGGGATCACACGCCCCCCAGCCGCCGGCAATTGAAGGCACGCCCGGCGCGGCGCCGCTGCCGAGGATCGTCAGTTTATACGTCAAAATTCATACCTCCCCTTGTCGCTTGCCTTGCGAAACAGCCGGTAAAAGTTTTCCGACGTGATTTTGGCGATTTCCTCAAACGAAACGTCTTTAACCTGTGCCAATTTCTCCGCCACATAGCGGACATTGGCCGGTTCGTTGCGGTGACCGCGGAGCGGCACCGGCGCCAGAAACGGGGAATCCGTTTCCACCAGCAAACGATCAAGCGGCAAATCGGCAAAAATCTCCCGCAGTTCGCCGCTTTTGTTAAAAGTGATAATTCCCGAAGCGGAAACGTAAAAGCCGATTGAGAGGGCAAATTCCGCCAGCCGCCGGGAACCGGAAAAACAATGAATCTCTCCGGCAAAAGGCTTTTCTTTATAATATTCCGAAAGCATTCCGATCGTATCGTCGTCGGCGTCGCGGGTATGGATAATGAGAGGCAGCCCGGTTTCCTGCGCGGCCCGGATATGCTCGGCAAACACTTTGCGCTGGTTTTCCTTCCCGCTGTAATCGTAGTAATAATCCAGGCCGCATTCGCCGATGGCAACGATTTTCTTGTGTCTGCTTTTCTCCGCCAGCTCGGCCGCCGACACCCCGGGAAACTCGTCGGCGTTGTGCGGATGAACCCCGACCGCGGTATAGACAAAAGGATATTTTTCCGACAGTTTCAACTGCTCGTCCAGAGTGTCTATGCAGTTGCCGGCGTTCAGTGCCGCGGTAATGCCGTTTTCCTTCATCCGCAGGATAATTTCATCCATATCCTCTTCAAAATCGTTATAATCCAAATGGCAGTGGCTGTCGACTAACATCTTCTTTCCTTACAGTTACATTACTTTGCACAAATTGCCGATAATATTGATCAGCGCTTCTTTCTTGTCCATGTTCAGACTGTCCGTCTGCCGCAGCACCCGGACGGCGTTTTCCCACGCGCGGGCGGTTTCCTCAATGTCGCGGGAAAAAAGGATATGATCGGAACAATATTTCAACACCAGTTCCGAAGCCAGCTCAAAGCTTTCCTCCGACCCGACCGCGGCGTCGACCCAGTCCAGCAGATCCTGCAGACGAAAACGGCTGCCGGCGCCGATAATCGCGCTCAGACCGCGATAACGCTCCAATGCGCCGCAATCAGCATAATTTAAGGCTTTGCCGATGCTGCCGGAAGCAATTTCCGTTATCCCTTTTACGGCCGTTTCGTCAAGCTCCGGCCGGTAACGGCGAAGCAGGCTGGCCACCGCGTTGTCCGACAGCGGCTTCAATACCAGTTTGGTACAGCGCGAACGGATCGTCGGCAGCAGCTGTCCGACATTGTGGCTGATCAGCAGCAAAATGCTTTTTGCCGGCGGTTCTTCCAGAATTTTCAAAAGCGCGTTGGCGCTGGCCGGATTCATATCGTCAATGCTGTCGATGATCACCGCCCGCCAGCCGTCGCCGGAAGACTTTTTGGCCAGAAATTCGTTGATCCCCCGCACGTCGTCAATCCGGATAAAAGCCGATTTCTTCAGCCCTTTCAGTTCGCTCTCGTCAAGCGCCGCGCCGTCTTTGATCGCTTTCAACACTTTTTTGCGGTCGGTTTCGATAAAATCGCGTTCAATGACTTTGAAATCGGGATGAGAACCGGAAGAAACCAAGCGGTTTGCGGGACTGTCCGGATCCGTCGCCAGCGAAGAGGCGGGCGAAAAGTTCCGCCGCCGTTCGTCAAGCAGAAAACGGGCAAACCGGTATGCCAGCGTCGCCTTGCCGATTCCCTTAACCCCGGAAATCAGCCACGAATTATGCAATTTGTTGGAATTATAGGCGCCAAGAAGCGCTTTTTCCGCCTCTTCCTGACCCAGAAGGAAAAAATTGTTTTTAGGAGTAATCTGTTCACCGTCGGGCATTATTTGTGCATTAACCTTTCTTCCGTGATTTTGACAATTTCCCGGTGCAGCTCGTCCACGCTTTTGTCGGCGTCAAGCACCGCATAACGCGGCGCGCTTTCGGCAATCTCAAGGAACCCGCGGCGCAAATTTTCGTGAAAGGCCAATTCCCTGCTCTCAAAGCGAATTTCCTGTTCCGCCGCCGAACCGTTGCGTTTAAGCGAACGCGCCAGTCCTTTTTGCGGATCAATGTCAAGAATGACCGTCAGATCCGGATGAAAATCGCCCACCGTCATCGCATAAAGCTGTTCCAGAGTTTCTTTCGGCACCCGCTTGTCATAACCGTAATACTGGTAAGCCATGGTTGAATCGGCAAACCGGTCGCTGATCACCCACCGCCCCTCGTTTAAGGCCGGCAACACCTTGCTTTGCATATGAACCCGCCGGTCGGCATAATACAACAGCGCTTCCGCCACCGCGTCCATCTTGTCCTTGTCGCCGGTACACAATATCCTGCGCAGTTCGCTTCCCACTTCCGTACCGCCGGGTTCCTTGGTGGCCAGCACGTCAATTCCGCGGGCCTGCAAATAATCCGTCAGCAGTCTGATCTGGGTGGTCTTGCCGGTGCCTTCGCCGCCTTCAAAGGTTATGAAACGCCCTTTGCGCATCTTACTCGGCCCCGAACAAAAGATATTTGACGTTGCTCAGTATCCGTCCCCAGAAACCGAGTTTGCGTATGCTGTGGTCGGCATAAAGCGGCACCGTTTTGACCTCGCCGCCGGGAATTTCGATTTTCACTTCGCCGAGCTTGTCGCCCTGCGCCACCGGCGCTTTTACCGGCTTTTCGTAAACCGCCGTCAGCTTGACGTCGCGCGCCTTGCTGCGGGCAATCGTCATTATCACGTCCTCATCAACCGCAAGGTCAATCGACTTTTCCTCTCCCATGTAAACGGGAACCGACACAATTCGCTGAAACTGTTTAAAAACCTTGTAGTTGTTAAATTCTCGGAACCCCCAGTTCATCAGCTTTTCGGCCTCTTCCGAACGCTCTTTGTTGCTTTTAAGCCCCGTCATCACCCCGATCAGCCGGCGGTCGCCGCGTTTGACCGAAGCCGTCAGGCAGAATCCCGCTTCCGCCGTATGTCCGGTTTTCAGACCGTCGGCATCGGGCATTGAATAAAGCAACGGATTGCGGTTGCCCTGCAAAATATTGTTGTAAGTAAAGCTTTTCTGCGAAAAGACGGAATAATATTCGGGAAAGTCGCGGATCAGCGCCTGCGCCAGCCTGGCCAGGTCTTCCGCCGACATCCGGTGATCCGGATGCGGCAGTCCGGTCGAATTGACGAAATGCGAATTTTTCAGTCCCAGTTCTTTGGCTTTGGCATTCATCAGCTCGGCAAAATCCTCCTCCGAACCGGCAATGTTTTCGGCCGCCACGATACAGGCGTCGTTGCCCGACTGAATGATGATTCCCTTGATCAGGTTTTCAACCGTCACCTTGCTGCCGATCGGCAGAAACATGGTCGAGCTGCCGCTGGCCGCACCGCCCGTCCGCCACGCGTTTTCGCTGACGGAAAAAACGTCTTCGAGCGACAGCGTGCCGTCTTTCAGTTTGCTGAAAAGCACGTAAACGGTCATCAGTTTGCTCATCGAGGCCGGCGCCACCGGAACGAAAGCGTTCTCGGCAAAAAGATATTCGCCGGTGTCATAATCCATCAAAATCACGTTTTTGGCTTTGGTTTCGAGCGCCGCCGCCGGGCTTGCCAGCATTGCACTTAAAACGGCGGCAGACAGCCATTTGGGATAAGTCTTCATTGCAATTCCTCTAATTTTCTACAACATGTGCGGCAGGAATGCCGAAATTTCTGATTTTGGCCTGAGTTACCAGAGCCTCTTCATGATAATCATACGGCCCGACCCGTACGCGGTAAAACATGCGGCCGTTCACCTCGGCTTTCAGGACATGCGGCGAACCGAAATCCGCAAGCCGCGACGCCAGTCGTTCGGCCGCCCCGTAATTGGAAAAAGCGCCGGCCTGGACATAATAACCGTCGGGCAAAGAGGTCTTGGCATCGTCGTCAAATTCACCGTAAGATGACGGTGCCGCCGGCGCAATCGCCGGCGCGGCCGCCAGCGGCGCCACGTCTTCGCCGATCTCGCCTTTAACGACCCTTGTCGTCGGCGCGGCGGAAATTTCCGGCGACAAGGCTTCTCCCGTCAACGCCGCCTTCAGATTTTTGCTTTCCTTTTCCAACACTTCCACCCTGACCTTTGCCGTTCCCTTCTCCAAAAAGCCGAGCAGCTGCGCCACCTTTTTGGAAACGTCGACAATCCGGTTGCGCGCGTACGGACCGCGGTCGTTGACCCGTACCACCAGCGAACGTCCGTTTTCAAGGTTGGTGATTTTGACGATTGAGGGCAGCGGCAGCGTCCGGTGGGCGGCCGTCAGGCTGTGCATGTTGTATTTTTCGCCGTTGGCGGTACGCTTGGCATGAAAATCCGGCCCGTACCACGAAGCGATGCCCACTTCCGAATAGGAATAATCCTCTTTAGGATAATACCAGCGGCCGAGAATTTTATACGGATTGCCGACTTTGTACACTCCGCCCTGGCTTTTGATGGCCGATGCCTGTTTCTGCGGCGGATCGGTCACCTCCGGCGAAGCCGTTTCGCATCCGCTGAGCAAAACGCATATTCCCGCGCAAAAAGCGAATATTTTCAGCTTGTTCAAGTTCATTTTGGTTCCTCAATCAACATTGCGGCACATTTTATACTATTTTTTTTCACTCGTAAAGCAGATATTTTAAAACTCCGCCGGAACCTTTTGGACAAAACACAATGATTGACAAAAAAGATGTGTTGATCTATAATGCAAAGAAAATTACCGTTTATTTCGGAGGAAACTAAAAATGACCGACAAAAAAACGAAAGGTTGGAAAAACGCCGCACTCGGCGCAATGGTTTTTCTGACCGGATTATCGTCTTCTCTCAACGCCGCCGCGCAAAAAACGACCGAACGGGATCCTCAAAAGGATAAAACAGAAATCCTGCATTCCCCGCAATCCGCGGAAGACGCCTACTGGGAAAAATACTACAACGGCGAAGGCACGTTTGCAAAAGTATATTCCGCAGGGGAAGAACCGGGACCGGCCGTGCGCTTTTCCTCCAAGGAACTGGCCCGGGCGCTGGTCGGCGCCGATTTAAGCGAAGAACAGCAGAAGGTTTTCGTCAAAGCCTATGCCAACAGCATCAACGACGACATGGAAATTACTCCTGAAGCCCTGCGGATCGTAATGGAACGCGCCCGTTTCAGCAAAGATCAGGCCTTAAAATTCAAAAATGCCCTGTTTGCCGAACGGGAAAATCCGGAAAAGACGGAAGACCAATATAAGGATTTGGAATATCACCGGGCAACCGCCGACAATGCAAACGTCCGTTATGCTTTCGCTCCAAACGGCAGAGTGCTGATCGACGGCAGTATATCGCTCGACACCAACCGGCTTTTGCCGGAAGTGCAAAAACTGCCCAACGGCAATTACAGATGCGGCACCGCGGTCAGCGCAAACATGAGCTTTGCCAGAAGCATTGAAGCCCTGCGCATTCGTCAGACGGCAATGCAGCAGCTCGTCTATCAGGATTTGAACCGGCGCCTGAGTGAAGGAGAAAATCTCGGACAGGCCGAACGCAATTTCATGGCGGCCCATCCCGCCGCCATGAAAAAATACGGACTTGCCATCGACCGAAACGGAAAGCTGCAAAGGCAGGACGGCGGCCAAATTGCCCGACAGATTGCCAAACGGGGCGGACGAATTTAACTTGCCGGAACCTCACGTTATCCCGACGCAAAAAGCGCCCCCGCACGGGCGCTTTTTAATTTTAACGTTTCCATGTTCCGCAATCCGTATTCGTTTTCATTCCGGCATGCCTTGCAAATTCATTCTGACATACCTCGCAAAACGCCTGATTCCGCATACCCCGCCTTGCAGAAAAAGTCAGAATAAAAAAGAGGGGCAAAGCCCCTCAAAGTGGCGGAGAGAGCGAGATTCGAACTCGCGAAAGGCTTGCGCCTTCGACGGTTTTCAAGACCGTTGCAATCAACCGCTCTGCCATCTCTCCAATAATTTTTCAACATACCCTTCGGAACTCCGTTCCGACGACGGTTTGCGGCTCAACCTTTCAACATACCCTTCGGAACTCCGTTCCGACGACGGTTTGCGGCTCAACCGCGGCGCCCGACGCGCCTTGCTCGCCGATCTCCGCTTCACTCCGATGCCAAGACCGTTGCAATCAACCGCTCTGCCATCTCTCCAATAATTTTTCAACATACCCTTCGGAACTCCGTTCCGACGACGGTTTGCGGCTCAACCGCGGCGCCTACGCGCCTTGCTCGCCGATCTCCGCTTCGCTCCGATGCCAAGACCGTTGCAATCAACTGCTTTCTTTCAAAACAACCGAGGCTGTTTTAGTTTGTACCCAAAACAGCCCCAAAGGTCAAGAGTTTTTTAAAAACTACTTGCGCTTGCCGATCAGACGCAGATAATCGACGATATAAACTACGATCAGGAAGCAAAAAGCGCGCAGACAAATGATGTAAAGCCCGGCCTTGACGCTGAAAAAGAAGACCTGTACCACCATTGAAGTCACAAAAGAGCAACCGAGCATCGTCAGCCAGTAATATTTGACTTTGCTGAAAGCAAAAGCGCAGACCAGCGCCGGCACGAAAATTTTCCAGTCGACGATCATGGACTGCAAAATACCGAGACTTACGGGAATAAACCTGGTGCCGGTAAACATGCTGACGACAATGACGACAACCGCCGCAATCAAAATGCCGAAATAAATTTTTTTCAAACTCATGGTCAAATCCTTCCGAATAAATTCTTTTGACCGGAGAATAGCAACAATTATTTAATTTTGCAATCAATTTAATAAAAACTCCGGCCGTTTTCCGTGCCGGAGTTTTTTAAAAGTCCGATAACCGTTGCGGTTGTTTAGAAAGTATATCTGATACCGGCGGTAACTTCCATCAGGTTGTCCAGATGTTTAGCGCCGATGTAGCTGTAACGTCCGACCACGCGGGCGGCAAAGTTTTCGGTAAAGTCAAACTGGGCGCCGATGCCGGCACGATAGCCCATTCTCTGTTTGTCAACGTTGCCGTAGTGATATTTGGCTTTCATGTTATAGTTGGCCAGACCGAGCGAACCGAGCAGATTGAAACCGTCGCAGCCGATCGGCAGATAACCGTAGGCATCCAAACCATAAGCGTAGAATTCGGTTCTTACGCGATATTCGGTTCCTTTATAAGCCTTGGTCTTGGCCGACTGCTGGAAGAAAGCTTCCAAGCTGGCGTAAGGCGTAATCCAGGTACCGACGTTAACGGCGCCCGAATTGTAGCTCTTCTTCGGTTCCCTTACCATATCTTTGTAGTCCGCATGCGAATAGACATAATCCAAACCGATGTAGGGTCTGAATTCTCTGCTTAAATCCATTGCATTTGCACTTACGGAAAAAAGGCAAGCAACACCTGCTAACAGTAATGTCTTTTTCATATTCTAAACTCCATTTATAAATAGGTTTTTGTTAACTATCATTAAAAGTCTGTTGTAAATATTATAACAGTCATAATATTACTGATTGATGATGTAGCCATTGTTTGCGCAAATTAAAGAGTGCATTTCAAAAAAAATGTGCTAAATTAGAAAGAAAATATATAATAATATAGGAAAATTAAGATGTTATGTCCTGAAAAAAATTGTGCTCTGTGCCCCCGCCTGGCAGCCTTCCGCGAAGAAAACCGGCAGAAGTTTCCTTCTTTTCACAATGCGCCCGTCCGTCCTTTCGGCCCGCTCGAGGCTTCTCTCCTGGTTCTCGGCATGGCTCCGGGCTTAAAAGGCGCCAACCAGACCGGACGGCCCTTTACCAACGACTACGCCGGCGACCTGCTTTATCCGGTTTTAAAAAAATACGGCCTGGCCGCGGGCTGCTACGGCAAACGGGCCGACGACGGTTTTGAACTGACCGGCGCCAGGGTCACCAACGCCGTCCGCTGCGTGCCGCCGCAAAACAAAGTGGTGGCGGAAGAAGTCAACAACTGCCGGCGTTTTTTAGCCGACGAGATCGCCGCCATGAAAAACCTTAAAGTCGTCCTCGCTTTGGGCGGCGTGGCGCACAACGCGCTGCTCGGCACTCTCGGCTACCCGAAATCGGCGTTCAAATTCGCCCACGGCGCTCGGCACGAACTTTTCCGCCACAACCTGATACTGCTCGATTCCTACCACACCTCGCGCTATAACGTCAACACCGGGGTTCTGACCGAAGAAATGTTTGAAGACGTTGTCCGGCAGGCGGTCAAAGAATTGGGACGCAACGCCTGATGTCATACGATCTGATTCTGCGGCAGGCGCTGAAACTGCACGACGAAGGCCGGCTGGACGAAGCCGAACGGCTTTACCGGCAGATTCTGGAAACGGCCCCCGATCACCCGGTCGTGCTCAACCTGCTGGGACTGGTCGCCCAAAGCAAAGGGCTGCACGAACAGGCGGTATCTTTTTTTGCCCGGGCCGTTGAGCAAAATCCGCAGTCGGCGGAATATCACTTTAACCTCGCCTGGTCGGAAGAACGGCGCGGCAAAGCGGCCGAGGCGATCAAGGCTTATCTCCGCGCTCTGCAATTGCAGCCGGGCATCAAGGAAGCCCGCAATGCGCTCGGCAACCTTTACGCCGGCCTCGGGCAGACCGAACGGGCCCGTGAACAATATAATCAGGCCGCACTGCTCGACCCCGCTTACGTCGAACCGCGCGCCAACCTGGCAAAAGCGGAAAACGACATTCCGGCGTTGCAAAAACTGGCGGCGCAGTACCCTGACGACGCATTGATTCCTTATTATATAAGCCTGCTGTATCGCAAAGAGGGGAAAAACGAACAGGCGCTGGCAACCGCCGAACGGGCCTGTGCGCTGTCGGCGGACGAAAGCGCGCTGCTTCTGGCCGGCGAACTCTGTCTGGACATGAAACGGCAGACGGAAGCACTCGGATATTTCCGCCGCGCGCTTGGGCTCAACGCCAGGTCCGTTACCGCGCTGATCAACCTGGCCAACGCCGAAGCCGACGCCGAAACCGCCGAACAAATGTACAAAAAAGCGCTGGACATATCCCCCGACAACGTCGATGCCCGCATCAACCTTGCCGACCTGTTCTACCGACAGGGACGTCTGCACGAAGCGCTGGAAGAATACCGGCAGGCCGTCATTTTGGCTCCCGAACGCGCCGAAATCAGCAACAATCTGGGAATTATCCAAAAAGACTTTGGTGAATATGAAGAAGCGCTCGGCCTGTTCTTCAACGCCCTGCTCAAGCGGCCGGAACGCGCGGAATATGCCTTAAACGCCGCGGAAACGCTGACGCTGCTTTATGAAAAAGAGGCGGACAAAGCGAAAAAAATCGCCGCCAACTGGCTGCGGCAAATGCCCGAAAACATATTCGCCCGCCGCTTAAACGAAATATTCGGCCATACGGACGGCAGTTCAGGCACCGATTATGCGCGCGAACTGTTCAACCAGTTTGCCGACAATTACGAAACGGTCATGAACAAAATCGAATACCGGCTGCCGCAGCTTTTCAAACAGCTGCTGGGCGCCGCCAAAGGCGAAGTCATCGACCTCGGCTGCGGCACCGGTCTGATCGGTCAGGCGCTGAAAAACGACGAAAACCGCCTGACCGGCGTCGACATTTCTTCCGCCATGCTGGAACAGGCCGGGAAAAAAGGCGTTTACGACAAGCTGGTTGAAGCCGACATAGAAAAATACTGTCGCCGCCTGCCGCCGGCCGACTGGGTTGTTGCCGCCGACGTTTTCGGCTACGTCGGCCGGCTGGACGGGATCATCCCCGCCGTTTTTCCCCGCAATTTTTGTTTTTCCGTCGCCGCGGCAGCAGGAACCGACGATTATGAATTGACGCCGAGCGGACGGTACCGCCACAATCCCGAATACGTCAAAAAGCTTTTGCAAAAAGCCGGCTATTCGGATATTATGGAGCACAGGACCGAGCTGCGCCGGGAAAACGGCCGTCCGGTAGAAGGCGTTGTCTTTGTCGCAAAGGAAAAGTAACATGGGAAGAAAAGAAGAAAACACCGGCTTTGTCTGCCGTCATTGCGGACGGGAAGTGCTGCCGTTGACCGGAGGCAGCTATCGCAACCATTGTCCGTTCTGCCTTTATTCCCTGCATGTTGACATAATCCCCGGCGACCGCGCCAGCGAATGCGGCGGTCTGATGGAACCGGTCGGGATCATCCATAACTCAGGCAAAGGCTGGCAGATCGTCCATCGCTGCCAAAAATGCGGTTTTGAGCGCTGCAACATGGTCAGCGAAGACCCGCGCCAGCCCGACGACATCAACGCCATCACCGCGCTTATGCGCCGGGCCGCCCGCTGACTTTTTTATGAGAAAAATCTTTTATCGGCACCACGGCAGACTATATTATTAACAGCAACATCAACACGAGGAGAAATTTTAATGAACAAAGATTTAAGCAGCCTGTATGCCGAAAGAAGATCCGTTTACAGCCTCGGCAACCGGCAGATTCTGCCGGAAACGGAAATCAGCGGGATCATTGCCGACGCCTTAAAATTCTGCCCCAGCGCTTTTAATTCCCAATCCGCCCGGGTAGTGATCCTTTACGGCGACTATTACCGCAAACTGTGGGACATCGTTTTAACCGAACTGAGCAAAGTGGTGCCGGAAGACAAAATGCCGGCCACAATCGAAAAAATCAAAACCTTCAGCGTCGGCCTCGGAACGGTACTCTTTTTTGAAGACGCCAGCACCGTTGAAAGCCTGCAGAAAAAATTTCCGCTTTACGCCGAAAACTTTCCCAAATGGTCGCTTGAATCAAACGGCATGCTGCAATATATGATCTGGCTGGCGCTTTCCGAAAAAAACATCGGCGCCTCGCTTCAGCACTACAATCCGCTGATCGATGACGAGGTCAAACTGGCGTTCGACCTTCCCGGCCACTGGCAGCTGCTGGCACAAATGCCGTTCGGCAGCATTGAACGGCCGGCGGACGAAAAAAGCTTTTTGCCGATGGACGAACGGCTGAAAATTTTCGGATAAACAAAGATAAAATAAAGTCCGATCGGATACTTTTATATTGACGGAAGAACAAAACCGTCATATGCTGCCGGTTCAAAATTATTACTAATTCAAATTATTGCTTATGACAAAAACGTTTGACTGCCCGCTTTTATATGAGGACAATACCGTTTCCCGCATCAATCTGGCTGAAGAGAAAAGCCCGATTGCCGTCATTGTCGAAACTCCGGAACTGCCGCCGTTTCCGTTTTCTCTGTTTCAGTCAGAGGAAGCGCTCAACATTGACCGGGCGGAAGCTTATGCCGCGGCCTACCAAACCAAAGGCACCCGCCCCGGCGACTGGCAGATGCTCTCGGCAGAACAAATCCAAGCCGTTGCCCGCAATGCCCGCGCCGTTCAGGGAACCCTGCTGGCACTGGAAAATCTCGCGACAAAAATCGACTGGGGACGCTATTACCTTGCCGCGCGCAAAAGTTATGACCAGTACTATCTGGAAACGGTAGGCATCCCCTGCGGAAAAATCTTCTCGATTCACAACCGCGGAGTTGATCTCGTACGGCTGACGATCGGAAAATTCAACGCCGTTTTATGAGTGTTCGCTTTCCCTAAAGCTCTTTTCCTCCGCGAAAAGAGCTTTTTTTGCCTAATTCATTCCTCACCTTACACCCGTATTTTCCCCGCACCCTTCTTTCGTCGGCAGCCACTCTGCCCGCTCATCCCCGCCCTTTCACGGA
>MNTV01000040.1 GCA_001917175.1 Azospirillum sp. 51_20
CGTATATGCGCTTGCGGTTGTCATTGTCGGCTGGGTTCTGTTTCGTTCGGAGAGCCTCTCCTATGCCGCTCAATACCTCAAAAATATGACCGGTATGATTGAAAATCACCGTTTGGCTTTTGATTATTCCTACTATGTCGGTACGGTTGAAATTGCAGCCTTTGCCGCGGCGCTTGTCTGTGCCGTTCCGGCATTTAAAAACATTTTGACCGCCAGAAACGGAAGCCGGGCGGCAAATATATTGCTCAATGCCTGGCTGATGGTGCTGTTTCTGCTGTCCTCGGCAGCGGTAGCGGCTTCAACCTATAATCCGTTTATTTATTTCCGCTTCTGAGGTTTGCCGCCGGCAGCCGTTTGCGAAGTTTTTCTAAAAAAGACCCCCGCGTTCTACGCGGTGGTCTTTGTATACGGGCATCCCCCTACGGTACCGGCGAACGTCTGAAGGGCATAGGACGGTCTGATAAGGTTTTTGCCCCCGTAAACGGATACAAGTCCATTGTCAACAGACTTTGCTCGGCGTCTTCCTGCAGTTGATTTCGTATATGTCCGGAAATTTTTTGAGCATTCTTCCCTGTTGTGTCGACATGGTATTCTTTACACCAAAACTGTCGGCCTCCATGTTTATATCTTGTATCTTGCACTTTCCTCACCGCTCATATATCGACAACGACTCTTGCCTTTAAGCTTTCCTAACCGGGTTTGCGGAATATTCGGACGGTATCTCCGATAACATATGAATATAGTTCGGACAAACTTCGGTCTCAACAGTTCCTATTCCTTTCCGTCGGCATAATGTCTTTGGACATCCGCCATAAAGCGCCTTTCTGCGATATTTCGGGGCAATGGTACTTTGGGGTTTCATGTCGTATGTGCCGTGGTATGCGTGTTCATTAAATTTTATTCGGACAATTCCGGATCGTCTTTCTTACAATGGCGAAGGAGTTTTTTATACGCAAAGAACAAGGCGCAAAAAAATACAAGGGAAAAAGAAAAAGGGAGAAGAGCAAAGCGGGAAAGACGGAAAGAGCGGGAAAAAGAAGAACGGAAGGAAAGAAAAGGAAAGCGGAAAAGAAGGAAAAAGAAAAACAGAAAACGACAAAAAGCGAAATGAAAAAAAGCCGTAAGCTCTTTGCCGCCACGCTTCTAACGCGGGGCCTCATATAAAAAAACAAGACCCGGGATTTTTCCGGGTCTTGTATCCTGACCGTCAGGCTTTTTCGGCTTTCAGGATCACACCGTTTTCAACCCCGGTGATTTTGACCTTGTCGCCTTTTTTCAGACCGTCTTCGCATTCGACGATCCACACGCTGTCGCCGATCAGTGCCTTGGAACGTCCGTCGACGACGTCTTCCGCCAGCAGATAGGTTTTGCCGATATGCTGCCCGGCCGGATCGTTCAAATGCTTATACCGGTCGGAAACCTTGCTGCGTTTCATGATCCGGCCGTAAAAGAACCAGCCGGTGAGGGCGAAGACCACGGAAATCAGGCCGAAAACGAGAGATTGTTCAATTACCGTAAAGTCATGGTAGATTGTCAGCGCGCCGGTGACAAACGCCGACAGCCCGAACCATACCAGATAAACGCCGGGAACGAACAGTTCAAGCAGCACCAACAGCAGCCCCAAAGAGAACCATTCCATGTAACTCATGGTTTTTCTCCTTTATTTCTTTTTGCCGGCGGCGTTTTCGTCATGCAAGACTTCTTTGGCAATTTCGGCAATGCCGGCGATTGAACTCATGACGTTGGCAGTATCCATCGGCATCATCAGGAGCTTTTGGTTGGGGGAAGTGACAATGCCCTGCAAGGCGTCAATATATTTCTGTCCGAGGAAATAGTTGAGCGACTGCGGACTGCCGCCGGCAATGGCGTCGGAAACCATTTTGGCCGCGTTGGCTTCCGCCAGGGCCAGACGTTCTCTTGCTTCGGCCTCGCGGAATGCGGCTTCTTTTTTGGCTTCGGCGGCCAGGATGGCCGACTGCTTGTCGGCTTCCGCCGCCAGAATGACCGCCTGTTTCTCGCCTTCGGCTTTTAAGATTTCCGACTGGCGGATACCTTCGGCCTCAAGCACGCTGGCGCGTTTGTCGCGTTCGGCTTTCATCTGCCGGGCCATCGAGTTGATCAGGTCGGCCGGCGGGGTAATGTCTTTGATTTCCACGCGGGTGACCTTAACCCCCCAGGGAATGGTCGCTTCGTCGACGACGGCCAGCAGTTTGTGGTTGATGGCGTCCCGCTGGGACAGCAGTTCGTCGATTTCCATGCTGCCGATCACCGTACGAATGTTGGTCATGATCAGGTTTAAGATGGCCACGTTCAGATCCTTGACCTGATAAGCCGCGTTGGCCGCCTGCTGAATCTGGAAGAACAAAACCCCGTCAACCCGGACGGTGGCGTTGTCTTTGGTGATGACGTCCTGAGAGGGAACGTCAAGCACCTGTTCCATGCGGTTGATTTTGGCGCCCACTCTTTCCACGATCGGGATGATGATGTGCAGGCCCGGGGAAAGGGTGCGGGTGAAACGGCCGAAGCTTTCGACCGTGTATTCATATCCCTGGCGGACGATGACGACCGAGGTCAGCAAAACGAAAAAAACGACCACGGCCAAAAATACGGCAAATTCCATTATTGTCTCTCCTTAAAAAAAGTTGTTTGTCTGTCGACAGGATAGCGAAAAAGAGCAGGACCGACAATCGGCTTCTTAAGTTATATACAGATTCCGCACAATTTTCTTAGTATCAAACCTGTTTTCCGGGGGCTTTCTTCCGTAGAATGCTTTCCGACATATTTCCGTACAAAGACAATCGGTATTTTGGGGTTCCGGTTTGTTATGATATCATGTTTATGTTCGTTTGATAAAACTCCTTTGTTTTTTTATTTTTGTAATTGCGGGGAATTGCATTCCGGCAAAAGAGTTTTTATACGCAAAGCCGTAAGCTATCCTCAACCACGCACCTGGCGCGGAGACTGAATACAAAAACAACCGCCCGGGAAGGGCGGTTGCAAAAGATAAAAAACGGGTCATACCGTCGGCCGGTTGTAAATCCGTTCGCTTTCAATCCTTTTTTCCAGTTCCGTTTTCATCCTTTTGCGGTGCAGCATTACCTCAGCCAGAAGAAGAACAAACTGGATGTAAGAACGGAAAGTCTTGTGCGGAAGTTTCAGCCGGTAGCGCTTTTCCAGCCGGGCCGCGGCTTCTTTCACGTCTTGGGGAACGGGAAAGGGGACGGGCGCCTGAAAAGTGCCGGCATAGGCTTCGCAACGGTTGAGAATGGAAGCCAGCTCGTGATACATCATCGTGCAATGGCCGAAACGTTTGCCGTTGTACCATTTGCAGGCCTCGTCAAGCGATTCTTCGATGACATACCAGCGGGCGTTGATTTCCGGCGCCTGTTTTTGCTGCGTCAGTTGCAGACGGAGCGACAGACGCTTGGTGCAGCAGAAGAGGACAGGCTTGTCCAAATCGCCTTCTTTTGTCAAAAAAGCGCGAATCTCCAGTATGTTTTCGCCGGAATTCCGCCCTTTGTCGAGCACAACGGCCATTCCCTCGGGAAAACCCGTCTTAACGCATACGTTCTTAAGGTGTGCGCCTTCGGTCGTCTTGTGCGTCCAGCGGCTCAAAAGCCCTTTGTTGCCGACGCACAGCATCTTCGGGAAGAAGCCGTGGGCGGCAAAGTGTTGTTTGGCAAGGCGTACGGCATGGATTGCGGAATCCGGATCGTCGTCAATGCAGACAATATAGGCCGTTTTTACGATTTTGCCGTCGTTTCCGAAACAGTCCGTGCGGGCCCGTAAACATTCGTGCACAAGCACTGCTGCCTGATAATCCTTTTTTTCGTTGTTCATAATTTAAAAGTTTAATTAGCCAGAATAATTTTTTTCGATTGATAAAATATATCGAAAAATTGACAAAAAGTCAACCGGCAAAGTTATGTGAAACTTTTGTTAAAAACGGTTTCCGCGGCAAAAATCTGTTGCCAACCGAACCGTTTTTATATTACAATTTAACGAATAGTAACCGGAGAGCCCAGATGGATGTGGTAGCAGGAAAAGGAGGAAATTTTTTCGTTGTTACCGGACGCGTCAACAATGTCATACTCGGTATGCTGTCGGAGATTTCGTACGACGAGTTTGCACGTTATAACGCGTATTCGACAATGAAAAAGATTTCACGGCAAAGCTGTGCGGAATATGCGGCCAAAAACGGGCTGCACGAAAGGATCTTGGAAAATTTCTTCCGTCTGGAGGAGGTAATCGACTATCATGCCACTCAGGATCTTATGTATTTTATCGAATCTGAAGACAGCCGCGACCGTTCGGACAGTTTCGACAATGACGTCGTCGTCGATCCGGCAAACTATTCCAACGGTTTTCTCCATGCCGCGCCGCGCGAGGTTTCCGGTTTGGTTACCGATTCTTTCCAAATCCCCGAAGAGCTGGTGCCGCGGATGCTCAAAAGCGTCGGCATTTCGATCAAAAGGGAAACCCTTTCCCATTTTGTAAAATGGAGCAGCGTCACCTACAAGGTCGACATCGTGCCCGCACGCAAGCAGAGTTACCGCAGCCGCTTTGACAACAAGTCGATCGCGGTGGTGGAAAACTGTTATGTGTTTGAGCCGGACGACTGGAAAAACATCAAAAAAATCGAACAGACGTTTATTAAGGAAAAGGTAAAGCGAAAAAAATCGTGGTTTCTTAAGGAAAAACCGGACGACGTATTGTTAGACGACATTTTGCACAAACTGTTTAAGGAAAAGGAACTGATCAAATACGGCGCCCTGTATGCCGCGTATCGGGAAATCCGTCGAATTCGCAACGATTACATCGGCTCTTTCATTCATTCCTTTCACCATTTTCGCAACAAGATACTGATCGACAACCGCTGTCTGCATCCGAAGTCGGTGGCGCTTTCTGCCCAGGACATGTACAATATTCTGGTCGAAGACGAAAGAAGCGCCGCTTTTGCGGTCACCGTCTATCGTCTGAGCCGCTATTGGCAGAACGGCAACTGGAACGAGCTTCTGTCCAAGGAACCCTGTTTTGCGATATTGGCCGAACGTCCGCAGGAAATGCGCGACAATTTGCTGAAAAACATGGAATTCGTCTTGAACGTAAAACTCAAATACTGGACGGAACATGAGCTTGAGCGCCATTATCCCAAGTTTGTCGGCCTGCTGCCGGCTCTCGAGGCGCGGAATTCCATAGCCAAAGGAGAGGACGAGAACCGGAGGGAATATCTGCTGCAACGTTCGCTGATGTACAGTTTTTACATATATAATCCCGACAGCGGGAAATTTGAACTGCACAATCTCAGCCGCAACATAAAAATAGACATTCCCGCCGATCGTTATATTCAGGAAAATATCATTAAAAAGGCTCAATATTACATTGATCGCAAAAGATCGGCCAAACGATTTCTTCTGACCAAAGACGGCATCAGCGAAACGCTGGTCAGAAAGGCGGCCGTGATCTTTGACGCCCCGCGCCGTCTGGGTGTCAGAAAAAGAATGAAAAACAGTTAGAAACATCTTACATGGGAGAAAAACATGAAAACTTTGATTTATCTGGCAGGGCTTGTTGCCGTTGGTTTGGCCGTTGCATGGTTTGGCTTCGGCGTTCATCCGAAAACCGTTTATTATAAAGCGATCGGCGCGTTTTCTTCGGCTTCCGGCAGTGCCGTCGAACATGCCGGCGACGTAAAAAATACCGGCAGCCGTTTTGTCGACGTGATTAAAAACAACTACGAAGATCAGGATATGACGCAGCCGATAGCGCACTAAAAACGTGACAAAACAACAACAAAAAAGCGCCGCTTTATGCGGCGCTTTAAGTTTTGCAAAAATTTCGTTTAACGGAAAGATGAGGGATGCAGAGCTTTGGCGGCAAATTCGGAGGCCTTTTCGTCAATCAGGCGTCCGATATGGGTTTTCAGTCTTTTTTCAATATACTGAAGCGTTCCTTTTCGCCGCGGATATTCCGTGTCGTCGGTGCCGAACAGTTCCAAACGGCGTTGACGGCAGAGCGCCAGTCCCTGTCGGGAATTGACGTCCAGATATTCCCACATGTCGGGGTAGGGATAATAAAGCGCGTAACCGTTCAAAAGCATTTGCCTGATCATATTGACGTCCGGTGCTTTTTTGGCTTTTTCCGGCGGCAGAGCCAGGCGTTCCGTTCCCCAAAAACGCATGCAGTGGAGCATGGTGGCCAAAACGGTGTCAATTCCCCAGCCGATGCCGTTTCCGTTGAACGCTTCATAATCAAAATAACGCTTGTCAACGGGAGTGACCGGCGTTTCGTAAAAATGCAGCCGGCAGTCGGGAAAGGCAAACCCCAGTTCCTGAGCTGCCCGCAGCGTATAGCCGCAGCCGGTGACGACCAGAATGTCCGGCCGGCGGATTTTGTTCAGCACGGGCGAACAAATCAGCATCCGGCGAATTTCCCTGATGTTCATTCGGTTGCTGGTGCTTTGCGAATTGATGTGGTTTTTTAAGACCCATTCTTCGTCAAATCCCCATGAAAGGAACATGTGTTCGTACCACTCGGCCTGAGTTTTTCCGTCGTTGGCGGAAGCCCCCTTGTTTGAATGTCCGCCGCAGGTCAGAAATTCGGGCTTGTTTCCGTATTTTTGCTCGTGCCGCATGACGATTTCTGCCGCATATCCGGCAGCGCGGAAATGAGAGTCGAACAAAAGCAGGGCGTCGGCGCGCGGAATGTCGTCAAGGCCGAAGCTTGCCAGCGTTTCGATTTGCCGTTCCTGATAGTTGTAAACTTGCAAAGGGCCGTCCGTTTGGCGGTAGGTTCCCCAGTTTTCCATTGTCAAAATGAAATTTTCCATGTTTTAAAAAGAATTAATAATGAAACATAATTAACTGATATGCCGCCGGTTATATCACGGCGCAGAATTTTGTCAATAAGCTGTTTGCCGGCTTTGCTTGACAAGCTTGCCGGCACGGGTATATAAAAAAGACGGCGTCATATGATCAAAAACTTGAAGAAAGACTTTTTTATGCCTGATTTTTCGTTTGAAAATGAATTTGACTTTGACGTGGCCGGGGTTGACGAAGCCGGCCGCGGACCCTGGGCCGGACCGGTGGTTGCCGGTGCGGTAGTGATTAAAAACCGTTGTCTGGCGGAAGATTTGAAAGCCGAATTGGACGATTCAAAAAAACTGACGGCGGCCAAACGCGAAAAACTTTACGCCCGTTTGCTTGAAGAACAGGCCGCCGGCAGGCTTTTGATCGGGATCGGCGAAGCCTCCTGCCGGGAAATTGACGAACTGAACATTTTACAGGCCACTTTTCTTGCCATGCGCCGGGCGGTTGAAAGGCTGCCGGTCTGTCCCCGTGCGGCGCTGGTCGACGGCAACCGGACGCCGAAGCCTTTTCCCTGCGCCTGCAAAACGGTCGTAAAGGGAGATTCCCGTTCCTTTTCGATAGCCGCCGCTTCCGTTGTTGCCAAGGTATATCGTGACCGGTTGATGAAAGAGCTGGCGCAAAAATATCCGGGCTACGGGTTTGAGAAAAATGCCGGCTACGGTACGGCCGCTCATATTGAAGGGCTGAAAAAACAGGGAGTTACGCCGGAACACCGCCGCAGCTACAGGCCCGTCCGCGAATTTTTGCAAAATAATGAAAATTAGGGGTTGACTTTTTGTCTAAAATATGAGAATCTAAATCCTGAAGAAAATATTATTAACTTAAATTAAACAAATATGTGTAAAGAAAAAGCAACTCGCAACGGTAACGGAAATTCTCGTCTCGCAGAACAGTTAGGAATCATCAGAGGTAAGAACATCGGCAAAAAGACGGCTTATCTCAAGTGTCATAACCTGATGCCGGAGGTGCTGCCCGAGCTCTTCAAGTCTTGCAACTTGCCGCTCGCCGTCGCCTACCTTCACAAGTTCCCGGCCGTTCCGCAAGAAGTTGCCGCTGCCGCCAGAAACGCCGGCCGCAGTGCTCTTCTGACAGGGCTTACCGTCGCGTAGCTTTACAAAAAACTTTTCCATGTTTTTGGGCAGTTCCGTTTCGTCGGGCTGCCTTTTTTTTGTGTGTCCGGATACCGGGGACGGAAATTCTCCGGCGGCGGAAAACCGACGGAAAAAAGAGGCGGAAAAGTTGGCGAAAAGTTTGTTGTTTTGACAAATTTCGACTGTTTTGCAACCGCGTAAAAAAGAGACCGGGCACATAAAAACAATGAAGTTCCGGCAATTGAAAGCGCATTGCCTTTTTTAGCCAAAAAATATTTTTTCATCAGTTTTTGTTAATAATTTTATAACTTCTTTTTGTCATACTGCCCTCATTGTTTAAGCCCAACAACCAAAGTGAAGCACAATGAGCATTGAAACCAAAAAAATCTTGAACACGATCATAAACGATGATTGCGTTAAGATTATGAACCGGATGGAAGAAAAATCGGTCGACCTGATATTTGCCGATCCGCCGTATAATCTCCAGCTGGGGGAGGCTTTGACCCGTCCCGACAATTCCAACGTCAGCGGCGTTTATGAGGAGTGGGACAATTTTGCCTCGATGAAAGAATATGACGATTATACGCGTGCCTGGATGAGCGCGGCCCGCCGGGTTCTGAAGGACGACGGCAGCATCTGGGTGATCGGTTCCTATCACAATATTTTCCGCGTCGGCTGCATGCTGCAGGATCTGGGTTTCTGGATTTTAAATGACATTATTTGGAACAAAACCAACCCGATGCCCAACTTCAAGGGAACCCGCTTTACCAACGCGCACGAAACGCTTATCTGGGCGGCCAAAACCCCGAAATCGAAATATACGTTCAATTATGAAGCGATGAAAGCGATGAACGAAGACGTGCAGATGCGCAGCGACTGGCAGCTGCCGCTTTGCACCGGCAGGGAACGTCTCAAGTCGGACGAAGGCGGCAAGCTGCATCCGACCCAGAAGCCGGAAGCGCTGCTTTACCGCGTAATCATGTCTTCGACCAACGTCGGCGACACGGTGCTGGATCCGTTCTTCGGCACCGGCACCACCGGTGCCGTGGCCAAAAAGATCGGCCGCAATTTTATCGGCATTGAACGCGATGCGCAGTATGTCCGGGGTGCCGAAGCGCGGATAGCCGAAGTGACCCGGGTGAAAAACGACGCCTGCCTCGGATATGCGACCAAAAAACGCCAGCCGCGGGTGCCGTTCGGTTCGGTTATCGAATGCGGACTGCTTAAGGCCGGCGACAAGCTGTTTGACGCCAAGGGCGACGTTTCCGCTCTGATTCGCTCCGACGGAACCCTGGTTTCCACTTTCGGCAACGGTTCCATTCACCAGATGGGGGCGGCCGCGCAGAACGCGCCGGCCTGCAACGGTTGGATGTACTGGCACTATCGGAACGAAAAGAAAGAACTGGTGGCTATCGACGAACTGCGGAAAATCATCCGCGAAGAGCTTTATCCGGAATAGTTTTGCCATGATGAAAGGCGCCGTCGCAAGACGGCGTTTTTTGTAACGGGAAAATCGCGCGCCGGGTCGGTGGGTTACGTTTTTTATGGTTTGAGCGTCTGCGCGAGCGAACCGGCGCGGCTTTCCTGCCCGGCCGGCAGGCGGGATCGCAGCCTTTTGGCCGGTCAAATGCAGTTCAAAACGGTTAATGCCGCTTGCGTCAGCTGACGAAAGTTTATAAAAAGCTTGCCGGGCAGGGGCATCTTTTTAGGTTGATCAGATTTTTGAAGCGGGCGCTTTTCCGTCGCACGAAACGTTCGTTTTGCGCCGGTCGTTTCTTCAAAAAAGCCAATGCCCGTTGCCGCCGGCGTCACTGTCGCCGTTCGGAAGGGGCGGTTGCGGCGCCGCCTTTTGCGCGGACGTTCGGGAAAATGACGTTTTACGCAAAAAAATGCTTGTCCTCGCGGCAAAAATCGTTCACAATAAGCAAAATTTAAAATTTGGTAGAATTGATTGATATGAAGAATGCAAAAATATAAAAAATTCAGCCGCGGCGGCAAAGATGAAAACGCCGTCCGCAACTACGCTGCGATAGATCTGGGCACCAACTCCTGCCGTTTGGTCATAGCTTCCCCGACGCCGACTTCTTTTCATATCATAGAAACTTTTTCCCGCATCACCCGTCTGGGCGAAGGGATCATTAAAGAAAACGAACTAAGCAGGGAAGCCAGCCGCCGGACGATCAAGGCCCTCAAAATATGCTCGGAAATTATCAGCGAATACGCGCCGATCCATCGGGCGCGCTTTGTCGCCACCGCCGCCTGCCGGCGCGCCAAAAACTGCCGCGATTTCTTAAGCGAAGTCAAGCGCCAGACAGGTCTTAACCTGGAGATCATTTCCTCGCAGGAAGAATCCCGTCTGGCGGTAATCGGCTGTCTGCCGCTTTTGAAAAAAAGCGTCAAAAGGGCGCTCGTCTTTGACATCGGTGGCGGTTCGACCGAAATTTCGCTGGCACGGCTTGCCAACAGCGGCAAAGCCTTTATCGAAGGCTATGTTTCCCTGCCGTACGGAGTAGTGACCATTTCGGAAGCCTTTCCCAACAAAGACATGACCAATCTGGCTTACAATACGGTTATGGAACGCACCCACAAGCTGTTGGAAGCTTTTGAGGAACGCTATAAAATCAGCGAAGCGATCGAAAACGGGGAAATCCAGATTATCGGCACTTCCGGCACGGTAACCGTGCTCGGCGCCGTTCAGCTGAACCTGCCACGCTATAACCGTTCGGCGGTTGACGGCATCGTCATCAGCGCCGGCGACGTCAAACACGCGATCGGCAAGATCCGCCGGATGGGCGATGACGGCCGCAAAAAACACCCGTGCATCGGTCCGCTCAAGGCAGACCTGACGATTGCCGGCTGCGCCATCATTGAGGCCATCTGTTCGTTCTGGCCGGTAAAGGAAATCACGGTGGCCGACCGCGGAATCCGCGAAGGCATATTGCTTGATCTGATGCACAACCGCAAAAAGCCCCGCCGGCATTTTTTCCGCCGCGGCAAAAACAAGAGGACTGAAAAAAATGAAACAACCGACTCTGGCAGCCATTGACCTCGGCACCAACTCCTGCCGGCTGCTGATTGCCGACAGGAGCGGCCGCACGCTTTATAAAAACGCCATTTCCACCCGTCTGGGCGAGGGCATGAGCGCCGGCAACCGCTTTACCGACGAGGCGGTCATGCGCGGCATCGAATGTTTCTGCACCTTTAAAATGACAATGGACGAATACGGGGTGGAAAAGTATCGGGCAATTGCCACCGCCGCCTGCCGCACGGCCGAGAACGGAGCCGAATTTGCCAAAAAAATCAAGCAGCAGTCCGGCATTGATCTGAAGATTATCGACGGTTATGAAGAAGCCGTGCTCAATTTGAAAGGCGCGTTGCTGAACGTACAAGACGAAAAGGCCGGGTACGTGGTCGTTTACGATCTGGGCGGCGGTTCGACCGAAATCACGCTGGCGACCAGAAGCGCCGAACCGGAGATTCTGCATACCGTTTCCGTTCCCTGGGGAGCGCGCAACGCGGCGGAAAAATTCGGCTTGAAAGAATATGATCCGGTCGCGGCCGCGCGGCTGGACGAGGAAATTTCCGCCTACAGCCGGGCTTTCGTCCGCGATGCCGGGCTGGAAAAATACCGCGGGGATGTTTGTTTCGTCGCTACCTCCAGTACGCCGCTGCGGCTGACGCATATTGCCCGCGGCTGGGAAAGATATGATCGCGAGCGGGCCGACGGACTGAAAGTGGGGGTTGACGAATTTGAACGGGCGACGGCGAAAGTCTGTGCCATGGATTGCCGGCAGATGGCGGAAGACGCCAATATAGGTCCGGTCCGGGCAGATATTTTCCATGCGGCCTGCATCATTTTTTCCCGTATTTATAAGGATCTGGGGGCAACGGAAATCACCGCTTCCTTAAAAAGCGCGGTTGACGGCATCATTATGGAGCTGCAGAATGGCTAAGACAAAATCGGCGAAAGTCGTCAGCGGCAAACGGAGTCTGACCGTCCGGGTCAAAACTTCCAAATACCGCAAAAAATCTTCCAACCAGTGGCTGGAGCGCCAGTTGAACGACCCTTACGTGGCCGAAGCCAAACGCCTGGGCTATCGTTCCCGCGCGGCGTTTAAGCTGATCCAGCTGGATGAAAAATTCAAATTCCTCGGCCGCGGCAAAACCATTGTCGACCTTGGCTGCGCACCCGGCGGCTGGACCCAGATTGCGGTGCTGCGCAACAAAGGTAGCGGACAGGTGGTGGGGCTGGATATTCTGCCGACGGAGCCGATTCCCGGTGCCGTGCTGATACAGCAGGATTTTACCGCTGCCGACGCTGCCGACAAACTGAAACGGTTGTTAGACGGAAAGGCGGACATCGTGATGAGCGACATGGCGGCCAACACCATCGGCCACCAGCAGACCGATCACCTGCGCACCATGGCTCTGGTTGAACTGGCCTATGATTTTGCCAAAGACGTTCTGGCCGAGGGCGGCATTTTTATTGCCAAAGTCTTCAAAGGCGGGGCGGAAGCAGGTTTTCTGGCGGAAGTGAAAAAGAATTTCCTCAAAGTGTCGCATTGCAAACCGGACGCCAGCCGCAAGGCTTCGCCGGAAGAATATCTGGTGACCGTCGGTTTCCGCGGCGGCACGGGAGAAACGAAGAATGAAGACGGCAGCGCGTTATAAGGCGGTCTGGGAACTGATGACCGCGGTGTTTGCCGACCGGCAGCCGGCCGACAACATCATCAACGCCTATTTTCGCGAAAGGCGTTTTATCGGTTCCGGCGACCGTCGGTTTATCGCCGAAAAAATCTGGCATATTATCCGCCGCCGGCGCCGCCTGACTTTCGAGGCCGGCAGCGCCGATCCGCGGAAGCTGCTGATTGCGTATCTTAAGGACGAAGACCCGGCGGAGATATTTGCCGGCGGGGAATACGGCCTGCCGCCGCTTAACGACGACGAACGGAAACTGGCGGCCGCGCTGCGGACGGAAGAGAGGACATATCCGCCGGCGGTCGAATGCGAATGCCCAGACTGGGCGGCAGCCGGGAAGAAGTTCTCCGTCTGCTGGAAAACGAAGGTTTTGAAGCAGTGCCGACCCCGTATTCGCCGCTCGGCATCAGGCTGCCGACCCGCATCAACCTTAACAACTGCATGGCTTATCAGGACGGCTTGATTGAGGTTCAGGACGAAGCTTCTCAACTGGCGGCGCTGATGTGCGGCATACGGCCGGAGGATCGTATAATCGACTATTGCAGCGGTGCCGGAGGCAAGGCGCTGGCGCTGGCGGCGCAGCTCAAAGGGCAGGGAGTGATCGAAGCCCACGACATTAACCCGCAGCGTCTGGAACAGCTGAAACCGCGGCTGGCAAGGCTTTGCATCGGCAATGTCAAAATCGTGCCGTCGGCGGAAGAAAAGCCCGTTTATACCCGTTTTATCATCGACGCGCCGTGTTCGGGAACGGGTACCTGGCGGCGTGCGCCGGACGCCAAATTCCGTCTGACGCCGGCGCGGCTGGAGGAACTCAACCGTATTCAGGCGGAAATTCTGGAAAAAGCCTATGCCTTGACGGCGCCTTCCGGTCGCATTGTCTATATTACCTGTTCGGTTCTGGAAGAAGAGAACGGCAGCATTGTCCGGCATTTTCTTGAACGCCATCCCGACATGTCGACAATTGACATGCCGGCCTTATGGCGGGAGAAAACCGCCCAACCCTGGCCGTGCGGGAAAAAGCCGTGGCTGGAACTGAATCCGCTGGTGACAGGCACCGACGGCTTTTTCGTTGCCGTGATTGAAAAGCACTGATTTTTCACTGAT
Organism: Azospirillum sp. 51_20; assembly: GCA_001917175.1. GTDB lineage: Bacteria > Pseudomonadota > Alphaproteobacteria > RF32 > CAG-239 > JAFUYI01. The sequence continues at coordinate 13,763 of MNTV01000040.1, forward strand.
TTATCGGTATTAAAAGAGAGGCGGGGCAGATTTTTTGCGAAAAATGCACAATCCGTTCAAAAAAAGCTTGATTATTTTTTCAAACCGGGGTATTTGTGCTCTGTCTTTATGATGTTTGCGCGCCTGTGGCGAAATTGGTAAACGCGTAACGTTGAGGTCGTTATGAGCTTAGCTCTTGGAAGTTCAAGTCTTCTCAGGCGCACCAATCATAAAAAATAAGTGAGAATCATAAAGAGGAGGTTGTTGATGAAAAAGAAAACCAAAAAACACCAGCCTTTCTCAAAAAACAAACTTTCCCGTTTTAATCAGCAGAAAAAGAACGAACCCAAAGATTGCTATCTGGGGCTCGGGCCGAAGTTTGTCAATTCCATCGTTATCGGCTTAAACGAAGACGATGACATCCATGTCAAAAAAATCATTGAGGGGCTGGACGAATACGATCTTGCCCGCCTGATCGAGGTTTTGGACGTTCATCACCGGATGAAACTGGTCAAATTGCTCGGCGACAAAATTGATCCGGCGGTCTTCCCCGAATTGAACGAAGTCGTTCAGGAGCAGGTGCTCGAAACCTTAAACGAAAACCAGATCGTCAAAATCGTTAACGAACTCGATTCCGACGACGCGGTCGAAATCCTCGAAAACATGAACGACGAGGAGCAGGAGCATATTATCAGCCGGCTCGATCCGGAACTGAAATATCAGGTGAAATCGTCGTTGAACTATCCGGAAGATTCCGCCGGCCGTATCATGTCGCGGGATTTTGTCAGCATTCCCGACAACTGGACGGTGCGGGAAGCCAGACAGTATCTTCTGAATAACGAAGAGCTGCCGGACGATTTTTACACCATTTTTCTCGTTGACGAAAAGACCTTGAAACCGACCGGTGAAATTGCCCTCGACAAGCTTTTGCGCGCCAAGGGGGACGAAAAGCTTAACAGCATCATGGACGGCGAAATCGTGCCGGTAGACGTTTATACCGACCAGGAAGAAGTGGCTCACATGTTCCGCGAATACGGCTGGATGTCGGCCATGGTGGTTGACAACAAAGGCCGACTGATCGGCGTTATCAACATTGATGACGTGGTTGAAATCGTTCACGAGGAAACCAACGAAGATATGATGCTTTTGACCGGCGCGGAAAGCAACGACGTATACCGCTCGGTGTTCAGCATTTTTAAATCGCGTTCAATCTGGCTGGTTACCAACCTGTTTGCCACCATTGTTGCCGCTTCCGTCGTCGGCGAGTTTCAGGACATTATTGCCCAGCTTTCGATTTTGGCGGTATTGATGCCGATTGTCGCCTCCATGGGAGGCACCACCGGACAGCAAACGCTGGCCGTGGTCGTCCGTTCCCTGGCCACCAAAGAACTGAACTCCCGCAACGCCCTGCGCATGATCGGCAAAGAGTTTATGGTCGGCCTTTGCAACGGACTGCTGTTTGCGGTAATGATCGGAATAGCGGTGCGCATCTGGTTCCCCGGGCAGGAAATGATCAGTTACATCATTGCTCTGGCCATGCTCTGCAATCTGACCGTCGCCAGTCTGGCCGGCATTCTCATACCGCTGACCATCAACCGGCTGAAAATCGACCCCGCGATTGCTTCCGGCGTGTTTTTGATTGCCTGTACCGATTCCGGCGGCTACTTCATTTTCCTCGGTCTGGCAAAGCTGCTCTTGTTTTAATAACTTATGTACAGTTTAAATTTAGCGCTTTTTTCTCGCCGAAATATTGTTATAATGCATTTCGGTTTTATATGTTTTGCAGGAGAAGAATTTGATTTTGGGATTGGTGATCGCCGCTTCCGTGCTTGTTTTTGATCAGTTGACGAAATTTGTGATGCTGAACTACGTTTTAAACGAGCGGCCGGGCATTGAACTGACGTCTTTTTTCAACCTCGTTTATGCCTGGAACACGGGGGTCAGTTTCTCCATGTTCAACGATTCCGGCGCAACCGGCACGCTGCTGCTGTGTCTGACGGCGGCGTTGATCGTGGCGGCGCTGTTGTGGTGGCTGTACAGGGAAAAGGTGCGTGCCGTGCAAATCGGGCTCGGCATGATCATCGGCGGAGCGCTCGGCAACCTTGTCGACCGGGTGCGTCTGGGCGCGGTTTTCGACTTTTTGGACTTTCATCTGGGCGTGCACCATTGGCCGGCCTTTAACGTTGCCGACAGTTTTATCTGCATCGGTGCGGCCGTCATCATACTGCACGGTCTGTTCTATCCCGAAAAAAAAGAAAATAAGGAGCAAGTCAAATGAAGAAGATTGTTTGTCTGATGTTGTTGGCCGGTATGCTTGGCGCCTGTAACGCCACCAGGGAAGACCTGGGGCTTGAGCGCAAGGTGCCGGACGCTTCAAAGGTTTCCGAACAAAAACAGCTGCTGCTGCCGCCGAACTACGATTTAAGACCGGTGGTGCCGCTGGAAAAAGCCGCGGCCGCTGCGGAAAACGACGCTTAAAAAACAAAAACAGGTAGGTAAAATCCGCCAATGAAGAAAAAATTTGTCGCTTTCGGCCTGATCTGCCTTTTATCGGCCTTTTCCGCTTCCGCCAAACTGTTTGACATTAACGAATACACGCTTTCAAACGGTGCCCGGCTGCTGGTGGTGGAAAACCACAAGGCGCCGATCGTCAAACATATGGTGTGGTACCGGGTAGGGGCGGTCGATGAAAAGCCGGGCAAGGGCGGTGCGGCGCATCTGCTTGAACATCTGATGTTCCGCGGCACCGAAAAGGTTCCGGGGTCTGAATTTAACCGGCTTATGCAGATAAACGGCGCCGACAGCAACGCCTTTACTTCGCTTGATTATACCGCTTACCATCAAAGCCTGGACGTCAGCCGGCTGGAACTTGCCATGGCACTTGAGGCCGACCGTATGGCAAACCTTGATTTTTCCGACGAGGCTTTTGCCGCCGAACGTGACATCGTTTATCAGGAACGCAAGCAGGTGGTAGAAAATCAGCCGCTTTCGGCTTTTGCCGAAAGCCTGCAGCACGGTTTGTGGCAGACACATCCTTACGCGCGGCCGGTAACCGGTACGGAAGAGGAAATCCTGTCTCTGACCAGGGAAGACGTGATGGATATTTACCGCCGTTATTACGTGCCGAACAACGCAATTATCGTGATTTCCGGCGACATTGAACCTCAAACGGCTTACCGGCTGGCAGAAAAATATTACGGTAAGGTGCCGGCGGGGCATGAAATCGGGAAAAAATCTTTTCCCGCAGTCAATCCGACAACCCGCATTATGTTGAAAATGAAGCTGCCGCGGGTAGAGCTGCCGCGGGTTGTCCGCCGCTATGTCGTCGATTCCTGCAATACCGATCCGCAAAGCATTTATGCGGCAATGGTATTGTCTGCCTACCTTGGCGAAGGCGACACTTCGGAACTTTATAAGGAACTGGTAGTAAAAAGAAAGCTGGCGCTCGCTGCCGCCGCATCTTACGATTACGCTTCGCGCAGTTACGGCACCTTCGGCCTGTCGGCGGTTCCGGCGGCCGGCGTTTCTCCCCAAGAACTGCAAAAAATGCTGGACAGGGTCGTAAACGATGCTGTTGCCTCGCTGACCGACGAAAAAGTTGAAAAAGTCAAAAACAAAATGCTGGCCGGGTTGGTCTATCTGCGCGACAATCCCAACGATGCCGCTTATATCGTCGGCTCTCTTTATACCGTCGGCATGACGCGGGAAGACATTGAGAACTATGCGGACAACATCCGTGCCGTCGACGCTGCGGCGGTAAAAAAGGCGGCGCACAGGATTTTTACCGGCTCGGCAATGACGGAAGGTGTGGTCGAACCGCTGAACGGGGAGGGCGAAGATGAATAAAAAGGGCGTTTTATTTTCGGTTTTGGCCGCTGCCGCCGTTGTTTCCGCCGGTGTTTTTTATTTTTCCCGGCCGGCTTTTAACGCCGACGCCCTGGTCAAAAACTCCGAACTCGGGCGGCAGGGGTTTTTGCTGCCGGTAACGGAAGTGGTTTCGCCGCAATATAAAATCAAAGCCTATCTGCTGACGGATACGACCAACCCCATCGTCAGCCTGAGTTTTGTCTTTAGCCATGCCGGAACGGTTGCCGAAAAGGAAGGGCAGGCGGGGTTGTCAAAAATGACTGCCGCGCTCATTTCCGAAGCGGCCGGCGGACTTGATTCGCAGGCTTTTAAGGAGAAAATGGAAAACTATGCGATTTCGCTCGGTTTCGGCGCCGACGGCGACGATTTTTCCGGCCGGCTGTTAACTACCAAGGAATTTGCGCCGATTGCTTTTGACATGCTGCGGCAGACGCTGACCGAGCCGCGGGTGGACGAAGCCGACCTTGAGCGGATCAGAAAGCAGATGCTGGCCGGGTTGGAGAGTCAAAACGAAGACCCCGGGCAACAGCTCGGGCTGATTGCCAACCGGACGCTTTTCGGGACACATCCTTACGGCCGCAATCCGCTCGGCAAAAAAGAGGATATTGAAAGCTTTACGCCGCGGGAGGTAAAACGGTTTGTTGCCGACAATTTGGGACGTTCCAACCTGATCGTCGGCCTTGCCGGCGACATTACGGCGGAAGAGGCCGGCCGGATTCTGGATGAAGTTTTCGGCTCTCTGCCGAAGCGGGGCGCAGCCGACGAAACGCCGGCGGTTACGCCGCGGTTGTCCGGCGGATTTGACGCTCATGACGAAAATCTGCCGCAGAGTATGGCTTTTGCCGCTGCCGTCGGCACACGCCGCAACGCAGACGACTTTTACCCGCTTTATATCGCCAATTACATTCTCGGCGGTTCCGGCTTAAGTTCCCGCCTTAATCTTGTGGCCCGCGAAAAGGAAGGGCTGACCTACGGCGTTTATACCGGGCTTTCCGTTTCCGACAAAACGGAAATGATTGTCGGCGGCTTTTCTTCAACGTCCGGCAATTTTAACCGGGTAATGGAAATATTCAACGAAGAGTGGAACAAAATGGGCGCCGAAGGCGTTTCCGCCGAAGAACTGGAAGAAGCGAAAAATTATCTGATCGCTTCCTACAATCTGCGTTTTGCCGACATTTCCGCCATTGCCGAGATGCTTGTTTACATGCAGAAGGAAAAACTCGGCATTGATTTTCTGCAGGAACGCAACCGTTATGTTTCCGAAGTGACGCTTGACGAGGTCAACCGTGCGGCCGCCCGCTATTTTACGCCGGACAACCTCAAGATCATCGGACTCGGGAATTTCAAATCAGACTAGGAGAAATATAAAATGGAAAAAAACGTTACCAAAACGAAAGCCTGGAAGAAGCTGGCTCTCCATTACCGCTTTTTTAAGAACGTTGAAATGAAAAACCTGTTTGCGTTTGATGCCAAACGCGGATCCAAATATGCCGTTGAGCTTGGACCGCTTTATCTGGACTATTCCAAAAACCGTTTTAACGAAAAGACCTTACAGTATCTGCTGGAACTGGCGGATGAAGTAAAGCTGCGCGACAAAATCGAAGCGATGTTTACCGGCGAAAAAATCAATATTACCGAAAACCGGGCGGTTTTGCATACGGCTTTGCGCAATCGTCAGAACACGCCGGTATATGTCGACGGCAAAAACGTAATGCCCGAGATCAACGCCGTGCTGGCAAAAATGAAAAAATTTACCGACGCGGTCCGTTACGGCGAATTTAAAGGCGCCACCGGCAAAAAGCTGACCAGCATCGTCAACATCGGCATCGGCGGCTCCGATCTGGGGCCGGTAATGGCCACCGCCGCACTGAAAGAATACTGGGCAAAAGACATAAAATGTTATTTTATTTCCAACATTGACGGATCCGCCTGCGAAGACGTTTTAAGTCAGGTTGATCCGGAAACGACCCTGTTTGTCATCGTTTCTAAAACTTTTACCACCATAGAAACCCTGACCAACGCCAAAACCTGCCGCAAATGGCTGATCGACGCTTTGGGCGAGTTTGCGGTTGCCAAACATTTCGTCGCCGTTTCCACCAACGCGAAAGAAGTGGAAAAATTCGGCATCAACACCGACAACATGTTCGAATTCTGGGATTTCGTCGGTGGCCGCTATTCGATGTGGTCGGCGGTCGGCTTGTCGATTGCCCTTGCCGTAGGGATGGAAAACTTTGAGAAAATGCTCGACGGCGCCAACGCGATGGATCTGCATTTCCGTCATACGTCGTTTGACAGGAATATTCCGGTCATTCTGGCACTGCTCGGCGTTTGGTACAACAACTTTTTCGGTTTCGGCAGCCATTGCGTCGTTCCCTACGATCAGGATCTGCGCTATCTGCCGAGTTATCTGCAACAGCTTGATATGGAAAGCAACGGCAAATCGGTGAACGAAAACAACAAGTTCGTCAAATATGCCACCGGTCCAGTTTTGTTCGGCGGCGCCGGCACCGACGTACAGCATTCGTTTTTCCAGCTTTTGCACCAGGGCAGTCGGATCGTGCCGCTGGATCTGATCGTTCCCGCCATTTCCCATAACGAAATCGGCGAACATCACGAAATTCTGGTCGCCAACGCTTTGGCGCAGGGAGAAGCGCTGATGCGCGGCAAAACCGTTGCCGAAGCGGCGGCAGAGCTTTCAAAAGCAGGCAAAAGCGCGGCCGAAGTCAGCCGTCTTAAGCGCTTTAAATTCTTCTCCGGCAATCGTCCGACCAACACCATCGTCATCAAAAAGGTAGATCCTTACACTTTGGGTATGCTGGTGGCAATGTACGAGCATAAGGTGTTTGTCGAGGGCGTCATCTGGAACATCGATTCCTTTGACCAGATGGGAGTTGAACTCGGCAAACAGATGGCCTTGAGCATTTTGCCCGAGTTACAGGGACACGCTTCCGGTCTGCATGACAGTTCGACCCGAAACCTGATCAGTCTGATCAAGAAAATCCGCAAATAACGAAAAGAGGCAGCAATGGCTATCCGCATCCTGCCCGATACCCTGGTTAACCAGATTGCCGCCGGCGAAGTGATTGAGCGTCCCGCCTCGGTGGTCAAAGAACTGGTTGAAAACGCCATTGACGCCGGCGCGTCTTCGATTGAAATAACGCTGGTGGACGGCGGCAAGTCGCTGATTGCGGTTGCCGACAACGGCAAAGGCATGGCGCGGGAAGATCTTGAACTGGCGGTTGAGCGGCATGCAACGTCCAAGCTGCCGGACGACGATTTGTTCCACATCGGTTATCTCGGTTTCCGCGGCGAAGCGCTGCCTTCCATCGCCTCCGTTGCCAGGTTGTCCGTCACGTCCCGCAGCCGGCAGGCGGAAAACGGCTGGCGGATGGAAGTCAACGGCGGAGTCAAACAGTCTCCCGTTCCCGCAGCCTCCGCTGCCGGTACCCGGGTGGAAGTGCGCGATTTGTTTTATGCCGCGCCGGCCCGGCTCAAATTTTTGAAAACCGCTGCCGGCGAAGTTACGCAATGCGTCGACATCGTCAACCGGATTGCTTTGGCCAACCCGCAGATTTCTTTTTACCTGATCGACGGACAAAAGAAAAAGATCAGTCTCAACGCCTGTCAGGGAGAATTGTTCGACGCCCGTCTGAAACGCCTGAGCGACGTTATGGGACGCGAATTCGGTGAAAATTCTCTCCTGATTAATGCCGAACGCGATCATCTCCGCATCAGCGGCTACGTCAGTCTGCCGACTTACAACAAGGCCAACTCTCTTTCTCAGTATCTGTTTGTCAACAACCGGCCGGTACGCGACAAACTGCTTTTGGGCGCCGTTAAAGGCGCTTATCAGGGAGTGTTGGAAATCGGCCGCTATCCGTTATGCGCCTTGTTCTTTGACGTTGATCCCGACTATGTGGACGTCAACGTGCATCCGACCAAGGCCGAAGTGCGCTTTTTTGACGGTGCTGCGGTTCGCGGCCTGCTGGTCAGCGCAATCCGCAACGCTCTTACGGCCGGCAGCCGGCAGACGGCAGCACCGGCCAACCTGGCGAGTTTTTTGCAGGACAGCCTGGAAAATGCGTCTTTGACGGCGCCGCTGCTGATGAGCGACGACAAAGAGGAAGCGGCCTTTTTAAACGACTGTCATCAACCGGCGCCTTCGGCCTTTCGCCGGACGCTTCCGCCGCTGCCGTCCCGCCCGCGCACGGCGGCGCTGCCGGAACTGGAAAGAAAGTTTTCCGTCCGTGCGGAAGAAGACGACAACAGCCGTTATGCGGATGCTGACGGCGTTTTGGGACAGGCAAAAGCACAGTTTCACAACACCTATATCATTTCCCAAACCGAAGACAGCATCGTTTTGATCGATCAGCATGCCGCCCACGAACGGATCGTGATGGAAAAAATGAAAAAAGCCCTGAACGAGGGGCGCAAACCGGCAACCCAGATGCTGCTGATTCCCGAAATCGTCGAATTGGACGCTTGCGACAAACAACGCCTGCTGGAAAATGCGGAAAATCTTGACCAGCTGGGATTGTCGGTGGAAGAGTTCGGCCCTTCGGCGGTAATTGTCCGGGAAATTCCGGCCTTAATCAAAGACTGCGACACACAAAAGCTGGTTCATGATTTGGCCGAACAGATAGCGGAATGGGGCAGCGATTTCGCTTTGACGGAAAAACTGAACCATATCGTCGCCACTATGGCCTGCCACGGTTCCGTACGGGCAGGGCGCAGCCTCAACCTGGCGGAAATGAACCACTTGCTGCGGGAAATGGAACAAACCCCCAATTCCGGCCAGTGCAATCACGGTCGTCCGACCTATATCGAATTGAAATTAAAGGATATCGACAAACTGTTCCACCGATAACAACGGTTCGTTGCTTTTATTTTTTATAAATTTGTTGTTTTTTCGCTTGACTTTCCGCCGCGGATTTTGTAAAAGTCTTTTCAAGACAATGGCGAAAGTAGCTCAGTTGGTTAGAGTACCGGTTTGTGGTACCGGGTGTCGTGAGTTCGAGTCTCATCTTTCGCCCCAGATAAAAAAGCCCTCATCCGTGAGGGCTTTTTTTTGCCATAAGCGTATCTTTGTCCGGACGAGAGAAATCGGGAGATTCGCGAAAGCTTTGAGAACCGGGTTTACAATATTATTGAATGTAGTATAATTTTTTTATTTTACAGAGAGGTGGATAACATGACCGTAAGAAACACACTTTTAACCGCAGCCAAAGCCAAAAAATTTGACAAAGACGGATTTTCGGAAAAACTGGAAAATATTTCGGGGCTTAACGAAAAACAGTGGAAGGAAAATTGCCGGGCTCTGATAAAACAAATGGATAAACTGATTAAGGGGAAAAACATCTCTGCCGGCAAACATATTGCAAAATATGAAAAGATATTAAACGAACTGGAACAGAAATCCGCCTTGAACAAAAGGCAGGAAAAAGAGCTTGCAAAATTAAGAAAAGAACGGCAGGAAGAACAAAATTTCCATTCACTTGATGATGCCGTTGAACTTTTAACCGCAGAAGGCTACAGTGTAACCAAAAATGACGGTAGCAGCTGTTTGACCAATGAAGGAATTCTGAACGTCTTAAGCTACAGATATGACAGAATAAAAGACGAAAAAAAGAAGAGGGAACTTGAGGAAAAAATAAAAACGCATTTTCCTTCTTTGTTTGAAACAGCAGGAAACAAAACAGAAGAAACAGATAAAAACATTCGGTAAAAAGCGAAAAGTCGACCCCGGCAAAAACGGCTTTGCCGGGGTCGAACGAATGCAATTACGGCTTATATACCGTTTTGAAATAGTCCGGCATTTCATCAAACGGACATTGTCGGCAGATTTCCAGACTGCTGTTTACGTCAAGCGGCACCCGCATATTATCGGCACGGATTTTTTCGGCAATCAGACGATGGTTTTTCTGAATAAAGCAGTGTCTTCTCGGCAGCATAAAAGCTTCGTTCATTCGCAGCCAAACGGTTTCGAGCGGCTCCCGCACAACATTACCGAAACTGAGAGGCGTAAAGTCGCAGGGACAGACTTCTCCAGCATTGTCAATGAACATATGCTGAGTTCCGGCGCCGCAGCCGAACAGTTCCGGACTCTCTATCTGATTAAACGCGCATACTTTGGTTCGCGGAGAGCGGCTGTTGATCTGCCGGTGAAAAGCCCGCAGCGTTTTGACGTCTTCGGCCGAAATAACCGTTTCATCATTGTCAAGCAGCTTTCCGCAAGGCATTGCCTCAACAATCCGATATTCGTTTACTTTCAGTTTGACCGCCAGTTGATAAATATTGCGATAATCTTCCGTCTGCATAAAACGGGGAGTGGCTACAGAAGAAACCATTGTATACAAACCGGCGCCTTTAGCCGCCTTCACGGCGCTCATCACCTCATCAAAGGCCGTTTTCCGGCCGCGAAGCCGGTTATGGATCTCCGGTTCGGAACTGTCAAGACTGAAGCATATTGCCCATAATCCCGCTTTTTTCAATTTCCGCGCCCGTTCCTCGTCAAGCCCGCAACCGGTTGTGAACAATATAACGGCCGCACCGCCGGTTGCCGCGCGTTTTATCAGATCGGCAATGTTTTTATGCTGCAGCGGTTCGCCGCCGGTAAATCCGATGATGCTTGCGCCCAGCCGGCACAAATCGTCAGTGAGAACAAGCTGCCGGGAGGTCGGCAGATCGGGTTTTACGTGGCCTTTGAAACTGCAATGCCAGCAGTTATAGGGGCATTCCTTGGTGACGGCGATATAAGCGGATACCGGCGAAAGCTTCCGGCCGGACAAAAGGTTGGTAAACATCCGCTCATACGCGCGGCCGGGGAAGGGAGGCAAAAAGGAATTGACAACATACTTTCCGTCATGACGGGAAATACACTCCGAAGAAAGCAGTTCACGGGCAAAAGCGAAGGTTGAGGTTTTCAATTTCCGGTTATCGTCAATTTCCTGCCAAACGGCGGAAGGCAGGCGCTTTTTGCCCCGTTTGCGCAATTCCTGCAAAACGGAAAGCGGCGGCCGGGTTATTTGCGGGGTGGCCATAATCCGCAGCAGCATAATTATCTGTTTTAATTTTCCAAGCATTCATTTTTTCCTGTAAATACCGATAATGTGACGATGACAGAGTTCCGCGGTGCTCTTTTTCAGTTCCTTTTTGAAAAGATCCGTATCCAATACTTTTTCAAAACCGGCCATAATGCCCGTTTTGAACAACCAGTCGGAAAAATCTTCTTCCCGGAGATGGATTTTCATGCTGTCCTTATGTTGATAAAGCGTTTCAAACCGCTTATCGTCAACGAAGGAAAAGTCTTTGGGAAACTTCGGCCACAACAGTTTTTTCACCTTTTGCGGATAATTGTACATGGTACGTCGGAAAGCGTCAAAGACTCTGGGCAAAGTATCTGCCGTATTGACGATGAAGGCGAAAACGCCTTTCGCTTCCAAGACGCGGCAGGCTTCTTCGGCAATCCGTTTCGGATCGGAATAGCCGATTGCCCATGCCGAGCAGATCATCGTCCGGCTTTCTGCCGGAAGTTTCCGCAGATAATCCAGCATGTCGGCATGAACAAATTGTGTTTGCGGCATTTTTTTAGCGGCCTGTTTCAACATGCCGGCAGAGATGTCAACCCCCGTGACCGGGTTATCATAGCGTTTTGTCAGCCATTCGGTTGAAAAGCCCGTTCCGCATCCGAGATCGACAATCGGTTTGTCCGATTGCAGCGGCGGCAGTCTGTCGAGAAAGTTTTGCGTACATGGCTTGATATGGCAAAGCCAGTTGTCGTCGTAATTTTCCGCAACATTGTCATAACCTTCCGCATAATCCTTTTGACCGAGGAATCCGCAGGTAAAAATTTTGCAGAACAAAACGGCGTTTAAGCGCAGACAGCTCAAATACCTGTTCATCAGATCGGTCCGCAGGCGGCGGTAAAGATAATAAAGGATAAAGCGATCAATATTTTTTTCATTTTCTTCTCCCGAAAGTGTTGACGATAAGCAGCGTAATCTGGTTTGAAATCACCAGCTGAAAATAGGCGGTAACGATAATTGCCGGCAGCGAAAAAATAAAGAACGAGAGAACATCGATTGAAACTTTACCGGAAAGCGAAGTTATTGCAAAATTTGCCAGCAAACCGACCCACTCCTTGAACAAAAAGAAAAGAAGACCGAAAAACAGAATCAGGAATAAAAAGGAAACAAAATACCAAAACCTGTTATAATCATTATCGGCGGTCTGTACCTTATGACGGATATTGTAGCGAACAATCCAAATGAGAAGCACAATTTTTGGCAGCAGCTTGATAAAGAGAGAATATTTCCAGGTCGGATAATAAAAAAGTTCATTCTGATCAAATTCAAAAAACAAACTGCCCAGCAACACCAGTCCGCAAAAAATCAGAATAATCAAAGGAGCCAGCCGGAAAGAAGGAAAACGCCGGTACCGAAAACAACGGTCAAAATCCTGCGAAACCTGTTTTAACGTAGCCATGTCGCTTCTCCTCAGCAAATGATATGTATGATGTTAACGTAGATGTTTGAAAATTCAACCCGATAAACTCTTTATCAACAAATGCCCGGTAAAAAGGAACCAGCCTGAGTAAAGGCGGGGTTTCATACGCGGGTATACCCTCTCAAGGTGCCGGCAAATGCCTTCAGGGTACATGACGGTTTGACGGGGCAAAGATTACTTGACTCTCCGTAAACGGGGCAAGATCCATAGTTACTGACTTTGCTTTGCATCTTCTTTAAGTTGATTTCGTATATACCCGGCTGTCTTTGGGATATTCTTTCCGGTAATATCGACATAGTCCCCTGAATACTGCTCTGATTTTCAGACGACGGCCGCCGCAAAACGCCTTTCTGTGCTATTTCGGGGCAAAGACAACATGGTGTTTTGGAATTTCACGTCGTGCGTGCCATTAAAACTCCTTTACTTTTCTATACGACTGTTGCCGGACCGTCTTCTTTACAATAAAAGGAGTTTTTCATTCGCAAGCTGTAAGCTCTTTAGAACCATGTGCCAGGCACGTGGTTTTGGGTATATAAAAAACCGCTCTTTTGCCGTCGGCAAAAAAGCGGTGCATGTTGATCTGCGTTAATGAATGGAAACAGCGGATTGCTTTTCTTCCGTCAGTTCTTTAAGCTGAGAGAGCAGGGCCTGAACGACTCTCTGGTTGAGGTTGTGCTCCTTCGCGTACGCGATTAACTCGTCGAACCGTTTGTTTTTCAACAGTTCCAGTTGTTCATTGATTTTCAGATACTTCATTGCAAAAAAATTTTAGAATAATTGTTTAAGAGAACATCACTTAACACAAGTTGCCGTTTGAAGCAAGTGCAAATTCCCTATTCGTAAAACTTTTTCATCTCCTGCTGCCTTTTCATCAGATACTGATTGTAAAGGTCTTTTTCCGTCAGCAGAGGTTTGTTTTTGCTTGCTTCAATACCGTGCAATTTTCCGTCCCGGCCTATTTCCAAACCGTTTTGCTGCAATTCCCTGTCAAAATTTTGCAGGAATTTGTCGCCGTTCGGAACCGCCCGTCCGTCTTTCCGTTTTTCCAAAATCACCTGCCGCACCAACATTTTGCCGAGCAATTGCGACGATTGGAAACGTTCACTGTTATCGTCCGCGGCCAACCCGCGGTGACGGCAGCGGGCTTTATGCACGGCATCAATGTCGCGATCGTCAATTTTTTTGTCACCGTTGAAAATTAAAGAGGAAAGATTGCCGTTGCCGTCGATGGCGAAACTGAGATCGTAAGAACCGAAGTCATAGCCGCGGGAGGAAGGCTGCTTTTGCGGCGACAGCAAAACTTCCGACATTTTTACCGCTTCGTCTTTGTCTATTCCCGATTCCTTGAAAACCTGAACCAGATCGCCCGGAGAAATTTGTCCCTGCGGGTCAAGCTTCTGCAAATAAGCTTCCAGGAATATGTCCGCTTGTTTGTCGTCGGCATTGATGGCAGACAACGCGGAAGCCAGTTGCTTGGGACTGAAATAGGCTTTCGGCGTTTCTTTTCGATTCTGTTCGGACGTGTTTTGAGCCTGCACCGTCATCGACGAGAGCAGGACAACGCCTGCGATCAACGTCATTTGACGCCATTTGTGACTGAGTTTGTCTTTGAGATCCATCGGCGTTTCCTTATAAATAAAACTGTTGATATTTTACTTCATTTTTTATCGAAAAGCAATCCGGAATATTCCCTGCGCCGCAAAATCCGCTGTTTCCTAAGTCATGATACGGCCTGTTAAACGGTCGGCATGCTTCATCACGCCACTTATAATGACGACCGGCGTTTTCATAATGTTGTTACTATCAGCCAATCTCTCTATAAAACGATGTCGGCCTGCGAATACGGACGTTTTGCCACTGCAGCGATTGCAGGTTCCGGATACTTCACGGTATGCCGCCGACAAGAATCCCGGAAAAGCGGATAATCCGTCATCTCCCGAGCGTACAAGTTGCGGAAATACGCGGATAATTAAGCTCCGACCAGCGGACGAGCCCGCCGTGCAGGGAACGACAGTCATATCCTTTGTCCCTCAGGATACGGGCATAGAAGTACGCCTTTTCGCCATAGTCGCAAACCAAAACAATTTGTTTGTCCTGCATCTGTTCCGACCGTTCGTCCATCGTTTTGAGCAGCGTGTTTTCTTCAATATTGATGCTGCACGGTATATGACCGCCGGCAAAAAGCTCTTTGTTTCGGATGTCGATGATGATTGCTTTTGCGTTTGTTTCGCTTTTTTCTCCGTCGTTCAGCCTATGCTGCAGACTGGCGGCACCGCAGCCAAAAACAAGTTTGATCGTTCCCGAGGCGGAAATTTCCGTTTGCGGCCGACGAGGCTTTTGAAAATCAATGCGGGCAGACAAGAGTTCCTGATGAAAGATTTTGGGAAAACGTTTGCGCGGGAGATATTTAAAATATTCGTCCAAATACAGAAAAGGCAAGTCACAGGCCAATATAACGCAATTTATTTCAGGGCGGCCGTTCTTCAGACCGGCAAAATCGTTTTTCAGTTTTTCCCGACGCAGATATTTCAACAGTCCGGCAAGCGCAAGCCCGGTACTCGGACCGGCAAGGATTCCGGCGCGACACAACCGCATGCTTTGGTCATAGGCGTGGACTGTCCCTTCTTCGACAACGTCATCTGTCTGCTGCTGCCAGTCAAAATCTATCATTTTTAACAAATTTAAGGTCCTCGGACCGGGAACAGGATTGTTTGGTTTCCTTGCCACACCTATGCACCGGGCTTCGGTTTTCTTCTTTAATGCCCGGGCAATGCCGCACAGGCTTCCCGTGGTGCCGAGAGAGGTGCAGAAAATACGGATGTCGTTGTTTAATTGTTTCAGGATTTGCTGTCCGCAAAATTCATAATGTCCACCCGGATTATCCGGGTTGGCATATTGATTGAGGTTTTTCCAGCCGGAGCGGTGAGCCGTCTTTTCGGCAATGCGGATTCCGCTTTCATCCGAATGCGGGTCGGGGCAGATCGGTTCTTTATTAACCCATATTTCCGTACCGGCCAGTAAAAGCATCTGCACCTTTTCCCGGTTGGTTTCGTGCGAAATGACGGCTCTCGTCTTCTCATAACCAAAACAGCGGCTCAAGACGGACAATGAAAATGCCATATTTCCGGAAGAAGATTCTGCCAATCGGCGTTTGGGTTGGACGTCGTTTTTCAACATCTCGTATGCCGGAACGGATTTTACGTTCATCAAAGGAAGAAAGGTCTGCATTTTGATATAAATATGAATTCCGTCAGCCAAAAAAGGATTAAGAGAAGAGGGTAATTCGACAAGAGGTGTCAAATGATTTTCAGGATTAAGAAAATCATTTATGGCGGTCAAACCGCCGTAAACATTTAAATTATTCATTTTTCTTTCTGATTTAAATTATTGATACGACAAAATTTTACATAATTTAAATCAGGTATGGAGGCGCCTGACCGAAATAGGCGAAAAAACACGGCTTATAAACCGATAAAACGTTCGTTTCCGGCATTGGCAGATAAACAACGAAAGCTTGTTCCGGTTCAATCTCGTCGGGAACACCCGCACTGCCGGACTGATCCAGGAACCGACATTGCTCGCAGTTTGAATCGTGTACAAAAAAATGCCCCGAATCATACAAATGATTTAAGGAAAAAAACTGAAGCGCCAGAAACAGGACAATGGCGGTTATGTAAAAGCATTTTTTCATAAAATCAGACTATACCCGCACCGACGCAGTGTCAACAATATAAATTCTGCCGCCTCCGGCCCTTCCGAGTTCGATCCCCTCAGCATTGATTGTGTGGAAAATTTGGAGCGGGTAACGGGAATGCGCGGCACTGCCGCTCGCAGCTCGGTTGCCGGCTTCGCCCGAAACGGCTGCCGCCGTTTGTGCTCAGGCTGTCAACCTACGCCCGTCGTTGTCAAACAGTTCACAGGACTGTTTGACCGCCTCCGGCCCTCCCGGGTTCGATCCCCTCAGCATTGATTGTGTGGAAAATTTGGAGCGGGTAACGGGAATCGAACCCGCATTAAAAGCTTGGGAAGCTCTCATTCTACCATTGAATTATACCCGCAAAAGGTATTCTATTTATATTCTTACTGCCGTAAAAAGCAACAGAAAAATGTTGTTTCCGATATTTTTTCAACAGTTTTGTTATTTCTCCGCCCTGATCGTTTCTGAGCTTTTATATATAGAGAGATTCCGCTGCTGAACCGTTTTCAGTTTATGCTGACGGGTAGTAAAAAAGAAAACGGCTAAACGGATTTTTGCAGGGCAGATTTTTTTACTGTTTTTCCTGTTGTAAAAAAACTCCCGGCCTAACCGGGGGATCGGTATATAAAAAAGCCGCCGGCAAAAGCGGGCGGCTTTTTCTTTTTGCGGCAGCTCAGTCGGCCAAGCCCAGCAAACGGTATTTGACCCGTATGTCGTAATCTTTGCCGTAGCTGTCAATCAGTGCGGCGGCAGCTTCCTGCGTCAGGTCCAGATTGAGCCGGCCGGCAATGATATCCGTTTCCTCGGCCGACAGCTTGCGCGGTTCGGCATCTTTGCCGGCAACGGCGATAATATGCTGCGTTTCCCGATCAATCTGCTTCGGCGTCCGGGCGGCGTCGTTGAACAGCTCCAGCATCTGCGGCTGGGACAAACCGGCAAAGCTCTGGCTGCGGGTCAACGGTTCCGTGGTTACGACTTTAAGATTATAACGGCCGGCGGCTTCACTGATGTCGTCTCCGCTTTCCAGGTCGTGCATCACGTCGTTGATCAGTTCCTGAGTGATGGCGGATTTTTCGTTTTCCCTCCACATTTTTTTGATTTTGGGCAACGCCGTTTCAATCGACTGCGGATGACTGTCGGTAATGTTGTCGACTTTGACGAAGACAAAGCCTTCGTCGGTTTCCACCGCCTGTGAAATTTCGCCTTTGTTATAGGAAAATACGGCGTCTATGAAATCCGAACCGGTAAGGACCGAAGCGTACGAACCGGGCAGGGAAGCGGCTTCGCCGTTCTCTTTCATGCCTTTGACGCGATAGGTTTTGACGCCCATGTCTTCGGCGATTTCTTCAAGCGAACTGCCGGCTCCGATTTTGTCTTCAATGCCGTTTATGATGTCATAAGCGACCTCATAAACCTTCTCGTTGGCAATCGTCTGCGCAATTTGCTTTTTTACCTTGCTTTCGTCTTCCTTGGAGCCGGCTTTAATGTCGGTTGCTTTCATGATATGCCAGCCGAGTTCGGACTGTATCGGACCAACCGCCTCGTTCTTCGCCGCGGCAAACACTTTCGCCCCGGCGTCGCCGATCAGCATGTCTTCGGAAACATATTCAAGATTGGTTTCCTCGTCCGTCTGCCCGGCTTTTTCACGTGCCACCTGATAAAAGTCGGCGCCGTTGTCGAGGGCGGCTTTGGCCGCCTTTGCATCTTCTTCGTTTTCAAACAGCATTTGCAGAACGTTGCGGGTTTCCGGCGTAACGAATTGACTCAGGTTGCTTTTGTAATATTCGTCGATCTCGTCTTCGGTGACTTCAATGTGTTTGGCAATGTCTTCGGTCGAGAGCACGACAAATTCGGCGTCACGGGTTTCCGGCTCGACAAATTCCGTGCCGAAGTCGTTGTAATACTGGTTGATTTCCTCTTCCGAAATTTCCCGGTCAATCACCGCGTCCCTGTCGTCGACGGATATGTATTTGAACACTTTCCGCTGGGCTTCGGCTGCGGCCGCATATTTTTTCAGAACTGCCGGAACGTTGAAACCGGACGCCGGATTCTGCACCAGATACTGCTTTTTCAGATCGCTGCGGATGGTGTCTACATATTGCTGTTCGCTCCAGTTGGACTGGGAAAGGAAATAGTTCAGCCGCTCTCTGCTGAACTGACCGTCATCGTCCAGGAACTGAACCTGCGAGAAAATAATGTTGCGTACCAGAGCGTCGCTGACGGAAACTTTGTTTTTCGCCGCCGTTTCTTCGGTGATCATGGAATTCAAGTCCCGCTGCACCAGTCCGGCCAGCATCTGATTGCGGATTTCGTCGGTAATTTCAATGTCGCCGAACAGTTTCTGCGCGGTTCGGATTTCCTGATCCAGCTGCTGGTTGACATCAAGCTGGCTCACCGTGCGGTCGTTGACTTTGATCACCGCCCGATTGCCGGCAGCGCCGTTGATGTAGCCTGAAATTCCGAATAAAGACATGAAACTGAGCGCGGTCAGCACCAAAATGCTCTTTGCGACCCACGAATCCTGCGCCTTGCGTAACTTGGTAATCATTTTAAATTATGTCCTGCAATATTATTTTATTAAACCGATCAGTAGAATATAATAGATTTCTTAATATATGCAATTGCAAAATATTAATGTTGAAAAGTTTTTTTTAGTATGCTAATTTTGCGGCAACATTAAAACATCTTAAGGAAAAAATAATGGCTAGAAAAATCATGATTGCCGGCAACTGGAAAATGAACGGCCTCTCCGAAGACGGAGTTGCGCTGGCCAGAGAAGTTGCCGCCGAAGTAAAGAAACTGGGCAAACCGGCATGCGAATTTCTTGTTTGTCCGCCGTTTACGCTGCTTTATCAGGTTAAAAAAGCGCTGCGCGGTGCCAAGGTCGCGCTCGGTGCGCAAGATGCCCATTTTGCGGTCAAGGGCGCTCACACCGGCGACATCAGCCCGGCCATGCTGACGGATATCGGCTGCACTTACGTTATTCTCGGCCATTCCGAACGCCGCGCCGACCACTTTGAAACCAGCGAGCTGGTTGCCCAAAAAGCGGCTGCCGCTTACGAGAACGGTTTAAAAACAATTATTTGCATCGGCGAAACGGAAAAACAGCGCGACGAAGGCAAGACCATTGAAGTCTGCGCCGAACAGATTATGGGTTCGGTGCCGGAAAACGCCGACGCCGCCAACACCGTCATCGCCTATGAGCCGGTTTGGGCCATCGGCACCGGCAAAACCCCGACTCCCGAAGACGTTGAAGAAGTCCATGCGGCCGTCCGCAAAGTGTTGGCGAAAAAGCTCGGCAAAGGCGTTGCCAACAAAATGCGTATTCTTTACGGCGGTTCGGTCAAACCTTCCAACGCCAAGGAATTTCTGTCGCTGCCCGATGTCGACGGTGCCCTGATCGGCGGCGCCAGCCTGAAAGCGCAGGATTTCCTGGCAATTGCCAAATCCGTTTGTTAACAGATTTTCAATAAGGATCAAAATAGAATGAGTACGGTTTTATTAGTTGTTCATCTGCTGGTTGCCATTTTTCTGGTTGCCCTGATTTTGCTGCAGCGTTCCGGCGGCGGCGCCCTTGACGGGCTCGGCGGCGGTTCGGGCGCCGGCAATTTCCTGACCGCCCGCGGCACCGGCAATCTGCTGACCCGTCTGACGGCGATTATGGCCACGCTGTTTTTTCTGACCAGCCTGTCGCTTTCCCTTTATTACAAGGATCACGGCAACACCGTCGGCCGGTCCATTCTCGACAAGCCGGCGGCGGAAGCTTCCGTCCCCGCCGAAGCGGCGCCTGCCGAACCGGCGGCTCCTGCGGCACCGAGCGCTCCGGTGGCGGAAAAATAAATGCGCGGCAATGCAACAATTGAAAGGCACCTTTTTTAACGAAGGTGCCTTTGTCACTTTAAAATACGGAAAACTTTTTATATTTACGGGAATTTTTAAACCATGACTGAGAACTTGAACCGGAAAACGAAATTCATTTTTATCACCGGTGGCGTCGTGTCGTCTTTGGGCAAAGGACTGGCTTCCGCCTCGCTGGCAGCGGTGCTGCAGGCAAGGGGCTTCAAGGTCCGCCTGCGCAAGCTGGATCCCTACCTTAACGTTGACCCCGGCACCATGAACCCGTGTCAGCACGGTGAGGTTTTCGTAACCGACGACGGTACCGAAGCCGATCTGGATTTGGGACATTACGAACGTTTTTCCGGCATTCCCGCCACCCGGCACGACAGCGTGACTTCCGGCAAAATCTATCAACGGGTGCTCGACAGGGAACGCCGCGGCGACTACCTCGGCGCCACCATTCAGGTAATTCCGCACGTGACCAACGAAATCAAAAGCTTTATCCTTTCCGACCTGACGGACGAAGATTTTGTCTTGTGCGAAATCGGGGGAACCGTCGGCGACATTGAAGGGCAGCCTTATCTGGAAACGATCCGCCAGCTGGCATATGAACTCGGGCGCGAACGGACGATGTTTGTACATCTGACGCTGCTGCCCTATATTCCGACCGCCGGAGAACTGAAAACCAAACCGACCCAGCATTCGGTCAAACAATTGCAGGAATACGGCATTCAGCCCGATATTCTGCTGTGCCGTTCGCAAGTGGAAATTCCCCAAAACGAAAAACGCAAAATCGCGCAGTTCTGCAACGTGCGCGAGGAGAGGGTGATCGCCGCGCTCGACGCCCGGTCCATTTACCACGTGCCGACGGCCTATTCCCGGGAAGGGCTGGATGCGGAAGTCTGCAAATATTTCGGGCTGGACGCCCCGGCAGCGGATTTGGACAAGTGGCGGCAAATTACCGAAGTGATGGAAAATCCGGAAGGAGAAGTGCGGATCGCCGTCGTCGGCAAATATCAGCTGCTCGAAGCCTACAAATCTTTAAACGAAGCGCTCGCCCACGGCGGCATTGCCAACCGTTTCAAAGTCAAAATCAAATGGGTGGATGCCGAAGACGTGGAAAAAGACGGCGCCGCCGAACATCTTTCGGACGTCAGCGGCATTCTGGTGCCGGGAGGTTTCGGCAGCCGCGGCACCGAAGGCAAAATTGCCGCCGTCCGCTATGCCCGGGAAAACAGCATTCCCTGGTTCGGCATTTGTTTCGGCATGCAAATGGCGGTAATCGAAACCATGCGCAACATAGCCGGCATTAAAAACGCCGGCAGCACGGAACTGGATCCCGAATGCGAAGCCGTGGTCGGGCTGATGACGGAATGGGACAAGGACGGCGCGCGGGAAATCCGTAGCCAAAACGGCGACTTGGGCGGCACCATGCGGCTCGGCGCCTATCCCTGCGTGCTTGCGCCCGGCTCGAAAGCCGCCGCGATATACGGCTGCGGCGAAATCAGCGAACGGCATCGGCACCGTTATGAGGTAAATATCAAATATGAGTCTTTACTTCGCAAATCAGGTATGCTAATAACCGGTAAATCTCCGGACGGCAAACTTCCGGAAATAGTCGAGCGGCCGGAGCATCCGTGGTTTGTCGGCGTGCAGTTTCATCCGGAACTGAAGTCCAAGCCGTTTGCCCCGCACCCGTTGTTTGTGGCTTTCGTGAAAGCCGCGATTGACAACAGCCGCCTTTTGTAATTAAATCGGAGAATCATTTAACCAAAAGAAAGCATTATGAAAAAGAAAATACTGACTATTGCATTTTTGGCGCTGTTTGCGCTCCCGGCCCGGGCCGGAACAATCGGCAATTTTTTCGGCCGGGCGTTTGAAAACGCAAAATATGCCTTAAGCTGCGGCAACAACGATCTTTACGTTCCCGTCCGTACCTGGCACAACCGCCTGTTTTACGACCAGGAGCATATTGACAAATACAACGAGGAGCCGTGGGGTATCGGTTTCGGCCGCAGTTTTTGGGAAGGCAACGAATGGCACGGCGTTTACGCCATGGCCTTCAAAGATTCCAACTTCTATTTGGAAACGATTGCCGGCTATGCCTATCTCTACAACTGGGACCTGGACAATTCCGGCGACTGGAAAGTCGGCGTCGGTTACACGCTCAGCCTGACCCAGCGGGAAGAATACATGTATATCCCGGTTCCGCTGCCGCTGCCGATTGCCAGCCTGACATACCAGCGTCTGTCATTGCAGGCAGCCTACATTCCCGGCGTCAAAAACGACGGCAACGTTCTGTTCGCATGGTTGAAATGGACTTTTTAACCCCAAGATAAAAGGAAAAACTGATGGAAAACCAAAAAACGATCAAAATCGGAAACTTTGAAATCGGCAACAAACTGCCGCTGGCAATCATTGCCGGTCCCTGCCAGATCGAAAGCCGGCAGCATGCCGTCGACATTGCCGGCGCCATGGTGGAAATGACCAAAGAGCTCGGCGTTAACTATATTTTCAAAGCTTCCTATGACAAGGCCAACCGCACCTCGCTGAGATCGCCGCGCGGCGTC
This sequence comes from Azospirillum sp. 51_20, assembly GCA_001917175.1. Classification (GTDB taxonomy): domain Bacteria; phylum Pseudomonadota; class Alphaproteobacteria; order RF32; family CAG-239; genus JAFUYI01. The sequence continues at coordinate 36,218 of MNTV01000040.1, forward strand.
GGCATTGAAGAAGGCATGAAAACCTTTGACGAAATCAAAAAACTGTACGGTTGCCCGATTTTGACCGACGTTCACGAAAGGGAACAATGCGCAATTGCCGCCGAACATGTCGATATGCTGCAAATTCCCGCCTTTTTATGCCGGCAGACGGATCTGGTGATTGCTGCCGCTCAGACCGGTAAAATCATCAATATTAAAAAAGGACAGTTTTTGGCACCTTGGGACATGAAAAACCTGGTCATGAAATCGGTTGACAGCGGCAACCCGAACGTCTGTCTGACGGAACGGGGTACCTGTTTCGGCTACAATACGCTGGTGACCGACATGCGCGCTTTTCCGCAAATGGCCAAAGACACCGGTTGTCCGATCATCTTTGACGCCACCCACTCGGTTCAGCAGCCGGGCGGCCTCGGCGGATGTTCCGGCGGTCAGCGGGAGTTTGCGCCGGTGCTGGCACGGGCCGCGGTTGCCGTCGGTGTGGCCGCCGTTTTTATGGAAACGCACGAAAATCCGGACAAAGCGCTCTCGGATGGCCCCAACTCAATTGCTTTAAAGGATATGAAGCGGGTCATTTCCGAACTGATGGCTTATGACAAGATTACCAAAACCATTATTTCTGACTATTAGTCCTTTGTTTCCAAAGAAAAAGGCCCCGGATCGAAAAGACCGGGGCTTTTAAGACGCATGGAGGCGGAAATCAGGAAGTTTTCGGCGGTTGTCGTTCGTCGGAAGATGACGTCAAAATCCCTTCCAACACCCAATAAACGAAAGCATTGGTCAAAAACAAAACAATAATTTCGGCCGTATAAGACATCAGGGAGGAATGTTCGGTCAAAATCAGCAAATCCATGATCGTAAGAGAAGCGCCGACGAAAACGTAAAAACAACCGCTTTTTTCGTCTTTGCCTCCCGACCAGCAAAAATAAGCGATAATTGCGATAACTATCAGCAGAATCAACAGTCTGGTAACAGTTGAGGCTTGCAGATAACGAACAAGATCAGCCAAAACTGCCGTTCCGGCAAGGTTGGCGGCAAACAATGAAAACCTTTTCATATGCAGAATAATTTTAAAATTGTTGCGTAATTGTTTCTTATCGTATGGTTTTTATTGCAATAAGTCAACCGGATAGTTATGATAAAAATCAACAACGGGGAACACAAATGCAGTTTAAAGACGAAGGATACATTGCCGCCATCCGCCGTTACGGGGAAAATTCTTTGATTGTCAACGTGATAACCAAAGAACACGGACTGATCGGCGGGTTTGTCAAAGGCGGCGGCAGCAAAAAGAACGCCGGCATCTACCAACCCGGCAACCGGATTTCCGTCGACGCTTATGCGCGGATCGAAGAAAATATGCTCAGCTTAAAAACGGAGCTGCTGGCGCCGACGGCCGTCAGCTTTATGAATTCGCCCGCCAAACTGGCGGCGCTTTCGTCCCTGTGTTCCCTGTGCGCCGCCTGTCTGCCGGAAAAGGAAAATCTGGAAAGGTTTTACTATTATATCGAGAGTTTTTTTGATCTGATAGATGAAAAAAACTGGCTTACTCATTATTGTTTCTTTGAATTTTATCTGCTTGAATATCTCGGTATCGGGCTGGACTTAAGCGAGTGCGCCGTCACCGGGAGCCGGGAAAACCTGGCATATGTTTCGCCCAAAAGCGGCCGCGCCGTATGCCGGGAGTCCGGCGCGCCGTATGCCGCCCGGCTATATCGCTACCCGCATTTCATTGTGGATAAAAACTATTTTCCGAACCGCGGAGAAATGGCCGACTTGCTGAAAATGACCGGCTTTTTCCTCACCAAAAACTTTTTTCAAATACACGGCTTGAAATTCCCGCAAAACCGTGCTAACTTGCTGGCAAATCTGGACTTATAAGAGAAAAAATGCAGGAAAACGAAGAAAAAATAAAAGACGTACAGCTGGCCGAAGAACTCAGCAAACGTTATCTCTCATATGCGATGTCGACCATTGTTTCCCGTTCGCTGCCGGACGTCCGCGACGGTTTGAAACCGGTTCACCGCCGGCTGCTATACGCCATGCGCCAGCTTCATCTTGACCCGAAATCCGGGTTTAAGAAATGCGCCCGCGTGGTCGGCGACGTCATCGGTAAATACCATCCTCACGGCGACAGTGCCGTATACGGCGCCATGGTTCGTCTGGCACAGGATTTTTCCGTCCGTTATCCGTTGGTCGACGGGCAGGGCAACTTCGGCAACATCGACGGCGACGGCGCGGCCGCCATGCGTTACACGGAAGCCCGGCTGACCGAATTTGCAATTGCAATGATGGAAGGGTTAAACGACAACGCCGTCGACTTCATGGAAACCTATGACGGAGAGGAAAGCGAACCGGTTGTCATGCCCTCAATGGTGCCGAATCTGTTGTGCAACGGTTCTGCCGGCATTGCCGTCGGCATGGCCACCAACATCCCGCCGCACAATTTGAGTGAAGTCTGCGACGCGCTGCTGTACCTGATCGAAAATCCCGAATGCGAAATCGAACCCTTGGTGCGAAAAATAAAAGGCCCCGATTTTCCGACCGGCGGATACATTATTGATAAGTTTGAAAACATTTTGGACGCGTACCGCCAGGGGAAGGGCGTTTTCCGCATCCGTGCCAAATGGGAAAAAGAAGACCTGGGACACGGGCAATATCAGATCGTCATCACCGAAATTCCCTATATGGTGCCCAAAGCCAAACTGGTGGAAAAAATCGCTTCGCTGCTTTTGGAAAAGAAAATTCCGCTGTTAAGCGACATCCGCGACGAATCTTCGCACGACATCCGCATTGTGCTGGAACCCAAAAGCCGCCTGGTCGACGCCGGGTTGCTGATGGAGCATTTGTTTAAGCAAACGGATCTTGAAAGCCGTTTCAATCTCAACATGAACGTTCTTGATTCCGACGGCGTTCCGCGGGTGATGTCAATCAAAGAAGTTTTGCGCGAATTCTTAAATCATCGTCATACGGTATTGATCCGGCGTACAAATTACCGGCTGGAAAAAATCAATTACCGTTTGGAAATTTTAAGCGGTTATCTGATTGCCTACCTCAACCTTGACCGGATTATTCAAATTATCCGCGAGGAAGACGATCCCAAAGCCGTCATGATGAAAGAGTTCAAACTGACAGACAACCAGTCGGAAGCCATTTTGAACATGAAGCTTCGTTCGCTGCGCAAACTGGAAGAAAGCCAGATTCGTGAAGAATATGACGAATTGTCCGAAGAAAAAGCGGGATTGGAAGAGCTGCTCGGCGACGAAGGCAAACGCTGGCTGGCGATTGCGGCCGAAATCAGGCAGATGAAGGAAAAATTCGGCAAAAAAACCGCGCTCGGTCGTCGTCGTACGGAGTTTTCCGAAGTGGCGGAAGAAATCGAAGTTCCGCTGGAAGCGCTGATCGAAAAAGAACCGATCACCGTTATTTTGTCGCAAAAAGGGTGGATACGCAGTCTGAAAGGACACGTCAGCCTCACCGACGAGTTCAAGTTCAAAGACGACGACGCGCTGCAAATTGCACTCCATGCACAAACGACCGATAAACTGGTGATTATGGACAGTTCCGGCAAATTCTTCAACGTTGCGGCCAACGAAATCCCGAGCGGAAGAGGGTTCGGACAACCGCTGCGGCTGATGATCGACGTCGCCAACAACGACGAAGTCGTTTCCATGTTCGTTTTTGAACCGAAAGCCTCATATCTGATTGCGTCAAAACGCGGTTACGGCTTTATCATCGACGAAAACCACATCATTGCCCAAACCCGCAACGGACGTAAAATCATGAACGTTTCCGAAGGCGACGCGGCCATGTTCTGCCTGAAAGTTACCGGTGACATGGTGGCCATCGTCGGCGACAACCGCAAACTGCTGGTCTTCAAAAGCGAGGAAATACCGACTTTGGCCAGAGGCCGCGGCGTGGGGCTGCAAAAGTACAAAGACGGAGGATTGTCGGACATTCAGTTCTTCAACGAAGCGGACGGTTTCAGTTTTAACCGTTCCGGCGGCGTCAGCACGGAAAAAGAACTTCTGACCTGGCTCGGTCATCGCGCCCAAGTCGGCAAACTGGTTCCGTTCGGCTTTCCGAAGAACAATAAGTTTTTCAACCAAAACAACGAACAGTAACAGCAAGCGAAACAAATGCATAAATTTCCGCAAGTTGACGCAGGCGGTTAGCCGTTCCGAACCTCAACCGCCCGGCCGAAAAGCTTCGCAAGCTTACGGCTGGGCCGGAGCCGGCATCTGCCCGCTTACGCATGCGTCCAATCATAAAGACATTCTGTTACTTTTCGCGGGATGTTTTTTGCAAACGGAAAACTTAAGCCGCTTTATACGGAAAACTTTATTGCCGACAAAGAGGGAAAAGCGCGCCAAACTGTCTTGATTTAAATATAACATTGTTTTTGCAGGAAGATTTTGGAAAGAGATTTTACAGAGACATCCGCGGAGAATATACAAAACATAAAAGGATACGGATCATCAGAGCCATGACATACTCGGTGACAACATGGACAGCCTTAAAGAAAAAATCGATATGAAAGAAAGAAAATGCGGACTGCGCCCGGCGCGGGCATAAAGCGACATTCGTCCTGTATAAATTTTAGTCCTCATTCCGCCGCCGGTTCAAATTGAGGTACGGCGGCAGAGAATTTTGACATTCTGATTACCGGTACGCAGCCGGAAAAGCGGCAAGCCGCTGTTATCGTTATCGGTATAACGTTTTGCAATATCCTTCTTTAATTTCAATTCGGTACAGTTGCTCGCCCACGGATTCCCTGGCCGGCATCGGCAATTTGTTCGCCCCAAATACAAACTGAGAAACGTGCCGATTAAAACCGACGCATTGGCGCGGTTTTCGTCAAAAAAATATCATATAATCAGTTAAGACAGTCACTGCTTGGAAAAAATCTTTTCGTACGCATTAAGCGATTTGTCTGCTTACACACATTGCACCGGCATTTGCCGATGACGCCTCAACAAAAATCTTAGGGACGGGCGTTTAATAACGGAAAGTACAAGAGAATTATCTTGAAGCTTCGACAGCAGACAAAACAGATGCCGGATAAAAACATCGGTTTTTCTGTCGGAACCGGTAATATTGCACTTTACAAAAAAACTTGGTTTTGTCTTAACAATTTACGGAACCATGACAAAACAACTCCGCTTTCAACACTGGAAAATATACCGCCGGAACTTGCCGGGCAGGGAATAATGACCGGTTAAACAAGCCTCGCTTTTCTTTTATGTTTTTAAAACGTCTGCATAAGCAGTGCAGGCATTCCGGCGCCGTCGTAAGCTTGCGAAGTTTTTGGGCCGGGCGGTTGAGGTTTGGAACGGCTAATACCGCTTGCGCAAGCCGATGGAAAATATTTAACGTGGCAGATTGACAATCCAGCCTTTGAACAATCAAACAGGCGGGAAAAATTTTCCGGCCGTCTGATAAAAAAAACTTTCTTAGAAAATTTTACAGAAGAAATGCTCAACGCAAAAAAGAAATACAACAGGAAAGCGCAAATTGATTCCGTTGCCGGTATTTTTTTGATAAAGAAAAGAAAAAACATCGTTTTTTCAAACAATTGTGCGATGTTCCGGAAACAAGAAAGCGCCCTTTTTCCATTATATATATTTGTCGCATAATATGTATTATGTATAGTTATTATTTTATAGACAACGGATTGATAAACAAAAGAAAAATATTGAAACAAGCACCAAAAACAGCGTTCAGAACAAGGACAAAATTATTTTTAAGCGCAAAATTAAACTTGTTTTGTTTTCCGGACTGCCAGCCGTACTTCCAGACATTTTCGGCACGATAAGGAAAACGGATTCCTGAAAAACTTATGACAAGGAAAAATGACGTCTGCTGCTTGATGTTTCTTAGGCTCAACCGAGACAAATATACTTTTTGAATACCGTTTTTTATGATTCGAACGTCTGCGTCAGCAGATAGATGTAGACATACTAGCCCAGCCGTAAGGCTTGCGTAGCTTCGGGCTGGACGAACGAAGTGCGGAATGGTTAATACAACTTGCGTCAGCTAGTGGAAGTTTATTTAATTTTTTCAAATCGTGGTTTTCTGCCTTTTGTTTTATTCCACATTTTGCCCGATCTGCGCTAAAATTTCCCTGCGAAACGATAAGCGGAAGCGCAAAGCTTGTCTTCTCTAAGTTTTTTATGCCGAAACCTGATAATAACGGCAGTTTTTATAATGTTTACAAATTGTACCGGTTTCCGACAAGATAAAAATTCCCGATCTGACGATTCATAAAAGCTCTGAAGATATATTCGTGTCAAATTGAGCTTTTAGCTTCTTGTGCATGCGCGCTGCGGCAAAGGGACCATGGTTTTGCACGTAAAAAACTTTTTTGTCGTTGTAATAACGATCCGTCAACAGTTTTTAAAATAAGTATTCGTAAGCTGAGTACAGGCATTTTGTCGTCCGAAAAAAATCAAACGCCGTACTGCGGATTAACCGCGTCTGCTCAGATTGCGGCAGCAATCAGTTTTCGCGTATATGCCTGCTTCGGATGCTCAAAAATATCCTCGCGGCTTCCTGTTTCAACCGCTTTACCGTCTTTCATGACCATAATTCGGTCCGACATTGCCCGTACGGCATTCATGTCATGCGAGATAAAAATATAACTCAAGTTTCTTTTTTGTTGAATTTCCAACAACAATTTTATAATTTGCGCTTGAATCGTTACGTCGAGCGCGGACGTCGGCTCGTCCAAAATCAGCAATTGCGGTTTCAGAATCAAAGCTCTGGCAATGGCAATTCTCTGCCTTTGTCCGCCGGAAAATTCATGCGGATATTTAGCCAGATCAGAGACTTGCAGTCCCGTTTCCGCCAAAACCTGCAGAACCCGTTCCCGCCGCTCTTCCCGGCTCAGATGCGGATAGTGTACAAGCAGCCCTTCGCTGACGATTTCCTCAATATTCATCCGCGGATTCAGGGAATTGTACGGATCCTGAAAGACTATTTGAATGTTTTTGCTCAAATTGCGCCGTTCTTTTGCCGTCAAAAATTGCAATTTTCTGTCGTTGAAACTGATATTGCCCTGAAAAGGCGTCAAGCCGACAATTGCCGATCCCAGAGTGGTTTTACCCGAACCGGATTCGCCGACAACTCCCAGCGTCGTTCCCTGAGGCAGTTCAAAAGAAATGCCGTCGACCGCTCTCAGCTCCTCAACCGTTTTTCCCCACAGATTTTTCTTCAGCGGAAAAGTAACCCGGACGTTTTCCGCGCGGAGCAAAACTTTTCCCTCTTTGTTTTGCTTTTTCAGCAACATATGCGCATTAATCAAATCTTTTGTATAAGCATGGGAAGGATTTTCAAAAATCCGTTTGACCGTTCCCTCTTCTACCACCCGTCCGTCTTTCATCACCAGCACGCGATCGGCGATTTTTCTGATTACAGCCAGATCATGGCTGATAAACATAACGGACATATTCAGCTTTTTCTTCAGTTCATTCAATAGGTTGATGATCTGTTCCTGAACAGTTACGTCAAGCGCGGTCGTCGGTTCGTCCGCAATCAGAATATCCGGCCGGTTGGCAATTGCCATGGCAATCATCACCCGCTGCCGCTGACCGCCCGAGAGTTCAAACGGATAGGACTTCATCCGTTTTTCCGCGTTTTGAATACCGGTTAATTTCAACAGCCGCAAAACTTCTTTTTCCGCCTCTTTTTCGTTAAAACCGCGATGCAAAATCAGACTTTCGGCAATCTGTTTTTCAATCGTGTGCAGCGGGTTGAGCGAGGACATCGGTTCCTGAAAAATATACGCGATGCGGTTTCCCCTGATTTTTCGGTAGTTTTCGTCATCCAGCCCGGCCAGTTCCCGCCCTTCGAACCTGATTGACGTTTGTTTTCCCAGTTTGGCTTTGGGGTATGGCAGCAGCCCCAGCACGGAAAGCGCGGTAACGGATTTTCCCGAGCCGGACTCGCCGACAATTCCCAGCACTTCTCCCGGCGCAAGGGAAAAAGACACATCCTCTACCGCCTGATTACATCCGCCCTCGCCGGTGCTAAACGAGACTGATAGATTTTTGACTTCCAACATGGCTTTCATCGGCGGTTTTTCCTTGTATCCAAAGCGTCCCGTACGCCTTCGCCGACAAAAATCAGCAGCGTCAGCAAAACGGACAGGACGACGAAGATGGAAATGCCGATCCACGGCGCCTGCAAATTATCCTTGCCCTGTCGCACCAGATCCCCCAGCGACGGATATTCGTGCGACAATCCAAGCCCGAGAAAATCAAGCGCCGTCAGCGCGACCACGGCTTCCGATAAAATGAACGGAATGAAGGTAACGGCGGAAACCAGAGCGTTGGGCAGAATATGCCGGTATATGATTCGCAGATTGCCGACCCCGAGCACCCTCGCCGCCTTGACGAATTCAAAATTCCTGGTGCGCATGAACTCCGCCCGCACCATTCCCGTCAGCGAAGTCCAGGAAAAGAAGAGCAGAATTGCCAGCAGCGTCCAGAAAGACGGCAGGAAAATACTCGAAACGATAATCAGGATAAAAAGCTGCGGCAAAGATTCCCAAATTTCGATAAACCGCTGCATCAAAATATCCAGCCGGCCGCCGAAATAGCCTTGCACCGCACCGGCGGCAACACCGATCAGCGAGGAAAAAAACGTAAGCAGAAAAGCAAACGCCATGGACAGTCGCAGTCCGTACAAAATGCGCGCCAGAATATCCCGGCCCTCATCATCGGTACCGAGCCAGTGCCGCCGCGACGGCGCGGACGGCGTCGGCTCGTTCATTTCCATGTCAACCGTATTGAAAGAAAAAGGTATCGGCGGCATCAGCATCCAGCCGTTGTCTTCGATATTTTTGCGCAGATAGGGATCGCCGTAGTCCGCCGGCGTCGGAAAATCTCCGCCGAAATCCAGGTCGGTATAGGTTTTAAACAACGGAAAGTAAAATTCACCCCGGTATTTTGCCAAAAGCGGTTTGTCGTTGGCCAAAACGTCGGCAAGCAGACTGAGCGTAAGCATTATCAAAAGCAGGACAAGCGAAACTTTGGCGCGCCGGTTGCGGCAAAACGCCCGCCATTTGGAAATCGGCGCCGCCGCCGTGTCCGGACTATTCTGCGGCAACGGGTTCCTCGCTTGCTTTTGCCAGCGATTCCACTTTTGCCTCTTCGCCGACTTTCACTTCTTTATCCGTCACTTTTTGTTCGGAAATCGCCTTTTCTTCAAGCGGCGGCAATGCCGACGGTGCGGCTGCGGCCGGCGCTTCCGAAGCTTTAAGCGGCTGCGTCGAAACCGTCAGCGGGGAAACGAGCGGCGCCTGATAGTTGACTTTGTTCCACTCTTTGTCCCAGCGGTTAAACTCTTGCAAAGACTTCTGCGCGATATCGTTGGTGAAACGAACGGCGTCAACCGACTCTTTAACCGCCTTTTTGGTGCTCTTGGACAGTTTCGTTCGTCCGAACTCCGTGCATTTCGGCCCCCCGTTGAACAGGTTGTTCAAAATTTCTTCCGTCGGACAAATCGACTTGTTGATGACAAACTGTCTGCTGCCCGCTGCCCGTACCGCCAAGGCAACCATCTGCGCATTGCGGAAACGGTCGGAAAGATCCTGATTGTCGGTGCCGACCAGATCGTCTACCCCGGACAATCCTTCGATGACGACCGTCGTTTTGTCGCCGCCGGGCAGCTTGCGGATGGCCTGCATCATCTTCTCCAGCTGTCCGAACAGGCACATGGTCTGCTTCAGGTAAGCGTTGCGTTTTTCAAGGAAGGCTTTGTTGTCCGCCCACGGCTGGTTACGTTTGGGCAGCCATTCTTCCGTCGGTTTCAAACGGCACATGTCATCATAGACGAACATGTCCGCCGGCAGGTCAAGATATACGAAATACGCGTTGGCGCCTTTGTCCGCCGCCATGTCGTTAAGCATCAGCTCCAAATTCTTAAAGGAATTGAGAACGTAAAGGTTTTTGTAGCTGGTGCCGATTACCGGAGTTTTGGCCGGATTGTACAACGGTTTCAGATAGCCGTATATCGTTTTCATAAAGCCTTCGCCGTTGAACCAGCCGGTGCTTTCCAGCCACTGGGCAAACAACACCTGCATTTTTTCCGCCGTCGTCAGTTTGAGCGGATCAATGTTTGACGGAAAATTTATTTTGCTGACGCAGCGGTCGACGGCATCGGCATTGTCTTTCTTGCACAAGTTGATCCCGTGCGACTGATAAGCGCTGATTTTGAAGCCCTTTTCCTTTAATTTGTCATAAACCGCATTGTCTTTCAGGTAAGCCTCAAAATCTTCCCGGTTTTTAAATTGCCAGTACCCTTCCCTCAAAACCTGATTTTGTAAAAATGAGATTTCCTCTCCCGCCGCATAGTTGAGGCTGCGGGCAGCGTTGATGAACTGGTTGCCGTTGGTGACATAGGCGTTGGGATACAGACGGAAGCCGTTTTTGGCATAAAAACCGAGCATGATCTGCATCAGCCGTTTCTTATACGGTTCGGCCGCTTCCGTATTGCTCAGACTGTTGATGTAACTGTAGGAAGGCGCGTTGGCGATCATAACCGTTACCGTCTTTTGCCCCGGCTCCGCATCTGCCGCAAGAACCGGCTTCATCTCCGGATCGGTGACAAACTCGCTTCTTTCGACGTTCTGGTTAACCAGGACGGCGCCGAAGCAGAAAACCGCGGTCATAACCAAAAGTGCCTTGTATCTTTTCGGCGTCAGCGCCAGAACGGCAAAGACCGCCACGCCAACGGCAACCGCACCGAAAGTTCCCGAACTGCCGACGGTGCCGTCGGTATTGAAATTGGCAAACTGGTTGACCATGGCATAAGTGCAAAACCCGGTTGCAAGACCGGTCAGCAGATATAAAATGATGCTGAGAAACGACAAACAGAAATAAACCGCAAGCACGGCCGCGGCAATGCCGATCAAAAGATAGAGGACTTCCGGCCGCAAACTGCTGCCGCTGAAGACGTTAATCGGTCCCGAAGAGGCAAAAAGAACAAAATCCATCCCCAAAAAGGAAACGGTGATCAGACAGCAGGCAAAAAGGTTGAACAAATAGTTCAAAAAACTGCTGTTGACGCGTTTTTTCTTTTTTTTCCGCACCTTAAGGCGTGCATCCTGCGCCGGCGCTTCTTCGGTTCTTCTATCCATTATAACATCATCCATCGGTCGGTTCCTTGTATAACATTTAGTGAATATGGAAGTATATAAGCATACTCGAAACAATATTTAAAGCAAAAAACCCCAAGATTGCACAATCCCGGGGCTTTTCGACATATCTTCGGATATCGGATTATCTGGAGTAGAATTCGATAACCAGGTTCGGTTCCATAACCGACGCGTACGGAACGTCGTCAAACTTCGGAACGAAAGCGTACTTAACGCTGAATTTGGAATCCGCTTCCAGATAGGAAGGAACTTCATGCAGGTTGGATTCCAGCGCGGCAACGACCATCGGCATTTCGCGGGATTTTTCCTTGATCGAAATAACGTCGCCGGCCTTGACCATGTAAGAAGGAATGTTTACTCTTTTGCCGTTGACCAGAATGTGTCCGTGGTTGACGAACTGACGGGCGGCAAAGATGGTCGGCACGAACTTGGCTTTGTAAACCAGGTTGTCCAGACGGGATTCCAAAATGCCGATCAGGTGTTCGGCCGTATCGCCGCGTCTTCTGATCGCTTCGGCATAATATTTGCGCAACTGTTTTTCGGAAACGTTGCCGTAATAGGTTTTCAGTCTTTGTTTGGCCTGCAGCTGTTCGCCGTAGTCGGTCAGTTTTTTCTTACGCGCACCGTGCTGACCCGGACCGTATTCGCGTTTAAGAAACGGGCTCTTCGGATCGCCCCACAGGTTGGCGTGCAGGCTGCGGTTTGTTTTTTTCTTTGCTCTTACAATACTTTTCATTAAAGTTTATCCTTAAAATTTATTGCGTTATTGTCCCGGTAGTCCTGAAAAGCTTTCAGGCGGGGCCGGAAGATCCGCCCTCTTTTCCGGAAGTGAGAGCAATTTAATATAAATAAAAAGAAAAATCAAGCATTATCTTACATAAAAGCAATTGCTCCGTTTTCCGTATATTGTCTGTTCCGCCCCCTCTTTGCCGCGCAAAGATATGAGCGGGTCTGCATCTGCCCGCTTACGCAGACGTTCAAAACATAAAAAAACTCCGGAAATTTCCGGAGCTTTCGTCATTTTCCGCCCATGGCGGAATCAGTAGCGTTTTTCGCCGACCAAGACCGGCTGCCGGCGGATTTCTTCAGGCAGCACGCCGGTGAAAAAGTGCGTGACCAGCACATGGCGTTTCAATGCCGGATCGGCCAGCGACAGATCCAGTGCCGGCAGGACGACTTCAAAAGCAACCACCTCTTCCGAATGCCCGCATACCTCTTCGGGCAGCTGGCACAAAACCTCCTTGACCGTCGGTTTGACAATCGTCGGACAGAAATAGTCATGATAGGTGTCAGCCGAGCAAAGGTAACGCAGCCCCTCCACCTTCAGAACTTTTTGCGGACCGAAATAAAAACTGCGGCTGTCGATCGGCAGAGGCTCGATAAAAAACAGCCCTTCCGTTTCCGGCTCGCCGCGGAAAAACGCGTTGAAATGCGTTCCGTCAAAGCGGCAGACGGGTTTGATACGCCTGGCAAGAGCCAGCAACTCTTCAAGGGAAATTTCGTTTTCCCGGCGGTTCAGCCGTTCTTTCAGTGCGGCCTTTTCTTCCGCCCGTTGACGATTCAGGGTGTAAACCCGCGTCGTTTCACTGATTTTCTTTTCCATATTTCAAGATATTTAAAAGATAAAACAATAATGATTAATAATTTTAAAAACTTATTTTCAAGTGTACGGAAACGGTGCGCAAAGTCAACGTTTTTTTATTTTCTTTGCTTCCTCCGGCGTTACGATGCCGCCGGAAATGACAAATTTCAGGCCTTCTTCAACCGTCATTTCCAAAAACACCAAATCTTCCCGGGGGACAAAAATCAGAAAGCCGGAAGTCGGGTTGGGAGTGGTGGGGATAAAGACGTTAACCATCTCCCGGTCGAGAATGCGCCTGACTTCGCCGCCGGTATCGGTGCTGACAAATCCCAAAATCCAGATGCCTTTGCGCGGATATTCGAGCAGAGCCACCCGGCTGAACGCCTGGCTTTTGTTGGAAAGAAACGTTTCAAACACCTGTTTCAGCAAAGAGTAGACGCTGGAAATGACCGGCATCTTTTTGACCATCCAGTCGCCGAGGCGGACAAAAAAGCTGCCGACAAACCCGGCGGCAAACATACCGATCAGAATCATCGAAACGATGAGGACGATCACGCCGAGCCCGGGAATGGTAAACGGCAGGTCGTCATAATAGCTTTTCAGCTGCGGCGGCAGCAGACGGCCGACACCGGCGTCAATCCACAAAATGATCTTATAAGCCATGTAAAAGGTGATCGAAACCGGGGCGGTTACCAGAATGCCGGTAAAAAAATAGGCTCTCAGCTTGGCGCCGAGCTTCATGAATACGTGCTGTTCTTTTGCGCGGAGCTGTTGAATGTTTGCCGCCCTCGCCTTCAGTTCGCTTTTTTTCCGTTTGCGTTTTCTTGACATCCGTCGTTTATCCTCTCATTGCGTCTTCAATAACAAACTGCACCTGCGTACGCCCCATCCAGGTGTCTTTTCTTAGTGTTCCCGCCAGGTTAAACGGTTCACCGCGGTGGTTGAGCAGCGCTTTGCCGACTTCGGAATCCGCCGCGCGGAAAGCCATCGCTTTAAGACTGCCGCCGGCAAACGAGCCGAGAACGCAGCGCACGTGACCGCTGCCGACGATGTCCGAACGGATTATCCTCACCCCGCCGAGCATCAGCCGGGGTTCGGGATTGCCGGCGCCGAAAGGTTCCAGCAGCGAGAGTTTGTCGGCAAATTCCGGCGTGGCCGCGCTCAAACCGATAACGCCGTCAATTTCAAGCGTCGGCACGATTTTTTCCTTACCCAGCGCCCGTTCGGCATATTCGCCGGCAAAACGGCGGAAGGCTTCCAGATTTTTTTCTTCCAAAGAAAAGCCGGCCGCCATGTTGTGTCCGCCGCCTTTGGTCAGCAGTCCCTTTTCCTTGGCCGCCATCACCAGCGCGCCGATGTTAAGCCCCGGCACCGATCTGGCCGACCCTTTCACTTCGTCGTTTTCAACCGACATGACAAACGCCGGCAGCCCGTAACGTTCCTTCAGTTTTCCGGCTACGATGCCGATCACGCCCTGATGCCAGTCGTGCCCGTAAACGAAAGCGATCGGATACGGCTGCGGCGTCCCTTCCAGAATTTCGATCGCCTGCAACAGGACATAAGCTTCTATTTCCTTTCTCAGGGCATTGAATCCGTCCAGCCTGTCGGCCAGCATTGCCGCCTGAAAATCGTCGGTTGCGCAAAGCAGCCGGCTGCCGGTGGAAGCTTCGCCGACGCGGCCGCCGGCGTTGATCCGCGGCCCCAGCACGAACCCCAGATGGTAGCTGGTGGGCGCCTCCGAAAGCGAAGCCTTGTCGGCCAGGGCCTTCAGTCCGCAGTTCTGCCGCAGGGACATGACTTTCAGCCCCTGCCGGACGAAGGCGCGGTTAAGCCCGAGCAGCGGCACCACATCGCAAACCGTGCCCAACGCCACCAGGTCCAGCCATTTCATCAGGTCCGGCGCCGGACGGTTTTGATAAAAGCCGCGCTTTCGCAATTCGCGGTTAACCGCCACCACCGTCAAAAAGACCACGCCGACCGCTGCCAGATATTTCAGGCAGGGATACTCGTCGCTCTCGTCCAGCCGCTTCGGATTGACCACCGCGCAAATGTCAGGCAGCCGGGTTTCGGCTTCGTGATGGTCAAGCACGATCACGTCCATGCCTTTGTTTTTGGCGTATTCCAAAACTTCGAAAGCGGTTGTGCCGCAATCGGTGGTAATCAGCAGATTCGCTCCCAGAGCGGCAAATTCGTCAACCGCCGTTTTGCTCGGTCCGTAACCTTCCTCCCGCTCGGGAATGTGGACCGGCGCTTCACAGCCGACCGAATGCAGAAAAAGTTTTAACAGCGAAGATGAAGTGGCGCCGTCAACGTCATAGTCGCCGATAACGGCGACCCGTTCTCCCCTTTCGACCGCGCCGGCAATCCTTAAAGCCGCTTTTTCCATATCTTTCAGACAAAAAGGATCCGGCATCAGATTTTGCATTTTCGGATACAAAAAATCGTCAACTTCGCCGACGCAGATCCCGCGGGCGGCAACTATCGCCGCCACCGCCGCCGGCAGCCCGTAAAGCGCGGCAATCCGTTCCGCGGCATCCTCACGGTAAGACGCAAATTTCCAGATGTTACCGCCCAAAGACAGGCTGTGTTCAAAATCAATATCCACCGCGTTCTTTTCTCCTGCGGCCGTTAATAGCTGACATAAATTTCGGCCCGGCGGTTAAGGCGTTCGCCTTCCGGCATCACTTCCTGATAAAGCGGCATGCTGTCGGACAAAGCTTCCACCGCTACCGACTTTTTCGGCGCGCCGGCCCTGATCAGAGCCGCGGCAACGCTTTCCGCCCTTTTCAGGGAAATGTTGAAATTGATCCGTTTATGGGTGGCAACGTCGGTGTCGCGGGTGCGGCTGGAAGCAAAGCCGTAAACGGTGATATGGGCGTTTTTCTCCTTTGCCAGCCGGGCAATTTTGCGGATTTCGCCTTGATATTCAGGCACTACCGTTGAACTGCCGTCGGCAAACAGGATGGTGGCCGCCTGATAAGCGACCGAAGGTTCGTTCTTAACCGGAGCGGCTTCCTTTTTCTTTTCCGTGTTTGCCCGTTTGGCTTTTTCCGCCTTGGCATAAGTGATTATTTTTTTGAATTCCCTGTCCTTGTCGATTTTGGCTTCTTTGCGCGCGTCTTCGCGGATAATCGGCCTGGTCGGCGCCGGTATCGCCTTTTCTTCTTCATAACGGGCGTTCAGGCTGTCGGAGCCGAGGATCGTCGTTTCCGTCAACTGCTTGTGGATCGGCCGGTAGGTCGAAACGGCCGGCCGATCCGCTTCCGCAGACGCACGGACGACGGTCTCCCGCTCGGCGGCACAGGCCGAAAGCCCGGCCGACAAAAGCAGAACGGTTGCAAATTTCGTATATTTTACCCCAGACATCATTCTTTTTTCAAACCCCAGTTTAAAATTGCAAATCATAATGATTTTTAACGTAAGAATCCCGATAACACAAGGAGAAAAATCGGAAAATGCAAACTTTTTAAAAATCAGTTTGTCTTTTTCAAAATATTGTTATACACTTTTTAAAGTAGTTGAAAACGGAGGAACAAACAATGTCAAAAATATTAAAACTTTTTATGATGCTTCTGCTCACGGCCGCCTGCTCTCCAAAGGATAACCGGGAAGAACTGACCATTATCGATTCTGACGGCAACAAAAACGTTTATAAAGTGGAACTGGCGCAGACGAAAGAAGAACTGTCCACCGGACTGATGAACCGAACCGCACTGGACGCCGATTCCGGCATGGTCTTTGACTTGTCCGATTTCAACAACGTTCCTACGGCCATGTGGATGAAAGACACCAAAATCGCGCTCGACATGCTGTTCATCGACCGGGACGGCATGATCTACTGGATCTTTGAAAATGCCGAGCCGGATTCCGTCAAAATGATCGTTGCCCCCTACCCGGCAACCGCGGTGCTGGAAATCAACGCCGGCGACGTCAAAGCCAAAGGGATTGAAATCGGCGACATGGTAGAATACAAATTGTTCCCGGTCGAAAAAGCCGCAGCAGCAGACGCGAACGAAGTTGCCGACGAAGGACAAGATGAGGACGACACGCCGGTCGAAACGGTCGTAGAAGAAGACAAGGCGGAAATTGAAGAAACCGTTGCCGAAGACGAAAAGGCCGCCGCGGAAAACGCCGCTCCGAGCGAGGAAAAACAGGTCGAAGCAACCGAAGAAAAAGCTGAAGAAGCCGTTGACGCTCAAACGTCCGAAGAGGAAGCGCCGGCCGAAAAATAAAATCAATTCTGTTTTTCAGAGATTTTCCCCGAGAACCTTCGTTTTCGGGGAATTTTTTTAATCCGCGCCGGCGGACGGACGCAGGCATGCCGCTTGACGTGCCGGACGCGCGGCCGGCAGAGGGACAAGCCTGATCCAAAACGGCACCGCCGCCGGGTTATGCTTGCGAAAGTTTATGATGTCCGGCGGCCTTTTACCGGACAAAATCCCGCCGTCTCGGCGTTTTGTTTTACAGCCGGTTGATTTTGCCGATCCAGCTCTTTATGGTTTCCAGCCGGACGGCATAGCTGCTCAAATCTCCCTCTATCAACAGCTTCTGATCGGGACGGACTTTGATCTTTCCGAACGAACGGGCAACCAGTTCGACCAGTTTTTCCGGCGAGCGGAAAACGTTGTTGTGAAAAGCGACCAGAAAACCTTTGGCGCCGGCGTCTACCTTTTCGATGTTGGCAGCCCTGCACAACTGTTTGATCTCCACCGTTTTCAGCAGATTTTCAACCTCCGGCGGAACGGGACCGAAACGATCAACCAGCTCTTCCCGCATGTCAAGCAACGCTTCCGGCGTTTCCAGCCCGCCGATCCGCTTGTAAAGTCCCAGCCGCACGCCAAGGTCGCGGACATAGCTTTCGGGAATCATGATCGGTACGCCGGTAACGATCTGCGGGCTCCAGTCAGCGGCCGCTTTGCCGTCCGTTTCCGCTGCCGCGGCGCCGGCTTTGATGCGGGCGATTTCTTCCTCCAGCATATGATGATAAAGGGCAATGCCCACCTCTTTGATATGCCCGGACTGTTCTTCGCCCAGAATGTTGCCGGAACCGCGGATATCCATATCGTGGCTGGCCAGCGAAAAACCGGCGCCCAGACTGTCAAGCGCCTGCAGAATGCTCAGCCGCCGTTCGGCGATCGGTTTCAGATTCTTTTGTGCCGGCACCGTAAAATAGCAGTACCCGCGTACTTTTGAGCGTCCGATCCGTCCCCGCAGCTGGTAAAGCTGAGCCAGACCGAACATGTCCGCCCGGTAAACGATCATGGTGTTGACCGACGGCATGTCGATCCCCGATTCAATGATCGTGGTCGAAAGCAGAATGTCACCCTTGCGGTCGGCAAAGTCGTTCATCACCTCTTCCAGCTGTTTGACCGGCATCTGTCCGTGGGCAACCAGAATCTTTGCGTCCGGCGCCAGTTCCTGCAAGACGTCGTGTACGCGGGCAATGTCGGAAACCCGCGGACAAACGACAAAAGTCTGACCGCCGCGGAATTTCTCGCGATAAATGGCTTCTTTGATCATCACCCCGTCAAACGGCATTACGAAGGTGCGCGCCGCCAGTCGGTCAACCGGCGGAGTGGCAATGATCGAAAGCTGCTTGACCCCGGTCAGAGACATTTGCAGCGTCCGCGGGATCGGGGTGGCGGTCAGCGTCAGCACATGCACGTCGGCCTTGAGGTTTTTCAGCTTTTCCTTGTGAGCAACGCCGAAATGCTGTTCTTCGTCGATAATCAGCAGCCCGAGGTTGGCAAATTCGATGTTGTTGGCCAAAAGCGCATGAGTGCCGATCACAATGTCGACCGCGCCGTCCTTCAGGCCTTCCTTAACTTTTCGCGCCTCCGCCGGCGTCTGCAGCCGCGAAAGCATGCGCACGTTGAGCGGAAAACCGGCCATCCGCTGTTTGAAATTATAATAGTGCTGCCGCGCCAGCAAAGTCGTCGGCACGATCAACGCCACCTGCGCGCCTGCCATCGCCACGGCGAACGCTGCCCGCAGCGCAACTTCGGTTTTGCCGAAGCCGACGTCGCCGCAGACCAGCCGGTCCATCGGAATACCGGCTGCCAGATCGCCCAGCACGTCACCGATCGCATTCAGCTGATCTTCGGTTTCGTTATAGGGAAAACCGGCGCAAAACTCGTCATAAAGCCCTTCCGGCGCAACATAGGCCTCCGCCTTTTTCAACTGACGCTGCGCGGCGATGGCAATCAGCTTTTCGGCAATTTCGTGAATCCTTTTTTTGACTTTTGCCTTTTTCGCTTCCCAGGCCGCGCCGCCGAGCGTATCCAGCTGAATATTGTCGTCGTCTATCCCGTAACGGGAAACGGTTTCAATGTTTTCCACCGGCACGAACAGCTTGTCGTCGTTGGCATAAACGATTTTCAGACAGTCATGCGGCGCACCGCCGGCCGTGATGTTCTCAAGCCCCATGAAACGGCCGATACCGTGTTCGATATGCACCACCAGCTCACCGATGTTGAGCGAGGAAATGTCGGCGATAAAGTCTTTTGAAGTTACTTTTTTGGCTGTCCGCCGGTTTTGCCGTGCCCCTAAAACATCCTGTTCGGAAACCAGGCAAAGCCCTTCCCCGCGAAAACCGTGCGGCAGCGGCAGCACCGTCATCGCCACCCGGTTTGCCGCCGCTTTGTCAAACGCCTGCTGCCAGGTCTCGGCAAAGGTAAAGTCAAGACCTGCATACGGAGTTTCGGCCTTGGCGTCGGAGATCAGCGAAAACAGACGTTCCCGGGAACCGGGCGTATAGCAACAGACAATCCTTTTTAGTTTGCCGTATTCGCTGAAATAGGCCAAAAGGTCAAGATAAACCTGCGCCGCATTGACGCTCTTGGCGGCGGAAAAGTCACGCCCGGGCAACACGCCGCTGTCTTTGTTGCCACCGCCGTCGGGCAGATTAAGTCCGGTCAGCGTCACCGCACGCCGTTTTTCGACGATTGCGGAAAACTCTTTTGCCGCAAGAAACATCAGTTCCGGCGCCACCGGACGATAGGCGTCCGCCTCGCCCTGATTTTTGACTTTGAGCGCTTCCAGACGGGAAACATAATGGTCGGCAATGCTTTCGCTTTTGGCGGCAAGCGCCGCGTCGGCGTTGCGCCCGACGACGATCTTTGCCCGCGGCAGATAGTCAAACAGGGTCGGTAACGGCTCCTCATAGAAAAACGGCAGCCAGTTTTCCATTCCCATATACTTGCGCCCGTTGGACACCGCTTCGTAAATTTCGTCGTCCTTAAAAGCGGCGCCGAAAGCCTCCCGGTAACGGCTGCGGAAAGTTTTGACCGTATTGTCGTCCAAAACCACTTCGCCCGCCGCCCGGAACAGATAGCTCTTTTTTTCGCCCGTGGTGCGCTGGCTCAAAACGTCGAAAGTGCGGATTTTTTCCACCTCGTCGCCGAACAGGTCAATGCGCAGCGGCTCCGTCGTACCGGTCGGAAAAATGTCGAGAATATCTCCCCTGACGGCATATTCTCCCGGTTCCATCACCTGTTCGACCCGGCTGTAGCCGTTAACCGACGCATAGTGTAAAAAATCGTTGAAATTCAGACTTTCGCCGACCTTAATTTCTTTCATTGAGTTAAGGAATATCCGCTTCGGCGGCAGTTTCTGCAAAATCGCGCCGACACTGGCGGCAATGATCCGCGGACGCTTTGCTTCCGGTGCAAAAGCCAGTTTGCCGAGCGTATCGGTACGCCGGGCGATGATGTTGACGTTGGGCGAAACCCGGTCATACGGCACCGTATCCCAGGCCGGGAAACGCAAAATTTCCGCCTGCGGAAGCAGAGCCTGCAAAATGTCGGCATTTTGTTCCAGCACCACGCCGTCGCTGGCTATATATAAAATGTCCGTTTCGCTCTGCCGCCAGAGGTCTGCCACCGCAAAGGGTTCAAAACCTTCGCTGACGGAAGAAACGGAAATCGGATCCTGATCGGGGTTTTTCGCCATGGCTTTATCTTCTTGTTTACTTCTCTCACAAAAATATATACAATTACCGGCGATAGCAACCTTTTTTTTCGAGGCAGAAAGATATGCGGCCGTCTTTTTTATACCCCTTGTTTGCTTCGCCTTCGTCCGTTCGCGGTGTCGGCGACAAATACGCCGCGCTGCTCGAAAACCTCGGCATCGGAAAAATCATTGACCTGCTCTGGCATCTGCCCTATGCCGTCAACGACCGCCGGCGGGCGGCTTCCGTCCATGCTCTCAAAAACGGCGAAATCAACACCGTTCTGATCCGGGTAATCGAACATATTGCTCCCAAAAGCCGCAAGCAGCCCTATCAGGTTTTGTGCGAAGACGAGGCGGGAAACGAACTGACGCTCGTTTTTTTCAAAGCCTATCCCGATTCTATCCGCAAAAACCTGCCGGAAGGGTGCGAACGTCTGGTCAGCGGCAAAACCGAACTGTTCAACGGCCGTTGGCAGATGAGCCATCCGGATTATATCGTCGCCCCGGAAAACGGCTGGCAGATTCCGGAAATCGAACCCGTCTACGGTCTGACCGCGGGAATTACCAACAAATTTATCTGCCGGCTGGTTCAGCACGCGCTGTCTTTGGTGCCGCCGCTGCCCGAGTGGCTGGAGACAAACCACCAAAAGTCCCTGAACCTGCCGTCTTTTGCCGAAGCCCTGCGGCGGGCGCACCATCCCCGCAGCGGCAACGACCCGCCGCCGGCCTAAACCGCGCCGAGCTGATCGACACCGCCACCACCGGCGGCGTGATCCTGCTCGGCACGGAGATCGAGCGCGAGGATCTCTCATACTTTGGCGGGCTGCAGAAGCCGTTCGTTATTGTGGACAACGCGCTCGAACGTCTGCCGTTTTCGCTCACCGCCGCACAGGAAAAAGTGCTGGCGGAAATCTACCGCGACCAGGCTGCCGAAAGCCGTATGCTGCGACTGCTTCAGGGCGACGTCGGCAGCGGCAAGACGATCGTTGCCCTGCTTACCATGCTCAACGCGGTCGAATGCGGCACCCAGGCGGCAATCATGGCACCGACGGAAATTCTCGCCAAACAGCATTTTGACACCAT
>MNTV01000041.1 GCA_001917175.1 Azospirillum sp. 51_20
AACGGATTCTCTTCCAAATTCCCGTCACTGCCATCCGGTTTCTCCGTAGAACCACCAGCTTCGGGTGCCTCGCCTATATAAATGGTATGAGAGGTACTACGGGGTGTTTTCAACAGAGCACCGCCACCGCCTCTGTACTGTGTGGTCACTGTAAGCATATACTCGCCGTCTTCCAACGATGCAGGCAGCAAGATAATGAGTCGCGAAGGCTCGTTCAGCACAATCCCCTTCCCTTTGACATATACCAGCGTATTGGCGGTTCCCAGGTCAATCGCCATGTCAGAAGAGAATAAGCCCATTAATCTTTGCCACATAATGTTTTCTCCGGATTTTTCTTTATGATTAACTTGCTTTTTATATCATTACGCAAATTTCTGCAACATATTATATTGCTTTTTAACATCATTTATGAAATCCGCCTGCCCGGCGTAACAGTCCGGCAAAGTAACATCGGCCTCAAGCTTGTTGCGAAACCAGGTCAGCTGGCGCTTGGCATATTGCCGGGTGTGCAGTTTGGCGTTTTCCGCCGCTTCTTCAAAACCGGTTTCGCCGCGAAGATACGCCGCCAGTTCCGGCACCCCCTTCGCCTTCATTACCGGCAGGCTTTCCGACACTTGGCGGGCAAGCAGGCCGGCGACTTCTTCCAGGGCGCCCGAAGCCGTCATAATGTCAAAACGCAGATTGCAGCGGCGGTCGAGCACGGCTTTTTCCGGCAGCAGCCTGATTGCCAGAAAACGCGCTTCCGGCAGTTTTTTGACCATCGGCCGCTTAAACCATTCGGCAATCGACAGGCCGGTGGTCATAAAAATCTCGAAAGCGCGGCGCACCCGGGTGGCATCGGCCGGATTGACCAGGGCGGCACCTTCGGGATCAACCGCCGACAGGCGTTCAAACAGAGCGCCGACGCCCTCGCCGTTCACAATTTCCAGCGCCTCCCCGCGGACGGCGGGATCGACTTCGGGGATCGGCGTCGAACCGTTGATCAGGTTGTCCAGATAAAGACCGCTGCCGCCGACGACCACGGGCGTCCGGCCGGCCGAAAAGGCTTTGCGGATTTCCGCCGCCGCATCTTCCAACCAGGAAACCACGTTGCCGTTTTCCTCGTCTTCCAGATATTCGTATAAACGGTGAGGCGCTTTTTGTTTATCTTCGGCCGAAGGGGCGGCGGAAATGACCGGAATCGACTTATAGACCTGACTGGCGTCAGCATTGACGACCACGCCGTCAAACGTCAGCGCCAGATCAATCGCCAGCCGAGATTTTCCCGAAGCGGTCGGCCCGCCGATGACTATCGCGAGATTTTCCGGCACTTGGCTTCCTCCACCAAAATCCGGCACAGTTCGCGATAACTGCCGCCGGCGTATTTAAATTGTTCGGGCACCAGCGAGAGCGGCGTCATTCCCGGGTTGGTGTTGATTTCCAAAACCACTACGCCGTCTTTCTCGTTATAACGCATGTCGGTGCGGGAAACGGTGTTGCAGCCGAGCGCCCGGTGCAGCTTTTCGGCATACCGGAGAGCGGTGTTGAAAGCGGCTTCGGGTATTTCCGCCGGAATGACATGCTCGGTCACGCCATCGGTATATTTTGCCCGATAGTCGTAAAAACCGCTTTTCGGGCGCATTTCCGTCACCGTCAGAGCCTTGCCGTTTAAGACGCTGACCGTCAGCTCTTTGCCCTCGATATATTTTTCAACCAGAATTTCGCGTTCCTCGTCGGCATAGTCAATCGCTTGCAAATCCTCCGGTGTGCGGACGATATAAACGCCGACGCTCGAACCGTCGCTGACCGGCTTGACCACATAAGGCATGGCAACCATGGTGCCGTTCTGCCGCAGAGCGCGGAAAGTCGTTTTTTCGCCGAACGGCACCTTAATCCCCGCCGACTGGCAGATCCATTTGGTCAGATCCTTGTCCATTCCGACCGCGGAAGCTTTCAGTCCCGAATGAGTATAGGGAATCTGCAACAGGTCCAGAAGCCCCTGGATTTCGCCGTCTTCGCCCCAATTGCCGTGAAGCGCGTTAAACACCGCGTCCGGCTTTTCTTCCCAAAGCGTTTTGATCAAAGCCGCGGTATCGGTCAGATCATGCTCGATCACCTTATAACCGCATTCGCGCAAAGCCGCAGCCGCCCCCCGGCCGGTCACCAGGCTCACTTCCCGTTCGGCCGAAAAGCCGCCCGCCAGCACCAAAACTTTCTTTGACATTTTACGAAAATCCCTATATTAAAGTAGTAAATCCAGCCCGGAATATAACAAAAAAATTTTAAGAAAGCCACAAAATTGATAAAAAAATTTCTGGTTGCCGCCCTGACCGCGGTTGTGTTCGCTTCCTCCGCCGAAGCGCTCAGCGTCAAACACGACTTCACCGCTTTCGTCGGCCCGTTCAACGCCAGCACCGCCGAATTTGAATATACGCTGACAAAAAAAAGCTACGCCGTCCGCTCGGTGGTGCGCACCAACGGCACTTTCGGTTTTTTGTACCCTTTTGAGGCCAACTACTACACCGGCGGCAGCATTGAGGGCGACAGGCTGGAAACTTCCGCCTACCGCTACACTTCACAGTCACGCTTCAACAAACGCAGCAAGGTAATGATCTATAACGAAGACGGCCAGCCGGTTTTTGCCGTCAGCAGCAAAAACGGCAGGGAAAAGAAAAAAGAAATCGAAGCCACGGCCGACAGCAAAAACACCACCAATCTGCAAACCGTGCTGGCCGCCATTGCCCGGCAATACAACCTAGTGGGCTTTTGCGATTCGCGGATTCCGATTTTTGACGGCAAACGCCGTTTTGACGCCATTTTCCGCGACGAAGGAAAAGAAGAGATAAAGGCCAACGAATATTCCGCCTTTGCCGGCCGTGCCGCCAAATGTTCAATGTATATCGACAAACTCGGCGCCGAAGGCGACGATCTGCTGTGGCAGCTGTCTTCCGACCGGCCGATCTATTTTTGGATTCTGAAAGACGCGGCAAGCGGCGCGCCGTTTATCGCGCGGGTAAAAATAAACGAAACCCCGCTCGGGGAAATGAACGTTTACACCACTAAAATCGAGGTAAAAAAATAATGGTTTCAGAACTTTTGCTGCCGGCAGGTTCGCCGGTCAAACTCAAAACCGCGATCCTTTACGGCGCCGACGCGGTCTATGCCGGCACGCCGGACATGAGCCTGCGCACCCAGTCGCAGTTTTCGCTCGACGACATCAGGGAAGGCATTGACTTCGTTCATGCCGCCGGCAAAAAAATTTATCTGACGCTCAACCTTTACACTCACAACAAAGATGTTGAAAAACTGCCGCATTTTGTCGACACCTTAAGACGGCTTAAGCCCGACGGGGTACTGATTGCCGATCCCGGCGTCTTCCTTTACTTAAAAGAACACGCGCCGGAGCTGAAGCGTTTCGTTTCCACCCAGGCCAACATCTGTTCCTACCAGACAGTCAAATTCTGGCAGTCGCTCGGCGCCGACCTGTGCGTTCTCGGCCGCGAAGTGTCTTTTGCCGAGATGGCGGAAATCCGCAGACAATGCCCCGATATCATGCTTGAAACCTTCGTCCACGGGGCAATGTGCATGTCTTATTCCGGCCGTTGCCTGATTTCCAACTTCCTTGCCGACCGCAGTGCCAACCAGGGCAAATGCGCACACTGCTGCCGCTGGCACTACCGACTGCACGTACGCCTGAAAGACGGTACCGTCCGCGACCTCAACATCACCCCGGAAAACCGCGGCATGTTCGAATTTCTGGTCAAAGAAGACTTCCGCCCGGGAGAGCTTTACGAAATTATCGAAGACGAACACGGCGCCTACATCATGAACTCGAAAGACCTGTGCCTGATGCCGCGCTTAAACAGCCTGCTTGACATCGGCATGCATTCGCTGAAAATAGAAGGCCGCAACAAAACCGAATATTACGCGGCGATCACCGCCCGCAGCTACCGGCAGGCGATCGACGACTATCGCCGCGATCCAAAAAACTGGTCGCCCGACCGCTATATGGACGAACTTTATACCCTGCAGAACCGCGGCTATTGTCTCGGCTTTTATGACGGTCATCTGACCAACCTCAGCCAGAATTACGAATATACCCGCACGCTCGGCGACTGGCTGTTTGCCGGTTCGATTGTCGAATGGCAGGGAGACGACATTATTTTTGAAGTGCGCAACTATATCAACGGCGGCGAATTTATAGAATTTCTGGTACCCGGCTCGCTTGAAAACGTTCGCTTGGCCTTAAACGAGTTTGAAGACGCAGACAGCGGGGAAATCACCCCGCGGGTTTCCGCCGGACAGGGCAAGAAAATCCGCATTCCCGCCGCGGCTTTCGGCCGGTCGGCGGAAATCGTCCGGGAAAAGCTGCCGCAATACACGGTTGCGCGCAAACCGGCGGCTTTGCAAACCGACGCCCGGGAAATGCTTGACCGCAAAAAGGAAGAATTTGCCGCCCTCTGCCGGCAGGATTGAACTTTCAAGGAAAATTCCGCCGGTCGTTTCAGACCCGCCGTTCAAATTCGGTCTGCGGCCGTTCGCGTTCGCGCCGGGCGGCGCGCATTTCGCGGGCGGTGTCGTCCAGCAGTTCGGAAATCATCTGACAGTCGCGCCCGTCGCCGTATGTGCTGCAATCCGCCTTGGCCCAGGCTTTTTTCAGAAAAGACTTTTTCACCGCGGCATCACTCTCGCGCCGGGCCTGTTCGACATAGGCGGTAATTTCGGCAATGTCTTCTTCCTTGCGGATGATTTTCTTCACCGTATCCAGCCAGGCGGCAATGTCTCCGGCCTGTTTGTACAGACGGGCGATTTTGCGGTAAACGGTTATGCGGTCGTACTGACGGGGAGAAAACGGCAGCGCGTTGCGATAATATTCGACCGCGCGGGAAACGTCCGGATCGT
Source organism: Azospirillum sp. 51_20 (assembly GCA_001917175.1). Classification (GTDB taxonomy): domain Bacteria; phylum Pseudomonadota; class Alphaproteobacteria; order RF32; family CAG-239; genus JAFUYI01. The sequence goes on from MNTV01000041.1 coordinate 4,882, forward strand.
TCTCCGCCGCCAGATTTCCCATATTGTTGTAAGTCCAGAACAAAACCGTGTCGCGCGCCGGTTTGCTCTCAAGCGGGCAGTTGCCGCCGTCGCGGCAAAAATCGGCCACCATCTGCCAAGCCGTCAGCTTGTCCTGCCAAAGCTCAAGCCGGGTTACCGCTTCCGCCGCTTTTTTATAGGCGGTAAAAATGTTTTCGCTGCTGTTTCCCATAGGCATGTCTCCTTGTTTATAAGAAGATATGCGCTGAAGCCGCCGCTTCCATCGGAAATTAGTTTTAAACGATATCAAACTTTCCGTCGGTTATATCAGGCAAAAAGCCGCGGATGACCGGCGGCAGAAAAGTAATGCCGTCGACGCGCGCCGTCAGCGGGCCGCGCCGGCAGGCCGCAATCATGCGTTCAATATTTTCTTCTTCCCCGCGCATGAAAACCTCGACGCCACCGTCTTCGGTGTTGCGCACCCAGCCGGAAACGCCGCCGAGAGCCTTGGCCGTCCGCTTTGTCCACCAGCGAAAACCGACGCCCTGCACCCGGCCGCAGATCTTGAGATAAACGGTTTTAACGCTCATTGGCGCAAAAACTGTTCAATATCGTGCAATTCCCGTTTCAGATCCTGACGCCGCTGCTCGGAAGTGCTTTCCCGGCCCCAGTGTTCGGACTGCCACAGTTCTTCCAGGTTGGCGGCGTCAAAAGCCTGCTCGGCGGTGATATGGCCTTTCACCAGCGCCGCCGCCAGCAGTTCCGATTTGGTGTTGACGGCAGCCAGATAGAAAGCCGCCAGTTCCTTGTCGGACAGATTTTCCATAAAATTTTTCAAATTGCTTAAGGAATACGGATCCTGTTCGGGCACGTTCAAGTCGCGGGTGGTGATGTATTTGGCGTTGATCTCCCGGTTTGCCCAGTTCAAAATCGGGTTCCACAGCTGCTCCTGCTTTTTGATCAGTTCGTCGTTGTTGCCCCAGAACAAAAGCGAATCAGTGGGCGCAAACTGTACCAGTCTATCAATTACGTCCTGCCGGCAGTTTCGGATTTCCCCCACCGCCTGTTTGAGTTTTTCTACCGTCATCTTTGCCTTCCCTGTTTAAAATTCGGCGTGATTATAACCGAATTACTTTAACAAGTTCTTAATCAGCTTTTTCGCGCCGTTTTCCAAAGCCTTGGCCGCATCTTTCGTTACCGCGGCCCCTTTGTCCGCAACCCCGGCCGCTCCCTGGTAGGCGTCCTGAGCGGCGCCGCTGACGCCCGAAGGCTTGGGAAAACGATCCTGATACGCGGTGCCTTTGAGAGCGGTGTAGCACGGCGCGGAATCGCGGTCAAGCAGCAGCCCGGCTCCGGCGTAGGCAGGACCGGCGGCAACACCGGCAATGGTACGCAGCGCCCCGCCCTTATCCAGCGCAATTTTCGGATTTTGCAAAGTGCCGCTGATTTCAATCAGATTGCTCAGCGCCTGCATGATGCCGACGTCGTCAATACCGTTGCGATAGGCGTTCAGGCTCAGTTTGAGCTTGTCGTTTTGCAAATTGACGGTGCCACCGCTGACCAGCGTCAGCTTGTCGGAATCAACCGCAATCCCTTTGGGGAAACTGACGTTGCCGTTGCTGACATCGGCCCGCACGACCGCGCATTTCAAATCCACCTTTTCGGTTTTGGAAGTGTCTATCTTCAAAACATTCATCAGCTGACTGACAAAACTGTTGGTAAGCCAGCTGAGACGGCCGGTCTGCAGCGTCGACTTGTCGACAATCACGACCAGCCGGCCGGAAAGCGAATTGACCAGCGCGCGCCAGGTGTCGCCGCTGCCGCTCAGATCGGCCGAAAGCAGACTTTCCCCGCCGGAAACGATGCCGAAATCGGTACTGTTCGTTACCTGAAACTCCTTATGCAGACTTTGCAGCACCATATCTTTCGTATCGGCTTTCAGTATCAGCGAACGGGTACCGGCATTAACCGCGGCCACGATGTCCGCGGTTCCCTGCCCGAACCGCAGTTCAAGCGGATTGACGTTCAGCACGCCGTTTTTCAGCGATGCCGTAAGCCTAACGTCGTCAACCGAGAGACTGTCGTTGACAATCAATTTGGCCACGCCGACCTTGAAGTCGCCGTTGACGGTCTTCAGCAGCTCATAGGGAATCTTGTCGTTCGGCACCAGTTCGCTCGCATTGGCGGAAGCAATCAGCGGCGGCAGGTTAAACGCGGTCGGACTTTGCGGATTAAACGACCGCAAATCAATCTTATCGCTTTTCAGATCAGCTCTGACATACGGAACCTTGCCTGAGATGTCGGCGCCCGCGGTACCGGTAATTACGTTATTAACCACATTAAGCGAGGAAATATTGAGCGAAACGCTTTTCAGATCGGCTTTGCCGCTTGCAATCAGCGTCGTTTCCGGCGCGTTGAAATTGCCCGCCGGGTTATAAACGTTCATTTTAAACTCCGCCCGCAGCTTGTTCATCACGTCGTAAAGTTCGGCCTGCACCGAAGCCTTGACGTTCAGGGCGGTCACTTCAACGTTGGCCGGCCAGGCTTTGCCGGCATCAAACAATCCGGCCAGAGAACCGGTATCGCCTTTGCCGGCGATATTCATACCGTCAAAAACCAGATCCCAGCCGATATTCATCGGCGCGTTGATGCCTTCGGTTGAAAAGGTCAGACTGTTGATTTCAAGCTTTACCGGTTCGGCGCCGGAAGCCAGATACTGCACCTCGCTTTTTTTCACCGCCACTTCGCGGGCAACCACGTCGGTCAGGGTGTTAAGAAAAGCGGGCGTACCGCCGGAAGTCTCTTCGGCATGGGCGGAAGCGATCAGCCAGCCGCCGGAGGAAAAGGCGGTTTTGGCCGGTTCGGCCGTTTTTACCGGCGCAAAAGTCCAGTTGTTTTTGCCGTCTTTGGCCGTTTCCAGAAAAATTTTGGCATCGCTGATCACCGCTTTGTCAACCACCACCTGTTTTTTCAGCAGCGGCAGCAAAGAGAATTTCAGTTCCAGTGAGCCGATTTCCGCCATTTGCGGATTTTTCGCCCAGGAGGGGTTGGACAGGCTGACGTCGTTGATGATGAGCGTCGGAATCAGCGAAACGCCGAGAGAGGCATCGCCTTTAACCGCAAGTTTGCGCCCGGTCTGTTCGTAAACGATTTTTTCCGCATACGACTTATATTTGTTCAAGTCAAACGTTTTGAGGAAAACATAGCCGCCGACGACAACCACGACGACCAGCAGCAAAACAATTCCCAGCAGCCATTTCACAAAACGCATTTCTATCCCTCCCGTCAATGACAACAATTTTATTTTCAGTTTTTGAAAGCAAGTCCGGCCGCCTCCAGCCCGGCTTTAAAATGAGCCGGCAGCGGAGCGGTGATTACGGTTTGCTTATTATATAGGGCCGACAAATCGATTTTGTAAGCATGCAGATGCAATTTGTCGGCAAACAAGTTAAATTTTCTTCTTTCGGGACCGAAGTAACGGTCGTCACCGACGATCGGACAGCCGATCGATTCAAGATGTGCACGGATCTGATGGGTGCGCCCGGTCAGCGGGCTGGCTTCCACCAAGGCAAAACGATCGCCGATGCTGTCCAGCACCCGGTACAGGGTACGCGCGCTCTGGCCGTCCGGAGCAACGATCATTTTTTCTCCCGCTTTTTTCAGCGGCACTTTAATTTCTCCCTGTTCTTCCCGCGGACAGCCGACAGTCAGCGCCAGATAGGTTTTCGGCAGCCGGTGGGTGCGAAAAGCGCCGGTCAGAAGCTCGGCATACTTGCGATTGCGCGCCAGCAGCAGGATGCCGCTGGTGTCTTTGTCGATCCGGTGTACCAGTCTGGGACGTTCTTCCTTTTCAAATTTCAGACCGTCAAGCAGCCCGTCGACATGAAAATGCGTGTTGGTGCCGCCCTGCACGGCCAGCCCCGAAGGCTTGTTGATCGCGATCACGTTGTCGTCTTTGAAAATTACCAGACTGCGGATGAAATCGATTTCCTTCGGCGCCAGTTCGGCGCTTTTTTCCGCCGCGGCTTCGCCTTCTTTTAACGGCGGGATCCGCACTTCCTGTCCGGCGGCCAGCTTCAGCGAGGCTTCCGCCCGTTTGCCGTCAACCTTGATCTGCTTGGTGCGCAGCAGCTTTTGCAGCCGCCCCAGCGTCAGGTTCGGATAATATTTCAAAAACCAGCGGTTCAGCCGCATGCCGTCGTCGGCTTCCTTTACCTTGATCAGTTCCACAGACATAACTTATTTTCTTTCCATCATTTCTTTTTTCAGAGCCATCAGCTGCATGAAATCCTCTTCCCGGCCGGCGTTGTCCGCCCGGCGTTTCAGTTTTTCGCAGCGTTCCAGGTGCCGTTCCATCGGAATCAGTTCCAGACTTTCGATAAACCTGTCAAAATCGTCGCCGGTCTTAAAAGAAGGCTCTTTTTTGCCGAATTCGTAAATTTCCAGCGGATAACCGCGTTCGACCGCCTGCATGACAAATTCTTCCACCGCCGCCGACACGTTCATCGACGTGCTCGGTTTCACGCCGAGAGGATTGCCCGAAGGGTAGCCGAACTTTTCCCGCAGCTGCCGGTGGCGGGAAAAAGCGTCGTCGTTGTCCATTTTCCGTTCGACCACGTTCATCGCCGCCTGATATTCGTCAACCAACATGATTTTGAGTTTGGTTTGATAACCAAACTTCGGAACATGTTCCAACATTTTGAACGTATTTTGCAGCACCGAAGTGTCATAGACGATGTTCATTTTGTTTTTGACCGCCGCCTTGTAAATTTCATTTGACACCACGGTGGCAAAACGGCCGACCTCCCGGTCGCAAAAATCTTCGCGAATGTCGATGCCGAGCGTTTTCGCATATTCGGCAATAACATGATCGGAAGAGATGACCACCGCGTTGTCAATGGTTGACGCCAGGGTGGACTTACCCGACCCCGGCGCACCGACCAGGGCGTAAAAAGTCGGACTTTCCGACGGCGTTTTTCCTTTCAGCGCCTCGGCCACCATCCGCTCGGTAAAAACCTGCCGTTCGTCTTCCGCCAGTTCAATCATTGTCCGTCCTCCTCCTGCTGTTTGTTTTTGTTCTTTTCGCGGCGGAGTTTGTCAAAATACTCCACCCGTTTTTTCACTTCCCGTTCAAAACCGCGTTCCACCGGAAAATAAAGCTTCTGCCGGCCGATGCCGTCGGGAAAGTAGTTCTGCCCGGAAAAGCCGTCTTCCAGATCCTGGTCGTAAACATAGCCCCGGTTATAACCCAGCTCTTTCATCAGTTTGGTCGGCGCGTTCAAAATATGTTTCGGCGGCATCAGCGAACCGGTCTTTTTGGCCAGATCAAAAGCTTTGTGCATGGCTTTGTAAACCCCGGCCGACTTAGGCGCGGTGGCCAGATAAACCGTCAGCTGCATCAAAGCCAGATCGCCTTCCGGCGACCCCAGCCGTTCATAAGTGTCCCAACAGGCAATCGCCTGAGTGACGGCGTTCGGATCGGCCATCGACACGTCTTCCACCGCAAAACGGGTCAGACGGCGGAAAATATATTTCGGGTCTTCGCCGGCCGCCACCATCCGCGCCACCCAGTAAAGGGCGGCGTCGACATCGGAACCGCGCAATGATTTGTGCACGGCGGAAATCAGGTTGTAGTGGCCGTCGCGCCCCTTGTCATAGACCGGCGCCCGCGAACGGATGATTTTAAGCAGGCTTTCCCTGTCAAAAACCTCGCCTTCTTTGGCATAGTTCAACACGCTTTCCGCCAGGTTGAGGATATAGCGCCCGTCACCGTCGGCGGTGGCCTTCATCAGTTCGCGCGCCTCATCGTCAACCGGCAGCCGGCGACCGGTTTCTTTTTCCGCTCGACGCAAAAGCTCCTCGAAATCGTCGGAATTAAGACGGTTTAAAACAAATACCTGACAGCGGGACAAGAGCGCCGCGTTCAATTCAAACGACGGATTTTCGGTGGTGGCGCCGACAAGAATGACGGTGCCGTCTTCCACATAGGGCAGAAAACCGTCCTGCTGCGACTTGTTGAAACGATGAATTTCGTCTACGAACAAAAGCGTGCCCTTGCCCTGGTTGGCGCGGCGTTCCTGCGCATACTGAAAAACCCTTTTCAGATCCGCCACGCCGGAAAAAACGGCGGAAATCTGCTCAAAGTACAAATTGGTATGTTCGGCGATCAGGCGGGCGATGGTGGTTTTGCCGCAGCCCGGCGGCCCCCAGAGAATGAAAGAGGTGATTTTGCCCGACTTCACCATCCGCCCGAGCGGCGCGTCCGGCCCCACCACATGGTCCTGCCCGACCACTTCGCTTAAATTCTGCGGGCGCAAACGGTCGGCCAGCGGGCGTTTGACTTTCTGCGAAAACAAAGTGTCTTCCATGGCCGCCCCTACCGCTGATAACCGCCGCGGTCGCGGCCGTTAAAGAGTTCCGGATTTTCCTTTTGCCGGCGTTTGGCTTCCAGCACCCGGCGTTTGCGTTCTTCGATCACGCTGCGCAGTTCCTCCTTGTTGGCTTTGTTTTGCTGACGGATATGTTCCAGCGCCTCTTCGTCTTTCACCGGCGCCTTTTCCTTGTGTTTGAACACCTTTTGGCCGAACTTTACCAGATTTTCCACATCCATGCCCTTAAAGCCGGAAACGTTGTAAACTCCGAAATTGCGCGCGTCGTTTAAGAAAAAGTCGGTAAAGTCGATGAACTTTCCGGCTTTGCGGACTTTCTTTTTCGGCGCCAGAATTTTTTTCAATTCCATTGCCGTCGGCACATGTCCGAGCGCCTGAGCAATCTGTTCGGGAGTGATGATGCATTCGCTTAAGTCCAGCTCCATGATGTTGACGCCGGTAAAGTCAACGCCGGTAAAGTCAACGCCGCGAAGATTGACCCTGCTCAGGTCGATTTTGCGCAGGTCGAGCATTGTCAGATTGATGCGGGTCAGATTGAGCTTATGCGGATAATACTGCGCCAGATATTCAATCAGTCCCTGCAGCTCTTCCAGACTGATGTCGTCAATCGTAATGTCGAGCAGAATGGCGTCCTGGAAATAAACGTCGGTCAGCACCACGTTGTTCATGATCGCGCCGGTAAAGTTGGTGCCGATCAGCTGGGCACCGGCAAACACCGCGCCCGTCAGGTCGGCGCCGGAAAGGTTGGTGTTGGTCAGGTTGGCGCCGGAAAAGTCCGCTCCCCGCAGATCGGAACCGGAGAAATTGACGCCCGACAAGTTGGCGGCCGAAAAGTTGGCGTTTGACAGGTCTTCATGGTCAAACTCGCCGTTTTCAAGGTTTTTGCCGTTAAACTCGATATTTAATATCGGCAGGTCATCCTCTGGCGAACGGGAAACGGCATGCCAGGGATCGGGGCCGCCGCCGTCGTCATCGTCGTCCGGCGGCAGCGGCAGTTCTTCGTCTTCAGCCTCTCCGCCGCCTTCTTCATCTTCATCATAATCGTCAAAATCCCGCTCATCTTCCGCCGGACCGTCATAATCCCCGTCGTCATAATCGTCTCCGGCAGCGGCATAATCCTCTTCATCATCGGCGCGGCGATACCCCTCCTCATCGTCCGCTTCGTCATCATCTGCCGAACGGCGGCCGCTTTCGTCATCCGCCGGCCGGTCGTAATCTTCTTCGTCGTCATAACCGGCGGGGTCTTCATAACGCTCCCGCTCATCATATTCGTCATCGTCTTCCGGCAGATATTCATCCGCGGCAAAAGCCTCTTCGCGGGACGAAACATCGTTATCATCCTCCGCGGGCTCTTCCTCTTCGGTGCGAATGCTTCCGCCGGCGGCATACTCGGGATAGGCGCGGCGCAGGTTTTCGTCTTCCTCTTCGTCATAAACGGCAAACGTTCCGTCTTCCCCCGTTTCCAGACGGGAAGCGCGGGCCTTGTCCCTTATCGCTTTCAGAGCGGCTATTTTTTCTTCGTCGGAAGCCATCTTCACCCCTGCAACCATTTATCCTGCCGGCTTTTTATCATAGCTTAAGAAAAGTAAATTTACAAACCTTTTATATGCTCTCGTCAAAAAATTCGCCGCCGATGACGTTTTTGGCGATCTCATAGCCGAACCCTGCGCGCACAAGGGCCGCCAGGTCCTTCTGCCGGCAGGCGTTCCGCTCTTCCCCGCTTTTGCGGAAAGGGCCGATCTTCTTTTTGCGGGCAAAGTTTTCGGCCGCTTTCTCCTCGTCAATTTCCGTCGCCGACAAAATCTCTTCCGTCACTTCGTCTTGCACGCCCTTTTGCTTCATTTTCTGACGGATCCAGCGTTCCGGTTTGCCGGCCGCGAGGTAAGCGGAAATTTTGGCTTCCGCATATCTGGCGTCGTCAAGGTAGCCCACGCGCTCAAAACCGGCAATGATGTCTTCGATCCAGGCCTCCGCCTGCCGCCGGTCAAAATCCGGATTTTCCCGCGCATGGTCAAAAACCCGCCGGTTCAGCACCCGGCGCAGGTTGTCGGCCGAAGAATCAAAACGTTCAAGGTAATAAAGGGCGACGTTTTTTAAACGTTCCGGCGTAATTTTCCGCTTTTTGCGGGGAGAAACCGGCTTTTTTTCGTCATTTTCCATTGCAAACATCCTATTTTCACTTGATTTTTATATAAGCGGCATGTTAAACAATAAAATAGAATTTACAAGCATAAACCGTATTAACAACTATGGATTGGACCAATGATCAAAAAAATTCTTTCTATGTTTTGCGCCGCGGCACTCGTTTCCGGCCTGGCCGCCTGCGCCTCCACCGACGAAGCCGTTCCGCAAAAATACAACGAACCCCGTTTTAACGCCGACGGCATTGTCAACCTGAAAGTCAACAAAGTGGAAGTCGTTTCCGAATTTACGCCTTCCTTCACCCGTCCGAACGTTGAGCACCTGTTCCCGGTTTCGATCGAAAAAACGGCCAAACTGTGGGCGACCGACCGGCTGAAAGCGGTTGACTTTTCTTCCGACAAGCAGGCAACTTTCATCATCAAGGACGCAAGCGTAACCGAAGAAGTGGTCAAATCCGACAAACTGTTTGAAAAAGACAGCCTGAAATACCGTGCCAAGCTGTCGGTGGTTTTAAAAGTCAACGACCCCTATAATTTCTCCAGCGCGGAAACTTCTCTTGAAGCCTGGCGCGAACTGACCATCCCGGTCGACACCAGCATCGAGGACAAAGAAAGATACTGGAACAGCATGGTCGAAAAACTGTTTGAGGAATTCAACGCCCGCATGCAGATAAACATCAACAAATATCTGAACATGTACGTTGCCGATTCCGAATACATTCAGGATTACGACAAATAAACCAGACTTATCAAGCATGAAGCCCGGACTTTCAAAAATCCGGGCTTTTTTTTGCGCCGCTTACGATATTCGAAGATTTTTCCCTAAACCGTCTGTGCGTTTGCTCAAACTGCCGGTTTAAAACCCAAACCGTACTTCATCCGTTTTTCCGCTTTCCTTTTTAAACCTTTTTCCGAAGTTTCCTGAACTCTCACGTTTTGTTCTCCCCGTTCTCTTTTCGGCTTTCCGCTTTTTCCGCGATATGAGATCCCCAAGCCCGTCTGTTTCATTTGCCTGCAAAACAACGGCATCAGGGACAACGCTCGTTTCATTTGCCTGCGGGACGATAAAATCGGGCAGGCCGTGCTCGCCTGCAAGACAACAAGCCGGACACTCGCTCATGCTTTTTTCTGAACGTGCAAATTACGCCTTCTTCCCGGAGGGGCGCTTTCCGTCATGCTTCCGGCGGGAGAAAAAGCCGGCGGATCAGTTGTCTCTCTTCCTCCTCTGTTCCTTCTTGCCAGGCTTTTCCGTGTCTTTCTCTCCCTAAAGAACTGATTAATTTTCCGCCTGCCAACGGGCGGCAGTTTCTGTAATATCAGTTTTGCATCCGGGAGGCAGGGGGCGGAGTGTGACGGCCCCTTTCACAGAAAAAAGAACGACTCCTGTAAAGAGGGAGCCGGGGATATAAGGCTATAAGCACGAATAACCCGGACTGTTCTTGTACAGTTCTCTTCACTTAGGCATCTAAATTCGCCGCGGTCGCTCACGCTTTCCTTGCTCATTAAGATGTTGCAAAGATTTTGCAGACAAAAACAACCGGAGCAACGGTTGTTTTTGCTTAGCCCCCCCTCACCTTGAATTCATCAGGGTGAGTTTTGTTTTAAATCAGGGTAAATAAGCAAAACAAAGGGAGTGTTGGTTAAAAGAAAGCTCTTGCCAACGGGCGGTAATTTCTTTAATATCAATCCCGCATCCGGGAGGCCGGGTGCGGAGTGTCACAACTCCTTTCACAGAAAAAAGAACGACTCCTGTAAAGAGGGAGCCGGGGATATAAGGCTATAAGCGCGAATAACCCGGACTGTTCTGTGATCAGTTGTGAACTCCCTCACCTTGGTTTTACATCAGGGTGAGTTTTGTTTTAAATCAAGGTAAATAAGCAAAACAAAGGGAGTGTTGGTTAAAAGAAAGCTCTTGCCAACGGGCGGTAAATCTTTAACGGTATGACGAATAAGGCAGACTGCGTTCTAACAGTCGTTAACTCCCCGCCTTGGAATTTGTTCCGGGCGGTTTTGTTTTTTATCATAAACAAAAAAGGGAGTTACAAACATGAAATCCAAACTTCACCTCAAACAAAAAATCGGCCGGAAATTGGGCGAATACCGTCGCAATCACGGGATTCGCCTGGAGCATGCGGCCAAACAAAGCGGGGTTCCGTGGCAGATGACAAACTGCTGCTTGATTTTTACGGCAAAGGGATCGGCATTGAGCTGGTAGACAGGAAACCCGGCAGCTTTCGTCCTCAGGAGATCAGCGAACAGGAGAAAGAAAAGTACCGTTGCCGGGAACCCGGCGCGTATAACCGGTCAGGGAAAGCCGGGGAGAAGGAAGAACTTTCTCCGCCGGAATTGTTGTAAAACCGAAAACCGTTCCGTTTTACCGTGGAACGGCCGGTTCGGAAAAAGCGCAACGATACGCAAAGGAAAAGCGCCGGCAGTTTGTCGGCGCTTTTTGTGATTCGAAGTCTGCGTAAGCAGGCAGATGCAGACATACCGGCCCGGCCGTAAGGCTTGCGCAGCTTCGGGCCGGGTATTTGAGTTTCGGAATGGTTAATACCATCAGCATTAGCCGGTGGCGTTTCATGACGAGAGCCCTTCCGTCCGGACCGGCGCTTTTTATCTCTGTCCGCCCGAGCAGACGTCCGAGCCATAAAAAAAAGAACCATCGGCATAACCGGCAACATCAACCGTTTCAAACCGCAAAAGCCCGTCAAAAAGCTTCGCAAGCCTTCCGTCCGGATCGGCGCTTTTTATCTCTGTCTGCTCAAGCAAACATTCAAGCCATAAAAAAAGAACCACCGGCAGTTCTTTTTCATTATATTAATTTTAGAAAGGCCACCTGACAGAAATGTATTTTTTCAGAGCTTTTTCTAAATTGTCAGTCCACGGATTTTTTATTATGACAAAAACCCACAACCTATAAACTTTATAAAAACGACCGTTATTGTCAGGTTATCGGCGTCGGGCAAACATTCCGAAAACTTGGAAAACACGTTCACTTACAATGTTTCATACGCCCCGTTGATTTCTCCGAAGGGCAAATTTGGGCGAAAACCGGCCAAAATGCATGAAGAAATAAAAGACGGTAAACCGTGATTTTAAAAAATATAAAAAACGGTATTCAAAAAAGCTACGATTATGCCAAGCAAGTTTTATGAAAAACGTTTAATTCAAAACCGCTGCCGACTGACGTCCCCGGCCGGCGTCGAAAGTCAGCACCGGCAGGCGCACGCTTTCGGCAATTTTGGCCGCGCCTTTCAAGATTTTGCAGCTGCCGTAGAAAACCGCATGAGCGGCCTTGAGCGGCGCGGTGGCGCTGAATTCGAAATATTCGCCCGGCTCCAGCTCGGGAATTTCACCGCTGAAACCGTCCGAATCGTCGCAGAAACTGCGGCCGCTGTCATCGGTAATGTTCCAGTTTTTGCCAAGCAGAGTAATTTTTTCGTCGGAATTGTTTTCAATGCAGAAATAGTAGCCCCAAAGGAACTCCTCCCCGGCGCGGTAAGAAGAATCGACCAGTTCGGAAGCGGCGGTAATTACAACGTCGCCTTCTTCCATCACGATCATGTCATCCGTATCCGTCATCTGCTTAACCTTTTATTAATCTTTCTTAACCAAAGGTTATTAGGAGTCGGATTTTTTTGCAATCGGGGAATCCGATTGTTCACAAAGTTATGCACATTTTAAACGCCGGTTTCCGCTTTCCGCCAAAAAAACGCAAAAAAAAAGCGGCTCCGGCCGCTGCCGGAACCGCCGTACGGACATACTTTCCGTTTTATCGGCCGTTTTGCGCGGCGGAATCGGAACGACGGACGTCAAAAGCCGGCGTCGGAGTCGCTCTGCCTTCGATTTCCAAATCCGGATTAACAAAATTCATCGTGCCTTTTTCGTAAAAATAAAAATCGCGGCGAATTCGCGCCCGGTCTTTTACCGACAGTTCATTCCATTCCTTTTCGCTGATGTTGTACGGATAAGTTTCTTTCGGAGCCAGGCTGCAGGCCGACAGCAAAGCAAAAGCCCCGAGCAACAGTAATTTTTTCATTGACAGTCTCCATAAAAAATCCGGCATCTTTTTCGTTTTTTCTTGTAGCACCGGCCGGTTAAAATGCGGTTAAAAACCGCTGCCGCACCCTGTTTCATATTTTCCGGCCGGCGTTTTCCCATCAGCCGTATCTTTCCCCTGTCTTATCTCTCCGCAGACGAAAGAAAGCCCCCGACCCGGGGCGCGTCTTTTAAACGGCGGCAAAAGGACCAAAATCCCCGATCCGGTCGGAAATTTTGGCCATACAAAAAAGCGGCCCGCAAGGAGCCGCCCACAATATAATCCGTACGGAAAATCATTCCGCCGCAACGTCGGAAGCCAGAATGTCCAACAGCTTTTTGGTGGCATCGCCCGCGCTGATGTTGTTGCAGATGGCATATTCGTTGGCCAGACGATCCAGCGCCTGTTCATAAATCTGGCGCTCGCTGTAAGACTGCTCCGACAGGTTTTCCCGGCGGTAGAGGTCTCTGACCACTTCGGCAATGGCGACCGGGCTGCCGGAGTTGATTTTGTTTTCATACTCCTGCGCGCGCCGCGACCACATGATTTTTCTCACTTTGGCCTTGCCTTTCAATACTCCCAGCGCCTCGTCCATTACCGGCGTTTCGGAAATTTTGCGCAGGCCGACGCTTTCGGCTTTGCTGAGCGGAACCCGCAGCGTCATTTTGTCCTTGTCAAAATTAACAACGATCAACTCCAATTCAGCTCCCCCGATTTTCTGGGTGGAAATATCGGCAACTTTCCCTACCCCGTGAGCCGGATAAACGACAAATTCGCCGGAATTGAATGCAATTTTCGATGTTGTTTTTTTGTTCATGACCTGTTTTCCCATATGTTAAAAAATGCCCCTAAAATCCTTGTTTTCACAAAAACAGGGCATACTATACCATATTCCAGGGCATAAATCCAGCCTGTTTTTTTCATTTTTTCGTCAAATTTCCTATTTTGCCGGAAACATATGCGTCTGCCGCAGCGCCTCGCCCAAAACCATGGTGGCGGAAACCGCCACGTTGATCGAGCGCGCGGCTTCCGTCATCGGAATGGTCAGCCGGGCGTCGACCGAATTGTGCACCGCCTCCGGCACGCCGGCGCTTTCACGCCCGACCAGCAGCACGTCGTTCGGCCGGAATTCAAAATTGTAATAAGGCAGCGGCGATTTGGTGGTCAGCAGGATAATCCGGCCGTATTCTTCCGGATGCCCGTAGGCATAACTGCAGAAGTCGTCCCACGAATTGTGGCGGCGATATTTCACCAGTTCCAGATAATCCATGCCGTAACGGCGCAGCGCCCGTTCGTCAAAAACAAAACCGCAGGGCTCGATGATGTCCACTTCCACGTCGACACAGGCACCAAGCCGAAGCATGGTGCCCGTGTTTTGCGGCATGTCGGGCTGAAACAATGCCAACCTCATGACTTTTTACGCTCCTTTCTTCAGGGAAGAAACAACTTCCGCATCAAAACGGACGGAAGCCCCTTCGATTTCGGCCGTCGTTCCGCCGGCACAGGTTTCGGAAACTTTGTCTCCCTCCGGCACCAGCACCTGAACTTTGATATACTCTTCATTCTCGCGCAGAGCCTGACGGAGTTTTTCGTCGTCGGTCTGCCAGCACAGACGGATGCGGTCGGAAATGTCAAAGTTTTTCTCCTTACGCAGGTTCTGCACCAGGCGGACAAAGTCGCGCGCCATGCCTTCTTTGACCAGTTCTTCGGTCACTTCGGTGTCAAGCACCACCACCGCCTTGTTGTCGGCAAAGGCTTTGCCTGCCTTGCCGCCCAAGATTTCCAGACGTTCTTCGTACAGGTCGGGCGTCAGGAAAATACCGGCGACCGAGATGCCGCCGTCGCCGTCCGCCCAGCAGGAAACGCCGGTCTTTTTATATTCGTTATAAGCGGCCATAACCCTGCCCATGTCTTTGCCGAGCTTTTTGCCGAGCAGCGGCGTGTAAAGATAAAGCGACTGCGCCGCATAAGCGCCGACGTCGGCGTCGACGTCAACCTGTCTGACGTTTAATTCGTCTTTGATGATGTCCTTATAGCGGTCGTTCAAAAAGTCCAAGCCGCTGCCGGCAACCGTCAGTTTATTCAAAGGCAGACGGTTGCGAAGATTTTTTTCCTCGCGGACGAATTTGCCGGCCGAACAAAGTTCCTGAACAAAGTCCATCTGCCGGACCAGTTCGTCGTCCGCAGCCACATCTTCCAGCAGCGGATAATCCGTCAGATGAACGGAAGCTTCGGCATCGACCAGCGCCTGATAAACATACTCGGTGGTAAACGGCATCAACGGCGCCATAATTTTGCACAAATTGACCAAAACGGTATAAAGAACGTCAAACGCCTGATTGTCGCCTGTCCAGAAGCGGTCGCGGGTGCGGCGGATGTACCAGTTGTTCAAAACTTCCATAAACGCGGCGATTTCGCTGCAGGAATGGGCAACGTCATAAGTATCCAGCCCTTTTTTGACTTCGGCCGACAGCTTTTTCAACTTGGAAAGAATATAGTTGTCCAAAGATTCGTCTGAAGTGCTGACTTCCTTGGCTTTGTAGCCTTCGGCGTTGGCATAGAGGGTGAAGAAGTAAAAAGCGTTCCAGAACGGAATTTGCGCTACCCGCGCCGCTTTCACGATTTCCTTTCCTTCCTGATCGACGGCCAGGTTTCCGCCCTTTAACACCGGCGAAGAAACCAGGAACCACCGCAGCGTGTCGGAACCGATCTTATCGAGCACCATTGCCGGATCGGGGTAGTTTTTCAGCCGTTTGGACAGTTTCTGCCCGCCTTCGGCCATCAGCAGCCCGGTGCAGATGCAGTTCTTAAAGGCCGGTTTGTGATGCAGCGCGGTCGACAGCACGGTCAGAGTATAAAACCAGCCGCGGGTCTGATCCATCGCTTCGACAATAAAATCGGCCGGGAAATGATTTTCAAACCATTCTTTGTTATCAAAAGGATAATGAACCTGCGCATAGGGCATCGAACCGGATTCAAACCAGCAGTCAAATACGTCGGAAACACGGCGCATCATGCTTTTGCCGGTAGGATCGGCAGGGTTCGGGTAAACCACTTCGTCAATATAGGGTTTGTGCAGATCGGTCACCTCAATGCCGGTTTTCTCCCGGATTTCGGCAATCGAGCCGAAAACGTCGACATGCGGATATTTCGGGTCGTCCGACTTCCAGACCGGAATCGGCGTTCCCCAGAAACGGTTGCGCGAGATCGACCAGTCGCGGGCGCCTTCCAGCCATTTGCCGAAGCGGCCGTCTTTGATATGTTCCGGCACCCAGTTGATTTCCTGATTGAGCCGCACCATCTCGTCACGGAAATCCGTCACCTTGACAAACCAGGAACTCATCGCCTTGTAGATCAGCGGCGTATCGGTACGCCAGCAGAAAGGATAGGAGTGGGTATATTGTTCTTTTTTAACCAGAAGCCCGTTTTGTTTCAGCCACTGCATCACCGGTTCGTTGGCCTCAAACACCTGTTTGCCCGCATAATCGGAAACTTCGGCAGTGAATTTGCCGGCTTCGTCGACCGGACAGACAACCGGGAAGTTTTCGTCATAAGCGCGGCAGGCTTCAAAGTCGTCGTGACCGAAACCGGGAGCGATATGAACGACGCCGGTGCCGTCTTCGGTCGAAACAAACTCGCCCGCCAGAACCCTGAACGCGCCTTTTTCCTTCAGATGTTTGAAATAAGGGAACATCGGCTCATAACTTAAGCCCACCAGTTCGGAACCTTTGAGAGTGCCGACCCGTTCGGCTTTGGCCAGCTGCTGCTTGTAACGGCCGAGCAAAGCTTCCGCCAGAACATATTTCTGACCGTCCTCTTCCATCACCGCGTAGGAAATGTCATTGCCGACCGCCAGCATCAGGTTGGAAGGCAGCGTCCACGGCGTGGTCGTCCAAACCAGAATTTTCATGCCGTTTTCCAGCTTGAACAAAACGGTGATGGCGGTATCGGTTTTATCCTGATAGCCCTGGTTGACCTCAAAGTTGGAAAGCGGGGTTTCCGCCGCCCAGGAATAAGGCAGCACGCGGAAATCTTCATAAATCAGCCCCTTGTCGTAAAGATCCTTAAAATTGTGAATGACGCTTTCCATAAACGGCAGATCCATGGTTTTGTAATCGTGGGAAAAGTCTACCCAGCGGCCGATCCGCTTGAACATATCAACCCAGATGTTGGAATATTTCAGTACGTCCTGACGGCAGAAATTGTTGAATTTTTCAACCCCGAACTCTTCGATCTGTTTGCGGCCGGAAACGCCGAGCTGCTTTTCCGCCGACATTTCGGCCGGCAGGCCGTGGCAGTCCCAGCCCAGGCGGCGTTCAACCTTTTTGCCGCTCATGGTCTGAAAACGGGCGACCACGTCTTTGACATAAGACACCATGATGTGCCCGTAGTGAGGGGTGCCGTTGGCAAACGGCGGTCCGTCGTAAAAAACGAACTCGGCCGCGCCGTCGCGGTTATGAACCGATTTTTCAAAGGTTTTGTCTTCTTCCCAGAATTTGAGAACACGTTTTTCCAGTTCGGCAAAATCCGGTTTTGCCTGTTGTTCAGCATAATGTTTCGTCATTAATCCAACACCTTAAATTTCTGCTATGGTTTTTAATTTGATTTCGATTTAGAAAATTTTGAATTTTTATGTGCAAAAAAGTATAATCCCCTTAGGGGATAATAATGAAAAAGGAATGTATCAAAAAACTGCACATAAACAAAAACCCTGCGGTAAAACTTACAGCTTGTTAATGTAATACAACAACTCCGCCGAGTCAAGCGCTTATGTCATCGGCTTTCACCGACTGCCTCTTCCCGCGGCCGGTCCGTTTCCGCAATCGGGCGAATCACCCGGCAGGGATTGCCGGCGGCCACCACGCCCGCGGGAATGTCGCGGTTGACCACGCTGCCGGCGCCGACCACGCTGCCGCTGCCGATCGTCACGCCCGGCAAAACGCTGACGCCGGCACCGATCCAGACGTTGTCGCCAACCGTTATCGGCTTCGCATATTCCAGCCCCCGGCCGCGCAGTCCGGCGTCAAGCGGATGCCCGGCGGTATAGAATCCGCAGTTCGGACCGACAAAAACGTTGTCGCCGAAAACGACTTTTGCCCCGTCAAGTATAATGCAATTATGGTTGGCGTAAAAGTTTTCGCCGATTTCAACGTTTCGGCCGTAATCGCACCAAAAGGGGGCATTGATTTCAAAACGGCGTCCGGTCCTGCCGAGCAGCCGGCGGATCAGCGCCCGCCGTTCGTCTTCCCTTGCCGGAGACAGCCGGTTATATTCAAAACACAGTTCCTTGCAACGGCGACGTTCGGCCAGCAGTTCTTCGTCATAATTGGCGTCATACAGCAGCCCCTGCCGCATTTTTTCTTCTTCCGTCATGGTTTTCTCCCTGTTGCTTTCAATATAACCGATAAAAAAAATCAGACAACCGCTTTTGCTCTGCACATCTTTTGCTTGAACTTTGCGTCCAAATAAGGTATATTTTGTCCATAAAAGGATTATAAGGAACAAAGGAAACAAGACATGGACGGCAAAAAAATCGCCCGCGGCGGCGTTACGGTAGCGGAAACGCTTGCAAAATACGGTCTGATTAAAGGATTGGGAACAGTTGCCCGCTGCGGCTGGGAAGCAGGCGGCGTTCTGCTGAAAGAACACGTTAACCTGACACAGCATTTTTCCGGCTGTTCGCTTGACAGCAACATCGGCAGTTTTCTGATGAGCAAAACGCAAAAAGCCGTAGACTGGAGTACCAAAAAGGTTGAAAACGGCAGCGTCTCCCTGCTTAAGAAACTGGCCGACAAGGCCCGCGGAGGATTGTCCTGAAGATGAAGTGTGCCAAAGACTATCAGGCCGTTATCAGCGCGGACGGACGGCTGGCATTTGTCATTCCCGCCGGAAAAGACGAGCCTCATTCGCCGAAACTGATATACAACGGGGGCGAATCGGCGTTGCTTTACCGGTCGGCGGCAGACATTCTGGTTTTGGACAAACTGCACGAGGAAGCGCAAAAGGCGCTCTGCCGGAAACGGTCGGTTGTGATCATCGAAGCCGACTATGCCGGCGGCAAAACCGTATACGACTACGAAGCTGCGGTTTGCCGCACATAAGGACGGTTTTTCCGTCTTTTTTGCCCAAAAACTTTCAAGGCGTCAAAGGCCTTGAATTTTTTTTGTTCCCGTGATACAAAAACTTTCAGCAAACAATTATTCTGACCACTAAAACTTTTACATCATGATCGCTGCATGCGTCATCATCTGGCTGTTGCTGCTGTTTGCCGACGATGACAAAAAAAGAGAAAACGAATAAGCCTTTGGGTTTTTCCGCAAACGCTTGACAAATCTTCCCGTTCCTTAAAAAACGGCCTTTTGCCCTTTTTTGGCGAACTTTTACCCTTTTAGAAACCTTTTTGCCGCCGGCAGAAAGGTTTTTCTTTTGCCCTTTTCCGCTGCAAAACAGATATTGACTTTTGTTTTATTCCCTCTATTCTGGACGGCGGAATGCAGGGTCTGCATTTCAGCGCCTTTAAAAGGTGCGGAGCCTTCAACAGCTCTACATAATCCGGTGCATGGTATATGGCATCGTTATTTTTCGTGCATATATTATGCACCGTTATCTTTCCCTAGCCGGAATATGGTCGGGGAGCTTTTGGCGTATGTTCAGAATCCGTCTGCGGATTTAAAGGCCAAAAGGTCATGTGATTATGTGTGATGTTGAACTCTCCGACCACCTTTGCAAGGTGGTTTTGCTTTTTATTACGGAGAAAACATCATCATGGCAGAGAAAAGTATCCCGGTAAGCGTCATCATGCCCGTTTACAACGCCGGCGTTTACCTGAAGCCGGCTTTGGAAAGCCTGCTTGAACAAACGCTGAAGGAAATCGAAATCATTGCCGTCGACGACGGCTCGACTGACGGTTCGGGGCAATTGCTTGCCGAATACGCCGCCCGCGACAAACGGCTGAAGGTCATTTCCCTCAAGCGCAGCGGCGCGGCCGCCGCCCGCAACCGCGGCATTGAAGCCGCACGCGGCAAATGGCTGTGGTTTGCCGACGCCGACGACATTGCCGCCCCCGGTCTGGCAGAAAAAATGTACCGCCGGGGAGAAGAGACCGACAGCGACATGGTAATTTGTCAGGCAAATTTTTTAGACGTTGACGGAAAAAAGACGCTGATGAAAAACACCCTTGCCGTCAACCGGCTGCCGCCGGCGGAACCGTTTTCCCTGCCGGATGCAGGAACGTTCCTTTTCACCAACTCCGCCGTCTGGAACAAACTTTACCGCCGCGACTTTGTCATCGGCAAAGACATCCGCTTTCAAAACCTTTCTTCCTGCAACGACGTCGCTTTCGGTGTGCTTGCCCTGGCCGAAGCCGCGCGGATATGCACCGTCCGGGAAGCTTTGTACAACTACCGCATCGGCATTTCCGGCAACATTTCGGCATCGCGCGGACGCTGTGCCGCAAACATCGTCATGGCGGCGCGTTATGTGCGCGACGAACTCGAGCGGCGACATTTCCGGCAACGGATCATCGACCGGTTTTATGCGCGGATCGTCCATTCCTTCGCTTATGAATACAAACAAACCGCCGGCCGCTGGCAGAAACACAAGTTGCTCAAACTGTTTAAAGCTTTTTTGCCCAAAGCCCTCTTCAAACGCCAGTTCAAAGACGAAGCGCCGATAAAAGACCTGTTGTTCAAGAAAACAAAGCTGGGAAACAAACGCGTCGTCCGTCTGGCAGGCATAAAAATCGCTTATCACAAAAAGGAAAAGGCCGTTCCCGTCCGTTCGGCAAAAAGTGACCTGCATTTCCGCGGTTTTAACCAGCTGGCATTTTGCATCCGCAGCAATCTGCGCAAACTGCCGGAAAACGTCGATCTTGTCGTCGGCGTGCCGCGGTCGGGAATCATCCCGGCTTACATGATCGCCCTGTTTTTAAACAAACCGGCCTGCTCGCTCAACGAATTCGTCAACGGCTGCCGGCCGGCAAACGGCAACCGTCCGCTCAAAGAAGGAACCGTCCGGCAGGTGCTGGTGGTGGACGACTCCGTTTATTCCGGCAGCGCGCTGAAAAAGACCAGAGAAATTCTGGCACCGCTTGCCGGAAAATACGAACTGACGTATCTTTGCATTTATTCCCATCCCAAGGCCGACCCCAAACCGGACATCTTTTTTGAAACGGTGCCGACGCCGCGGCTGTTCCAATGGAACTACCTCAACCATGCCGTCGCCGGCCGGGCCTGCTTTGACATTGACGGCGTCCTTTGCTTTGACCCGAGCGAAGAACAAAACGACGACGGCCCGAAATACGTCGATTTCCTGCTGCATGCGCGGCCGCTTTACATCCCCGGTTACAAAATCGCCGCCCTGGTCACCAGCCGGCTGGAAAAATACCGGCCGCAAACCGAACAATGGCTGCGGGAAAACGGCGTGCAATATGACAAACTGTACATGCTCAACGTCGCCAGCAAAGAAGAACGAATCTGCCTCGGCTGCCACGCCGACTTCAAGGCGGAAACGTACAAACGGCTCGACGACTGCATTTTGTTTGTCGAATCGAACAGCCGGCAGGCCCGGCAGATTGCGGAAAAAAGCGGAAAGCCGGTCATCTGCGCGGAAACCGACGAAATGTTCGGCAATTTCGGAGAAGTGTCATGAGCGAAGCGCCTTTGGTTTCCGTCGTCGTACCGGTTTACAATGCCGAACCGTACCTGCGGGAATGTCTTGACAGTCTGTTTGGGCAAACGCTGAAGGAAATCGAAATCATCGCCGTCGACGACGGCTCGACCGACGGTTCGGGAAAAATTCTTGACGAATTTGCTGCCCGCGACCGGCGGCTGAAAGTCATTCATCAGGAAAACGCCGGCGTTTCCGCCGCCCGCAACCGCGGCATCAAAGCCGCGCGGGGGCGTTATCTGACGTTTGTCGACGCTGACGACAGAATCGACCGGCAGGCACTCGGTTACCTTTGCTTTGAAGCGGAACGTCTGCAAACGGACATTCTGCTGTTTAACTATGCGGCCTGCGAAAACGAACTGTATCACAGGTGCCCTCTGCTTGACGAACTTTACCGCCGGTTCGGCGACCGGGCGTTTAGCTACGCAGAAGGCAAAGACCTGCTCTATTACGTCCACGGCACCGCCGCCGGCAAGTTCTACCGTACGCGGATGATCCGCGAACGGGGGCTGGAGTTTCCGCTTTCCACCTTTATCGGAGAAGACCTGTGCTTCTGGGCGGAAGCCCTGCTGGCGGCCGAACGCCTTGCCGTCAGCGGCAACGTCTTTTATTTTTACCGCAAAGACAACGAACACAGCCTGAGCAAACGCCTTTCCGACCTCGGCGAACAACAGCTGAAAGGATATTGCGGCCTGAAGGAAAGACTGCGGCGGAAACTGACGCCGGAAGCTTTCCGCGAAGCGGACTTTTATCTGATCGACCGCAACATGGCCCTGTTCACTTGGAACTACAGTCTGCTGAAAGATCCGGACCTGCGCCGGGAATTTCGCCGCCGCATGCGGGAATTTATGCGCTATCCGGCGGAATATACGTCGGAAGAACAAAAGAAATTCCGTTATCTGAAAGCGTTCAAACGAATGCAAAAACCGGCAAAAAAACGCTTTTCCGTCGCCGGCATCAGATTTTCGTTCGGGAAAAAAGAATAACGGTCAGCCCTGCGGTTCAAAAATTTCGCCGCCGATAACGGGTTCGGCCGCGCCGGTGGTTGCGGGAAAACTGAGCGGCAGCCAATGCAGCCGGCGGACGGCCCAAAACGCCGCCTCCTGAGCGTCGACGGCTTCCGGCTGCCAGCCGGCTTCAACTGCGGTTTTAACCGTCATATTCGGCAGCCGCTGCCGCAAAAAACGCATCAGGGTCGGGTTTTTGGCGCCGCCGCCGCAGACAATCGCTTCTTCCGGCGGTTCCGGCAGGTAAAGCGCCATCGAATAGGCAATCGATTCCGCCACAAACGCCGTCGCCGTTGCCGCGCCGTCTTCCAGCGACAATCCTTCCAGATGTTCCATCTTCTCGGCAAAAACCGTACGGTCACAGGCTTTCGGCGGATTAAGCGCAATATATTTGTGGTGCATCAGCACGGCCAGAATCTTTTCGTCAACCCGGCCGGTGATCGCCAGCCTGCCGTTATAGTCGATATGCATGCCGCCGTGTTTCATCACCCAGTCGTTGATTACCGCATTGCCGGGACCGCTGACAAAAGCTTTCATTTCCCCGCTGGTGCCGAACCAAACCACCTCCGAAGTGCCGCCGACGTCAATTACCGCCAGCGGACGCCGCATTTTGGCCGTCAGCGCCTCGTAATACACCGGGGCAAACGGCGCCCCCTGTCCGCCGGCCAGAATGTCCGCGCTGCGAAAACGGGCCGCCGTTTTTATGCCGGTCAGTTCCGCCAGCCGGCGTCCGTCGCCTATCTGGTGAGTGTAATGTTCCGACGGACGGTGGCATATGGTATGGCCGGCAAAGCCCAGAATGTCCGGGGAAACGCCTTCTTCACGGACAAAATCCTTCACCGCGGCGGCGGCAAATTCGGTAAAAACCGTTTCCGCCCGGCGGATTTCCGCCGCATGTTCGGGAGAATCCGCGCGTTTTCCCAAAACCGAACGTATCTGTTCAAGCAGTTCCTCTTCATAAGGAATGACAAACGCTGGCCCCTGCCGATAAACGTCTATGCCGTCGGTTTCCATCAAAGCCAGTCCCAGCCCGTCGAGAGAAGTTGAACCGGCAATTCCCAATGTCGTTGTGTTTTTTATGTTGTTCATTCATTAATTAAAAAAAATTGTAACCGCATTTGTTTCAGTATAGGCTTTAAGGGGTTAATAATTTGTATACCGGCGCAAAAAAGCCTTCCGTCCCCATAAGGACGAAAGGCTTTGTCTTGAAAGGCGGCCTGTCTTACCGCACACGCCTTGCCGCGCCGGACAAAAACGAATCTCCGAGACGGCTTTTGACAAAAACATATTTACTTTCCGATTAAAGCATGATATAATTTTTTCACTTGGTTAAGGATTATGTAATTATTAAAACTCTAAAAAATGAATACACAAAAGTTTTTCAGTATATTGGGAGAAAGCTTTTTGAATGCACTGGTATTTCTTCTGATATTCAACGGATTTACCGCGTGGGTATATCATGTCAATTATTTCGGCGCCTGGGAACATTCCGTATCTTTTGCCATCGGGTATTTTTCAGGAGTGTTCGGCTACAACATTTTTAAGGCAATAAAAGACAGATAACCGAACCGGGCAAGCTTCAACAACGATCTTGGAACAAAATCCGAGGTCGTTTTTTTATACCGCAAACCGGCATTCTTTTGTCAGCGGCATATCGCCGTTTTCAAATTCAGCCCGTTTAAGCCGGTCAAGACAATCAGCAATGCCTTTTATGCCGGTACCGGCAAATTTACCGGCGCGTTTCGAAAATACGGACAAAATCTCAAAAAACATACGGAAGAAAAGACAGCCGGCAACAACAGATTGCTTGCACTGCGCGAATTATATGCTAATATGCGTTAAAAATTCATCATTAAAGGCAGGAAAAATGAGTCATTTCAAATCAGAATTCTTTAACATTATGCTTGAGCGCGGTTTTTACAACCAATGCACCAACGAGGAAGGGTTCGACCAATACCTTTCCGAGTGCGAACAAAAAGGCACGCCGGCCGTCGGCTATCTCGGCTCCGACCCGACCGGCGACAGTCTGCACGTCGGGCACATTGTGCCGCTGATGATGATGCGTTGGTTCCAGAAATGCGGCCACAAGCCGCTGACGCTGGTCGGCGGCGCCACCGCCCGCATCGGCGACCCTTCGGGCAAAGACAAGCTGCGACCTTTTTTAAGCGAAGAAACACTGGCGCACAACATTGAAGGACTGAAAAAGTCTTTCGGCAAATTCTTAAAGTTCGGCGACGGCAGGAACGACGCGGTGATGGTTGACAACTGGGACTGGTTCAAAGACATCAACTACCTTTCCTTCCTGCGCGACATCGGCACCTATTACTCGGTCAACCGAATGCTGACCATGGACAGCGTCAAAAGCCGGCTGGATCGCGAACAGCCGATGAGTTTTCTCGAATTTAACTATATGCTGCTGCAGGGTTACGATTTCTGCGAACTCTACCGGAAATACGGCTGCCGCGCCCAGATTGCCGGTTCCGACCAGTGGGGCAACATTACCTCCGGCACCGAACTCGGCCGCCGCAAATACGACGTTGAACTGTTCGGTTTTACCAGCCCGATCATCACCGACTCCGCCGGACGGAAAATGGGCAAGTCGGAAGGCAACGCCGTCTGGATCAACGAAGACAAACTGCCGGCTTATGACTATTATCAGTATTTCCGCAACATCGGCGACGCCGAAGTGGGCAAATGCCTACGCATTTACACCGACCTGCCGATGGACGAAATCCGCCGTCTGGAAGACTTGAAAGACCAGGAAATCAACGAGGCCAAAAAGATCCTTGCCTTTGAGGCAACAAAAATCTGCCGCGGTTTTGACGAAGCAAAAGCGGCCGAAGAAACGGCGGTCAAAACTTTTGAACAGGGCGGCATCGGCGGCGAACTGCCGACCCTGGAAAAAGACAACATCACCGGCCTGTCGGTTCTCGACGCCTTTGTCGAAATCGGCTTCTGCGCCAGCAAAGGCGAAGTGCGGCGGCTGATCAAGCAAAACGGCATCCGCGTCAACGACCGGGCGATCAGCGACGAAAATTACGTTTTCGACGAAAGCGACATTGTTGACGGACAAATAAAAATCGCTCAGGGCAAGAAGAAATTCGGCCTGATCAAACAGGCCGGTTGACAAAAAACGGCGGGCTTGTTAAAATAAGGTTTCTGAAAACTATTATTAATCAATTAAAACTTCATACGTTATGACAGACGCAAAAATCGAAAAAGTGATGACCAGCAATTTGCTTTACACTTTGTTTTTCACAGACGGCAGTTCGCTCGAAATTTACAAAAGCCAATTTCGCGGCGTTTCCCGTCCGAAGGCCGGAGACATGTTCGGAATCCGGCAGGAAGAACAGACGGACGGAAGCATTGTTTCCCGGATATTTCTCAACGGAAAGGAAGTCAGGGGAAAAACCCTTTAACAATAATTCATCAACCCAATTAATTTTTTTGCTTATGTTAGAAAGAAATCTGACCGTCGCTTCCGTTGAAAAGCGGGACGACAAGTATGGAATCTGGCCGGAAATGTCCACGCCGTTTTCGCTGCCCTGCATCCTTTTCGGCGATCGAAAACCCCAGCGCGGCGACAGTATCGTAATTGAGTGCGAAGGCGACAATATCGTCGGCGCCCTGTGGAACGGAACCCGCATTCTCGGCCCTGCCCGGCCCTAAGCCGGCAGCAAACCGCAACAAGACCGCATGTTGACAAAACATGCGGTCTTTCGCGCTTTAAAGCCCGCCGCAAAAAGCTATTGACAAGCCCGCAAAAAACGCTATATTACAGAAAAACTTGCGTTTAACACTAAAATTTTAAGAGTATAAAGACATGGCAAAAGCAATCAAAGTTAAAGTTAAAATGGAAAGCACCGCCGGAACCGGTACATTTTTCGTTGCCGAAAAAAATCCGAGAACCCATCCGGAAAAGCTGTCCATGAAAAAATACGACAAGAAGTCGAAAAAACACGAAGAATTCGTTGAAAAGAAGCTGAAGTAATTATCTGCCGAAAGATACAGTTTTTCAATGCCGGTTGTTTGCAGCCGGCATTTTTCGTTGTACAATCCGACTAACCGGCAACAATCAGAAATATGACGGACAAAAAGCATTCTTTGTTATCTGTTGTCTGTATAAACAATTATTAAACAAAAAATTATGAAAACCAGTATCAATTATATTTGCGGAAGCGTTTATGTCGAAGCAACCATACAGAGAATCGCCCTTTTTCCGGTTCTTCCGAATGGCAAAAAAGCAGAAACAAAAGCAAAATGTTCCATCCTCACCGAGGACGGAAAAGTATTTTCGTTTTTTGCCGATATGCAATCAAAGTTTTTGATATGCTCATGCTGACGAAGGAAAATGACGAGGTCAAATTCGATTACGATCCCGCCTGTTCCAGCTTGGATTATTTTACCAGCAAAACGATCCAAGCGTAATCCGCAAAAAAATCAAAAGTATCTTTCAAAAGAAAGATGCTTTTTTTTATGCTTAGAACGAAGAGCAGGCAGACGCGGCCATTTCGGTTCAATCATAAAGGCTTGCAAAGTTTTGAGCGGGCGTTTGAAGTTCAAACGAACCAATACCGCTTGCGCCGGCTTGCGGAAAGTTTATCCGCATTTGCCGGACTGCCGCCATTTTGTCCCCATTTTGATATTGACACAAAACGTCTTCCGCAGTATTTTGTCCAAAGAACATAATTATTAACTTAATCATCATTCACAATGAAAACTTTATTTGCATTTTTTGCGATCCTGGGGATTGCCGGCGGAATTTTGGCTTTTTGCTTTTTCTCGCCCGTAATTGCGGCGTTTGCCCTTTTTCTCTATCTGCTGGTCGGCGGGGGCTTTGTTTTCAGCTTTGCGTACAACCACGGTTTAAGAAAAAAATGGCTGGCCGACCCCATTCTTCCGGATTCTCCGGAATTTGACGACTTTTTCTGGAAACTGACGCTCGTCAACCAGGACTGGTACATCGAAGAAATTCTGCACAGGGAAGGCTTGTTGCGGCTGATTGAAAAATGCGAAGCCGAAATCGTACAAACCTGGCAGGATACGGAAACGGACAGGGAAGAAAAGATTGAAAGAAACGACCGCTGCCTGAAGCGTCTGAAAGTGCTTACCGGCATGCTGGACTTCAACTACGGACTGAGGCCGTATTAACCTCCGAAAGAAAAAATTATTAATTTTTTAACACCGACACACAAATGCAGACACAAGTTTTGAAAACCGCCGACGGATTCAAGACGGAAGTTACCCTTCGCAGCATTGTCCGGGCTCCTTTTTACAAACACGGCAAAGAAGACGGCAACATTCTGAAATATCTGGCCGCAACCGCGGACGGAAGTTATTTCGCCTTCTTCATCGACCTGAAAGAAGACGAAGAGATACTGGAGCTTATTTTGTTGGCGGAAAAAGGCGACAGAGTTGTTTTTGAGTTCCAACAGGGCGAAGAAAAACGTTGCTACGTCAAAGACTTCATCAACCAAACGGCGCACCGGAAACAACTGCTCCGAGGCTGATTTTTCATCTGCACCGCACCTTCCTTAAAACGGAAGGTGTTTTTTGTTGCCATAAACATGCAGTTCAACGCGTTGCATGCGTCTTTCTTTAAGTTTCCCGCATATCTTTCGCAAAATTCCCTTACGGAAGGCTGTTTACGGAAGGTGTTATTTGTTGCAAAAACGTACGTTGATACGTTGCATCCCCCCTTCTTCGCTTTTTCGTCCGTCTCCCGCAAAATTTACTTTTTGCTGACAAAGCGGTTGTCTTTAATGTAAAAACGCCAGGGCTTGTCCTTATACTCTTCGGCATAATCAATTCCGATCCGCGGACGGGCAACAAAAGGATAACCGCCTTTGCCGGGACTGATCCAGACGGTGTTTCCGCCAAGGTCGATACCGTCATGTTCGCGGCGGGTAACAGCCAGCGCCTGACAGAGTTTTCCGGGGCCGGTAGTCAGGTTAGCCGGATTTTCGCATTTGCGCCGGCGCATCATCGTTTCCAGCCCGGACACCGGTTCCAGCGAGCGGATCAGAACGGCGTTGGCGGTTCCTTCCGGCCCGGCCACCACGTTAAACTGATTATACATGCCGTAAACGAAAAAGACGTAGGCGCAGCCGCCGGGTTTGAACATGGTTGCCGTCCGCGGCGTTTTCTTGTTCGGCCAGGCATGGCAGGCCTTGTCGCAGCTGCCGATATAAACTTCCAGTTCGGTAATCATGCCGGCAGTCAGTTCGCCGTCGATTTCGCTGCACAAATAGGCGCCGAGAAGGTGATTTTGCGCCAGTTCAAAAGCGTCCCCCCGATAGACGGCCGGAGAGAGGCGGCGGGAAAAATCCGGTTCCATGTTTTTTCCTTTCTGTTTATGTTTGCATCGCTGAGTTTACGGCATTTTTTATAAAAAAACAACCGTCCCTCTTTCTCCCTTTCGGAAACAGGCATCCCCGCCCGAACCGGGTGTTCCCAGGCCACACATAAGCCGGTTAAATTCGGAACCGGAAACCGGACATTTCCCGTCCGACCGGGATTTCTAAAACAGCTGCAAACCCGGCGTTTTGACCATGATCAAAGCGCGGGGCAGCGTTGTCGCGACACCTTAAGCGTTCAGCCGCGGGCAAACTCGGGAGATTCTGTCAGGCATATAATAAAATTTTTTCTCATTTCCCCTTGACTTCCGTTTTTAACTTTATATATTGGTGTGCTCAATTTGATTATTGGATTATTATTAACAATTAAATTCATATTGCTTATGATTGAAAAATTACTGTTCTTTTTAATGTATTTGTGGGCTTTGGGTAATTTTACCGCAGCTTTGTCCGTTATTCTTTACCGCACCGTTAAACCCCCGCACCGGCAAAAACAATGGCACAACCTGGTTCAAGGCAGCATGTTTTTGAATATGGGCGCCGTTTTGCTGATTTCCGGCGGAACATTGCAGCATTTTTATCTGTGGCTGCTGATGACGGCAAACCTGTTTCTCGCTTCGTGGTGCGTTCGCATAATGCGCCATCGTTACGAAACGCGGCTGAAAGACCAAAAACTGACTTTTCGGATCGTCCGGGTTAAGCACAACACGGCTCACGGAACGGTAGAAATTGACGGAATCCGCTATCGCGCTTACATTCCTCCGGTATGGGTAAAAGAACATCTGGATGAAAGCGGCCGGCTGTTTCCGGGAACTTACAAAAGATATCAGGCGCAAACGGTGCAAAAAGCGCGGTTCAAGCGTTTTGTTCCGGTTTACGGCAACGAGGACAGACCGCTGGTCGAACTCGGCTGATATTCTTACTAAGACTGAAATTCAAGAAAGGGAGCGGCAGGAACCGCCCCCTTTTTATTTTTCTAAATCTCCGGTTCCCGCTTTTTTCGTCTTCGGCAACAACCGGCGCAAATCCGGCCGCCAGCCGATTTTATAATTGCCGCGCAAATAGTCGGCGGCCGTTTTTCCCGTCTGATCGGCAATGTTCCCGTCCGCACCGAGAGCCAGCAGCCGTTTTATGTTCCGGGGAAAACTTCCGTAGCAGGCCGCGGCACACAAGGCCGTCATTCCCTCAAAATTTTTCCCGTTTAATTCACAGCCTTTTTCCAACAGCAGTTCCAGCAATTCGGAACAATGATAAAAACAGGCCGCCACCGTCAACAGCGGACTGCCGTCGTCCAGACAGACTTTCGGGTCGGCGCCGGCATTCAGCAGTTCGTTTACGATTTCCGGCCGATTGCGATAAAAAACCGCGGCCATCAGCGGATTTTTGCGCAAATCCCCGTCACCGGCGAGCGACGCGCCGGCTTTGATCAGTTCGCGGATCACCGGCAGCGGCTGCCGCCGCGACAAAGCCGCAACCAGAGGCGGTTCGCCGAATACGCCGACATGATTGACGTCGGCGCCTTCCCGGAGCAAACGCCGGATGATCCGCAGCGGCACTTTACGGTGATTTTTAAGCGCATAATGCAACGCCGCCGTTTTGTTTTCCCGGCGCATAAGCGATTTCCACGCAAGCTTTCTCCCCGTCAGATAAACAATTCCGGAGAAAATCGCGCCAATGCATAAAAAAACGGACAATTCCATAACTTCTTCCTCTTAAGCGGACAATTGTAACCCCGGCAGAGTTTTTTTAAAGCAAAAACTTGTTTCGGCATTTTCTTTGTGTTATCTTTTCCACAGTTTTTACCAAGAAGCTCAACATCATGAAAAGAATCATCATTTTCAGACACGGCGAATACGACGGCAGCGGAGAGCTTGACGCCGACGGCGCAAAGGCGGTTTTCGCCCGGGCAAAGCTGATCCGGCGGGAAACGGGCCGCGCCGCAACGGTTTTCACTTCTCCGGTACTCCGGTGCAGACAGACGGCACGGGTGATCGCGCTGGCAATGGACGGGGCTGAAACCGAAGACGAGGAACTGCTGGCGGAAAATTGTTCCGACCGGGCGCATGAGTGCAAAAACAGACTGATTGCCCTGGCCGAAAGGCAGGACGGCGACACGATCGCAGCCGTTTCGCACGAACCCAATGTCAGGCGGATGTTTAACGTCAGCCTGCGTCCGGGAACCGAAATTATGTTTGAAGCGGACGACTGGCGGCAGATTTTCGACCGCCCGGCTCAAAACCTCATTTCCCGAGTTCAAAACTTTTCCGAAGAATATTTCAGAAGTTATTTCATACCTGAATGCGGTGAAGAAGATTTGGCAAAACTGCGGGGGCTCGACTTTCTGGCCGGGCGTCTGTAAAAAACCGGTTTTTCACAAAAAAAGAGCCGGACCGCAAAGGTCCCGCTCTTTTTTTTATCGGTTTAACGGCCGTTGCATGCTACCGACGGGCAAATTTGCCGGTCCGTTCGCGACGACGCCGCTTTTTCGGATTTTCCCGCATTTCTCCCTCAAACGGCGGGAAATACGGCACCAGTTCGTTGTTGAACTTCATGTTCACCCGCCAGCCGTGCGCATCCTGAGGATTGGGATCGCCGGCGCGGCGTTTTTCGCGAATCCGCATAAATTCGCCGATCGGCGCATAGTCGGGCATGTCTTCCGACATTCCCCGCAGGGTACCGGGCACATACCTCATCCGCGGCATCAACGACTGAGCCAGCAGCGCATTGACCGGACCGCTGAAGGTCACTTCCGCCCCGTCACCGTCTTCCTTGTCCTGTATCAGATATTCGTATCCGCTGCAGGCGGTGATGATCCGCATATATCCCTGTCCGAGCAGCACCAGCGTGTTGTTTACCGAACGTCCGGGCTCCATGAGGGTGATATGACCGCATTCTTCGTCGCCGTCAATATTCCAGCGTTTGCCGTCGCCCATGCGAATTTTATACATCAGAACTTTGGTGGTCTGCGTAATTTCAAAGCGGAAAAAGCTTTGGGTGAATTCTTTCTTTTCCATACGATTGTTTTTAATTGGTTAATAATTCTGTTGACGAAATCAGTATAACCGCAAAAAACAATTAAAGCAAGAATTTTGTCAAAAAATCGGACAGAAAACAGTCACCGCCATTCAATCGACACAATTTCCGGCACGCTGCAAAAACGCACCGGCAGAATACTGGTACCGAGCCCGACCGAGGTAATCAGCCGGCGGCCGTTTTCCTCCTTTAGCCCGCGCAGATATTTCTGTCCGTAACGGGAATTGGCTATCGGCGCACCGAAACCGGGAACATAAACCTGCCCGCCGTGGGTATGGCCGGCCAGCGTCAGCACCGTTTGCGCGGGAACTTCGGGAAAAACGTCCGGCGAGTGGGAAAGCAAAACCGCAGCACCGACAGCGCCGGACAAAGCGCGGCCGACGTCCGGACGGCCGGTCGAAACGTCTTCCACCCCGCCGAGATAAAAGGAAATGCCCTGATAATCAATCTGCCGGCCGTCATTTTGCAAAACCATGATGCCGCGGGCGGCAAGCGCCGCCGCCATCTCTTTCTTGCCGTACCATTCGTCATGGTTGCCGAGCACGGCAAAGACACCGGCCGGAGCTTTTATTTCCGCCAGACCGGCGGCTATTTCTTCCGCCGGCATCGATACCGACCGCAAATGACCTTTGGCAAAATCGCCGCCCAAAAGCACTATATCCGGCTTTTCGGCATTGATGGCCGCCACGATTTTACGCAGCCTTTCCTTTGAACCCGGAGTCAGATGGAAATCGGAGGCAAAAACCATTTTCAGCCCCTTCATGTCCGGCGCTTCCAGCTGATAGCGGCTGACCCGGAGCAAGCGCGGTTCCACCGCAAAAACCCATATCAGCAGCAAAGCTTCAATAAGCACCAGAGCCGTCAGCAGTTTCATCATTTTTTTATTTCTTTCCCCAAAAATTCGTATCATAAAATTTGACGACAGGATAATTTTCGGCCGCGGAAATTTCTTCATACTGCGGCCAAAAGCGTTCAAAACAGGCGCGATCGATCAAAAGCGAATCATCGTCTTCGGCATTGCGCGCAAGCACCCGGGCCAGCGCTGTTTCCCTGTCGCAGCGCAGCTGATGGAAAACGACGTCTTCGGTCAGCTTCCGCGCCCGTTCATACGCCCGGCGCCGCGCTTCCCTGCTCCAAAAACCGTAATCGAGAATCGCGTGAGCGCCGGCTTTTACCGTCTGCTCCGCCAGCTTCCAGATCAAAGCGTCAACCCGCTGCCAGGCATCGCGAAACTCCTCTTCCGGCAGATTTCGTCCGTACAGGGCATGCATAAACCCGTCATGGGTAAAACGCACCGCCGGCAATTCGCGCTCAAGCCGCCGGGCGAAAAAGGTTTTGCCGAATCCCATATAACCGACGATCAGATGAACCGCCGCCATTTTCTATGCGCCGTCCCGCGCGGCGACCTGTTCCAGTTTGTGACGGATTTCCGCATAACGGTCGTTTTTCAGATATTTCCAACACCGTTTAAGCGTATCCGCCGCGGCAAGCGGCGAGGTCCGGTCCAGATTGTATCCCTGCTCCAGCAGCCTTTCCAGGCAGTAGTAGTTGCCGATAAACGACAAAGCGATCCCGATTCCGTAACCGACGTGTTTGAAATCAAACAGCGGATAGTAACCGACCTCGCTGTCAAACAAGCGGCAGGCGACGGCCAGTCCCAGCACCCAGAGCAGCCCTTCTTTGACCATTCCGCGAAAGAAAAAACCGAACGGTCCGATGAGTAAAAACAGCCAGCTGAACCCCGGCCTGATTTTTCGCGTTTTGCCGGTTTCCGGATTATAAAGGATCAGATTGCGCAAATCTACCGCGCTTTCCCGGTTCGTGTCCATTTTCATTTTCCCTCATGATACAAAAACACCGATATTTGAAACATTATCAGTTCTTCGTCTGCCGATCAACCGCTTTGTTGAAAAAAACGGCTGACGACGAAAAATGATGACTTTTAAAAATTTTTCGGTTATAATGCAGCCCGTGTTTTAACAAAGACTAAGACTGATGAAAAAAATTGTATCGGCGGAAGAAGCCGGAAAAATGATCCGCGAAAACTGCTCGCTGATGGTCGGCGGCTTTTTGCGCTGCGGCACCCCCGTAAAAGTTATTGAAGAAATCATAAAAAACAAAACCGGCAACCTGACCCTGATTGCCAACGACACTTCTTATCCCGAACATGACCGCGGCCGGCTGATTGCCAACCGGCTGGTTAAAAAGGCGATCGTCGGCCATATCGGCACCAACCCCGAAACCGGCCGCCAGATGAACGCCGGCGAACTGGAGGTGGAACTGGTGCCGCTGGGAACGCTGGCCGAAAGAATCCGCTGCGGCGGCGCCGGACTCGGCGGTTTTCTGACACCGACGGGTGTCGGCACGGTGGTGGAAAAAGGCAAAACCGTAATTGAACAGGACGGCCGCAAATACCTGCTGGAAAAACCGCTTCGGGCAGATGTGGCACTGGTTTACGCCGGCAAGGCCGACCGCTTCGGCAACCTGTTTCTCGACGGCACCACCCGCAATTACAATCCGGTGATGGCCACCGCCGCCGAAACCGTCATCGCCGAAGTCGACGAACTTTGCGACGAGCCGCTTAATCCGGCAGAAATCACCATTCCCGGAATTTTCATCGACTATATCGTCAAATCTAACGAGGATTAACATGCTTTCCAAAGAACAATGCCGCGAAATCATCGCCCGCCGGGTGGCAAAGGAATTTGCCGAAGGCGACGTCATCACTCTGGGCATCGGCCTGCCGACGGAAGTCGCCAATTACATTCCGCACAATATGCATGTCATTTTTCAGTCGGAAAACGGCTTGCTCGGGGTCGGCCCGCATGACGGCGCCGCCGGCGACAACCCGAAAGTTACCAATGCCGGCGGAATCGCGGTAACGACCAAACCGGGCGCCGTGTTTTTCGACTCGCCCGCCGCTTTTACCATGATCCGCGGAGGACACGTCAACGCCACCGTTCTCGGCGCCCTGCAGGTTGACGAACAAGGCAACCTGGCCAACTGGATGATTCCCGGCGCCTTCGTCCCCGGCATGGGCGGCGCCATGGACCTGGTAGTCGGCGCCAAAAGAGTGATCATCGCCATGGAACATACCAGCAAAGGCGCGCCGCGGATTGTTGAAAAATGCACCCTGCCGCTGACGGCGGCAAACGAAGTCGACCTGATCGTCACCGAACGCGGCGTAATCGAGGTTACACCCGAGGGGCTGGTGCTGAAAGAAATCAATCCGGCGTTTTCGCTTGAGGAAGTGATCGCCTCCACCGGCGCCCGGCTGATCATCGACGAGCGGTTGAAAGAGCTCAGTCTGCCGGAAGCCGTCTGAGCCTGCCGGCTGAAACGCAGAGTTGAAAAAACGCGGACAAGCATCGTTTTTTCATAAACTTCCACCGGCTAATGCCGATGATATTAACCATTCCGAACCTCAAATGCCCGGTCCGAAGCTGCGCAAGCCTTACGGCCGAGCCGGCATGTCTGCATCTACCTGCTTACGCAGACGTTCGAATCATAAAAAGAGCCCCCGGTCAGACCGGGGGCTTTTTTGTCTGCCGTTTACTTAACCAGACGAATAATGTCAACTTCAATGTCGGTCGGTTTCACCATATGGGTATCGACTTCGCCCTGAATTTCCACTTTGTCGTCGGGTCCGACGGTCAGGCCGTTCCAGTCGTCGTCGTCAATTTCGATTTTGATTGAACCGCTGTCATCTTTGAACATATATTCCTCGCTGCCGAGACTGCTTTCGATATATCCCTGCAAAACGACATAGCTCTCGTCCGGCATTTCCTTGGCTTCGGCCACCGTAGCGGCATTATTTTTGGACGGGCCGGAAAATCCGGCCGACGCCGGCAGCGCCAGACCGGACAGCAATAAAACGGCTAAGGCAGTTTTCAGATTTTTCATGTTAACCTCCGTTAAAATACAATGCCTCTATAAGATATACCGGCAAAAAACAAAAACAACCGTCCTTTTGCCGATTTGACGCTTCGGTTTAAAAAACAGAAAGCCTGACCGTCCGGTTAAGGACGACAGGCTTTCTTACTTAAAGGAATCTCTCCCTTTCGGTAATGCCCGGACGCCACCATGAACTTCTGTAAACGTCCATGATGTAATCTTTGGGTTTGGTGATCGACCAGCCGTTTTCGGTGGTGTACACGTAGTTTTTACCGAAACAGCTTCTTCGGGCCGGAAAAACACATCTGTCAATCAACCCGGAAGAAGTTTCCGAAAAGATTCTTCTCTGCGCGATATCAATATATTTGTTCGTACCGGCAACGGAAACGCCGAGACGCAACTCCGTACCTTTGGCCGAACTCTCTCTGATAACGCACCATCGTAACCTTTTGCCCTTGGGGATATTGAAATATCGCCGCAAGAACACATAACTGTTAAAGAATCTTTTTTCAGATTTCATAAAATAATTTTTTTAAAAATAAAACAAAATCGTGTTTTCACGCCATAAGTATAAGACAAAACGGACAAAAAGTCAATTCGGTTTTAAAAGATAAATTTTGGACATTTTATTGACATAAAAATGACAATATTGTATCCTGAGAACAATCAACCAACGGAGAACAAAATGGCTGCAAAACCAGGAAAAAAGAAAACGAACCAAAAGATCGCCCTCGAAACCCGCATTCTGGCAACTTTCTCGCTGATCGAAATCTGCAAAACCGACGCCCAGAACATCGGCAGCGCCGACATAGAAGAATTGTACAAAAAAATTGCCGCTCTCAACGAAAAGGCCTTTGAGGACGAAAAAGCCCTGGATATCGTTGCCGAACACGGTCTGGACGAGATTGCAAGCGTCGACCACCTGAAAGAGCGCATCTACCGCAGCCGCGCGATCAACGCCTACAAACAGCTCGGCTATTTCGGCCTGGCCGGCGGTTCCGTCGACGAACACGAAATGAGCGGCGCCGAAATTCTCGCCACCGTCATGCACGAAGCCGGCATCAAGAACGCCGACGAGCTTTCCGCCGCCGCCTGCTCCGGCGAACTTGACGACGAGGGGGCCGACAGACTGCACAAAGAATTAAACGGCAAGCTGGGCTTCCTGAAAAAAAGACTGGCCGCCGACTACGAAGACTACCAAGAGCGGAAAAGCAAAAACAGTTCCGTTGAACTGATCCGCGAAGACATTGAAGAATACACTTTCGACAAAAACAAAACGGCATCTTTTGAATTCAGCGTCCGCAAAAAAGACTATGACTTTCGTTGCGGCTTGAGAGACGACTTCAAACGAACCACCAAGCCCGACTTCCTGAAACTTTACGGCACCATGCTGACGGAAGGCAAAAACGCGGCACAGGGCAGTTCTTTCGGCAGCACTTATCCGGCTTTTCGGGAAATGATTGAAAAATCGGTCGGCAAAGACGCCGCCGACGCCGAAATTGACCAAGCGCTAGGCATTTCCCCCGAAGAAGCCGCCCAGCCGGGAATTGAAGCCAAAAGAAAAGCGGCCTACAAGGAAAAATGCACGGAACTGTATTTCAAAACCGTGGCCGGACTGTTGTCGCAAAAACAAGAATATAACCTCAGCCACAACACCAACAGCGATTATCGCATCTATATGCAGACAATCGACAACAAATATATCCGCAGTTTATGCAACGGTGAAAACGATATCGCTGCTTTGGCCTTTCAGGATCCGGATTATAAGCAGCAATACGAAAGCAAGGCCCGGGAACATCAGCTGAACAGGGAAATGCGGGACGAGACCGCAGACATGCAGATCGTTTCCGTTCACCACAAATTCCCGGTCGGTGCCGTCTATGACGTTTATGACCAAATTCTGACCTCTCACAGCGAAGACCTGAAAAAAGAAAAATGCAGCAAGCTGGTCAACAACCGCAGCAACATGGTTTTCGTCATCGGGCAGGACATGCATCAGTCACTGGAAGCAAAAGGCAAAATGGACTTCCGCAAAAATCAGGATGCCATGATTTTTGCCGCCAGAATCAACGTCCAGGCCTTGAGAAGCGTTATGTCCCAACTGCCGCCTTACATGCGGGAAGGTTTGAAAAAATACGTCAAAATCGGCGAAAATGACAAGAGCAAAGACATCAGCGTCAACATGAAATTTTCCGAACCGCAGGAAATCGGCGCAATCAGGGAAAAGCTGAACACTTCGGCCGGGCATGTCAGCGTTGCGCAAAAATACGCCCGTTATTATACGGAAAGACAAGTCCGAGATTAAGACATGTTAATGTTGCCTTAAAACATTATATGAAAAGCCCGTTTCATGGCGCCCGTCAATCTGCGGAAAATGAATTCGCGACAAAACCGTAAGGTTGCCGTTGTCGCTGAAAGCAGCAAAAACAAGATCAAACAGCCAAGTAATTGACCGTAAATTTGAACGTCTAATTTACAGGCCAGCAACAGTAAACCATGCCTGTCGGATTTTTGAGCACTCCGTTCGGTAATAACCGACGGCAAACTAAGAACCTTGTATTTGTTGTAGCATTTTTAGAAGCTCTTGCTTCGTTTCTCAAATTTTTGTTTTCCCGTTCCAGAACGGATCATCGTTGAGTTCAGGAACTTTCCGTGTTCCACGCCTTTCCTTAAGCTTTCGGTTTTCTCCCGTTCCCCGGAAAGGTTTGTTTATCTCAAACGTTTTCAAATTACCGAACCACTGAATGCTTTTCGGCTTTCACTCTGATTCAGAAAATTATGCTTCCGTCGACAAAACAAGACTATTTTGCAAAGCGCATTTCCATTTCCGCCTGTAAAACCAAAACGGCGAAACCTCTTCGGCAGCGTACTTCTCAGAAGAAAAAAACAGACAGGAATTCAAAAAACGGTCACATACGGACAGCTTAAAATTTCAGTTTTATCAGTTCCTTTTTTTTGCTTCGGCATTTTTTTTGTATTTTGTTGACGATGTTGATTTCCAACCGATCAAGCAAACGTTCGAGTTTCTTCACAAAATCTGCCGGTTTTGTATGCGGGACACAAGCAAATGTTTGCATATTCGTCTGCAGCTGCCAATTTTGGTATAAGGATATTTTCTTTATGTCTTTTACAAAAACATAATTTATATCGCATATTACCGGTTCTTCTCCTTTATCCGCTTCATACTTAATAAAAAAAATCATATCATAAACATAACCGGATTTTAATCTGTTGATATATTTATTGATTGATCCGATATAAGGAGCAGAACGCTTTAATGAGTTTGTCGGCAGCAAATTAACATATATGTTGCTGCTGCTGTCGTCCAGCTCAACTTCCAATAAGATTTCATACGGCTCTCTCGGAGAACAGTTGTTGATCTTAATTGCCTTAATGCATTTGCACGCAGATTTATATTCATCAAAAACTCTTTTTAATACGTTGGAAACGCAACGGGTGATTTCACCGCCAATCCGTTGGCGCCTGTTTCTCTGCCTGACATCAATGAAAATTTTGCGCAAATCAATATGGGATTTTAACATATTAATGTCATTCATGACAGCGTCGTCATTACTTATGTCATAATTCATGTAACGTTCTCCCTTTATGTGCGGATTTTATCGTTTTCCGCTACAAAAACGTAATTTCTTATAAAACTATTGTATATTGTTTTACAAAAAATACAACTTTAAATAAAGCCGCCACCTGACTAACAGAAAATTAATGCCAGCTTTTCTTTCAGATTGTTGAATACAAAATCCACTCTCAATCGGCATTGGAAATTTTTAGAATTCGGACGTTTATATAGAAGAATTAGAGTGTGGACGTTTATATAAAAGAATCCGCCCTTCTCTATAAGTATAAGTTTCTGTGTAAAAATTACCGTCCATTTTGCCCCCAAATTTGCTTAAAACTGTGAAGAATTTGTAAAAATGGGAAACCTGCAATTAAGGATTGTCAAAGGTTATGTGAAGATTACGTGAAGTAATAACAGCTACAAACCTTACGGTTTGACCACGCTTATTGGCGTGGAGCAGCGTCTAACGACACCTTAGCATTCACCCCCCGTTAAAATGGAGGTTGAATACTAAGGCAACTAAGAAAAATGGGTTGCAATTTCTTGCAACCCATTGAAGATATTTGATATTTTCCTGATACCAATTAACGTTTGGAGAACTGGTAAGAACGGCGGGCTTTGGCTTTACCGTATTTCTTACGTTCAACCGTTCTGTCATCGCGGGTCAGGAAGCCGGCGGCTTTCAGAACCGGACGCAGTTCGGGTTCATAATCGTTCAGGGCTTTGGAAATACCGTGCTTAATCGCACCGGCCTGGCCGGACAAACCGCCGCCGCTGACCGTGCAAACGACGTCGAATTCGTTGACGCGGTTGGTAACTTCAAACGGCTGGTTGATGATCATCTTCAAAACCGGACGGGCAAAATATTCGTCCAGGGTTTTGGTGTTAACGGTAATGTTGCCTTTACCCGGCTTTACCCAAACGCGGGCAACAGCGTCTTTTCTTTTGCCGGTAGCATAGGAACGTCCGAATTTGTCGCGTTTCGGCTTGCGGACTTCCGCAACGGTTTCCGCGGCAGACGCTTTGATGTCTTTTAAGGATTCTAACTTAGCCATTATAACGGACTCCTCTTGTTTTTCGGATTCTTGGAAGCAATGTCCAGAACAATCGGGTTCTGGGCGGTATGCGGGTGTTCGGCACCGGCATATACTCTCAGTTTGGTCATCTGCTGACGGCCCAGAGGATTGCGGGAAATCATTCTTTCAACAGCCTTCTCGATGACACGGCCGGGGAACTTGCCGGCTAAGATTTTGGCCGGAGTGGTTTCCTTAATGCCGCCGATCCAGCCGGTGTGGCGATAGTAAACTTTGTCCGTCAGCTTTTTGCCGGTCAGTTTGACTTTTTCGGCGTTGATGACGATTACATAGTCGCCGCAGTCCAGGTTCGGGACGAAATTCGGCTTGTGCTTGCCGCGCAGAATCTTGGCGATTTCGGCGGAAAGTCTGCCCAATACGACACCGCTGGCATCAACGACATACCATTTTCTTTCGATGTCCGATGGCTTGGTTGCGTAAGTGTTCATATTTTCTCTCTTTGTTAAAGATGGTTGTTCAATTCGTTTGCAAATATAGCGGAAGTTTTTCTCTTGTCAACTAAAAAAAACCGTATTTTTCAACATTTTAATTACAGGTATTATAATACCGCGCACTATTTGTTTGATTTTCATTGTTTTTAAGAACAAGAAAAAAGAAAAGCCGAAAAGCGCGTTTTGCACTTGCAGATCAAAAAGAGAAAACATAATCTTCCGCCGGCTTACGCAAGCGGCAAAACCGTTCCGAACACAAGCCCCCGGCCCTAAAGCTTCGCAAGCCTGCGGCCGGGCCGGGATGCCTGCATCTGCCTGCCCGCACAGATGTTCGAATCGTAAAAAAGCGGCGTTGAAGAAGTTCTTCAACGCCGCCTTCGATTTTCAAGAATCGCTCTGGTTTATTTTTGCAAATCCGCTACAACACTCATGGAAATGATTTTATCGGGATCATAGACCATGCCGTTCGGACCGGTGCCGCGTTTGATCTTGTCCACCGCCTGCATGCCGGAAATGACCTGTCCCCAGACCGTATACTGACGGTCGAGGAAAGTGGAATCGTCAAAGCAGATGAAAAACTGGCTGTCGGCCGAATTCGGATCGGCGGCACGGGCCATGGAAACGGCGCCGCGTTTGTGCGGACGGTTGTTGAACTCTGCTTTCAGGTTCTTGCCGCTGCCGCCGGTGCCGTTGCCGAGCGGATCACCGGTCTGCGCCATAAAGCCGTCAATCACGCGGTGAAACTTCAGACCGTCGTAAAAGCCCTGACGAACCAGTTCCTTGATCCGGGCAACATGGTTCGGCGCGTCTTCCGGAAACATCTGAATCAAAACGTCGCCGTCTTTCAATTTAAGCAGCAGCGTATTTTCCGGATCTTTAACGTCGGCATAAGGTTTCGGCGCATCGGCCGCCTCGGCCGCACCGATACCGAGCCCGAACAGCGCAATCAGCGAAAAAACAAATTTCATCATCTCTTTGATACTCCTTTACATTGTTAATTTAAAATCTGATTTGCCGGACGGCTTCCGGATAAACCAAAACATCCGGCGCAACCGTTATCCATTCGGCAAACTTTCCTTCCATTCCCGGTTCGGCAAAAGGCAGTCCTTCCGGGAAACATGATTTTTCGTCGGGCAAAAAAGCCTCGAAAACAAAAACGATTTCGTGGCCGGCCCGCCCTTCGTAGCTGAAAACGTTTTCCGTCACATCCAGCCGGCGGCCGATTTTGACTTCAACCCCGAACTCCTCGGCAAATTCCCGTTTCAAAGCCGCTTCCGCCGTTTCTCCGAATTCGATGCCGCCGCCGGGCAAACGGAAAAAAACTTCGTTTTTCACATGGTCGACACCGCGGACTGCCAGAATTTTCCCCTGATAACGAATCACGGCAACCGCCAGCGGCCGGATATATTTTTCGGTAAAAGGCATCAGTTTTCCTCCGACAGCGCTTTTAAGCGGTACAGTTCATCCAGCGCTTCCCGCGGGGTGAGGTTGTCGGGGCAGATTTCCGCCAGCGCCGCGTCAACCGCCGATGGCTTTTTTTCTTCCTTTTTCAGGCTGGAAAACAACGGCAAGTCATCGGCCAGCTCCTTGATATTGGC
Source organism: Azospirillum sp. 51_20 (assembly GCA_001917175.1). Lineage (GTDB taxonomy): Bacteria > Pseudomonadota > Alphaproteobacteria > RF32 > CAG-239 > JAFUYI01. Next base: position 47,087 of record MNTV01000041.1, read on the forward strand.
GTTTTTCTTGTCGTTTTCAAGCGAACTCAGCACCTGTTCCGCACGTTTTAAGACCACCGGCGGCAAACCGGCCAGCTTGGCAACGTGAATACCGTATGAACGGTCGGCAGCGCCGTCAATCACCTCGTGCAGAAAGATGACTTCGTCGTTAAATTCCTTGATTTTCATGCAATGCAGCGACATTTTGTGCAGTTTGCCGACCAGCGAGGTCAACTCGTGGTAGTGGGTGGCAAACAGCGCCCGGCAGCGGTTGACTTCATGCAGGTGTTCAACCACCGCCCAGGCGATTGACAAACCGTCAAAAGTGGCGGTGCCGCGGCCGATTTCGTCCAGAATAACCAGCGAACGCTCGTCCGCACGGTTCAGAATGCTGGCGGTTTCCACCATTTCCACCATAAAGGTCGAACGGCCGCGGGCCAGATCGTCGGAAGCGCCGACGCGCGAAAACAGTTTGTTGACGACGCCGATGCGGGCACGTTTGGCCGGCACGAAAGAACCGATTTGCGCCATCACGGCAATGATGGCGTTCTGCCGCAGAAAAGTCGATTTGCCGGCCATGTTCGGCCCGGTAATCAGCCAGATGTTGCTGTAATCGCCGCCGAGCCGGCAGTCGTTGCCGACAAACGCGCCGCCGTGTTCGCGCGCCAGCGAGGCCTCCACCACCGGATGACGGCCGTCTTCGACATCAAAACAAAAAGAATCGTCGATTTCCGGACGGCAATAGTTTTTTTCCGCCGCCAGATCCGCCAGCGCGGCGCCGACGTCCAGTTCAGCCAGCGCCTTGGCGGTGCGGGAAATGTCGTCGGCGGCAATCCGGACTTCGGTCACCAGTTTGTTGAACAGCTCCAGTTCGGTAGCCAGCAGCTTTTCGCCGGCACCGCGGATTTCGTTTTCTATTTCGGTCAGTTCGACGGTGGTAAAACGAACCGCGTTCAGCACCGACTGGCGGTGGATGAAATCTTTGTTTTCCAGCATCCGGGTGGCAAATTTTGCCGGCACTTCGACAAAATAGCCGATCAGGTTGTTATATTTGATTTTCAGGTTGGGAATATCGGTCGCCGCCGCATACTTTTCCTGCAGCTGCAAAATAATCTGCTGGCTGTTGTTCTTAACCCGGCGGATTTCGTCAAGCGGCGGGTAGTAGCCTTCGCGGATGAAACCGCCGTCTCTGGCCAGCAGCGGCAGTTCGTCGGCCAGCGCGCGCTCCAGCTCGTCCACCAGATTTTCGTGATGTCCCATCCGGCCGGCAATGCGGGCAACGGCTTCCGGCAGTTCGGAAACCATGTTTTGCGAAGAGGCGCCGGACAAAATGTTTTTCAACCGCGGCACCGCCGCCAGCGTGGTTTTGATCGCCGCCAAATCACGGGGGCCGCCGCGCTCAAGACTCAGCCTTGAAACGGCGCGCTCAATGTCGGGACAGGCTTTCAGCAGGGCACGGACGTCGTCGCGTATAAATTCCTCATTTAAGAAAAATTCCACCACGTTTAAGCGTTCGCCGATCTCTTTGGTATCGACCAGCGGGCTGGCAATGCGGCCGGCCAGCATCCGCGCGCCGGCGCCGGTAACCGTGCGGTCCAGCACGGAAAGCAGCGAATTGCCGCGGTCGCCGGAAGAAGATTCCAGCAGTTCCAGACTGCGGCGGGTGGCGCCGTCAATTTCCATTACCTGCCGTTCATAGATTTTAACCGGTTTTTCCACCCGGGGCATCTGCCCTTTCTGAGTGGTTTCGACATAATCCATCAGCACTCCGGCGGCGGTAATTTCCGCACGGGAAAAGTTGCCGTAGGCATCCAGCGTTTCCACCTTAAACAGGTTCAGAAGGTTGCGGCGGGCATTTTCAAAGTTAAAACGCGCTTCCGGCAAAACGGAAAGTTTCTTGCGGTATTCGTTAAACACCTCAAACAGTTTCGGCGATTGCAGGTAGCGGTCGGAAACAAGTATTTCCACCGGGCTCAGACGGGAAAGCAGACTGCTGACGACAACCGCTTCCGGCTTGTTTTTCAGCCCGATTTCCTCCAGAAAGAAATCGCCGGTGGAAAGGTCCAGCCAGGAAACGCCCAGCATATCGCCGGTTTTGGCCAGACTTAAGAGAAAGTTGTTGCGGCGGGAATCGAGCAGGTTCTCCTCGGTCAGAGTGCCGGCCGTCACCAGCCGGATGACGTCGCGTTTGACCACCGATTTGGCGCCGCGTTTTTTGGCTTCTTTCGGGTCTTCCATCTGTTCGCAGATCGCTACCTTGAAGCCGTGTTTGATCAGCCGCGACAAATATGTTTCGTAAGCGTGAAACGGCACCCCGCACATCGGAACGTCGGCGCCCTCAAGCTTGCCGCGTTTGGTTAAAGCTATGTCCAGCGCTTTCGAGGCCGCCACCGCGTCATCAAAAAACATTTCGTAGAAATCGCCCATCCGGTAAAACAACAGGTAGTCCGGGTAGGCCTTTTTGGTTTCCAGATACTGTGCCATCATCGGCGTCAGCGCGGGCGCTTTAGCTTCGGTCATCGTCAAGTCTTTCCCATCCGATCTTTAATAAATTTAAACGTATTGTATTATATATTACTATCATCAGTAGTCTATCTTTTTTTAACACAATTCGAGGGTTATCACCATGTTTCACAAAGGCCGGAGCAAACTGTTCGAAATTGAGAAAGACACCAACTTTGCCAACCGCATTCTGGCGCTTTCAATGCCCTCGGCACTGGTATTCATCATGCTGGTGGCCCTGAAACTGCTGCCGGCCGGCATCGCCGTTATGGCCTATGCCTCAATCATTCTGTTCAACATCGTGTGGCTTTTCCCGATCACCTTTGAATTGCAGCAGATCCGCAAATATATCTTCCGCCTGGCAAAAGAGGAAAACTACACCGGAGAAAAATTCGACCTGACAGAAAACGACACCCGGGAAATCGTCGACGCCGTCAACGAAATGCACCGCTTCTGGACCGAAAAGGCGGAAAAACTTGAAGCGCAGACCATCTCCGACACCGCGGTGCTCGATACCCTGCCCGACCCCATCTTAATGATCGACCGCAAAGGCAACATCCTCGGCGCCAACATCTCCGCCCGCAACCTGCTCGGCGACAACATCACCGACCGCAAAGTGGAAGAAATCTTTTCTTCCAACAATTTCATTAATGCGGTTGCCCGGGTCTTAAACAAGGAAAGCGAATCGGAAAACCTGATTTTTTACGTCAACCGCGGTTCGAACCGCAAAGACGAAGATGCGCAGAAGCTTTACGCCCACATTAAACAACTGCCGTGGATCTCAAAAGGGCGGGCGGTGGCGGTCATTTCGCTTTACGACTTCGCCAAAGCGACCAAAATCGAAAAAATGCAGTCCGATTTCGTCGCCAACGCCAGCCATGAGCTGAGAACCCCGCTGTCGGTTATTTCCGGTTTCATCGAAACATTGCAGACCACAGCCAAAGACGATGAAAACGCGCGAGCCGCGTTTTTGAAAATCATGAGCGAACAGGCCAGCTACATGTCGCTTCTGATCGAAAACCTGCTGTCACTTTCCAAAATCGAAATGACGCAGGATCAGGCGCCGGAAGAAAAAATCAGCATCGCCCCGATCGCCGAAGACGTCAGCAACGCGCTGATGTTAAAAGCACGGGCGAAAAACATGAAATTTGAACTGAAAATCGAACGTAACCTGCCGGAGATCACCGCCGATTACGGTCAGATCCGCCAGCTTTTGCAAAACCTTTGCGACAACGCGGTCAAATACGGCAGCGAAAACACCGACATTACCGTTTCCGCCCGGGTTACGGAAGCGGTGCCGCCTTCCAAAAGCCATGAAGTGGCCGGCGGCAGGGCGGTGGCAATTACGGTGCACAACTTCGGCGAAAAAATTTCCGACGAATACCTCAACCGCCTGACCGAGCGCTTTTACCGCATGCAGACGCACAAGAACAAAAACATCAAGGGATCGGGGCTGGGACTGGCGATTGCCAAACACATCCTCATCCGCCACCGCGGCAACCTGAGGATTGAATCGGACGCCGTCAAAGGCACCGCTTTCACCATTTATCTGCCGGTTGAGCAAAACTGCCCGACCGCCTGACCGCCCGGCGGCGGGAAATAAAGCCGGTCCGTTCGGCCTCTGTCCGCGGCAACCCCGTTCGGCCGCGCATTCAGTTTTCGACTTCCGGCGACGGATAAATTACCATCGGCTGACCGGCATCAACGTCTTCTTCCTGCTCGATTTCCTCTTCCTCAAGCGGCAGCTTGTAGAAATGGATGAAAGTCACCGGCTTCATTTCGGTCGCTTTTTCGATTTTGCGGCGCACCTGCACCCGGATATAGTCCAAAATGGCCGTTTCCTTATAATGAAGGCCGGCGACCACTTCCGGCAGCGCTTCCGAAACCTCGACCACGATGCGGTCGCGCAGGGCGGCGAAAGCGTCCGGTTCGAGAATATCCTTGGAAGAAATGCGCAGCGCGATCAATTCCCATTTTTCGCCGAAAATGACGCTGATGAAAACGCTGCCGTTATAGGCAATCTGCTTGCGGCGTTTGACCACTTCCGAATTGAGCGAAACAATTTCCGTACGGTCGACGGCCAGCACGTCGGTCGGCACGCTGCCGGCAATTTTGGCCTTGCCGTCCTTTAACAGCAGAACGTCGCCGTTTTGCATGCTCATTACCTCGCCGATGCCGCATTCGGCGGCAAAGCGCTTATGCTCGCGGATAAACTTTTTGTCGCCGTGAACCGGCAGCACCAGGCGCGGACGAAGCAGCTCGTACATATGCCGGATTTCCTCTTTGCTGCAATGGCCGGAAGTATGAACCAGCGCGTCTTTGTCGGTAATTACGTTAACTCCCTGGGCAATCAGCTTTTCCTGCATTTCGCTGATTTTTTCTTCATTGCCGGGGATGATCTTGGAAGAAAAAATAACCGTATCGCCTTTGCCCAGTTTGACATATTTGCTCTGATTGTTGACAATTGAGGTAAGCGCCGAACGGTAGTTGGCCTGCGAACCGGTGCAGATGTAAAGCGCATTGTCGGAAGGAATGTTTTCCGCCTCCTTGATGTCATAACATTTCGGCGTGTTTTTGAAATAGCCGATCTCTTTGGCCACTTTCACGTTATAAAGCAGGCTGCGGCCGACCAGAACCGGTGTGCGGCCGGCGGCGTCGGCGGCCATGATCAGGCTTTCGAGCCGCGTCAGGTTAGAGGCGAAACAGGTGGCAACCACCGTTTTGGACAATGTCGGAATCAGCTTCATCAGGCATTCGCGCACTTCATATTCGCTCGGCAGCTTTTCATCGACCTCGATATTGGTCGAATCGCAGACAAACATGTCAACGCCGCGGTCGCCGGCGCTTTGCAGTCCGGCATAATCGGTTTGCAGGATTTCGATCGCGCTGTCGTCAAAACGCCAGTCGGTGGCGTGCACCACCGTTTTGTCCGCGGTTTTGATCACCAGCGCCGCGGTTTCCGGCACCGAATGGACGACCGGCACGAACTCGACCGCAAAATTTTGCAGCTTTATCGTCTGATGTCCGACCACCGGGTTGAGCGGCACCTGCCCTTCCAACTTATATTCACGCAGCCGGTTTTTGATCAGCCCGAGAGTAAATTCGCTGGCGTAAACCGGGCATTTCAACAGCGGCCATACCTGGGCGACGGCGCCGAAATGGTCCTCGTGAGCATGGGTGATGAAAATGCCCTCGAAATCTTCGGCATAGTTGGCAAAAAAACCGGCATCGGCAAAACAAAGATCGATCCCCGGGTAGTTGTCGTTTAAGAAACCGTAACCGGCATCAACCATGATAAATTTTCCGTTGCAAGCATACACATACATATTCATGCCGATTTCGTCGGCGCCGCCCAGGGCAATAAAATACAATCCGTCTTTTTCAAATTTGTTAATCATTCTTCTCTCTTACTTTCATCATCAAAAAACACGTCTCCGGCCCCGATGACTTCCCGGCCGGACGGTGTTTGCAAAATCAGCATTCCTTCTTCGTTCATGCCGGCGAAGATTCCGGTTTTCGTCGTTTTCGGCAGCCGCACCACAATCGGCTCTCCCAAGCCTCTGGCATGCCGCAGCCATTTTTCGGTCAGCGCCGGCATTCCTTTTTGCTCCCACAAGTCCGTCAGCGCATCAAAGCGACGCAAATAAACTTCCTTAAAAGTCCGGCAGTCGGTTTTTATCCCCGCCGCCGCCAAATCGGTCACCGGATACACGGTTTCTCCCGCCGGCGACGCCCTCAGATTGACCCCGATGCCGACAATCATATACCCGCCGGCGCCTTTTTCAAGCAAAATACCCGATATTTTGCCGCCGTCCAACAACACGTCGTTCGGCCATTTCAGTTTCACCCCGGCATTTTGATCAAACTCTTTTACCGCCTCCAGCAGCGACAGCGACGAAATCAGCACCAGCGCCGCGCTTTTTTCCGCGGCGAAAGGCAGCGCCAGCGACATGAACAGGTTGCCTTCCAGACTGACCCAGCCGCGGCCGCGGCGGCCGCGCCCTCCCGTCTGCCGTTCCGCTGTCACCGCCAGCTTTTCTCCGCCGGCGGCCGCCGTCAGCGCCAAAGCCTCGTCATTGGTGCTTGTCAGTTCCTCATATTCAAAATACCGCCACATTCCCGTTCTTCCGTTCACAAAATCGCCGCCAGCATCATTTCCACATCGTGCATCAGATATTTCGGATTTATCACGGTGACCGCGATCAAAAACAGATTGACCGCAATATATGTATATACGCCTTTGTCCACCCTGTCAAAGCTAATATTGCGCGGCTCAAAATAGATGACGGTTATGATTTTGAGGTAGGCATACACCAAAATCAGCATCGAAAAGGCCACCACCGCCATCAGGCCGTAGCTGCCGCCGGCCACCAGCGCGTTGATGACCGAAAGCTTGCCCAGAAAACCGAGCAGCGGCGGCGTACCGATCAGCGAAATCATCAATATCAGAAAAGCCGCCGCCAAAAACGGCCGCTGGGTTGACAGTCCGCGGATTTCGCTCAAACAACGCAAATACTCACCCTTGCTGCGGCAGCCGGCAAAAACCGTATAAACGCCGAAAAAGGCCAGTACGTAAACCAACAGGTAGATAAAGGCGCCGAGCAGGCTCTGTCCGTGCATGTCGGCGGCAGACACCAGCAAAACGCCGACATAATAAAGCCCAGCATAGGCAAAAATGCGGCGCAGGTTGTCCTCGCTGTTGGCGCCGACTGCGCCGATAAAAACGGAAAGCACGCCGAAAACAAGCATCACCGGCACAAACCAGGCGTAAAGCGGCGCCAGCACGTTGACGATCAGGTTGACGAAGGCAGGAAAATAAGCCAGCACCGGCACAATCGTCAGATATCCGGCCACCGGCAAAACCGCGCCCGAAACCGCGTCGGCAAACCAAAAATGAAACGGCGCCACGCCTAAGGCAAACAGGAAAAAGACCATAATCATCACAAACGCCAGCCGGAGCTGCCACAGAGTTTCCGTCTGCGCCGTCAGAAACTTTCCGAGTTCTTCATATCCGCCGCCGCCATAACACCGCAAGATCAGAACACCGGCCGCCAGCAGCAGGCAGAAAAATACCGTTACCGCCAGATGGCGGCGCAACCGCGGCAGACACTCCTCATCGGCGCCGATCCGCAGCAACAGGCAGTTCAGCAGCTGGCAGCAAACGGCGGCTGCCGCAAACAGTTCCAGCGAACGGACGGAAAGCATCAGAGAAAAACCGAGCAGTTCAAGCAACAGCACCGAATAAAAGGCAAAACTGTCGTTTTCCCGGTTTTGAAAACGCCTGAGCGAAAGGCTTCCCCAGCCGAGCGCAAACAGAAAAATGACGATTTTAAACAAAGTCGTATAGTCGTTATTGCTCCAAAAACCGCCGACATTTCTGTCATAAAAGACCGCGGTCAGCATCATTGCCGGCAAAATCGTCCATTTGGCCAGCGTCAGAAAAGTTTTGGCCGTGTTGGCGGAACGAAGGAAACGAACCAGCACCGCCAGCAAAACACCGACCGTCAACACGGCTTCCGGCAGCAACGCAACATAATTGACCAGCATTTTTTCTCCTAACCGACGAACCACAAAGGATTGACAAACGACAAAACCAGCACCGCCGCCGTCAGCAGCATGACGGCAAAGACCCTGAGCGAAATGTCTTCGACGCAGCATTCGCCGGAAGGCGCCGGCAGCGGCGCCTGACTTTCCGGCGGATATTTCAGATAAAACAACTGCTGCAGCAGGCTGACGGAAGCCAGCACCACCGCCAGCAGGATACAGACGGCCATCTGAATGTTAAATTTTAACAGACCGGCAAAAATCACCATGTTATTTAAAAACATCGACGACAGCGGCATCCCGATCGCCGCCAGAATAAGAAAGGAAAAAACCAGCGAAGTGCGGCGGATATTGCACAAAATGCCGCAATCGCCGAGTTCGTTTTCCTGCCGGACCGCGTCAACGTGAGCCACCATCACTTCCAGCGCGGCCACAATAATCAGGTAAGAAAACATGGAAAAGCCGATATTCATCAAAAGCGCGTCGGTCGGCAGCAGCGCCCCCAGCAGATACAAAATGTAGTAGACCGTCATATAGGCAAAAATCTTATACTGAATATCGCGTTTGGTAAAGCCGATAAAGGCGATCATCAGCATGGTGACGATGCTGATGATTTCCAAAACCAGCAGGTAGGGATCCAAAGCCGCCGGCGCGTTGACCGGGAAAAAGCGGATCAGTCCGTAAACGCCGCTTAAGGGAACAATGTTGGCAACGATGAAAACCAACGGGTTGGAAATGTTGGCGTTGACCGAAGAAATCCAGTAATGGAAAGGCCATACCGGGATCCGCGACAGGAAGGCAATGAAAATCGAGCCCCAGACCAGCACTTCCCCGTGTTCCGACAAAACGATCCGGCTCACTTCGAGAATGCCGACGTTTTCATGATTGTAAAGCACCACCAGGGCAACAAACAGAAAAACCGCGCCGAGAAGGTTATAAAGAAAAAAGCGGTACAAAACCTGCTGTTTGCGGACGTCGCCGAAAATGCCGACCATCATGAACAGCGGCAGCAGCAGCGCTTCGAAAAAAATGTAAAAGGAAAAAAGGTCGGAAGCCAAAAAATAGCCGCTGATCATGCTCAAAAACATCAGGGCAAAAACAATCAGCGCCTTCTGCCGGTAGGTATTGTGACGAATGCCCACCATCCCCAGCAGAACCGCTAGGTGAACGGCGGCAATCAGCATCAGGGAGAAGACGTCGATGCCAAACACCAGTTCAATTTTCGGATTTTGCGTCCAGGCAAAACTCTCGACCGTTTTCCAGCCGTCTTTGCCGACATCCATCTGCAAAGCCGTCCGCCACAAAACCACCAGATTGGAAAGCACGGTAAAAATGCCCACGCTCAAAACGTTGCTGACCCTGCCGCGGCCGCCTTCGCGGGAAAGCGCGGCAAACAGCATCCCGAGCAGCGGCACCGCCACAATCGCATTGACCAAAGAAGCAATGTTTTCCATTTGTCAGCCTCCGTACAACCAAACAATTCCGATAACGGCAAAACCGAGCAGCATGAACAGCAGCATGCCCGTAACCGTTCCCGAATGAATGCGGCGAAAAAGAAAAATCATAAAACCGAGTGCATTCTGCACCGAACTGATGATCGTACGTTCGATAAACACAAAATCCACCGTCAGCCACAACAGACGCCCGATCACCTTGACCGGCGTGATAATCAGCAATTCATATGCCGTTCCCACATAATCGGCCTCCTGCAAAACGTCGTTGTCGTACAAAGCGTCCAACCGGCGCAAAGGACGCAGGAAAAACAATCCCAGCCAGGCCGCAAGAAGCGGCGTCAGCCATAACGGGGAAAGACGGAAAGACCAGCATAAAACGGCAGCGGCAGCAGCCACCGGCAGCCAGGACGGCAGCGGCGGATTTTTCAGCATTGCCTGCACCCGTTCGTCCGCCCGGCTCTCTCCCAGCAGAATCTGCGACAGCACGTGCGCGCTCGCCGCCGCAAACAACAGCGCATAGCCCCCGGCCAGCCACGGGCTGCCTTCCGCGGTTTTGAACAAGACCGAAAAAAAGGCCGCCAGTACCAGAAGCGCCAACAAAAAGGTAAATTTAAGGCTTTTCAAAAAGCCGCCCGTTTCCGAAACCTGAGTTTCGTTGGAAGCCGCGGCGCAAATCAGCATCAGAACCTGCCCGAACAAAAACGCCGCGGTCAGAAGCGAAGCAAACTGCAAACTGTCGAGCCGGCTGCCGAAAGCGGCAAAAGCATAAACCAACCCCCAGAACATGAGGGCAAAATAAACCGCCTTTTGTTTGAGATTATCAATTGCCAGAGCGCCCCAAACGCCCCACAAAACGGAAGAAAGGGCAAAAATTTTGAGCAGCGGATAGGAAAAAGGAGAAATTTGCAGCAAAGATTCCGTTTTTAAAAGCAGCAGGTAGCCGGTCAGCGGCGTTGCCGTAAACAAAACATAGTTCAAACGGTTGAAACCGAGCGTGCGCATTTCGGTATAAGCCCCATGAAACAAAAACAGTCCGGTTTTGACAAAGATGCAGAGCAAAAGCAGAATCGCGACAAAATCCTTATGATGACCGAATCGGGCATAGTCCGGCAGCTTGTCCAGTTCCAAACCGCCTCCCTGGCCGAGGATGACGGCAAAAATGCTGACCAGGCCGATATCGGCCAGGAAATTGGCATAAATATATTTCTTTTTGGCTTCAATATTGTTGACGGCGCTGAACACCAGGACGTCGCAGACGCCGACCGCCACCAGCATCTGGACATAGTTGCCGGCAAACACCAGCATCAAAGACGACAAAAGGTTCAGAAGCACCAGCCCGTTCAGGGAATTTTTGGCATTTTCGGCACCGAAAGTATTTTGCAGCAGCACCAGCAAAGCCAATATCGACAAGGCAAACACCAGATAAATGTTGCCGGCGTTGACGACAATTTCGAGATTAACCGCCAGATTGGGTATTTTCAGCCAGGGACAGTTCAGATACAAATCGGGCGCATTCCCAAGCAGCGACAAACGGTAAACAAAATAAGAAACCGCCGCTGCCGAGAACAGCGACCACAGCACCGGCAGCCGGTTTTTGGGAACCAGCTCGGAAATCAGCCCGGCGCCTAAAATCAAAATGAGTAATTCAACCAGCATCAAATCTTCCGCTTCAACCGTTATTATCTGAATAATAACAAGAAATAAGGGCTTTTAAAGCCCTTATCACCATCTGAAAAAAGTTTTATCGTCAGGCCAGCGCCTGCAAATTTCTGACTACGCGCACCGGCACCCTGTATTCGCGGGCAACGTCGTCGTTTTCAATCTCCACCATCAGCACCTCGTTAACCGACTTTAAGGGCATGCGCGCTTCCCTGGCAATGGAATTCAGCATAAAAGCGCTTTCACGGCTGCGGTAAAGCAATGCCTGTTCGCCGCCGTCATAAACCAGACGCGGATTTTCGGGACCGCCTTCGCGGTATTCAATGATTATGAGTATCTCCCCGGCAGCATTCTGCAGCATATCATAACGCCCGGCCTGCTGTGAATTCTTCGTATCTGACATCTCCCAATATCCTTAAAAACGAGGTTTAATAATCAAATTTGAAACTGATGATAACATACAATTCTTAACAAATAAACTATTTTTTATATTTTTTAATTTTTTTGGATTTTTTTATTGACTAACCTTTTTTTATCCATTATACCTTGCTTCGTTAAGTGAGCGGGCCCGTAGCTCAGCTGGTAGAGCATTTGACTTTTAATCAAAGGGTCATGGGTTCGAATCCCGTCGGGCTCACCAATCGCAACACCTTCCTTTTTGGAGGGTGTTTTTTTGTTTAAAGACCTGATGTAATCGTACGGTTTCCTTAGGGTGTACGAGATTTTGCGGTCTTGTAATTTCAAGTTCGAAAGTAAAAGGTGCAAAATCTCTCTTTTTGTTTCTACTTTCGAACTCTGGAAGATTTGGTACGCATTATTACCCAAG
>MNTV01000021.1 GCA_001917175.1 Azospirillum sp. 51_20
CCGCAGCGCCCAGCTTTCCCCGCTTTTCCTTCCGCCTGATCCGCACCGCCCCGTTTTCCCCGCTTTTCCTTCCGCCCTGTCCGCAGCGCCCCGCTTTCCGGCCGCTTCCCGGTCGCACATGCCGCAATATTTTAAATTTTTGTCTTGAAAACCTGCAATGCCTGATTATTTGAAAAACAGTAATGTTCTTTTAGAAAGGAAACACCATGGGAACCATATTGAAATACATTTTCTACGTTGCGCTCATCCTTGTCATTTATCTGGTCGCCAAAGGAATCTATGACGGCAAAATAACCGAAGACACCACCGTCGCCCAGGTCGGCAGCAACATTGCCGACGGCACTCAGCAGCTTGTCAGCGACACCAAAAAGGCAATTGACGAACGGGCCGACAAAGCAAAAGCCAAAGAAGCGGCGGAAAAAGCGGAAGCTGCCGTTGACGCCGGCGCGGAAAAAGCGGCCGACACGGCTTCGGCAGCAGCGGAAAAGACGGCGGACACCGCTTCTGCCGCCGCGGAAAGAGCACAGGCCGCCGCTCACACTCCCGCCGCCCGGCAGTAGCGTTTTCCGTCGTTTCGGCAACCTTCCCGCAGCTCCGGCCTTCCCGGGGCTGTTTCCTTATCCTCCCTAGTGCGCGGTTGCAAAAAGCTTTCGCCTTTGCATCAAAAAATTCTTTTGCCGCCATGATCAAAACAGCCCGGACAACAAATCCACCGGAATTGCAAATGCCCCGATGTTTCGCGCCGAAATACCGTCGAAAGAAACTTCAGGACAAAGCGCATCCGAAAACAGGAAAAATATCTGGAAGATTATGCCGATAAAAAAATAACAAACCCGACGGAAGCAGCAGTTCATCCGGGCATGTTCATATGTTGCCGAAAGTAACGTTAAAATAGGTATCATAAACCATCTTAAAAGAAAGAACGGTTCACCGATATGCAAAAAAGCGGCAAAACGCCGGCCTTGGAATAACGAAGCCCGCGCACTTTGCGCTGAGGGTTCCCCGCTGCCCCCGGAAAACATTCAAAAGCCGACAGAGTACATATGAAGCCAACGGAAAAAGCAAGGCAAACCAAAATAGGCGGATTTTTCCGCTTACGGTTAAACGGCGGCAAACCGGCCTGTCTGGCCGCCTTACGCCCTTTGGCGTCCGGACGTTTCATGTTCACCGCTCAGCCGCGTCCGCTCCGGTGCCGCCTTGTGCCCTCAAGGCGTTTGCCGGCGCCTTAGAGCTTGCGGACACAACAAAAAACAAGTAAAAAAGGGAAACTGTCCCGTTTTCGACCGCCGACTTTTGTCCCGTCATCATTTTTTGCGCTCAAACGCGCTTTTTCCCGACACGCCCGAAAATACGCGGCATCACAACTGCACGCCTATTCGGATTCGACGAAAAATTTCTCCCGAACAGACAGCAGCCGCTGCATTTTTCCTTCCATATGACTTCTCAGACGCGCCAATTTCAACCGCATGTTATTCAATTGTTCCGTGATATGTTCGGGCATTTCCCGACCGCCGTATTTTTTCTCAAGTCTGGAAACCGCTTTCTGACGGCTTTCTATTCGTTCCCGCATATTTTCGATCTGTTGTTCAAGATACATCATGTCCCAATACAACTCTTCAACGTCCTTCCTCTTTTTCGACTGCTTTTTTTCAATAAAGGACACTTCGTCCAACACATCGGGATCCGTCGTCTGTCCTTTGTGCCTGGAATAATATTCCAAAAAGCTTTCCATCGAATACATGTAAAACCGTTGCTTCGTCTTCTCGGCAAATTCTTTTCTCAGCTCAATCCGGGGACCGACCGTTCGTCCCTTTGCAATCTGCCACCAGTCTTTTTTCTGGTCATGGGTCACATAGATAATATCACTTTTTCTGCTGCCGGCATATTCCATTATCTGTTTCCAGACGACAAAATCCCCGTAGGCATTATTGTCGCCTTCTTCCGCTTCTTTTCCGGCATCGCAAAAACCCGGCGGCAATTGTCTGGAATAGCGCTCTTTTCCTTCTTTCAAAACATTTTGCATTTCCTCTTCGGAATAAGGTTCGCCCACTTTTTTGTTAAAAAGAGACAATATCTGATTTAAAATTTTATCATCGGAAACTTTTGTGACAATCAGGTTGCCCTGCTTCTGTTCACCAATCCAGCCCGCAATCATGTTCTGCAGTTTTCCGATTTCCGCATCGGAATTTTTCAGTCTCAATTCTTCGGCAATCTTTTTTATAAAATCATTTTCCAATGTTTCCAGCTTGTTGTATTTCTCAACCGTTTCATAAATCACGTCACAACGGTTTCTGGCATATTCGTACGCTACCTGATAGGGGAGCCACATCCTCCCCTTTAAATCTTTAAAAGCCTCCAGTAAAATGCGGCGCGTGTTGCCGGTATAGCGATAAAGGTTCAACAGCACGTTCGTATCAAAAACAAAAGTACAATTGTTCCATAAATTTTCCTTTTCCCGCTCGGAAGGAATGATATATTCCCAGATTGCCGTCTTCATGAAATCTCCTTAAGCTTTTTTTGATATAGTATCCCCTTAAGAACTCAATTGAAAATAAAAAACAAAAAAATAAACAACTTTTAAGAGTTTGGCTGCCAATCAAAGCTTCGTCCTCAAAAACGTTCCTGATCCGACATGGTAAGCCGGAAGTCCAGAAACAGCAACACCCCTATGTTTTGAGCATGATTAAAGACGTGAAGCGGCGTTATCCCGACACTAAACCGTCCCGGATAATCCACGTTTTTTGTCAGGCATGTAACAACTTCCGCCAGTTTAAGCAAGCGGCATTAGCCATTCCGGATCTCAAACGCCCGATCAAGCTTCGCAAGTCCTGCGGCCGGGCTGAAACGCCCGCATATGCCAACTCACACAAACGTTCAAAGCATACGTCGTCCCCCGACTTGCCGGCGCAGAAAAAAGGAACCTCATGTAAAACGCGGGGTTCTTCATATGCGGAAGTGCCCCGACTGTACCGGCAAACGCCTTAAGGGCATGACACCCTTACAGGACGATGGCTGCCCGGCTCCCGTAAACAGAGCAAAGTCCGGTGTGAGCAGACTTTGCCCGGCGTCTTTTTTCAATTGATTACGAATGTATCTTTTGAGTATTCTCCCCCGGGAGATCAACGTAATTCCCTTGGCGCCAAAATTCCCGGTTGCAATCGAGAAATCTTGCATTTCCACAACGCTCATATATTGACAAACTTCTTTTGCCTTTGAAACAGTCCGCAATTGAATTGACGGAATATTCGGGCGGCATCCCCGGTAACATATGAATATTACGGATCGGAACACCTCCGGTTTCCGTAATGACCATGCCTTTCCGACGGTTGATTTTCCGATCATTCCCCCGTTTTCAAGCGTTTTTCTCCTCGGGGTCCGCATCATATGTGTAAACGGTACACACACTCAAAAAAACGCCTTTGCTCTTTGTCAGGCATTTTCCGACCGTTTTTGCTACAACGGTAAAAGAGTCTTATATACGCAAAGAGCAAAGCGGGAAAGGTGGGAAGGGCGGAAAAAAAGAACGGAAAGAAGGAAAAGGAAAGCAGAAAAGAGGGAAAAAGGAAGAACAGGGAAAGAAACGAAAAAGAGGGAAAAGGGGGAAAGAGCAAAACGGGAAAGATGAAAAGAGCGAAAAAAAGAAGAACGGAAAAAGCAGGGAGAGCAAGAAAAGACGGAGAAACGAAAAAAGGCAAGAAGAGTGAACGAAAAAAGCCGTAAACTCTTCTGAACATGCACCTGCCGCGGGACGGTATAAAAAAATCTCTCCCGTCAAGGGAAGGATGAAAGAAAACGGCTTATTGCAAAGGCGGGATGTTAAGCTGCGCAATTTCGCCGCCACGCGCCTGCCATAGGGTACGAAGTTTTCCTGCCATGAAACTCCACCGGCTTAGCCGGTGGATTACTTTTTTTAGTTCAGGCTAAGCTTGCCCCATATCTTCGCACCCTTGGTGTTCAACATAGTGTTGTACCACAGCCTCGTTGATGCCGACAGTACTGACAAAATACCCGTCCGACCAAACACTTTCCGTACCAAAATAACATTTTTTAAGAAACGGATAGCTTTTCTTCAAGTCACGTACTGTATCGGATTTAATTATGCGTACAACACTACCCACACTTATTTTGGGTGAAATTGAAACCTGAAGATGTATATAATCTTTATCGCGGTTTTGTCCTATGAACTCTATTTGTGGGTAGTGTTCATGAATTTCACCTAACCGTTTCTTAAAAAATCCATATACATCTGCATTGAATATCTTCTTACGGCATTTTGTCATTATCACTATATGATAATGGCAGTGATACACGCAATTACTCTGTTTTCTGTATATGACTGTTCCATAGCTTAGTTATAGCGCGAAGATATGGGTACGTCTACATCTACCTGCTTATACAAACGTTCGAAACACAAAAGCCCCCGGAAACTCCGGGGGCTTTAAGATTAAGAACAACTGATCAGTCGTTGTCGGCCGGAACCAGATCCGGCAGCATACCGGTCGCTTTTTTGCGTTTCAGTTTGCTGACGAACTTGATGGAACGCTGTGCATCCCACTTCTTTTTGCCTTCTTCGATCTGGAAAATCTGCTTGTAAATCTCAATCGCCTGATCAAACTCCGACAACTTTGTCAGACAGCTGGCCAAACCGTCGTAAAGTTTGTGATGATAACGGTTGTCGTTGATCATCTGTGCCTTTTTGTAACATTTGAGCGCATCGTTGAACTTCATCATTTTCTGGTAAACGAAACCGATACTGATCCAGGCCTGAATTTCGCGGCTGTTGATATTCAGGATTTTAGTAAAGCATTTCAGCGCGGAATTGTTGTCGCCCATCAGCTGATAAGTAACGCCGATGCCGTTCCAGGCTTTGATGTTCGACTTGTCATACGTCAACACCTTTTTGAAAAACGAAATCGCCCGCTCAAACTGTTTCAGCTTTTGCAGCGTTACCGCAATGCTGAGCAGCGTCTGGGTATGCTTGTTGTCGATTTTCATCGCCTGTTCCAAAACGTCCAGCGCCTCTTTATAGAGATACATGTGCTGCAACGCGATCGCTTTGCCGTTCAGGGCTTCAAGCGAGGTCGGATCGTTCGCCACCGCCTGATCAAACTGGGCTATGGCGTCTTTGTAAAGGCCGCGCATGGAGAGCGTCACGCCTTTGTTGTTGATCACTTCGACCGATTGCGGATTAAGTTCCAGCGCCTTGTCAAAACACTCTACGGCTTCCGTGTACTTGCTTAATTTCTGCAGGGCAAACCCTTTGGAATTGAGGGCTTTCCAAGACTGCGGCTGTTCTTTGATTGCTTCGTCGAACTGGGCAATCGCTTCTTTGTACATACCCTGGTCCAACAGCTCCTGACCTCTGCGGTATGCGTTATTCTCATTTGTCTTAACCATTAAAATCTCTCTTTTTTACAAAATAATTTGGATTAAAAGCTATCACCAAAAAATTTTTTTGTCAACTACGGCGTTAAATAAATTTCAACTGGCGGAAAATGTCAACGTCGGTCCGAACTTCCATATACCGGCAGTTGAATCTGCGGCAAAATTCGCGCAGCATTGTCTTTTTGGCGGCAAAATGGTTTTGGTACTCCCGACGGAAAGCCGGCGGGCGGCTGTCAAACACCAGACTGCGGCCGTTTTGTTCCACCATGTATTCGCCGTTTTTCGGCGCCAGTTCCTCAAGCAGGTCGAAAACGTTGATGCAAAACACCTGTCCTTTTTTGGCCAATGCCGCCAAAGCCTTTTTTTCCGCCTCGCCGAAAACGTAAAAATCGCTGATGACAAACACCGCCGCCCGGCTCTTGATCAGTTTGGTCATCGCCTGCAAAGCGCGCGCCGTCCCGCCGCCTTCCTCCTCATCCGCCGGTGCGGACAAAATTTTGCGCCCCGTTTCCGCGATTTTTTTTAAAACCGCGGTCAGATGCGCCCGGTTCTGCCGCGATTTGAAGGTGCGGATTTCCCGTCCGTCATATATCACCGCACCGAATCGGTCGCGGTTTTCCTGCGCCATCCAGCCGATCAGGGCCGCCGCCTTGGAAGCCGTCACCGACTTCAGCTCTTTTCTGGTGCCGAAAACCATGCTCGGCGACAAATCAAGCAGCACGTAGATTTCGCGGTCCTTTTCCTCGGCATAAACTTTGGTATAGGGGCTTTTTTTGCGCGCGGTCACCCGCCAGTCGATGTCGCGTACGTCGTCGCCGAAGGTATATTCGCGGATCTCCTCCATCTCAATGCCGCGCCCTTTGAAAGCGGACCTGACCTCGCCCGCCATGTCGGAGGGTTGCAGTTTGCTTTTCTGGTGCAGCCGAGCCAGATTTTTCCGCTGCTCCATCAGTTCCTCGAGCGATGCGGACAACCCGCCGGCCGGTTCTCTGCGGCGGCCGAACAAACCGGCCGCCAGTTTGGCAAATCTCTGCATTTCGCACTCCTTCGGAAAAAACTTACGGCAACGGAACCAAATTGAGCAGCCGGCCGATAATGTCGTCGCTGGTGACGCCTTCCGCCTGAGCTTCAAAACTCAAGATAATACGATGGCGCAAAATATCATAGATTACCGCATGAATGTCTTCCGGCGTAACAAAATCGCGGCCGGCCAGCCAGGCGTTGATCTTGGCCGCGCGGTCAAGCGCGATCGTCGCCCGCGGGCTGGCGCCGAACATCACCATGCCGGCCAGTTCGCCGTCGTATTTTTCCGGCTTGCGGGTGGCAACGATCAGCTGCACCAGATATTCTTCCAGTTCCCTGCTGATATGGGTGTTAAGCGCCTCGCGGGTCGCCGCTTCGACGTCGGCAATTTCAATCTTGTCAAAACCTGTTCTCAGATTCGGCGTACTGAGCGTTCCCTCGCCGCGCACCAGCTCCAGAATTTTGCGCTCGTCGGCGGCGTTAGGCTGGTCGATTTTAATGTACATCAGAAAACGGTCCAGCTGGGCTTCCGGCAGATTATAAGTCCCCTCGTGCTCAATCGGGTTCTGGGTAGCCATCACCATGAACAGCCGCGGCAAAAGATAACGCTGTCCGCCGGCGCTGACCTGCCGTTCGGCCATCGCTTCCAACAGCGCGGACTGCACCTTGGCCGGCGCGCGGTTGATTTCGTCGGCCAGCACCAGATTGGCAAAAATCGGCCCCTTGCGAAACTCGAACTCACCCTTCTGGCTGACGTAAATTTCGCTGCCGGTAATGTCCGACGGCAACAGATCCGGCGTAAACTGGATACGGTTAAAGCTGGCAGAAATGCAGTCGGCCAGCGTTTTGATCGCCTTGGTTTTGGCCAGCCCCGGCGCACCTTCGACCAGCGCGTGACCTTCCGCCAGAAGCGTGATGATCATTTTTTTCACCAAATCCTTCTGCCCGATAATCCGGCTGTCCATATAATCTTTCAAACCAACGATTTTATCGCGTATTTCAGACATTTTACCCTCTTGTTTATAGTTTCATAAAGCGCTTTTATTTCCGTAAATAATAATATAATATAGGCAAAGACAAACCAAAAAACAAGAAGTATCCTGAAAATGAGCGACATATTCGACCTGGCCGCCGAAGAGCCTGCGGCAACCTATGACAATACCGCCCGGCTGATGCCGGAACTGCCGTGGTTAAACGAACTTAACCCCGAACAAAAACAGGCCGTCACCACCACCGAAGGCCCGTTGCTGGTGCTTTCCGGCGCCGGCACCGGCAAAACCAAAGTGTTAACCGCACGGCTGGCTTATATCCTTGCCAACATGAAAGCCAACCCGTGGAACTGTCTGGTCGTCACCTTTACCAACCGTGCCGCGCGCGAAATGCAGAACCGCGCCCGCAATCTCATCGGCAACATCGCCGATTCCGTCTGGATGGGCACGTTCCACGGCATTGCCGTCAAAATTCTCCGCCGCCACGCCGAACTGGTCGGCCTCAAAAGCAATTTCACCATCTTGGGCGAAGACGACCAGCGCCGGCTGATCAAACAGCTTCTCGAAGCCGACGGCATCGACGACAAAAAGTATCCGCCGCAGTCGATTCTCGACAAGATTCAGCTGTGGAAAGACAAAGGGCTGACGGCAGACAAAATCGACGACAGCTTCCGCGCCAACGTCGTCACCGAAGTTTACAAGAAATATCAGGCCCGGCTTTTGGAACTCAACTGCGTCGACTTCGGCGACCTGCTGCTTTACACGTTAAACATTCTGATGTCCGACGCCGGCGTACTGGACGACTACCAGACGCGCTTCAAATACATCATGGTCGACGAGTATCAGGACACCAACGTCACCCAGTACCTGTTTCTCCGTTTGATCTGCCAGAAATACCGCAACCTGTGCTGCGTCGGCGACGACGACCAGTCGATCTATTCCTGGCGCGGAGCGGAAATCGAAAACATTCTGCGCTTTGAAAAAGATTTTCCCGACGCCAAAGTAATCCGGCTGGAGCGCAATTACCGTTCCACCGCCAACATTCTGACCGCCGCCTCGGCGCTTATCCGCCATAACCGGGACCGCCTGGGTAAAACCTTAAAGGTGGCGGAAAATTCGCCCGCCGCCCGCGGCGACAACAGCAAAATCAAAGTCGTCAGCACCTACAGCGGTTCGGAAGAAGCAGCCTATGTCGCCGACGAAATTGAAAACCTGCACCGCAACGGCACCGGCTACAGCCAGATGGCCGTTCTTGTCCGCACCGCCGCGCAAACCCGGGAATTTGAAGAAAAATTCATTGCCGAAGCCATTCCCTATCAGGTTATCGGCGGACCGAAATTTTACGAACGGGCGGAAATTCGCGACGCCCTCGCCTATCTGCGGGTGATTTTGCAGCCGGCCGACGACCTGGCTCTGGAGCGCATCATCAACAAACCGGCCCGCGGCATCGGCGCTAAAACCATCGAAAAATTTGAAAACGAAGCGCGCGTCAACCACATCTCGATGTTCATGGCAATCGAAAAAATGCTGAAAGAAGGTGCCTTAAGCGGCAAGGTCAAAACCAACGTTTCCGAACTGATTAACAACTTCTATCAGTGGCGGCAGACCATGAACGCGGTTTCGCCCGACGACCTGGCCGCCCAGGTGCTGGAAGATTCCGGCTACATGGAAATGCTGAAAATGGACAAGTCGGCGGAAGCAGAAGGCAGGATCGAAAACCTGAAAGAACTGATCAACGTCATGAGCGACACCGAGCAGTACCCGACCTTAAGCGACTTTATGGAACATGTCAGTCTGGTAATGGACAACGACAACAACATTGATACCGACAAGGTAATGCTGATCACCCTGCACTCGGCCAAGGGGCTGGAATTTGACGCCGTATTCCTGCCCGGCTGGGAAGAAGGCCTGTTTCCGCACCAGCGGGCGCTGGACGAAGGCGGCGGCAGCGCTTTGGAAGAAGAACGGCGGCTGGCATACGTAGCCATGACCCGCGCCAAACAGAAACTGTACATTTTAACCGCGCTCAACCGCCGCATCTACGGCCAATGGCAGAACAACCTGCCCTCGCGCTTCATCAACGAACTTCCGCCGGCCAATATCGAAATCTGCAATATGGCCGCGACTTATTTCGGCGCCGCCGGCAACTACGGCGGCAGCTGGGCGGAACAGCACAGAAGCTCTTCCAACTGGTACAACCGCAGCCGGCAGACGGAAGAAAACGTCATCCGCGACAGCGACCGTTTCAGCTATGTGCGCGACGAAGACGACGGCTGGAGCGGCAGCGTCTGGCGGGCAAAACAAAAAGCAAGAAACGCCGCTTCCGCCACCCCCGTCGGCTCCCGCGTGTTTCACGAAACTTTCGGCTACGGCAAAGTGTTAAAAATTGAAGGCAACAAGCTGGAAATCTGGTTTGATCAGGCCGGACACAAAAAGCTGCTGAAAGATTACGTAAGAAAGGCGTAAAATTCCGAAAGTCCGGCCCGGCCCAAAAGAAACCCGCCGGCCCGGCCGGGAATTTTCCCGCCACAAAAAATCTGCGGACCGACCGGCAGCCCTTCATAAACGCTTATAAAGCTGACCGTGTCGGCAAACGCCTTAAACGGCCTGACCGGGCGAAGACTGCCCGGCTCACCGTAAAGAGGGAGCGGAACGAGGCTTGCCGCCCTTGGGGCAACCGGGCAAAGACTGCCCGGCTCACCGTAAAGGGGGAATGGAACGAGGCTTGCCGCCCTTGGGACAACCGGGCGAAGACTGCCTGACTCACCGTAAAGAGGGAGCGGAACGAGGCTTGCCGCCCTTGGGGCAACCGGGCGAAAACTGCCCGGCTCATCGTAAAGGGGAACAAGACTGATAATCAGCTGAATCGGCATCGCGTCTTCTTTAAGTCGGCTTCGCGTATATTCCGTTATCTTTCGGATATTCTTCCCCAAGGCACCGACATACCATACCGTCCCCCAACGACCGCCCCGACGCTTGAAATCTGCATTTCCCCGCCGTTCATGAACCGCCCTTACCTTTGAAAACCCATAACCGAATATTCGGACGCATCTCGGAAAACATACGGCCATGACCGAAACAAACTCCGGTTTCCGTAACATCTGCCCCTTTCGCCGACACAGGTTTCACAGACAAAAGGCCGGTTTCAGCCGACAAAAAGCTTCTTTCCGATATTTCGGAACCATGGATATCGCATATGTTGCATCCATAAAAAAACGATTTTGTTTTCAGTTGTTAACCTTACGACGGCAAAGGCGTTTTTTTTATGCACAAAGCCGGAAGTTCTCCTGTTCCGGAAAATTCCGGGATTTTCCGCACATGACAAACAAGCCCCGACAACCGGACTTTCTTATGTCCGGCAGCCGTTCAGGGCTGCGCCTGAAACTCCCGGAGCTTTCCTTCCAGCAGATCGGCGCGGATTGCCGTCGGTCGCACGACCCCGCTGCTGATCGTTTTTGAACTGCGCAATCGGCGGATGGCTTCGATGTTGTCGTTGCCGCCGAAAACTTTCCGATACACGGCGGCTCTGTCCGCCTCGTGCCCGGCCGCCACTTTGGTCCGCATGGCCGCAATCCGGTCATGTCCGCGGCGCATCTCTTGCGCCACTTTTTGCACGCTGTCCGCCGGTTGAACCTGCTCATCTTCCGCAAGAGGCGTCTTTTTTACCTGAAGCGTATCCGCCGTTTCCGCCGGAACATTTTCTTTCGCGGCCGGTACCGCTTCTTCAGAGTGTTCCGCTTCCGCCGACGGCATCGTTTGCCTTACGGAATCGCGGGCGCTTTCGACCCGCTCTTCCGTCCGCCTGATTTTTGCACCGGCGGCGCCTTCCATCCGCACGCCGCGGCTGTCGTAAAAATCGGCTTTGGTGCCGTCAGCCGTCTCAACCACTACCGCGCCAAAAGGCTTTCCGTCCAACATAAACGTTGTTGCCCGTGCCAGCTTGCCGTTTATCGTCCGCTCTTGCTCGTCAATGCCGAATTTATGTTTACTCAAGTCTATTTCCTGACCGTTGTCGTACGCTTTTACCTCTTTGATGTTGCCGTTTTCGTCGCGCAATACGGCTGCACCGTGCTTTTTGCCGTCAACCAGCGTCATTTCTATCTTTTCGCCGCGTTCGTTGACATAAGATTTTAATTCAACGTTCTGATATTGCTGCGGACGGTTAAAATAATATTTAACGCCGTCCATCAATTTGTACGACAATGTCTGCGGCTTAGTCGTCAGGGGCTTAACCTCCCTTTCCGTTTCCCGACGCGCTTCCAATTCGTCTTTTAGCAAATTCGATTCCATGTCGGTTATGCTTTTATGATAAGCTTCCGAAATTCTTTCCTTTTGAGGATGCTTTTTATTATATTCCTCAGCCCATCTGGCGTCTTCTTCCGCTTTTTGCCGCATTTCTTCCAAAACTTCCTCTTTACTGCTCCCATCAAGCGGAAGTCTGAATTTATCCATATTAACTACCGCCTCGTCAAGAGATACGCTTTTCCCGCGCAGCCCGGCCATCCGCTGTTTCAAGGCGGCAAACTCATCTGCCCGGTTCGGATCTTTGGCGATTGTCAGAATATCCCGCACTTCTTCCAGCCATTTGTCGGGATCAAGTTTCACGGTTTTTGCCTGCTGCATCAAGCGGGCAAATTTTTCCTCATCCCCCTGTTCGTTAAGGATTCCGTTTTTTTCCCAAACATCTGCTTTCATATCCAAATACACGGCGGTTTGGTTCCGCAGGGAAGATGCCACATAACGAAAATCAAACGACGGCTTTTCGCCCAACGCCATGCTTCCGGCTATCTCCGCTGCCAGATGCTCGTTTATAATCGCGGTTTGAATAACCTGTGCGGCCTGATCGTAAGACAAGCCGGAAACGTCCAAAGATTCTGCCAGCTTATAAGGCCCCTCGCCCATGTTGTTAAAAGCCTGCAGCTTCTGCGCGTCCGCCCCTTCGGCTCGCATTGTTTCCAACGCCGCCAATGTTTGATTTTCAACCGGCAGACGGCTGTTGTCCTGCCCGTAACGGGTAAAGTCAATGCCGCCGATGTGATACATCTTTTTCAAATTATCGGCCAGTCCCTGCGGGTTTGAAACGGCATTTTCCCCATATTCCCTCAAAAAATCCATAATCTGGCCATTTTGATTTTTCTGATATTCCAAAGCATCGTGCTTCACCCACCAGTCGGTCGAACTGTTTTTGATAAAGGCCATTTCTTCGGCAAAATCTTCGGACGACTTGCTGTTGGGATTGATTTTCCCGCTTTGCAAAAGCTTCAAATACGCCGCATTTTTTCTGTCACCGGCAAATTTTTTGAAAAAGGCGTTTTTTTCTCCGTCGCTTTTCAACTGTTGATAACGCCGCCTGATCTCCAATTTTTCGGCAATGGAAGCCACAATCTCGTCATGCATGGCTTCCTGATAACGTTCTGCAAGCGACATCGGCGTATGTCCGCAACCCTTGCGTGCATTAATCTGATGCTGAGCTTCGTGAACAAGCAAAATGTCTTCGTCCTGAACGCCGTTTCCCTGCATTCCGAAGTCCTTTTCCGTCAAATCGCCTTTCAGCAGTCTGATTTCGTCATTATCGGGAGAATAATAGGCCCGGGTTCCCCCGACCATCACAACCGAATCATTGCGTACGAGTATTTGTTTTGTATATTTGTCAGGCATGGACATTTCCTTATCACCGTGATGCACCGGAACTGTTCATATGTTACCATCCGGCACCGCACAAGTCAACCTCCCGCCGGAAGGCCGCCCGATATGTCATTATTTTGTAACACGCCGTCTACAGATTAAACAAATCGGAATAGGCAAACGAAAGGCCGATCAGGAAGTTGGAACCTTCCTTGTCCACGCCCCGCGCCTTTCCCTGAAAATAGCTGACATAGGGTGCCAGGCTGAACTTCTGATAAATTTTCACGTCCATCCGCCCGGTAACGCTCAATTCGTATTTCAGGTCCGTCGCCACATATTTGCTGTAGCTTACATAGTTGCGGAAATAGCCTTCAAGCTGAAATTTCACCTGATCGGAAATGGGGCGTTCCGCCCGGATCCCTATTTCATAGGCGCCTTTTCTCACCTCGTCGCCGCTGTAGGTAAAGTCATATTCGCCGACCGCCGCCGCGTACAGTTCCTTGATATACTCGCCGTTAAACAGCTTCAGGCCGGTTTTGCCGCGGACCACCTTCATTCTCGGCGCGTCGTTGTTTCTGGTAAACTCGGTCTGATAGGCCACGCTGGCAAACGGACCGGCGTCAGCATTCTGAAATTCGAGCTTCCACAATTTACAGTTATAGTCGGACGTCAGCAAAATCTTGTCGGCGTCCTCGTTGGTGGTGTCCTCTTCGCCGACCGGTTTCAGCTTGGTCCGTCCGTATTCCATAAACAGACTGTTGTTCCATTGCCAGTTTGGCTGTTCGTATTCAAGCACAAAATCAAAAACACCCTTGATCATCGTCTTGCTGTCCGCGCTTAACTGGGAATTCGGACTGTCGACGTAAAGATCGGCGTTTTTCACTTCGGTTGAAGACATCTCCAGCGCCACCCGGCGGAAATTTGCCCTGAGATCGCTTTTGCCGGACTTTTCCTCCGCCCGCGCATCCGCACCGGCAGCCATGCACAAAACGGCTGCCGCCGCCATCAGTTTATATTTCGTCATCCGACCTCCGTTGTTTACAATTCGATTTATCAGATATATAAACAATCGGGAAAGATTGGCAAGCTTAAAATGCCAGATACGCGCAACATTTAACCCGGCCGTCGGCTGCCGGAATGAGGAAAAAACATGAACATAGACCAATTGGCAGAAATCGTCTGCCGTTTGAAAGACACTCCCCGCACCGGCTGGATCCGCCGCATGGTGGAAAACCCGGAATCCGTCGCCGCCCATTCCTGGGGGCTCTGCCTGCTCACGCTCATCCTGTGTCCGGACGATCTTGACCGGCTGAAATGTCTGGAATTTGCCGTCGTTCACGACCTGGCGGAAGAAATCACCGGCGACTACGTTCCCGGCGACAAGATCACCCAGCAGGAAAAATACGACTTGGAAATCAAGGCATTAGAACAAATCGCCGCCCGGACGAAATGTCCGCGGCTGCTTGAGCTGTTTGCCGAATATGAACGACGCGACACGCCGGAAGCCACATTCGTCAAGCAGATGGACAAGCTGGACGTCATTCTGCAAGCCCGTTATTACGATCTCAACCGCCGCAGCCGCTATTTCGAACAAAAGCGCGAATGGTCGTCGCTGTTTGAGGAATATGAAAAGAACGCCCGCCCCGTCCTCGGCAGCATGTGGAAAAATTTATAGAAATTTTTTATAAAAAAACTCTTGACAAGCGGACAAATTTTCTTTATTAAAAATGCTGTCTTTATGGCGGGGTAGCTCAGGTGGTTAGAGCAGCGGAATCATAATCCGCGTGTCGTTGGTTCGAATCCGACCCTCGCTACCAACAAAACCCCGGGTTTTTCCGGGGTTTTTCCTTTTTATCCCTTCCCCGAAACTTTCCGTACGGCAGCCGAACGGCCGTTTTCTGATCGTTCCCGCGCTTCTTTTGTCATTACGACGTTCTCCCCCCCCAAAAAAAACACGCTCTTGCCATGCTCAAACTTGTTTCGGCATCTTGTTTCTTTTTCCGTCCTCTCCGGCATAATTCCGCATATAAAAACATTTTCCCGTTTGATATCCCGTCGTTTTTCTTCGTCCCCAAAAGCCCCCGATGCAAATTGCCTTTATTCCTGCCTTGTCGTTCAAAAGCCGAAAGAAAAAACGGAAAAAACATACATATTCTTTTTTGGGGTCACAATTTTTACGACAAGAATAAAAACAACTAAAAAAAACAAAAACGGCCCCAATAAAAACCCCGGGGAAACCGGGGTTTCTATTTGTTCCAAACGATACCGGAAACTATTTCGCTCCCGGCAGGCGCTTAACCGAAGTAAAAGAGGAAAAAGCCAACAATACGGCGGAAGCGCCGACCAGAATATATACGATACGGCTCAAAACGCTCATTGATCCGAAAAGGAAAGCAACCAGATCAAAACCGAACAGACCGACCAGCCCCCAGTTCAAACCGCCGATAATGGTTAAAATCAGCGCGGTATTGTGAATTACGTTATTCATAACTTATCTCCTGTTTATTTTGTAATACCGTTATGATATTATATCAAATGCGGATTTTTCAATACAACCGGCCCGCCGGAAAGGCTTTTCCCGGTTCTCCCCGGGCTAGTAAAGGAAAAAGCCCGCCGCGCCGCAGACGCACATGACCCAGACCGGATTCATATGAAATTTTCTCAATAGCAGCAATGCCGCCAGACTGATACCGACGGCCCTGAGGTCCGGCCCGCCGCTGATCTGACGCCACGAACTGACAGCAAACCAGGACAACAGCACGATCACCGAGGCGGCAGACGCAATCAGCCCGATCGACACCGACTTCAGCGCCTTTAACGTCAGCTCCACCGTTTCGCTTTTGTTTTTGGCAAAGAAACTCTGCAAAGCCAGCGAAATCAGAACGCCGCTGATCACACAGCCGAAAGTTGCGACAACCGCGCCGAAAATGCCCGCCACCCGCAGGCCGACGAAAGTGGAACCGTTAACCGCAAGCGGTCCCGGCGTCATCTGCGAAATGGTGATGATGTCGGTAAACTCCTTATAGCTCAGCCACCCGTGCAATTCGACAATCTGCTCCTGAATAAGCGGCAAAGTGGCATAACCGCCGCCGATGCTGAAAAGACCGACATACAAAAAACTGATCAGCAGTTCAAGCATTTGACCTCGCCCCCTTTTCCTTTGCCTTAAACTTCAGCCGGACCAGCAGCAGAAAAACCGCCACGCCGCCGACAATCACCGTCAGCGCCCCGAGATCAAACAGGAAAGAAGCGGCAAAAGCGGCCGGAATCATTAAAACCGGCAGCGGTTCCTTCTTTGCCGCAACAATCCCGCTCATATACCAAACTACGTCGACGATCAGCGCGGCCACGCCGGCTTCCATTCCCTTCAGTACCGCCGCCACCGCCGGATTCGACACCAGCTGCCGGTAGCAGGCGGAAACAATCGAAAGGATGACAAGCGGCGGCAGCACCGCGGCAATCCCGGCCACGACGGCACCGGCCGTGCCGGCCGTTTTTCTGCCGCACAAAACCGCCAGATTAATCGCGATGGCGCCGGGCGACGACTGCGCCACCGCCGCCATGTCCATCAGTTCGTCTTCACCGAAAAGTCCCTTCTCTTCAACAAAATACCGGCGGATCATCGGCAGCACCACATATCCGCCGCCGAACGAAAAGCTGCTGACCAGCACGTCGGTTTTAAACAGCCACGACAAAAGCTTTACTTTTTCCCAAGTCATTATTTTCTCCTTTGCCTTGATTATAGCAGTTGTTTATTTATAAATAAAATTATATTATTTTATAAATAAGATAAATAAATAGTAATGGAGAAGGCGTCATGAACATCCGGCAAATGCAGATTTTCAGGGCTTTATGCGAAGAGCTGAATTTTACCAAAACCGCCGCCCGGCTGAACATGACCCAGCCGGCGGTTTCCCATGTCGTTGCCGAACTGGAGCGGGAAACGGGAACGCCGCTGTTCGACCGCATCGGCCGGCGGATATACCTAACCGCCGCCGGCAAACTGCTGCTCGAAAAAATCACCCGGCTGCTTGAGCTCTACGATGACATCTCCGCCGGTTTTGCCGGCGAAACCGGACTTCAGCCGCTTAAGGTCGGCTCCTGCCTGACCATAGCCAACTTCTGGCTGCCCGAAATCGCCGGGAAATTTGCCCGCGCCTGTCCGGACACGCCGCTTGAAATCACCGTCGACATCGTCTCCCGGGTAGCCGCAATGCTGGCTGCCAACAAGATCGACATCGCGCTTTACGAAGGCGCGGTTCCCGACGCGCGCTTCCGTGCCCGCGAATTTTCTTCATACCGGATCGGCTGGCTGGCCGCGCCGGACCATCCGCTGGCAAAACAAAAACAAATCCCGCTTTCCGAGGCATTGCGTCACCCGCTGCTGTTACGAGAAAAAGGCAGTGCCGTCCGCAGCACGTTCGACAGCACCCTGTTGCTGCACGGTCTTAAAGCCGAGGCAAGATGGACCAGCGTCAACTCACAGGCGCTCGTCCGCGGCGCGCTCGGCGGCGCCGGCATTTGCGTCATTCCCGAAATCATCGCCGCAAACGAACTGGCCGCCGGACGGCTGGTGCGGCTGGACATTGCCGCCGAACCGATGGTCAACAAAAATTTCATTGTTTATCATCCTGACAAATACCTGTCGCCGCAGACCTCAAAACTGATCGAAATCGTACTGACCGTGTCCCCCGGCGATCAAGCCGTTAAATAAAAAGCTTCGATCAAAATTAAGGTTTTTCAAACAATTATAATATTTTTTCAACGTTTTGGAAGAATATCGCCGGAAACACCCGCGGTTCCGCCCGCCGGAAAGCTGCCGTTCTCGTCTTCCGGAAAAATTTACAAAAAACATTATTTTCAATCAGATAATATTCATTTTTAAAGCAACGCATAAACTAACAAAATCAACGAACCTTTTGAAGCTTATTTGCGAAACTGAAATATGGGAACGACTTCAAAGGTAAGAAGTTATGTCAACAATTTCCGTATTTTCCGCCGCCGGCTGCCGGAGAAACTCCGTCATTGAGAACGGACCGCCGCCGAGCCGCAGCCTTGCCGCACGCATAAAATTGCCATGGGTAAAAACAACCGTTTTATTTTCCCCCGGCAGGGCCCGCAGACGCGTCAGCATGTCATCGACCCGCGCCAGCAGCTGATTGAACGATTCCGCGTCTTTGCCGTCGACATAGTCGGGATCGTTGCGGGCAAAATAAGCTTCCGCCAGCGGCCGGCGCTCTTCCTGCGTCGTATCGGCGCAACGGTCCGCATCAAGAAAGGAAAATTCCTGCACCGGCCATTCTTCAACCGGCACGTCCGGATATTTTTGCCGCAACGGTTCGGCCGTCTGCCGGGTGCGGACAAACGGCGAAACGACGATCAGATCCGGACGAAAGCCGATCCGCGCCGTCAACGCCTCCGCCTGCCGACGCCCTTCGGACGAAAGTTCCGCACCTCCGTGGGAAGCCGTCCGTTCGCCCGCATTGCTCACGCTTTCCGCATGTCTGATCAAATAAACCGTCATTATTGCTCTTTGCTCCCGCTGCGTTTTTTCCGCCGGTGTTTCACTCCCCGTTCCCGCGCCGCTTCCTTTGAGCGCAGATAACCGCTTCGGTAACGTTCCGCCGGATCAACAATCCGCTGCGGCCTGTCTTCGGGGTAAAGAAGATAATAGTCGTCCATCCGGCCGGCAAACCGCGCGCGCTCAAGCAGACGCCGCCTGATCATATCCTCATAGGCTTTCTGCGTCATGCATTTCGGCTTTTTCGCCACTTTAACCGGCGGATGGTCATGCTCTTCTTCCGCCGACATGGTAAACAAATAGGTGTCTTCGTCCGCGGCACAATAATAACTGTAACCGTCGATGCGGTATTTGTCCCCGCTTTGCCCGGCGCCGATACAACGATTCAGCCACCGCTCCATTGCCGGCGTTTCTCCCGCCGCCTGCATAAAGACGTGGCGGACGTCTTTCAGGCTCTCTTTCACCTTGTCGGCATCAAGATCGCGGTAAACGGTAAAAAAAAGATTATGAAACAACTTCTGCCGGCACTCGGTTACAACCAGCGTTCCTGCAAACCGGTTGGCTTCCAAGGTATAAGTCGCCAGCGCCAGCGGACACATTCCCTCAAACTTTTCAAAAACATAGCCGCGGCCTGCAAAATAATCAAGAAAAGGAGCGGACGGCACCGCAACCGGTTCGGCGGCGCAAACGACGGCCGGCAGCAGCAAAAAAGTCAAAACGCCAAAAACCCTTTTCATCAACCGCCTTCCCGCAAAAGTTTTACAGTTCCGTCCTGATAATGTCGTCAATCAGGGTATAACGGGGTTTCCATCCGAGTTCGGCTTCCGCCCGGTTGCTTGCGGCCACCAGCACCGCCGGATCGCCGGGCCGGCGTTCGGCAAAACGCACCGGCAGCGGTTTTCCGGTCACCCTCTCGGTCGCGGCAATTACTTCTCTTACCGTCACGCCGTGCGAAGTACCCAGATTGAATATTGCCGAAGGCCGGCCTTCCAGCAGCCGTTTTATCGCCAGCACATGCGCCGCCGCCAGGTCGGAAACGTGGACATAATCGCGCACGCAGGTACCGTCGCGGGTATCATAGTCGTCACCGAACACCTGCAGACATTCGCGTTTGCCGTCAACCACTTCTTTGATGATCGGCAGCAGGTTCTGCGGGTTGCTGTCACGTCCTTTCACCGCGCCGGAAGCGTCATAGCCGGCAGCGTTGAAATAGCGCAGCGCCGTATATCTGATCCCTTTCAGGCGATCGTACCACACCATCAGCCGTTCCGTTTCTTGTTTGGTAAAACCGTAAAAACTGATCGGATTAAGAGGATGTTTTTCATCTACCGGCAGATATTCCGGCATGCCGTAAACCGCCGCCGATGAGGAGAAAACCAGCACTTTCACGCCGGTTTTTGCCATCGCATTCAAAATATTGACCGCACCGTTCAGATTGTTTTCGGCATAGAGCCCGGGGTTGACCATCGATTCACCGACCGCTTTTTTGGCCGCCAGATGAACCACTGCGTCAAACCCCTGCCCCATCGTTTGTTCCAGTTTGGCATAATCGAGGATGCTTCCTTCGACAAAACCGGCTTTTGCAAAGAGATTGATCTTATGCCCGCTCGACAGGTCGTCATAAACGGTTACCGACGCCCCGTCTTCAAGCAGCGCCTTCGCCACATGCGAGCCGATATAGCCTGCTCCGCCGATCACCAGAACTTTCATTTTATTTTTTTCTCCCCACGCATTGATAGTCAAAACCGGCTTCTTTTACCGCGTCGCCGCAAAGCATGTTGCGCATGTCGACGATTTTGGCGCGGCGCATGATCTTTTTCAACCGTTCAAGGTCCAGATGTTTAAAATCTTCCCACTCGGTCAGGATCACAGCAACTTCCGCGTCCCGGCACGCTTCTTCGACGCTTTCGGCGTACTGAACCGTGTTGTTTAAAATCGATTTGGCGTTCTCCAGCGCCTTGGGATCATAAACCGTAATGTTGCGGGAATATTTGATCATTTCCTTGATGATGTCGATCGCCGGCGATTCCCGGCAGTCGTCCGTACCGCCCTTAAAGGCCAGCCCCAATACCGCGATTTTACCTTCCGGATGTTCTTTTACCGCCTCAATCACCCGCTGTCCCATTCTGGCCTTGCGGGCGTCGTTTTGAGCAATGGTGGTTTCGATCAGGGTCAGATGCGCGCCGAATTTTTTGCCCATCTGCGCCATTGCGTTGGTATCTTTCGGAAAGCAGGAACCGCCGTAACCCGGCCCCGGATTCAGGAATTTTTTGCCGATGCGGGAATCAAGCCCCATCCCTTTTGCCACCTCACGGATGTCGGCGCCGGCACACTCGCAGAAATCGGCCATTTCGTTGATATAATGGATTTTCATTGCCAGAAAGGCGTTTGACGCATATTTGATGGTTTCCGACGAACGGCGCTTGACACACAGAAATTCGCTCTTGCCGGCAAACGGACGGTAAAGTTCAAGCATCACGTCGCGCGCCTTGTCGTTCTCAGTGCCGATCACGATCCGGTCGGGGTTGAAAAAGTCGTGGATGGCAAACCCCTCGCGCAGAAATTCCGGCAGGGAAACCACGTCAAAATCGGCCTTCGGATTGACTTTGCGGATAATTTTCTCCACTTCGTCACCGGTTCCGACCGGAACCGTAGACTTGGTTGCCACTACCGTGTAACCGTTCAGATAGCGCGCCAGTTCTTCCGCCGCCGCATAAATATATTTCAGATCGGCTTCCTTGGTCAGCGGATGCGGAGGCGTTCCCACCGCCAGCATCACGATGTCGGCATCTTTGACCGCGCTTTCCATGTCGGTGGTAAAGCTCAGGGCGCCGGCCGCCACGTTTTTCTTAAACAGCTCTTCCAGCCCGTCCTCATAGAGGGTCAGTTCGCCGCGGTTGAGTTTGTTAATCTTATCAGCCAGCTTGTCAACGCAGACAACCCGGTTTCCGAGTTCCGCCAGCCCCACGCCCGTAGGCAGGCCGACATATCCGGTTCCGATAACAGCAACTTTCATCATTATACAAATATCCTTATTTATCCAAAAGTTAATTTTCAGGACACTGCAATCATAAACAAACAGTTTACAAAAACAAGCCCGGATTACAGATTTTACACACCGTCAACAATTTATATTGCTAAAACAGGCGAAAAACATTATATTGCATTAATAATTTATTCCCGGGGACTATTTGAAAATGCAAAAGGAACTTTACCTGTTTATCATCTGGCAAAACGGCCGTTTTATGGAAAAACAGATTATTGCCGACCTCAGGAAAAAGTTTGAAATTTTCCGCATTTTCGAAGTCAGCTGGAAGGAAGAAAACTTCGCTCTCAACCTGGCCCGCTTTTACGGCAAAAAACTCCCCAAAGGATGTAAAAAAGAAAAGGAAACCGGAGCCGGCGCTTTCAAAGTATGCCTGGTTTACGACAACAACCCGCAATATGCCGACGGCAAA
Source organism: Azospirillum sp. 51_20 (assembly GCA_001917175.1). Classification (GTDB taxonomy): domain Bacteria; phylum Pseudomonadota; class Alphaproteobacteria; order RF32; family CAG-239; genus JAFUYI01. The sequence goes on from MNTV01000021.1 coordinate 22,002, forward strand.
AACGCAAACATTGTCAAAAGCAAACAGGATTATCGTCAGCTTACCGGCGGCGGGAACCTGGTGCATGCCAGCGACAACCCTGCCGAAACCAACGAAAACCTGTTGTTTTTGTTCGGCAAAACCGTCAAAGACCTGGAACAGGAAGGCCCGCGGGCGGAAATTTGCGTCGTCAGGCGCGACCTGGTCGGCTGCCCCGTGTGGGACAGTCTTCAGCAGGCGCTGGACACCGTGAGAAAAATTCCCTTTACCCGGGTAAAAGCCTATAAGAATTCGTATCTCATCCATAGCCGCAACGCCGACCTCGCACGCCGTCTGTTGAACGCTTCCAGTCATTTTTCCATTCCCGGAATCCACAAATATTCGATCGAAGTCGGAAAAACCCGCCAGCCGATCTACATCCGCAAAATCAACTGAAGCTACTCATCATCCTCCTCTCCCTCGTCATCGTCTTTGCCGGAAGTTTTGGCAAACAGGGTTTTCCACACTTGTTTGCGGAACATCCAGAGATTGATCACGCCGAGCACTACCATCAGCGACGCAAACAGATACAGAATATAGTACCAGCTGAGCTCGGTCGCGTTCATCATCACTTCCTGATTGGAAAAACGCAAAAAGCTGACCGCCACCGCCGTCACGACAAACGAGACAAGAAACGCCGCCAGCCAGACTTTGCGGATAACGGCCTTATCCGCCATCAGGGAAGTCAGAATATAAATTAAAAACAGGGCAATAAATAAATACAATTCCATGTTCTTTTTCCTTGTTCATCACTTTATGCTAATGATATAACCATGCTCTTTTTCTTTTCAACGTCTGTACGGTTTAAAAACATAAATTTCTTATATTTATTTTTTCAGGCCGCGGCAAAGCCCCCTTTCAAACCAGACAACATATTGTTTTAACATTTGTTTTTATATATTTCTGTTTTTTTTAAAAAACTGATTTTGTAACACCCAAAGCGCTTATCCGCCGCCGTTGTCAAACACAAAAAAAACCGCTGTTTCCTTGAGGGGAAACAACGGTCTTTCTTTTTTCGGCTTTATTATCCGCGGCAAAACCACCACTTCATAAAAATGTTAAATTTGCCGAATATCCAGCAGTATATGCAATATACCGCTCCGACAATGGCACCGACGTACCAAAGGCCGATGAGCCATCCGAGGAAAGCGCCAACCAAAGCGGTCAGAGCAATCTCCAATACATAAGATAAGAGATTTTCAACACCGTTCTGAATAACACCCCAGATGAAACATACCAAAATAAACCCGAAAATTAAATTTGCTATCATATAATAAAAGTTTAATGGTTACTACTGTAAGTCCGTTCAAGTTTTCACTCAAATTTTCTCCACGGCAGCAATCAATAAAAAAGGTAAAACCTGAATTTATGACGGCAAACATGCGAATAATCGAATAGAAAAATTGAACAGACTAATTTTATTATGGTTTTATTGTATATTTTTTTGTCACAAAATGCAAGCGAAATTCTGTTTTTTGTCATTTTATCAAAACATAACCTTCAGGTTTGACAAAAAAAATACCTGTTATTACCCTTTTTAACATGTTGCGGCTTATTCTGTTTTCATATACGGAAAACGGCATCAATATTTTCGTGCGGAAAATATATATCCCCGATAAACCGGGAATTCCGCATCAGCAGCAAAGCTGACGGTTTAACCGTGCCCCGGGGCATGGAACGGTGCTGTTTTAACACTAAAACATTCAGCCCCGTTTTTTGTTGTGCCGGGGAAGACCCGCGCCGGGCATACGGTGCGGCGAACTGTCCTCAAAAATTTGAACGGTTCACAAAGAGCCTGACACCTAGCCAATAAGTTTTCCAACCACCGACGCAAACGTCATTAACCGCCTCTCCTCTTCAAACGCCCGGCCAACGGTTACGCCGGCAAACCCGTCGGCCGGCGAGGCCGGAATGTTCGCCCCCGCTTATTTATACAGTTCTTCTAATCATAAACTTCCGGCAACGATCGGGGCAAAACGGCCGGCCGGACTTTTCGTTCCCGGGCATTTCCGCGCCCTATTCGGGTTCATCCAAAAGCGGCCACTCTCCCGTCAGAAATTGCTGCAGGCTCTGCGGCTTCTGTCCCAGCCGGGAAGAATACATCCAGTAATTGGTAATTACCCGCTTGACGTAAAGGCGCGTTTCCCGCCAGGGAATCATTTCCATAAACAGCAGCGGGTCGCCTTCATAATCCAGCGTTTCCGCCCAACGCTTCAGGTTATGCGGACCGCCGTTGTAAGAAGCGGCAAGAAAAATCAAATTGTCGCCGACAAAATCTTTTTCCCGCAAACGACAAACATAATCCTGCCCGATTGTAAGGTTAACGTTCTTGTCAAACAACGGCCGCCAGTTTTTCTTATAACTTTTGTCACCGGTCACTTCGGCCGCCGTCGCCGGCATAACCTGCATCAGGCCGCAGGCGCCGGCATGACTCCGGACCGTCGGCGAAAACAGGGATTCCTGCCGGATCAGCGCCCAAACCCAGGCGGGATGAACCTTCCAGCCGCCTTCCGGCCGCCAGTCGGGACTGGGATACAAAAAGGCATCATATTCCCGGCCTTTATCATGGTTCTTCAGTCGTTCGGCCGTCACATAGCTCAGGTTGGCCAGGCTGTACTGATGCGCCAGATAAAGCAGCAGTTCTTTTTGTCTGATGTTCAGTTTGTCATAATTGCGCCGCAAATCGCTTTCCGCCAAATCGTTTTGCCCGGCGGCAAGCAACAGCACCGCTCTTCTCAAAACCGGCGAAGAGAGGATTTCCTGCCGGTAGGAACGGTCTTCCAGTTTGTTAAAATGGCTTTTTAAACACCAGTCGTACTCAACCTTGTCCGTCAGCATATAACGGGCGAGAATGCCGTAAAAAGTCCGCGGATAACGCGTGGCAATCCTTAAGTTTGACGTCGCCTCGTCCGGCCTTTTCAGTTTGATGCTGGCACGGTATCCCCAATAGGCGCCGGCAGCAATCAGCCACGGATCGTTGTTTTTAAGACGCGCCAGCCGGCCGAAATAATCCGCCGCCAGTTTATAGTCTTTTTCTTTCCACGCCGCCAAACCGCCAAACCAGCTGGCCGTCGCATCCCGACTGCGCATGATCGGACGGCGGCTCCATTTGAGCGCCGCCCGGTTGTCGCCGTCAAAGAAATAGGCGGAAGCCAGAGTCGCACTCATTGCGTCATAATTTTTTACCGGCATCAGCCGTTTAAAACGCGCATCGTTTAAAACGGCAACCGCTTTGTCGTGGGTACTGCGGCGGATTGCCAGCAAAAACTCATCAAGCCTCTTCTTCACATATTCCCGATCGGCAGCTTTCAATCCTTTGTAACCGTCCTTATACCAACTGTAGGAAGCGTAGATTTTTTTCTTTTCCGGCTGCGGCTTGGATGGTTTGTAGCCGGGCGCTTTGGTCACCGCCAGATTTTTGATCCGCTGATACTGGGGATGGTCAGGATATTTTTTCAGCCAGCCGCGCAATTCTTCATAAGTTGAATCATAACTTTTATGCAGGTACTTTTCCGCCAGCACATGCCCGAGCAGCACCTCGTTTTTCAATTTCTTCTGCAGACCGGCCGCTTTGTCCGTTTCGCCGTTTTCAACCGCCGTAAAAAGGTCTTTGTAAGTTTCCACCTCCTCGGCCGAGATCCCTGTGCGTTTTAATATGTCTTGATACAAGGCCGGATCAATGATTTTAAAATTTTTTGACGCCGCCGTCACCTCCCACGGAAGCAGCAGCAGCGTCAAAAACAATATCAAAACCTTTTTCAATTTCTTTCCCGCAACGATTTTCACATTTCCTTAATCCAACGGATTTTGCTCGCGCACTGCCGCTGGGTCATACCTTTTGCCCGGCAGCGGTTGACGATAATGTTGGGCTGCCGGTCCATATTGTAGCAGCCATCACCCAGCAAACCGTAGTCAAAGTGGTTCTCCACGCCCGGTTCAACGTCGCTGAAAGTCAGCACCGTTTCCATTTTCGGCCACTTCAACCGATAGCTGATGTTTGAAAGCTTGACCGGCAGCGTCGTCAAAACCGAAAACTTGGCGCTGCAGCGGGTTTGCCCCGAAGGACTGCGGTAAATGCTGAAATCTTTCATATAAAGCATAATCAGCTCGTCTTCCTCGTGTTCTTCGGTTGTTTCCACCGTTACGCCGCCGACCGTGGAATAGCGGCGGTAAGGCTGTTTGGCCGGCGCGGTTTTGGCCGGCTGCTTTTTGCCGTAAGCATAATCAAAAGGCGAACTGACGGGCTGCTTTTCCACTTTATTTTCGGCCACATGCCCTTCCGAGGTATCGACAACAGAGTACCGGTTTTCGTCTTCTGCCGCACGCGGCTGCGCCGCTGATTGCGCCTTTTCCTTCTGCGCTGCCGGCGCACCGCCGGACGGCGTCGAACCGAAATACTGGGCAGCGGCCGGCTGTCCGACAAGCAGACCGGCAGCAATCAAGCAAAGCAGCTTCAATTTATCCATTCCGTTCACCGCTACCCCCTTTTTCGACCTAAAGCGTTATTTGATTCCGCCGATAATGCTGCCGGCAGAATTCAGAGCGTCAATCGTTTTGGCATAGGTGCCGGCGACTTCGTCTTTGCTTTCCTGTTTTTCTGCCTCTTCGCGGCTGTTTTCCTCATCCGGGGTTATTTCCTTAAAGTCAAGGTAATACTGCGCGTCTTCGGGAGAAACATATTTAAACAACCGGCTGCAGGGACTTCTCCTGGAAGCGCTGCGGGCGGAACGGCCGCCGGACAAACCTTCCGCCGAACAGGACTTAACGGAAAAATCGACTTTTTCGATCAGCAGAAAACAACGATCCGTGTTGATACGGTTGTTGACCGTAACCTGCTTATAAGGTTTGATTGCCGGCACTTCAATCATGATGTTCACGTCTTTTGAAGTGCGTCTTTCCGTTTCCGAATAGGCGCGGTTGGCATTGCGGTTCTGTTTTTCCGCGTCTTCTTCCTTCTCTTGTTTGATCACGTCTTCAAGCGAAGTGTCTTTCCAGGTAAAATCAAGCATGGCCTCTTTGAGGTTATAGCCCGAACGGTTATAGAAAGTGGTGTTGAAATCGCAGGCGATCACTTCCCCTTCACGGTTTTCAACCGGCGTAATGTCATGAATCTTAAACAACAATTCTTCCGCCTTGTCGTCATCGGCGGGAGCGGCCTGCTGCGCCGACGCCGAACCGACATTGGTTGCCAACACGGCCCCGAGAGCCAAACCGAAAACTTTTTTGCTAATACTCATTTTGCTTTCCTTAAAAAGTTATTTGTCATGATTTTACCGAATAATAATTCACTTTTTTAAAATTTACCAACAAATTATGAATAAAAACCTAATTATTTTGCAATTTTTTCGCCAGCCGCAGCAAATCCGCCCACACTTTCGACTTCTGCGCCGGATTGCGCAGCAGGTACGCGGGGTGGAAACTGGCCAGCAAAGCCGCCGTGTCGCCTTTCAGGGTTTTATATTCCAGCCATTTGCCGCGCAAACGCGAAATCGGCTCCTCGTTGTCAAGCAGACTGTTGGCCGCACTTCCCCCGAGCACCATGATAATCTCCGGCTTCATCAACTCGATCTGCCGGCGGAGGAAAGGCAGACAGACCGCCACTTCGGCGCTCGTCGGCGTCCGGTTCCCCGGCGGCCGCCAGGGTAAAACGTTGGTAATGTAGACTTTGCCGCGGTCAAGCCCGACGGCGGTCAGCATCTTGTCCAGAAGATGTCCGCTTCTGCCGACGAACGGTTCGCCGATTCTGTCTTCGTCAGCTCCCGGCGCCTCGCCGACGATCATAATTTTGGCCTTGGGATTGCCGCCGCCGAAAACGGTCTTGTTGGAAGTCAGCTTCAGCGAACAGCCGTCAAAAGCCTCCACCGCCGCCCGCAGCTCCTCCAGCGTCGCCGCCGCCTCGCAAACTTCGCGCGCGTTTTTGCAGGCCTTAAGACTCATCTGCGCCAAATCGGTGATTGCCGGCCGCGAAGCCGTTTCCCCGACCGCCGTCGGGCGTTCCCGCGGCGGCGCCTTCTGCTGAAGGCAGCCGGGCACATCGCCGCAGATTGCGTCCACCCCCGCGGCCAGATACCATTCCAACAATTCTTTTTCGTTCATCATGGCCGATATGCTATGCTTATCCGTTTTCTTTTGCAAACAAATAATTAAATTATCTTCATATTATTATATTTCTGTTGTAAGATGGCCGAGTCTGAAATAAACTGGAGCCGCCTGACAAATGAACGGAGTGATAAAAGTGATTGAAAAAGCTGCTTATGTATTGTCTGTCCTGATCGGAATTGTCATCGCCAATTCCTGTACCATTTTCGATTCCCGGCCGCCGGCCGCGGAAAAGGCGCCGGCCGTCAGCGAACCCGAACAGAAAGCGGCCGCATCCGGCAGGCAGAACTACGGCAGTTATCTGGCCGGCAGGGTTGCCCATATCCGGCACGACTTAAACAAGGCGGCGGACTATTACAAAGACGCCGTCGCCCACGTTCCCGACAAACAAATGCTGCCGAGCCAACTTTACATCATGCTCACCTCTCAGGGACGCATCGACGAAGCTGTCCGCTACGCGCAAATGGCCAGGGAAAAAGGCGACGAAAGCCCGTTCATTTACACCATTGAAGCCATCAACCTGACCAAACACGGAAAATATCAGGAAGCGATCGACACCATTGCCCGTTCCGACAACCCGATTGCCGACACCTTCTTCAACCCGCTGATTTCCGCCTGGAGCCACGCCGGCCTGAACGACGGCAAAAAAGCCATGAAAGCCCTGTCGCCGCTGGCCTCCAACCCGGCTTTCCGGCCGCTTTACCTTTTCCACGCCGGCGCAATCAACGATTATCTCGGCAACGACAAGGCGGCCGAAGCGCACTATACCGCACTGATGAACATTCGCCACATGGAGCTGGCGGTTTTCCCCCTGCAGGTTATCTCCAACTTTTACCTGCGCCGCGGCGAACCGGACAAGGCCCTGCGCGCCGCCAGTCTGGCGCTGAACAAAGACAACCTGATGATGAAAACCGTTATCGACGACATCAAAAAGTCCGATTCGGGAGTAGCCCCGATTCTCAAACGTCCGGAAACCGGCCTGGCCGACGCCCTGTTCAGCATTGCCCTGCTGTTGCAGCAGGACGGCAGCAACGCCGACCTTTCCATTCTGTTTGCCTCTCTTTCCGCATACTGCGCCCCCGAATATCCGCTGCCGCGGCTCCTGACGGCAGACATTTTGGAAAAACGCGAACTGTATGCCGAGGCCAATCAGGCTTACGCACAAATTTCGCCCGACAGCTACGCCTATTACACCGCCCTGTTCCAAACCGGGAAAAACCTGATGCGGCTGGGCAACAACAAAGAGGCGGAAAAAATATTCCGCCGGCTCTACACCGACTATCCGCCCAACCCCGACATCCTGACCAATCTGGGAGAAATTGCCAGAATTGAAGGCAAATACAACGAAGCGGCAAAATTCTACCGGAAAGCCATTGACAGCTATCCCGGCGATTCCGTAACCGAAGTGTGGCCGCTTTACTTTGCCATCGGCATTTCCTACGGCGCCGCCGGCAACAACGACCTTGCGGAACGGTACCTGCGCAAGGTGCTTGAACTCCGCCCCAACCGGATGACGCAAAATCACCTCGGTTATATTCTGTTGCAGCAAAACAAAAATCTGGAAGAAGCCTTTGAACTGATCGTTTCCGCCTATAACCCGAACGCCGCCGACGGTACCGTCACCGACAGCCTCGGCTGGGCCTTCTACAAAACGGGCAACTACGAGCAGGCTGTCCGCTATCTGGAAAAGGCTTCCGACCAGGCACCGTCCGAGGCCGTCATTTACGACCATCTGGGCGACGCTTACTGGCAGGTCGGACGTACGCGGGAAGCGGCCTTCCAATGGAACCACGCGCTCGGACTGAAAGACGACACCGGCGAATTCAACCGTCAGGCAACGTTGAAAAAACTCGAAAACGGCCTGGAAAAACCGGTTTTGCCGGCCTTTGACCAAAAGAAAATAGAAAAACAGATAGAACGGCTGAAAACCAAAGAGAACAAATAGGCCTTAATGGACGCTTTGCGGCTCAAGATCGTTCTGCCTTGCCAGTACAAAGGCGAAATCCCTGCTGTCGGCAATCGCCAGCGGGGTTCCGTCCGCGGTGTAAACCCGCCAGATTTCGCCGTTTTCAATCTTGTCGCTCTTAACAAAGGCAACGTCCTGATCATTCCAGCTCAAAAGAGCCGCGTACTCTTCTTCCGTCAGCTCGACACCGTCGTCGGCAAACATTTCTTTTTTCATAACATCGGCCTTTCAAAAAGTTCAACTTGCAACTCAATATACTCCCATCGTTAAAGTTTTGCTAATAAAAAATACATTTTTTTCCAAAGTACGGCAGAAATAATTTGCCAAAATAAAATTTAGGGTTTATACACTTAGCTAAAAAAACAATGAGGTAACAATTTATGAAAGAAGAATTGCTGGAACTGGCCGGAACGGTTATCGAAAAACTGCCGAACGCCATGTTTAGGGTCAAACTGGAAAACGGAGTGGAAATTTTGGCTCATACGGCCGGAAAAATGCGCAAATTCCGCATCCGTGTCATGGTCGGCGACAAAGTCGACATTGAAATGACTCCCTACGACCTGACAAAAGGTCGGATCACATTCCGCCACAAAGACTGAAAACTTGTCAAAACCCCGGCATTCCGGGGCTTTTTTATTTCTCAAAAGTCCCGGCAGGGCTTTTTTATTTGGCTCAATTGACATAAAGGTAGCTTTTTGAATACCGTTTTTTATTTAATTTTAAAGTCGTGTTTTCCCGCCCTTTGTTTCTTTCCGCATTATGGGCGGTCAGCACCAAATTTGCCTTGTGAAAAAATCGGCAGAAGCGTATAAAATTTTACAAATGAACATGTATTCTAAGGCTGCGGAATGTTTGCCGATGCCGGTAAGCTGATCATAACGGCCGTGTTTATAATGTTTATCAATTGCATTGGTTTCTGTCCTGATAAAAAATTTATGCTCTGACAGTTCATAAAAAGCTCGGAAAAGATACGTTCCTGTCAGATGAACCTTTTATTTTGAACGTCCGCACAGACAGACGGATACAAAAACAACGTTCCGGCCACACAACCCGCAAGGCTTCGGAACCGGACGTTTGAAGCTTAAAGCGGTTAATTTCCCTTGCTTCCTGCGGGTAAAAATTTATACAAACGGCAAATCGGTCACTTTCCGCCGCAAAGGCCGAAAACCGACCCCAAGCCCCGACTGTCCCAGACTTTTATATGCATATGCGCATATTTCCCGACCGCCGGAAATCTCTAAACGATGCCTCTCCGCCGGCGGCTCCGCTGTCCTTTCCGCAACCGGAAAACGCAAAACGGCCTTCCGCCGACTGCCCCGGACAAAAGCACCGGCCCTTCACAGATACTTGATCAAAGCAAAGCCGCCGAGCAGCAGGAACAGGAAAACCACCGTCAAAATGCCCAGATTTTTCTCAATAAACACCCGGATCGGCTCACCATACTTTTTCAACAGCCAGGCGACAAGGAAAAAACGCATGCCGCGGGAAAGTACCGAGGCAATGCCGAATACCCACAGATTGAGATCGACGGCGCCGCTGGCTATGGTCACCACTTTGTAGGGAAACGGCGTCAGTCCGGCGCCGAACACGATCCAGGCGCCCCATTCGTGATAATAGCCTTTAAACACGTCAAACTGATGCAGATAACCGTAAAATTCCAAAATCGGCCGGGCAATCAGATCATAACCGTAAAAACCGATGGCATAGCCGAAATAGCCGCCGATCACGCTGGCAGCCGTCGCCATGCCGGCAATCCGCCAGGCGCGGTCGCGGGCAGCCAGCACCATCGGAATGATCATAACGTCGGGAGGAACCGGAAAAAAAGAGCTTTCCATAAAAGCGACGGCAAACAATACCGCCATGGCATAGCGCCCGGACGCCGCCGCAATCAGCCAGTCATACATTCTTCGCAGAATTTTCATCAGTTTCCCCCCATTGTATCGCAACGGGTTTTTATAGCACGAATCATTTAAGAAAAGAAACTAATTTTTCCATATTGCCCCGATTTTCCACATAAAAAGTATTCTCGAAGCCGACCAGTCCCCGGATCTTGTTGTACTCTTCCTTCTGACAATGGATAATCACCGCCTGCGGCGCGTTGCGCTGCAAAAACATTTTGGCGCCTTGCGCGTCATACACTTTGAAATAAGAAATGCGAAATTCTTCCATCGCGTTAAATTCGTTTGCCGAATACGGCAGGTAGTCCTCAAGCAGCAGCACCTTATATCCCCGGCCGCCCCGGCAATAGGCATCCGCAATGTCAACGAGCATCTGCCCGTTTTCCCTGGCGGAAACATAATGCGAAGCGCCCTTGACCATCTCCTGGGTCGATTCCGCATTAAGCATCACGGCCGGCGCCTCGTCCAGATAACGATTACTCGACAGATAATTCAAAACCTGCCAGGCGTCAACGTCTTCGGCATTTTTGTCAACGACGTAAAGCTGCGGATGCAGTTCCTCCGCATAACGGATCAGCTGATAGGCATTGTTGGTGGCAAACACCTCATAACCGTGTTCTTCCAGCAGGCTCTGGTAACGGCCGTCCGTTTTGCCGCCGTTGTCAATCATAAAGATGCGCCCCGGTTGTTCCATGTCCCTGTTCCTTTCGGCAATGAATAAACAACTCAGAGTCTATATAATCCCGCTACGATTGATTTTTAAGATTGTAATTTTGGTTTAGATAAGCCTGACAGGTGTTGTCCAGCAGCATTGCGATCGTCATCGGACCGACCCCGCCCGGCACCGGCGTAATGAATGCCGCTTTTTCCCTGACCTCGTCAAAATCGACGTCCCCGCACAATTTGCCGTCAATCCGGTTAATGCCGACGTCTATTACCGCCGCCCCCTCTCTGATCCAGTCGCCTTTCACCATTTTCGGGCAGCCGCAGGCGGCAACGACAATGTCCGCCTGCCGGGTCAGCGCCGGCAGATTGACGGTTTTGCTGTGAGCTATCGTCACCGTGCAATGATGGTTCAGCAAAAGCGACGCCAGCGGCCGGCCGACGATGTTGGAACGGCCGATAATCACCGCATGTTTTCCGCTTAAGTCGCCGACGGAATGCTCCAGCAGATAAAGAATGCCTTTCGGCGTGGCGGCCACCATTGCCCGCGGATCGTTTTCGTGCAGCAGCCCGGCGTTATACGGGCCGAAACCGTCCACGTCTTTCTCGTGGGCAATGGTCTCGATCACTTTGGCGGCGTTAATATGTTTCGGCAGCGGCATCTGCACCAGAATGCCGTTGACCTTTCGTTCATTGTTCAAACGGCCGATCAGTTCCAGCAGATCGGCTTCCGCGGTTTCCTCCGGCAAATGGTAAATGTCGCAGGCCATGCCCAGCGCCTGCGCCGCCTTTTGTTTGTTGCGGTCGTAAATGATACTGGCCGGATCGCTGCCGACCAGAATAACCGCCAGATAAGGCTTGACCTGCCAGCCGGCGATTTTTTCCGCCAGCCGGTTCCGCAAACTTTCGGCAATCGCCTTGCCGTCAATAATCTCTGCCGTCATATTCCCTGCTCCATTCTTGCAAACGCCGGCGGACGTCTTCGCCGCCGCTTTTAATCAACAGTTTCTTATAATGTGAAATTTCGCCGCTGACAAGCTCTATTTCCGATTTCGCCGTTTTAAGCCTTTTGGCCGCAAACGAAATCAGTTCCTTGTTGGCGCGCCCCTTTTCCGGCGAACTGACCACCGAAATTTTCAGATATTCCTCGTTTTTTTCATTGCGGAAAATTCCCTTTATTCCGGCCGCCGCGGCGTTCGGCGACAACCGCACCCGCAAAATTATCCCCTTGCCCGTTTCCTCAAAAAACATATCTGCTCCGAATTTAAAAAAACAATCGGGCAGCAGCTGCCGCCCGATCGGTCGTTTTTCTCGTTTTCTACGACATCAGCATCAGGTCGAGCCGGTAGATGAAACGTCCCAGAAACAACAAAACCAGCAGCAGGATAAACGGGGAGAAGTCGAACCCCGAAACCGCCGGAACCTTTTCCGAAATCTTTTTATAAACCGGTCCCGTCGCTTTGGCCAAAAGTTCGCTGATTTTGGCGACATAAACGTTTTTGACGTCGACAATGCCGAAACGGACCAGCCAATGGAGAACCACTTCCGCCAGAACAACGGTAAAATAGATATTGACCACAATGCCCAGCATCCACACGAATGGTTCAAATAAAGCAGCCATGAAAAAACTCCTTATAATTAAAACATAATCATTTTCAGCTTCAACTTATACAAAATCCGCCCGCTTGTCCAGCATTTTTAAGCGTTTTGCAACCGCGAAGACAAGGTGCTGTAATAAGCGCTGTCAAAGGCCCGGGAACGATCCATCGAATAACCGAGCGAACGCGTTTTGAGCGGCGGCCGGCGCCCGCTTAAGCGGGCGATGTGTTCGCGCACGTCTTCCGCCGTTTCCATTGCCGGCCGTTCGGGTTCCGCACGTTCGATAAACTCTTCCGCCATGCTGCGTTCATAAGCCTGCATACGGTCGTCGTCCCAGTGAAACAGTATCTCTTCCTTCAGCATGTCGTCGAAACGGAAAGCCAGTTCAAGCGCATCACCGGCTTCGTTCTGATAAAGCATTTCCTGCTCGTCGTTGCGGCGCAGGTCATCGTCTTCGTACATGCCGTAAAAGTCATCGTAGTCGTCGTCCAGATCATCATCGTCGCCGTGATAGACGTTTAACTTCTGCAACGTGCGCTTCGGCATGTTCCAGCGCGGCTGGCGCTTCATAAACTCACGCATGGCGGCAACGTAAACAACGGCTTTCTTATAGTCGTTTTCCTTCTTTTTGATATCCACTTCCTGCGGCTTGTCCGCCTTGTTGGCGGTGCTTTCCTTAATGCTGCTCCTGATCTGGCGCAGCTTGACCAGCTTGTTGTAAAGGTTGGTATAATGCTTTTTGGCTTCGGGAAAAGCACAGTTCTGAAACAGTCCGAGACAGGTCAGAATTTCCGCTTCGCGGGAATAGGAATCTTCAATCCACTCGTTTCTTTCCGCCAGATCGTCTTCCGACACGAAACCGTCGTTCATATGCTGCATGATTTCCGCGGATTCGGTAAACCAGCTGAAATACTCCTGTTCTGAAGACGTTTCCGAACCGAGCGATTCGATCGTCAACGCGATCTGAAACTGCAAGTCAGCCACCGGAACCTCCCGGTTGCCGATTTTGATGCTCGACTTTTTCGGCGCCAGCACCAGCTCGCGCGTCACCTTTTCGGCCTCCTGCCGGTCAATGTCGGGATATTCCTGCCGCACCGCCCGCATAATGATGTTTTTGGAACTGTCCAGCTTGTCCTGACGGTTCATCTGCACATAGCGCAGCCGTTCCAGACGCTCCTGCTGCAGTTTTCGTTTGTTTTCGGCTTCGTCCATGATAAAACCTCCGTAATGATAAATCAGTTTCCGACTTCCTCGAAAATAATCTTTGCCTCCTCCGCCAGAATAATTTTATCAATAACCCAGTTGCTGATTTGCTCGATTTTATCCAGTTCGACGCCCATCGCCTGCCCGACCCGGCCGATAAACAGGGTTTCCTCGTCGGTTAAAACGTCGTCGGCATGAGCCAGAATGCACAGTTCCTTGATCAGCTCAAGCGCCACCCTGCGGCTCTTGATTTTCTTGAGATCTTCAATAATCGCATCGTCCTCGGCACAGGAAAAGATTTCCGCAGTCCCGTCTTCCGAAACATGATAGGTTTTGGCCAAGTTTTTGATAAAACGCTTTTCGTTCTCGTCAAAAGAACCGTCAGCACAGGCCAGTCTGGTAAAGGCCTTGAGATACGCAATCCGGCTTTCCTCATCCATTTTAAGCATTTCTTCCAAGTGCTGATCCATAAGAACTCTCCCTAAAAAAATATTAAACGTGGTGTTTACCCGCATGATAACAAAGACAAAACGCAATGGCAACAAAAATCCTTTTCCGCCCGGCAAAAAATGACAAAATTGCAGAAAAAACACCGGGCAAAAAACATTTGAAAAACGCCGCGTTTAAGGCTAATATGCGGACAAAAGACAATTAACGGAACAAGAAGACAAAAGTGAAATACTACATCAAAACCTTCGGCTGCCAGATGAACGTTTACGATTCTCAGCGCATTGCCCGCATTTTGCAGAACATGGGACACACCCCGGCGGCTTCCCCCGCCGAGGCCGGCCTGATCATCTTCAACACCTGCCACATCCGGGAAAAAGCGGCGGAAAAGCTTTTTTCCGACCTCGGCCGCATTAATCTGATTAAAGAAGAACGCAAGGCCGCCGGGCTGGAAACCATCATCGGCGTCGTCGGCTGCGTGGTTCAGGCGGAAGACGGAGAAATCGCCAGACGGGCGCCGTTCGTCAATTTTGCCACCGGCCCCCTCACCTATTACCGGATTCCCGAAATTTTGCAAAAAATCGCCCGCGACAAGGACCTCTGCATCATCGACACCGAGTTTACCGCCGAAAGCAAATTCGACCATCTGCCGGAAAACCGTTCCGAAGGCGCCTGCTCCTATCTTGCCGTCCAGGAAGGCTGCAACAACTTCTGCACCTACTGCATCGTTCCCTATACCCGCGGGGTGGAAACTTCGCGGCCGGTGGAAGACGTGTTGAAAGAAGCGCGCCGGCTGGTAGAAACCGGCACGCTTGAAATCAACCTGCTCGGCCAAAACGTCAACTCCTATCACGGCGAAGACGCCGCCGGCAAAGAGCGCGACCTGGCCTATCTGCTGCGCCGGCTGGCCGAGATCGACGGCTTGGAACGCCTGCGCTACACCACCTCTTACCCCGCCGACGTCAACGATGACCTCATCGCCTGCCATCGTGAAATCAAAAAACTGATGCCTTACCTGCATCTGCCGCTGCAGTCGGGTTCCGACAAAATACTGAAGGCAATGAACCGCCGCCACACCGCCGGCGAATATATCGAAACCGTCGGCAAGCTGAAAGAGGCCAACCCCGAACTCGGTTTTTCTTCCGACTTCATCGTCGGCTTTCCGGGCGAAACCGACGAGGACTTTGCCGCCACCCTCGACATGGTCGACCGGGTCGGCTACATTCAGGCCTATTCCTTCAAATACAGCCGCCGTGCCGGCACGCCCGCCGCGGTTTATCCCGGTCAGGTGCCGGAAAAGATAAAGGCGGAACGTTTAAATGTTCTGCAGGAAAAATTATTTTCCCGGCAGTTAAACTTTAATAAAGAATGTATCGGTAAAATCATGCCGGTATTGTTTGAGAGCAAGGGCAAAAAGAAGGGACAGCTGTTCGGACGCACGCCCTACATGCAGAATCTGCATGCGGAAGCGCCGACCGAAAGCCTCAACCGGATCCTGCCGGTGCGCGTAACCGGCGCCACCGTCAACTCTTTAAGCGGAACAGTCATACAACAACAAAATTAAGGTACAACCATGGCAGAAATCGAATTTGAACTTTTTAACAATCAGCTTGTTCAGCAGTTGGTCGGCCCGCAGGACGGCAACCTGAAGATCATCGAAAAGGCGCTGGGAGCGGAAATTGCCGCTTTCGGCAACCGGATACGCATCAGCGGCGACGAAGAAGCGGTACGGCAGGCCAAAAACGCGGTTGACGCGCTTTATTCCAAAGTCAGCCGCGGCATTGCCGTCGGCGAACAGGAAGTGCTGGCCGCCGTACGCATCAGCGGCGCGGAAGCCAACGTCAAACCGCAGGTCAACATCGACGACATCGTGCTCAAGACCAAAAAACGCCACATTTATCCCCGTTCGGCCACGCAGGCGGAATATATCGTCGAAATGATGAACAACGAACTGGTTTTCGGCCTCGGCCCTGCCGGCACCGGCAAAACCTATCTGGCGGTCGCGCTTGCCGTCACCATGATGCTGGAAGGTTCGATCGACAAGATCATTCTTTCCCGCCCGGCGGTTGAGGCCGGCGAAAACCTCGGCTTTCTGCCCGGCGACCTGAAGGACAAAGTCGATCCCTACCTGCGTCCGCTGTACGACGCCCTGTATGAAATGCTGCCGGCCGAACAGGTCGACAAGAAACTGGCCGCCGGCGAAATCGAAATCGCGCCGCTTGCGTTCATGCGCGGCCGTACCTTGTCAAACGCCTTCGTCATCCTTGATGAAGCCCAGAACACCACTCCCATGCAGATGAAAATGTTTCTCACCCGCCTGGGCGAAAACTCGCGCATGGTCGTCAACGGCGACTTAAGCCAGGTTGACCTGCCGCGCGGGGTCGTTTCCGGCCTGCGCGACGCGCTTGACACTCTCCGCGGGGTCGGCGGCATCAGTTCGGTCACCTTCAGCGCCGCCGACGTCGTCCGCCACGGTCTGGTCGCCAAGATCGTCCGCGCATATGAACAGAAATATCATCGGGAAGAAAAGAAAAAAGATGAAAACGACGCTTAACCTCAACATCGGCGACAAAAACTGGGACGACCAGCTGCCCGACGCGGCAGCCGTTTCGGAAAACGTTTTTCAAACCGTCATTAACCGACTGAAACCGGAATTTCTGCAAGGCAAAAAAGAAGTCGGCCTCAATGTCGAACTCGGCGGCGACGAAGAAATACAAGCCCTCAACCGCCAATTCCGCAATCTTGACAAGCCGACCAACGTGCTTTCCTTTGCCAACATTGACGACGACGACTTTTTCGACGCCCTGCCGGAAATGACGGAAGTCGAACTCGGCGACATCATCATCGCCTTTGAAACCATGGCCGCCCAAAGCGCGGAACTGGAAATCGGCTTTAAGGAGCATTACATTCACATCCTCGTTCACGGCATCCTCCACCTGCTCGGCTACGACCACACGGAAGAAGAGGAACGAAAGGAAATGGAAGCGCTGGAAACCCGGCTGCTGGCGGAATTCAACATCGCCGATCCTTACGGGGAAAAAGAATAACAACGGCCTTCTCCCTCCCGCCGGCCGCCGCCTTCCGGGAGCGGAGAAGACATTTTTATACAAATACGGCATCAACCACTTCGGCAATCAGATTCATGTGTTGGCTCAACAAAACAAAGCGGCTGCTCGCAAACTTTCCAAAAACTTCGGCACTGGCACTCGGCTGTCTGTCGGTTGCCGCGCTGCCGCCTTATTATCTGTTGCCGCTGCTGGCAGCCGCCTTCGGCGGACTGATGTTTCTGCTGCTGGCAAGCCCGTCGCCGAAAAAAGCCTTTGCCGTCGGCTATTGGTTCGGTTTCGGCCATTTTGCCTGCGGTCTTTTCTGGATCAACAACGCGCTGATGATGGATCTGCCCCGTCTGGGCTGGCTGATCCCGTTGTGTTTTGCCGGCAGCGGCGGCTTTTTCGGTTTGTTCGCCGCCTTTCCCGCCCTGTTCTGCCGCTTTTTCAAAGGCAATTGGCCCAGACTGCTGGCTTTTGCCGCAGCCTGGACGTTTTTCGAATGGATCCGCAGTTTCATCTTTACCGGTTTCCCTTGGAATCTGCTGGGTACCGTCTGGGCATTCAGCGACAGCGCCATTCAGGCCGCCGCGCTGTTCGGAACTTACGGGCTTTCGCTTTTCACCGTCATCGCCGCCGGTGTCTGGGGCATTCCGTTATTTTGCCCCGGAAGGAAAAACCTTGTTTCCGCCGCTCTCTTTTCCGCACTGATCCCGACACTGCTGTTTGCATACGGCAGCCTTCGTCTCGACCGATACCCCGACGGGAGCTTCTCCGACGTCAACATCCGAATTGTCCAGCCGGCCATTCCCCAGCAAATGAAGTGGAAACCGGAAATGCTGGAACAAAATTTGCAGACTTATATTCAAATGTCCGTTCAAGACCTTGCCCCGCAAACAGACATGATCATCTGGGGAGAAACGGCCAACCCCTTTGTCCTCAGTTTGCAGCCGCAGTATCTTGAACAGCTTCTGCAGGCGGTACCGGCCGGCGGATACCTTGTCACCGGCGCGCTCGACTATGTTTACGACGGAGAAAAATGGCGGCCGCTCAATGCCATGCAGGCGCTTGACGGCAAAGGGGTCGCCGCCGCCTACGGCAAATCGCATCTGGTGCCTTTCGGCGAATATGTCCCTTTGCGGCAGTACCTGCCGGAAAGCTTAAAACCGGTAACCAACGTCATCGCCGACTTCATGCCCGGCACCGGTCCTTCCACCGTCGTCCTGCCGCAAATTCCGCCGTTTGGCATCCTCATTTGTTACGAAATCATCTTCCCGGCCGCGGTTACCGATCCCGCACAACGTCCCCAATGGCTGCTCAACCTGACCAACGACGGCTGGTACGGCGACAGCGCCGGCCCCCGTCAGCATCTGGTCGCCGCCCGCATGCGCGCGGTGGAAGAAGGGCTGACCGTCGTACGTGCGGCCAACTCCGGCATCAGCGCCCTCATTTCCAAAACCGGCGTCGTCCTCCGCAGGCTGCCGTTGAACGCTTCCGGAACGCTGGACTTCCCACTGCCGCAGTCGCCGTCGGTCGAAACGCCCTACTCAAAATATCATAATCTGACGGTTATGCTGCTTTGTTTTCTTACTGTCATAACCGCCTATGCACTGTCAAAACGTTCGGCCTGAAAAACGCTCCCTGTCCGGCAAAAATAATATTTAATTCTTGTAAATCAAATTGCTATATAAAATATTATATAAAAACATTGACATTAACCACTAAAAATTGCATTATGACAAAAGTAATTTTGTGGAGAATGAGATGAATTTGACTAAATCCAAAAAGGCCAGCCGCGGCCGCACCCCAAGCGGGCAACCCAATCCGATCGACGTCCACGTCGGCAACCGCATCCGTCTGCGCAGAACCCTGCTCGGCTATTCGCAGGAAAAGCTCGCTTCCCTGCTGGGGCTGACTTTTCAGCAGGTCCAGAAATACGAACGCGGCAACAACCGCGTCGGCGCCAGCCGCCTGTGGGACATCAGCAAGGTGTTGGACGTACCGATAAACTTTTTCTACGAAGACATGGACCGGGAAGTCGCCCAGCAGAGTCCCCGCGTTTTCAGCGCGCCGGAAAGCGCCCTCTGTTTTGAAGAAAGTCATGAGGAAATCGACATGGATCCGATGAAACGACAGGAAACGCTGGAGTTGGTCAAAGCCTATTACCGCATTCCCAACCGCAAAGCGGCAAAATATCTCTTTGATCTGATCGTCACCATGTCAAAAACCACCAGCGACCGTGGTCAGGACAGCGACGAAGAATAACAAAATACGCACATGCATTTAAAAAAAGCTGGCGTTTTCCCCGCCGGCTTTTTATTATATCGGAAAACGACAACCCTCCAACCACGGGAACAACCTGACAATGAGTTACCTTTTCACCAGCGAAGCGGTTTCCGCCGGCCATCCGGACAAAATCTGCGACCAGATTTCGGATACTCTGCTTGATCTGTTTCTGGCCGCTGATCCGACGGCTCACACGGCGATCGAAGCCATGGCGACGACCGGACGGATCGTCATCGCCGGAGAAACGCTCGGCAACAACCGTCCGCAGGCGGAAGAAATTGAAAATGCCGTCCGCACCCTGATAAAAACGATCGGTTATGATCAGCCCGGATTCAGTTATAAAAACGTGCAAATCACCGACCTGCTGCACTGCCAGTCGGCCGACATCGCCGCCGGCATCAAAGACTGCGGCGCCGGCGACCAGGGCATTATGTTCGGCTATGCCGAAAAAGAACACGGTTTTGACAGCGAATACATGCCGCTTGCCGTCTGGCTGGCCAACCGGCTGCTGGAGAATCTGCGGCAGGCTTCCCTTCCGGGGTTGGAGCCCGACGCCAAATCGCAGATTACGCTCGAATACAACGATCGCAACGAGGTCGTCGGCATCCGTTCCGTCGTCCTTTCCGCCCAGCACCGGGCGGGGCTCTCAACCGGCGAAATCCGCGAAAAAATAATGCCCGTTATCCGGCAAAGCCTGCCTGCCGAACTTTTAACCTCCCGGACGGAATATCTGATCAACCCGGCCGGACGTTTCGTCATCGGCGGCCCCGACGGCGACTGCGGCCTGACCGGACGCAAAATCATTGCCGACACCTACGGCGGCTATGCCCCGCACGGCGGCGGCGCCTTTTCCGGCAAAGACCCGAGCAAAGTCGACCGTTCCGCCGCCTATATGCTGCGTTACCTGGCCAAAAACATCGTCGCCGCCGGGCTGGCCGACGAATGTCTGTTGCAAATATCCTACGCCATCGGCCGAGCGGATCCGTTGTCTTTGTTCATTGACTGCCGCGGCACCGCCAAAATCGACGAGCAGGCGCTGTTGAAGAAAATTCCCGAACTGGTCGACCTCACCCCCCGGGGCATCATCGACCGCCTGCAGCTTTGCCGGCCGATATATACGCCGACGGCAGCTTACGGGCATTTTGGCCGCAAACCGGGAACGAACGGAGAATTTTCCTGGGAAAAAACCGACTTAATCAAGGAACTGACCGCATGTTTTTAGACGACAAACCGCATTTTTTCGGCCGCCGTAAAGGCCGCCGCATCCGCAAAGCCAAAACCGCGCTGCTTGAAGATTTTCTGCCCCGGGTGGCGCTTGATCCGCAAAAACCGCTCGCCTTTGGCATCATCCCTGAAAAAATTTGTCTGGAAATCGGTTTCGGCGACGGCGTCCATCTGGCCGGCATCGCCGCTCTCCATCCGGAAAACGGCTACATCGGCGCGGAAGTCTTCCAAAACGGCGTCGCCAACCTGCTCAGTCTTGTCACCGGCATTAAGGAAGGTTCGGAAATCACCGAAAACATTTCCCTGTTGCCGGAAAGGCGCGACAACATCCGCGTTTACGGCGACGACATCAGGCTTTTGTTTCCGCTTTTGCCCGACGCTTCAATTGACGGGATATTCCTGCTTTTTCCCGATCCGTGGCCGAAAAAACGCCATGCCGGCCGGCGTTTCGTCAATCCGGACAATTTAAAGCAGCTGGCAAGGATTTTAAAACCCGGCGGCAAACTGCTGATCGCTACCGACCACCCGGTATACAAGCGCTGGACCTTAAGACAGATGCACGAAAACAAAAACTTCCGTTGGACGGCCGTTTGCGGCAGCGATTGGAAACACGAACCCGCAGACTGGGTCAAAACCAAATATCAGCAAAAAGCGCTGCGCGAAGGCAGACGCCCCGTCTTTCTGGAATATGAAAGAGTTTAGACAAGACGCGCTCCGGGAAACCGGAGCTTTTTTTGTGGCACACAAGCCCTTTATTCACCGACCTGCACAGTCCCGCGGCAAAAAAAGGATCCTTTTTTTGTCACAGGAAATATTATATCAGAAAATTTATCAAAAGTCATCTAAATTGTTATTTTTTAACAAATTTTTCGTCTTTAAAAATGCAGACAATAACCTTTTGTTTTAGTTCAAAAAAAGGATCGATAAAAAGAAGCATTTTTGAGAATAACGGAAAAATTTGTCAATAACTATTATAAAGGACAAAAGATGACGACAAACAAGACTATCGGACTTTTTCTGCTGGCGACAACGTTTTTGAGTTCGCCGGCGGGGGCGGCAGCATTGACGCCGACGCCGGACACTATTAAAAGCGAAGCGGCGGGTTTGAGCGGAAACTTCGCTTTAAGCGAACTGGTGGGCGATTTGCCCGAGGGCGCGGTTGAAGTGAAGATCGGTGACAAAAATTATTACCTTACCCCATCGGGCGATGATGCGGCATTGCTTGCGACCCTGGCGGGAACTTCGGACGACAACCTGAAAGAAGATGCAAACGGCATATTTGAACTGAACGGCCAAAAGTACGGCTTTAACGTTTCTTTACTCAAAGGCGGTAATCTGACTTATGAAAAGGGAAGCGCCGATGATCATGACTTTTCGCTGCAAACTCTCGGAACAAACGGCAAAACGGAAACGGCATATTACAAATTTGACTTCAAATTCCCCGGTCTTGAAAGTCTCAACCATATCAACTGGCAGGAGGTCGGAGAAGATAAAAAAGACGATGATAATGTTATTGCGCTGAAATTGTCCGACAAAAATATGAAATATTATCAATTTTCCTACAATCAACCTCAAGACTTTACAATTGTTGCGGACAAAAGTAAAAAATATCAGACTGCCAACCCGGCCGACTTGACCGAACAGGCCGGCGGCAGCGCCCTCAATAACACCGGCAACGGCGGCTCCGTCGTTAACCAAGTGTTCAAAAACAACAGCGTTACCGCGCAAATAACAAAAAGCGACGACAGCTACAAATATTATTTTTTGCAAGGCGGGGCAATTTACAACAGCGGCACGATTGACGAAATCAACGCGGATTTTATCGGCAACAGCGTTAAGGTCGTCATCGACGGATCGGGCAGTCATCAAACGGCTGTCGCTCAAGGCGGCGCGATCTTCAACAAAGGAACCGTCGGCAACATTACCGGTGACTTCATCAATAATGAAGGCAGCGCCATTTACAACTTTGGCTTTCACGGTACCGCCGTCATCGGCAATATCACGGGCAATTTTATCGGCAACAGCGGCAGCGCCATTGTCAACCGCGCCGACAATCTGGGAACCGGAAACGGCAACACCAATGTTGTCAAAATCGGCAACATCAGCGGCAACTTCGTCAATAATACCGGAAGCAGCGGCGGGGCAATTGACCATTCTGCAAGTCTCGGAACCGCCACTGTCGGCAGCATCAGCGGCAACTTTATCGGCAACCGTGCCACCACAGGCGACGGCGGTGCCGTTTACTTTGGCGGTTCTGGTCAAACAGGCAGCAGCATCAGAGGAGTTTTTATCAACAATTCGGCCGAAGGAACGGGCGGCGCATTATACGGTTCAGGACATTATGACGTTTATGCCGACTTTATCGGCAATACGGCCGAAGAAGGCGGCGCCGTTTACGGTTGGGGTGCCATTGGCAACCTGAACGGCAATTTCATCAACAATTCGTCAACCGGCCGCGGCGGAGCAATCTGGAAAGACCACGGTTCCGTCGAAAATCTGACCGGGGACTTCATCAACAACCATAGCGATGCCATGGCCGGTGCAATCGGCGTCGATCAGGCGGAATTTAACAACATCACCGGCAACTTCATCAACAACAGCTCCGCAATAGCCGGCGCAATCTTAAACACGCCCAACTCTGTCATCGGCAGCATCAACGGCAGCTTTTACGGCAACACTTCCATAGACAACGGCATTGAAACCGGCATGCCGGGAACGGCCGGCGGCGCCATTATCAACATTGCGCAAATCGGCAATATCAACGGCAACTTCAGCGGCAACTACGCCAAAGCGGAAAATACCGGCGGCGGCGCCATATTTAATGTCGGACTGATCGGCGATCTGACGGGTAACTTTGTCGGCAATTATGCAGAAGGTGAAAAAACGGCCGCCGGCGGAGCAATTGCCGATCTTGGCGTTTTGGGAATGTTTGTCGGCTCCGACTCTCCTTCTGCCCTTACGGTTAACGGCAGTTTTGCGAACAACTGCGCGAAAGCAGCCGACGGCATTGCTTCCGGCGGGGCAATTGCCGCCGTTGTCGGCTACGCGCCTTCGCCTGACGGAGAATCCGTAACCGCGCAGCCGGTCCGCATTCAGACAAGAAACAAGGATCTGATATTTTCCGGAAACTATACCGAAGACAGCCGCGGCAAAATTTACAACGCCTTATCCGTCGTACGTCTTCCCGATCTGATCGAAAACATGCTGGGCAGCCAGCTCGGCGAATACAATTCAATCGAATTTGATACCACCGGCGGCGGATCGGTTACGGTTAACGATACCATCGACACGGCAAAAATAAACATTGATTTGTCATCTTTTTCCCTTTCCATGGAACAGGACTATTCCAAAACCTACAACCTGTTGTTCAAAGGCGACGCGAAGTTTGACGAATACGGATTAAGCGACCAGTATGTGGCAATTAACAACGACGTTGTCAACGCCGGCAAAGTCACCGTTGAGGGAACCACCCTTCGCTTCGGCGCTTACCAGCACGAAAACAAGACCGCCAACAACTGGAACGGCAGGGGCGCCTTCAAACCCGGCAGCGGCACCGAGGCCGTGACCTCGCTTTCTTTGAATAACGCCGCTTTTGACATAGCCGACGGTTATACGGAAACGGTTAATCTGAAAGGGTACAATGCCAATAACAGTTATCTGCATATCGACATTGATCCCGACAACATGAGCGCCGACCTGCTCAACATCAACGGCAATGTCGAAGGGCAGACCAAACTGGTGGTTTACTCATCCTCGCAGAGCGACATCCGCGGCAAAGAATCCGTTTTGTTTGCACAATCGGTCAACGATACGACCGGAAACAAAGATTCTTTTTCGATCTTCCGAGTATACGGTAGTCCGTATATGTATGAAATAGCCTATACACAAACCGGTGAAAATCAAAACCAATGGGGGTTGACGATGGGCGATGTCGAAAACCCGGACAAAGACATCAAACCGGAAAAACCCGGTCAGCCCGATC
Source organism: Azospirillum sp. 51_20 (assembly GCA_001917175.1). Lineage (GTDB taxonomy): Bacteria > Pseudomonadota > Alphaproteobacteria > RF32 > CAG-239 > JAFUYI01. The sequence continues at coordinate 46,434 of MNTV01000021.1, forward strand.
TGCCGGATATTCCCGATCCGGACCTGCCGGATATTCCGGATCTGCCGACAATCGACGGCAGCAAAGTTGCGCCGGAAGTTGTCGCCATGGGCGCTTTATCTGCGGCGGCAATCGAACAGACCCGGAGTGTGGTTGACAACGTTACCGGCCAGACGATAAAAACCGAAGCGGATCACAACTTGTGGATCAATCCGACCTATTATACCTCCAACATTGACTCGCCGTTTGACGTTGACGCCGACGTCTGGGGTATTGAGGCCGGCGGCGATTTGCAGCATGACCTTAACAACAAGCTCGGTCTGTTTGTGTCCTACCGCAAGGGCAACTACGACATGAACGGCGACGGCAAACATTACTACTCGACCGTCGGTTCGGAAATCGACATCGATTCCTATCTGGCCGGTCTGTATTACCGCTATGACCGGAACA
>MNTV01000022.1 GCA_001917175.1 Azospirillum sp. 51_20
TAATCGTCCTTGCTGCAGGAAGTCATCATCGTCATTCCGGTAAGAACGACAGCTGCTGCCGTTGCAAACCATAAGCTTTTTGTTTTCATATAAAAAAGGAGTTTAAGTGTTTAACAATTGTTTTTATTTTAAGTTCACTGTCTTTGTTCCTGTTACTGCTTTTTATCTTATGAAAACCGCACTTGCCTGAGCCGACAAACCGGCTTTTGCAAACATTGCCGGTTCTCTCTTCAGATAATAAGAAAAGTCAAATAGTTGCAGATAATAATTTTTGTTTGAAACTTTGCCGTTTTCCGTCCGGCAGACATTTAAGCAAAAGATCCGGGATCCGCGGGGTGGAAAGCTTTAACCTTCAAACTTTCCTCCCCGCCCCGTATTGAGAGGGCCCCGCCCTAAAGGGGATTTGTATCACCCGAACTTATCCGGGCAACGGGCGGGGGTTAAAATTTACAGTTTGCTGTCACCGCAACTGATAGGTACCTGTGTCCAACCGCCTGCCGAATAAGAGCATCCTGAAATAGTTGTCGTTTGTTGAGAACAACCACATCTCGTTGCTCCTTTAACAGTATACCAACCGCTAAACTGTTGATTGGCAGACAGGCTTTTATCGATTCCGCATACCATGTAATAATCGGCATTCCATTTTTGTCTGTTTGTACAGCTATCCGTACACAGCCAAGCATCTTTCTTTCTATCCGCATACAACTGACTTTCATCCATTTTACACCAGCCTAATTTGGAATCGCTGCCGCGCTTGATCCGGGCATATTCCCCGGCTCCATAGTCTGTAGAATAAATTTTACTTCCCGGAGAGAGATAGATTCTGTAATTGCTGCTGCCTTTATAAAGATTCCAGATCAAATGGCCGGATATTTGAGCAAACATATTGTGAGATCCTTTGTATTTATCCTTGTAACCGTAACCAAGATATATATAGGTGTACACATTGGCCGGATTTTCCCCTGAAGGCCCTTGGAATTGAACCGTTGTATTATAATCGGTATAACAATTATTTATTTTATCATTACCGCAATCACTATCATCATTAGGATACATATAAATTGAACCGGCATGAAATTCCTGATCTTCTTTAAATTTAAAGGTTGCAATCGTTTGTCCTTTATAAGACGACGGGACTTCTATTCTAACGCTTCCTCTGCCGGCATAGGCGTCTTCCTTGTTAAAAGACATGCCGTCAAAAGTAACCGGGCTTTGGATCGTCAGCGTTCCGGTAATGTTGATCGCCGGCATTGCCTCATAACCTTCGTTGTCGTAATTGGCATCGTACATAAATTTCGGCGCATAGTCGACGGAAGCCGGAATCGTCCAGTTTTTAGCGGTAATGTCTACATTGCGGGCCTCAATACCGTAAGTGGTAGAAAAAGTTCCTTTCAACTTCGTCATATCCAGCTTTAAGCCATAGAGCTTGACCGATCCTTTGGTCGACTGACTCCAACCGAAAGGAGAATGTTTGGGGATCCAGAATCCGTTTTCGGAAGAATTATAAACAATGTTCGGCCTGGTTTTGCAGCGCTCTTTCATATAACCGCCTCTTTCTTTACCGAAAGCGCTGGCGCCGTAGTAATTGATGCCGGCATAAATATGCGTCAGCGTCTGATCGTCGCCCAAAATAACGTTTTTGGTTTTGATATTGGCAGCATTGCTGGTCGCGTTTACCAGCTTGCTGTCCTGAATATTGCCGGGGCTGGCCAGCAGCGTGTAGCGTTCTTTCTGTTCCGGATAAGTGGTCAGCCATTCGTCTACCGCTTCCTCGCAGGTCAATTCGCGACAGTTGCCGCCGTCTTTGCCCGGACGATAGCCGGCTTCGCATTGCAAAATCCTGTATCTTTTGCCGTAGGTGCATTTTTCATACCCGACGCCCTCGCCGCCCAAAACATGGTCAAGCGTCGTTGCCGGATAGGCGTCGCATTCGTAACAGCGGTCAAAATAATAGGCGCCGCCCTGAATGCAGTAATATTCCTTCTTGTCGATATTGCCGCCGAATTCGCAGTCGCCGGCCGCAAACTCGTACTTTTCCCGATTGCAGATGCAGGACCCGTAACGGGTGATGCCGTCGGTGCCGGTGCAACCGTCGTCGGAAGGTTCGGTTCCGTTGATGCAGTCTTCCTTAACATAACGGTAAATGGCCGGATTGCAGACGCATTCCGAAAAATAAATATCGGTTATACTGCCGCCGCTTTTGGCGTCATATCCGGTCTGAACGCAGGACCCGCCGTCGGCAATCGCCCCCGGATACTTGATTTTGCAGGAAGTTTCTTCATATTTGTCGTTAAAAGGGAATTTGGCGTCACAAACGCATTTGTGCTTGCCGCCGCATTTGCCGTCGGGAACCAGCGGATAACTGCACAAATCATAAGCATATTCTTTGCCGCAGCACCTTACGTACGCATTATTGTAGGGACAATAGCCGGCAACGTATTTTGCCTGATCGGCCGTACAATTGTCTTTTAGCATATACCCCTCGGCCTCGCACAATTTGCCGTCCTCACCCGGATCTTTATAATCCTCAAAACTGCCGCCGCCGGTACAGTTTTCCTCGCCGACAAAGCAGACCTTGGCCGAAGCCGGCGCCGCACACAACAGGCACAGGCACGCGGACAAAAGCTCCAATCCCATGGTTTTATACAATATTTTCATGACCTTTCCCCTTTATCCATATATTTCGTTCAGGTGATGTAAAATATTGTACGATAAATGGTTATATCGTTTTTCCCCGCTTTCCCTTGTTTTTTCGTCTTGATTTCCGCCGCATTTTATCGTACCTTTTTATGCTACAGGCAAATAACGTAAAACCCCGTTGAAAATCAACGGGGTTTTACGTTTTCAGGCAAACAGGAAAATCAGCCGTCATAAAAGCAATAGCCGACGGCAATGGCGGTAACAATTCCGGCCAGATCGGCCAGCAGCGCGCAGGGCAGCGCCGAACGGGTTTTCGTTATCTTTACCGCACCGAAATAAACCGCCAGCACATAAAAGGTGGTTTCCGTCGACCCCTGAACGATTGAGGCGACAAAACCGGGGAAACTGTCAGCACCGTAGGTCTGCATGGTTTCGATCATCATGGCCCGGGCGCCGCTGCCGGAAAGCGGCTTCATCAGCGCGGTCGGAAGCGCCGGCACAAAACCGGTATCGCATCCCAGCCCGGACAATATCTTTTCCATGCCGGCAAGCAGCAGATCAAACATTCCCGAAGCGCGAAATACGGCAATCGCCGTCAGCATCGCCACCAGATAGGGAATGATCGTGACGGCAATTTTAAAACCTTCTTTCGCGCCTTCAACAAACAATTCGTAGACATCCTTTTTCTTCCACAATCCCCACAAAATGAAAAACACAGCCGTCGAAAAAAGAATCATGTTGCCGGCGGCAGTCGAAATCAAAGTCCGCTCTCCGGCCGGCAGCCGGAGAAATCCCCAGGCCGCGGCGCCGACCGCAACGGCGGCAAAAAACAGCCAGCCAAGCACCACCCGGTTGAAAACATTGAGTTTCTGCACCACCGCCACGGACAAAAAACCGACCAGGGTGGATGCCGAAGTCGACAGCAGAATCGGCACGAAAACGGCCGCCGGATTTTCGCTGCCGAGTTCCGAACGGTACATCAGAATCGTAATCGGGATGAGCGTTACCGCGGAAGAATTGATCACCATAAACATAATCTGCGCATCGGAAGCGGTGTCTTTATGCGGGTTATCCGCCTGCAGTTGTTCCATCGCCTTTAACCCGGCCGGCGTCGCCGCGTTGTCCAGCCCGAGCACGTTGGCGGCAATGTTCATCACCATTGAACCGACGGCCGGCGAATCGGCCGGCACGCCGGGCATGATCCGCGCAAACAGCGGCCGCAGCAGCCGCGCCAGAGCTTCCGTAATGCCGGACCGTTCGGCTATTTTCAACAAACCAAGCCACAGACAGAGCAACCCGGTCAGGTTCAGCGCAATCGAAAAGGCGGATTTGGCCGAAGCAAAAAGGGCGGCGGTCAACTCGTTCCAGACGGCCCAGTTGCCGTCCAAACTCTGCCAGAGAGCACCGGCAAAAGCGGAAAGGAAAAAGAACGACCAGATTATTTTGAGCATGGCGTATCCTCGTCAACTTCGATAAAACCGGACGACTGCATGGCGTAAAAGCCCCAATAGACGCCCTTTCTGCGGATCAGCGCGGCATGCGAACCGCTTTCGACGATTTTGCCCTTGTCCATCACGATAATCCGGTCCATCTCTTTTAAGGTGGAAAGCCGGTGGGCAATGGCAATGACGGTTTTGTCCGCCATCAGGCTTTTCAAGGATTCCTGAATGTATTTTTCGCTTTCGCTGTCAAGAGCCGACGTCGCCTCGTCCAAAATCAGAATCGGCGCGTTTTTAAGAATGGCGCGGGCAATCGCGATCCGCTGCCGTTCTCCGCCCGAAAGCATTACGCCGCGTTCGCCGACTTTGCTTTGGTAACCTTCCGGCAGGCGCATAATAAAATCGTGAATATAGGCCCGGCGGGCGGCGTCGAACACTTCTTCGTCGGTGGCCTGCGGCCGGCCGTAGCGGATGTTTTCCATAATGCTGCGGTTAAACAGGCTCGGATCCTGAGGGATCAGCGCAATCTGCCGGCGCAGGCTTTCCTGGGTAACACCGGAGATGTCCTGTCCGTCAATCGTAATTTTGCCGCGCTGGATGTCGTAATAGCGGGAGAGCAGCTTGATCAGACTCGACTTGCCCGATCCCGAACGGCCGACCAGACCGATCTTTTCGCCGCCGGCAATCCGCAGATTGAACCCCTCAAACAAAAAACGGGCGCCTTTGTAGTGATAATTGATGTTGGCAAACTCAATCGCCCCGTTGTCCACCTTCAGTTTGACCGCGCCGGAAACGTCATTGACATCGCAGGGTTTGGACAGCAGTTTCAATCCGTCGCGGATGCTGCCGTAGACTTTGAAAAACTGCATAAAATTCATGGACAACATGCTGAAAGTGTTGCTTAAAATCGCAATCAGCGACTGCAAAAGCACAAAGTCGGCAACGCTGATTGCCCCGATATACCAGTACCACACCGGCAGCGCATAAAACAAAACCTGCACCAAGGCGCGAAACAGGTTCTGCCAGATAAAAATTTCGCCGAATTTTTTGGTTTCCGCCCGGTCGGCAGCCGCCGCCGTTTTCATGAATTTGAAATAATGCCGGCGTTCAAAACGATAATTGGCAAAGTTTTTGACCAGCCCCGCGTTGGTGATGCTGTCGACCAGCACGCCGTTGGCTTCCGACATGGTCTGCGCCCGCTTTTCGGAAACCGGAACCATCCCCCGGCTCAAACGATAGATTACATAAATTACCGCCAGGTTGAGTATCAGCAGAAGCAATGCCAGCACCGGGTTGACCTTGAGCACGAAGCCGATGGTGATCAGCATGGCGGAAAGCGGGGTCAGAAAACCCCACACCAGATTGTAATACATCGGATAAATGCTGTCGATGATGGTTTTGGTCTTGCCCGAAATGTTGCCGGCCATTTCCTCGGCAAAAAAGGCGGTCGAATGCCGATGGGCATAATCAAACAAATCCTTGGCCACGTTGGCGACGCAGTTCGGCATAAAACGCGCCTCAAGGAAACAGATCATGTTCTGCGCCAGGCTTTTCAGCAAAAGCAGCGCGGAAGCGATCACCACCAGCGCCAGCGCCTGTTTCAGGGCTTCGGCGCGGTCGATGCCGGCAGAAATGACGCCGACGATTTCCGCCGCGTAGTAAAGCGACAGCCGCACTAGAAACTCGCCGGCGATTATAGCGCCGAGGTTGGCAAAAAACAACAGCTTCTGCCGGGAAAAATAGTGCCAGAGAAAAATCCACACCGACGAAGGGATGGTTTTTATTTCCATTTTTTCTTCCTTTGTTTCAGGCGGGTCAGTTTGTCGCTGACAATCGCCGTATCGCGCCCGGTTTTGGCCAGACGGTCGTACATGCGTTCGATTTCCTTTTCCAGATAAGCCTGTTCAATCTCGCTGGCCAGCGCCTGTTTTTGCTCTTCGCCGCCCGAAGCCTCAATTTCCTTCATTTCCGCCCAGATGTCTTCCACATGGACGCTGCTGTCGGTTTTCTTTTTCAAAAAATACGGCAGTTCATACGCCAGCTGGCGGGCGTTGGCATAAGCTTCTCTGGCGTCGGCGCAGTTGTTGTAGCGCATCCGGAGCAGACGAAAGGCCGTTTCCAGCTCTTCGCTGTCGTCCACCACAATAAACGGCACCGGCGAGGCAAAACCGCTTGCGGCCAGGACTTTCAGATATTCCAGAATATGATAGAAAAAACCGTTGACGTTATAAATGATAAAAGGCTTGGTTTTCAAAAAACCGTCCTGCATTGCCACACAGTCGTAAGCCAGTTCGTCCAGAGTGCCGACGCCGCCAGGGGCAAAAACCACGATGTCGGCTTCCAGCAGTTTGATCTTGCGGTTTTCGAGCGTATCTTCCACCACGACCTCGCTGATCTGCTGCAACACTTCGTCTTTTTCATAAAGTTCGTAATATTCGCGGGTGGTAACGCCGACGATCGGCGTGACGTCGCCGTAATACTTGTCCTGACGTTCCCGCCAGTTGTCCAGCACGCCGCGGGCAACCGCGCCCATCACTCCGGAATTGGAAAAGCCGTAGTCGAGGCGGAAGCCCATTTTGGCGATTTTGGCTCCCATTTTGTAGCATTCCTCGACATAGGCGGGATCTTTGCCGTCACAGTGTCCGCCGGAAACGCAGACCCGCAGGTTTTTGGTTGAACGGACACAGCCTTTTTCCTCATTCGTCATGTTCATACCTCCTCAATGTCGCCTTTGGCCTGATCGGCGTAAAACGCAGCGGCGAAATCTTCCAGCGCATCGTTTTCGATCGCCGCCCGCAGCCCCGCCGTCAGCCGCTGATAATAACGGATATTGTGCCAGGTAAGCAGCATCACCGCCAGAATTTCGTTGGCTTTTTGCAGGTGGTGCAGATAAGCCCGGGTATAGTTGGTGCAGAGCGGGCAGTCGCATCCTTCTTCCAACGGCCGCGGATCTTCACGATGGCGGGCGTTGCGGATATTGATCGTGCCGAAACGGGTAAACGCCTGGGCGGTGCGGCCGGAACGGGTCGGCATCACGCAGTCGAACATGTCGACCCCACGCAAAACGGCACCGACGATATCGTCCGGCCGGCCGACGCCCATCAGGTAGCGGGGCTTGTCGTCGGGCAGCATTCCCGGCGCATAATCCAGCACTTCAAACATTTTTTCCTGCCCTTCGCCGACCGCCAGTCCGCCGATGGCATAACCGTCAAAGCCGATTTCTTTCAACCGTTCCGCCGACCAGGCGCGCAAATCCCGATAATCTCCCCCCTGCTGGATGCCGAAAATGCCGTATCCCTCGCGGTTAATCCAGGCGTCTTTGCTTCGTTTGGCCCAGCGCATGGACATTTCCACCGATTTTTTCACCGTTTCGTAAGCGGCCGGCAGCTTGACGCATTCGTCCAGACACATGGTAATGTTGGAATCAAGCTTATGCTGGATTTTCATCGACTCTTCGGGCGACAGGAAATATTTTTTGCCGTCAACGTGAGAACTGAACTCCACCCCTTCTTCGCTCAGTTTGCGCAGGCCGGTCAGGCTCATGACCTGAAAACCGCCGGAATCGGTCAAAATCGGCTTCGGCCAGTTCATAAACTTGTGCAGGCCGCCCATTTTTTCCACCAGATCGGCGCCCGGACGGAGCATCAGATGATAAGTGTTGCCGAGCAGTATCTCCGCGCCGGTTGCCGCCACCGACTCCGGCATCATCGCCTTGACCGTGGCGCAGGTGCCGACCGGCATGAAGGCAGGGGTGTTGACAATTCCGTGTTTGGTATGAAGACGTCCGCGGCGGGCTTTGCCGGAACGGCCGAGAATTTCAAATTTCAAGCTCATCTTTTTATTTTTCCCTTATGATTTTTCGTTTATAATGCCGCAAAAGTCGGCGCTTAGCAAGGGGTTTAAACATTTTTCATAGACAGAAGAAACGATCGAAGCTATAATCATAACGTTAACAATAATTATTAATTTTTATAATATGAGAAAAAACAGAAAATATTCCAAACTGATGATTTGGATAATGTGTGTGTTTTTCGCGGTATTTTTTGCCGTCAGTTATGCCACCCGCTCGGATGAAAAAATTCAGGCTCAGCGTTTGAAAATAATCGAAAACTGCAAACTGAAGCAAGTGGAAGCAACCTCTTTCGACCGGCAAAACGGCATTTTGACGGTAGTCAAGCGCTTTGGCGACGGATATCAGGAAAGAAGCCGCTACTGCCTTTCGCTTCTGCCCGCGCTCAACGCCGGCAAAGCCCGCAGCGGCAAAATGTTCGAAATTTCCGCCGCCGACGGACGAACCGTGGCCTTCGACCTGAACGGAAACGCCTGGATCGTTGCCGGAAGCGCCGAATGATCCCGCCGGACACACAAAAAAGGTTAGCGTTTCATTACGCTAACCTTTTTTCTTCCATTGCCGGTCCGTTCTTTCAGGAAACGGCACCGCAGCGGTTCAGCAGCAGGCTGTCGCCGGCAATCTCTATCAGCTTCCAGCCCGAATAAACGGCAAGCGCCGGCATGGAAAGCCAGAACCAGTGCAAATATCCGCAAAGCGCAAACGTCAGAACGGCAGCGCCTTCCGCATAGAAGGTCCAGCGGCCGAAATGAATGACGGAACTGAAAGTTTCAACGGCCTTGCGGCGGATCGGACGGAAAACGAACCCGTAAAAGAGCGCCATGGCGGACAGCAGATAAAATCCGTTGCACACGATCCATTTGCCGTAACCGGAAATTGACGCCCCGCCCCATTCGGCAATCGTTAACACACTTACTACGAAAGCGGCGAGAACACCGACACCTTCCGCACCCAGCAGAAAGCAGGTAACGGTTTTAGCTTTTGTTTTTGTCATATCGTATAAATTTAGTGAAAATAATCTCTGTTATTTTCCATTATAGGCAATTCCAAATTTTTGTCAACATTTGGGCAAAACTTATTTTTCCCCGTCGGCGTCTTCTTCGCCCAGGCTGTTGTCAATCGCATAACCGGTTGCCCGCACCGTGCGGATATAATCGGGGCCGAATTCGTTTAAGGACTTGCGCAAGCGGCGGATATGCACGTCAACCGTGCGCGACTCCACGTAAATGTTGTTGCCCCAGACGTTTTTGAGCAGAAATTCGCGGGAAAACACTTTGCCCGGAGTTTCCATCAGCATCCGCAGCAGCCGGAATTCGGTCGGCCCCAGGTGAATGTACTTGTCGCCGCGAAAAACCTTTTTTTCCGCCAAATCCATGCGGATATCCTCAAACACCAGCTCCTTTTGCGGCAAAAGCTCCGGCGCACGGCGGAGGTTGGTTTTCACCCGGGCCATCAGTTCCGGCACCGAAAACGGTTTGGTAACATAGTCGTCCGCGCCGGCCGACAGGCCCTTGATCTTGTCTTCCTCTTCCCCTTTGGCGGTCAGCATGATGATCGGAATATCCTTAATATCCGGCTTGTTGCGGATCATCTTGCAGATTTCCACGCCGGAAAGTTCGGGCAGCATCCAGTCAAGCAGAATCACCGACGGGCAGTATTTTTCCACTGCCGCCAATGCCCGGTTACCCGAAGATTCCCACACCACGTCGAAACCTTCCTTTTCCAGATTGTACTTCAAAAGCAGCGCCAACGCTTCTTCGTCTTCGATCACCATCACCAAAGCCATCTCGGTTCTCCTGTTGTGCCGGGGTTAACTTAATTTTGATTTTAGCGCAAAGCGGCAATGTTTGCAACATAATTGCCGCCGCCGAAAACGGCGCTGCCGGCCACCAGCACGTCGGCGCCGGCCGCCCGGCACAACGGCGCGGTTTCCGCATTGATGCCGCCGTCGGCCTCAATCAGAATCGGACGCGAGGCAATCATTTTTTTCAGCCGGCGGATTTTTTCCAACTGCGCGGGAATAAACTCCTGTCCGCCGAAACCGGGATTGACGGTCATCACCAATACCAGGTCCAGACGATCCAGCACATACTCGAGCACGCTCTCCGGGGTGGCGGGATTGAGCGAAACGCCGGCCTTTTTGCCGAGGGCGCGAATCTGCTGCAAAGTTCGGTCCAGGTGCGGGCAGGTTTCCGCATGAACGGTAATGACGTCGGCGCCCGCTTCGGCAAACCAGGGGATCATTTTATCGGGATTTTCCACCATCAGATGAGCATCAAACACCAGCCTGCTGTCGCCGCGCAGGCTTCTGACCACCGCCGGGCCGAAAGTCAGGTTGGGAACATAGTGTCCGTCCATTATGTCCAAATGCAGCCAGTCGGCGCCGGCATCGGCCACCGCCGCGGTTTCCAGCGCCAGCCGACCGAAATCGGCAGCCAGCAGACTGGGGGCGATCAAAACCATTTTTCTCTCCTTTCGTTCGACAAACCGTTATTGCTTTTATTGTAAGGGCAACAGGTTGATTTTTCTTTAACAGCAATTATCTAGCCTTTTAGTCTTTAATCTTATTAAACCAAAAGGAGAAACACAATGGGAGAAATGGCCAAAAAAATCAGCAACATCGACAACGAAGAACTGCTGAAGGTCTTAAACGAGGCTTTTGCCGAAGAATGGCTGGCTTATTATCAGTACTGGATCGGCGCTCAGGTAATCGAAGGTCCGATGCGCACTTCAATCCAGGGAGAATTTATGAAACACGCCAAAGAAGAACTGGAACATGCCGAATGGCTGGCCGTCCGCATTATCCAGCTCGGCGGCACGCCGATTTTAAATCCCGCCGACTGGGAAAAAACGGCATCTTGCAAATATCTTGCCCCCGAAGATCCGTTTGACGTCACGCTGCTTCGGCAAAACCTCGATTCCGAACGCTGCGCGATCAAACGTTATCAGCAGATATGCGACATGTGCTGGGGAAAAGATTTTGAAACTTTCCACATTTCCCGCAAAATTCTGCACGAAGAACTGGACCACGAACAGGACTGGGAAGATTTTCTGCAAGATATCAAGACCGGCGCTCAATATGCAAAAAACAAGCAACCGTCTGACAAAGCTGAATAATTATGTTTTTATCCCGATTATTTGCGGGAGTTCGGATTTAATATTTGACAAATAAAACAAAAAAAGTCAAAATGAGACAAAACGAAACCGATGGTGGCGTTTTGTCCCTAAGCAGTCAGATACTCCAAATAATAGTTTTAGGGAACGAAAGAAAGGCGGCGGATCAAATTCCGGCGCCTTTTTCTTATTTTTTTATTCCGCGTGTTTTTGCAGCACCGCCAGCGCAACCCGGATACCGTCCGCCGCGGCGGAAACGATGCCGCCGGCATAACCGGCTCCTTCCCCGCAGGGATAAAGCCCCGTCAGCGGACTTTGCAGCGAATCGCCGCGTAAAATCCGAATCGGCGAAGAACTGCGGGTTTCGACCCCGGTCATCACCGCATCGGGAAAGTTGAAACCATGCAGTTTCCGATCCATTTCCGCAATCGACAGGCGCAGCGTTTCCGTGACAAACGCCGGCAGAACATGCTCAAAACCACCCCAGACCACGCCGCGGGCATAGCTCGGAACCACTTCGCCGCCTTTGACTGACGGCCGGCCTTTAAGCAGATCCTCCACCCTTTGCGCCGGTGCCGCATAAGTGCTGCCGCCGGCCCGGAAAGCATTTTCCTCCAGCCGCCGCTGCCAATACATTCCGCTTAACGGATGATCGCTGCCGAAATTTTCCGGCCCGACGCCGACCAACAGCGCAGAGTTGGCATTTTCCCGGTCGCGGGCATAATAGCTCATGCCGTTGGTGACCACTCTTCCCTCTTCGGACGCGGCCGGCACCACCACACCGCCCGGACACATGCAGAAGGTATAGGCCGAACGCCCGTCGGGCAGATGAACGGCCAGTTTGTAATCGGCGGCTCCCAATTTCGGGTGCCCGGCAAAATCATGATAAACCGCACGGTCGATCAGGCTTTGCGGATGTTCGATGCGGACGCCGACGGAAAAAGCTTTGGACGTCATCGGCACCCCGCGGCGGAAGAGCATTTCAAACGTATCACGCGCACTGTGGCCGATCGCCAGCACCAGGGCGGAAACCGGCTCTTCGTATACGCTGCCGCCGGCGTCGCGGATTTTGACAGCTTTCAGACCGTCATCGTCAGCCAGCAAATCTTCCAACCGGTTTTGAAAACGGTATTCGCCGCCGAGAGAAACAATTTCGGCACGAATATTCTGCACGATTTGCGCCAGCCGATCGGTGCCGAGGTGCGGCTTGGCCAGATACAAAATCTCTTCCGGTGCTCCCGCAGCCGTCAACTCGCGAAAAACTTCGGCCGTGTACATATCCTTTTTGATGCCGGTCATCAGTTTGCCGTCGGAAAAAGTACCGGCGCCGCCTTCGCCGAACTGAACGTTGGAATCCTTTTGCAGACGGCCGCCGCGCCAGAAACTTTCCACGTCGCGCTGCCGCTCGGGCACCGCCTTGCCGCGTTCCAGCACAATCGGCCGGGCTCCCGCACGAGCCAGAGTCAAAGCCGCAAACATGCCGGCCGGACCGCTGCCGACAACCAGCGGACGGGTCGGAAAAGCCGCGGACGACGGCAGGCCGATACGCGGTTCCGGCTCGCTTTTTTCAATAAAAGAAAGCCGTTGTTTTAAAAGCGACGCTTCGTCAGTCACGGAAAATTCCAAAGTATAAACCGCCCATATCCGCGACCGGCTACGGGCGTCAACCGCCTTTTTCAAAATTCTGACGTTCGTCACCGGACAGCCGAGTTCGGCCGCCAGCCTTTCCGGCAATCCTTTTTCGTCTTCCCCGAACGGAAGTTTGAAATTACTGATGCGCAGCATTGTTTTTGATTCCGTAATCATTGTTGTTTTTTTACATTTTATAACACGGAAAAATTTTTTTAACATCCGATTTTTTACCGTTTTCTGCCCGTCTCTTCCGTTTTTTGTCGCCTGTCGCTTCTTTTTTTCTGTCCGTCGTTTCCGTTTTTTGCCGCTCGTTGTTTCTTTTTTTTTCTCTTCGTTGTTTCCGTTTTTTTGCTGCCCGGCGTTTCCGTTTTTTGCCGCTCGTCGCTTCTTTTTTTTCTCTCCGTCGTTTCCGTTTTTTTGCTGCCCGTCGTTTCCGTTTTTTGCCGCTCGTCGCTTCCCAATGACAAAAGAAAGGAAAAGCGGCAGGAAGGGAGAGCTACAATGCAAAAATAAAATGAAAACGAGTTCAGAGAAATAACGAGAGACAAAGATGACGAAAGAAAAAACGGAGACGAAAAGGAAAAAAGAAAGGAAGGGAAGCAGGAAGGCGAAAACGAAAGAGCGAAAAAAGGGGAAGAAAAAAACAGGAAGGCGAAAACGAAAGAGCGAAAAAAGGGGAAGAAAAAAACAGGAAGGCGAAAACGAAAGAGCGGAAAAAGGAGAAGAAAGAAAGGGAGAGCGGAGAAACGGAAAAAGGAGAGAGAAGAAAAGGAAACAGGAAAGCGGAAACAGATAAAAAAATACAGAAAAAGAACACCAGTAAAAGGAATCAGCAAAAAACGCGGAAGATCGAAATAGATGCTGACAACAGGAAAACGGAAATGGACAGGGAAAAACACGGAATAAACTTTCGCCGACCGGCATCGTTTCAAACCATAAACGTCAGGCTCCAGAGCTTCGCAAGCTTTCCGGCCGGGCCGACATACATCCACCTTTTAACATAACGCATAAAAAAGGAATCCGCGTACAGCATTTGTCAGCGGATGCAGCCCTAAAGTGCCCGCAAACACCGCAAAACGTTTTTCCGCGATATTTCGGGGCGAAGACAACATGGCATTTTCGGCTTCCATGTTGTGCGCGTTATTGTATGTATGTTCATAAAAAACGCCTTTTCTTTTTATCAGACAGTTACCAGGCTGGCGCTTTTGTTCCGGCAAAGGAGTTTTTCATAAGCGCTGAGAACAAAATGTAAAAAAACGCAGGAAAAAAGAGGGGAACGAAAAAAGAGAAAAAAAGGGGAACGGAGAAACGGGAAAGGAAGAGAAAGAAAGGAGAACGGAGAAACGGGAAAAGGAAGAGAAAGAAGGGAGAACGGAGAAACGAAAAAAGAGAAAGAAAGGAGAACGGAGAAACGGGAAAAGGGAGAGAAAGAAGGGAGAACGGAGGAACGGAAAAGAAGAAATTAAAAAAATTATAAGTTTTATCAAAGCCTGCACCCGGTTCGGGACCCTCTTGCCACAAAAAAATCTCCCGCCCGGCGCAGAGGCTTCTTGCCACAAAAAAAATCTTCCGCCCGGCTCGGGACTCTCTTACCACAAATAAACCTCTCGCCCGGTTCGGGACTCTCTTGCCACAAAAAAATCTTCCGCCAGGTACAGGGCTTTCTTACCACAAAAAAAATCTCCCGCCCGGCGCAGGGTCTTCTTGCTACAAAAAAATCTCCCGCCCGGCGCAGAGGCTTCTTGCCACAAAAAAAATCTCCCGCCCGGACGGACGGGAGATTTTTTTCAAACAGCAGACAATCTGCTTCAGGGCACCTGATTACAGTTCGCCGCTCGCATATCTCTTGGCCATTTCCGACATCGGGATGGCTTTGATCTGATCGGCATGGCCGGCGGCGCCGAAAGCAATGTAACGGGCTTCGCAGACCTTCTGCATTTCTTCAATTGCCGGCTTCAAATATTTGCGCGGGTCAAATTCTTTCGGATTTTCGGCAAACAGTTTGCGGATGGCACCGGTGATGGCCATACGGCAGTCGGTGTCAACATTGACTTTGCGCACGCCGGATTTGATGCCGCGGACGATTTCTTCGACCGGAACGCCGAAAGTCTGCGGGATGGCGCCGCCGTAAGCGTTGATCAGATCCTGCAATTCCTGCGGAACCGAAGAGGAACCGTGCATAACCATATGGGTATTCGGCAGTTTGGCATGAATTTTTTCAATAACGTCAATTGCCAGAATGTCACCGGTCGGCTTGCGGGTAAATTTATAAGCGCCGTGCGAAGTGCCGACGGCAACCGCCAGCGCGTCCAGTTTGGTTTCGGCGACAAAACGGGCGGCTTCGTCCGGATCGGTTACCAGACGTTTCTTGTCCAGCGTGCCTTCGGCACCGTGGCCGTCTTCCTTGTCGGCCTTGCCGGTTTCAAGCGAGCCGATAACACCCAGTTCGCCTTCGACCGAAGCGCCGACCGCATGCGCGCGGGCAACCACTTCTTTGGTAACGCGGACGTTGTATTCGTAAGAAGACGGGGTTTTGCCGTCGGCTTCAAGCGAACCGTCCATCATAACGGAAGAATAGCCGTTGACGATCGCCGACTGGCAGATATCCACCGACGCGCCGTGATCCTGGTGAATACAGATCGGCAGTTCCGGAAACATTTCGATACCGGCGGCAACCATATGACGGATCATCGGGTCGCCGGCAAATTTGCGGGCACCGGTCGAGGTTTGCAGAATGACCGGGGCGTTGACTTTCTTTGCCGCCTGCAGAACGGCAATCACCTGTTCCATGTCGTTGATGTTAAAAGCCGGAACGCCGTAGCCGTTTTCCGCCGCGTGGTCCAGAATCTGACGCATTGTAACTAAGGGCATATATTTTCTCCTTAAATGAAATTGGGTTAAATCCGAATTTACCCCAGAGTATAGTCGGCCGGGGCTTTTTTTCAAGTTTTTTCTGCCGGCGGGGGATATTCCGGAGCTTTCCCGGCCGACCGGAAACGGTTTGTCCCAAAAGAAAAGAGCTTTCGCCGCAAATCTCCCCGTTCTTTCATCTCCCCGCAAAATTATTCGCAAAAAAGAAGGGGCTTTCGCCCCTCCCCTTTTATTTGCGGTATTTTCTGACCGCGGCCGCCACCGCGTCGGCGGTAATGCCGAAATGCTCATAAAGCCCGGACGCCGGACCGGAAGCGCCGAATCCGTCCATGCCGATGATTTCGCCCTTGCTGCCGAGATACTTCTCCCAGCCGAATTTGGCGGCAGCTTCGACCACGATCCGCGGCGCACGGCCGAGAACCCTGTTGCGGTATTTTTCATCCTGACGGTCAAACAACTCGGTACAGGGCATGGAAACCACAGCAACTTCAATTCCCTCTTCCCGCAGTTTTTTCTGCGCTTCGACGGCAATCGAGACTTCCGACCCGGTGGCAATGATCGTCGCCTGCCGGCGGCTGCCCTTTGCCACGTCGGAAATAACGTAGCCGCCCTTCGCCGTCAGGTTCTGACGGGAAGAAACGCGCAGCAGCGGCAGATTCTGCCGGCTCAGCGCCAGCAGGCTCGGCATGGTTTCGGTCGTCAGCGCCAGCTGCCAGGCCTCCGCCGTTTCCACCACGTCGCAGGGACGGAACATCAGCACGTTCGGCATTGCCCGGTAAGAGGCCAGATGTTCCACCGGCTGATGTGTGGGGCCGTCTTCGCCGACGCCGATCGAATCGTGGGTCAGCACATAAACGACGCGCAGTCCCATCAGCGCCGCCAGCCGGATCGACGGCCGGACGTAGTCGGAAAAGACAAAGAAAGTACCGCCGTAGGGAATCACGCCGCCGTGCAGCGCCAGACCGTTCATAATCGCGCCCATCGCATGTTCGCGGATGCCGTACATCAGGTTGTTGCCGTCATAGTCTTCGGCGGTGATCGTTTTCATGCCTTTGACAAAAGTCAGGTTTGAAGCGGCCAGGTCAGCCGAACCGCCGATAATTTCCGGTACATGGGGAACAATTTTTTCCAGACACATCTGCGAAGCCTTGCGGGTGGCTGCTTTGGTCTGTTCGCGAATCGCCTCGTTTTTTAACGCGTTCAGAGCTTTGTCCCAATTTTTCGGCAGACGGCTGTTGATAACATCGTCAAATTTCGCACCGGCGGCCGCCGCCTTTCGGCACCATTTGTCATAAGCGGACAAAGAACGCCGGCCGGCTTCGCGCCAGGCGGACAGAACGTCGGCGGGAATTTCAAACGGGGCATACGGCCATTGCAGACCGGCAGCCATTGCCGCCCGTTCCTCGTCGCCGAGCGGCGAACCGTGACAGGCACTGGTTCCCTGTTTGGCCGGCGCGCCGAATCCGATGACGGTTTTGCAGGCCACCAAAACCGGGCGGTCGGACTTGTGCGCTTCATCAATCGCCGCGGCTACCGCCTCCTGATCATGGCCGTCAACTGACAGCGTTTTCCAGCCGGCGGCTTCGAAACGTTTGATCTGGTCGACGGAACTGGCTTTGTCGACGGTGCCGTCAATGGTGATGTTGTTATTGTCCCAGAAAACGATCAGCTTGTTTAATTTCCAGTGTCCGGCCAGTGCGATCGCCTCT
Source organism: Azospirillum sp. 51_20 (assembly GCA_001917175.1). Lineage (GTDB taxonomy): Bacteria > Pseudomonadota > Alphaproteobacteria > RF32 > CAG-239 > JAFUYI01. The sequence goes on from MNTV01000022.1 coordinate 17,256, forward strand.
TCGGAAATGCCTTCCATCAGACAACCGTCGCCGGCAATAACATAGGTGTAATGACTGCACAGCGCGTCGCCGAAACGGGCATTCAGGCGCCGTTCCGCCATTGCCATGCCGACTGCCGAAGCAATCCCCTGTCCGAGCGGTCCGGTAGTCATTTCCACCCCGGCCAGATGACCGTATTCCGGATGGCCGGCGGTTTTGGCGCCGAGCTGACGGAAATTTTTGATATCTTCAAGCGAAATATCTTCATATCCCAAAAGATAAAGCAGCGAGTACAAAAGCATTGAACCGTGGCCGGCGGAAAGGACGAAACGGTCGCGGTCAAACCAGCGCGGCGCTGCCGGATTAATCTTTACGTAGCGGGAAAAAAGCACGGTTGCAACGTCGGCCATGCCGAGCGGCATGCCGGGGTGCCCGGACTTTGACCTGTTAATGGCGTCGGCCGCCAGAAAGCGAATCGCATGCGCCATCCGCGAAGACAATTTCTGATGATCGTAAGACATCTTGTTCTCCTTATTAAACTTTTACTTGAGCCCGTGGGTGCGGTTATAGCGGTACTGCGCATTGCTCAAAACCAGTCCCATTTTGATGACGAACCCCGGTTCGTTGTCGGGAATCCTCATTTCCACATAATCGCCCTGATACATCACTTTTTCGCCGACATTCGGCACCTTGACGCTGACCGGGTGGTTTTCCCTGCCGATCAGGGCAACCTTGTTGTCGCCGGTATCGGTATAATAGCTGAAACGCACGTATTCGTTTGAAGCCTCCGTACGGCGGGAAACTTCAAAAATCGGCGCCACCACCGCCTTGGTCTGATTGCGCAGATCGGTACGGCAGTAACCTTCGTAGCCGATCAGTTCGATTTTTGCCTCTTCCTGTTTGCCGGCCATTTGCGTCATGCGGCTGAACTCGGGCACCAGCTGCACGTTCGGACAATAGCGGAAAAACGGCGCCTCTTTTTCGGCGGCGCAGGAAGCCAGCGCCAAAACGGCCGCGGCCAAAAGCATTTTTTTCGACATTAAAACATTCCTTGTTGTTCGGTTGACATAGCAAAGACTATAAAGAAAGGCTTTCAATTTGTAAATAGGCGGCAAAAAATTGTTTACAGCAAACCTTCGTCGACAAACAGCGCCACCAGTTCGCAATGGGAAGTATAAACGAACTGATCGACCGGTGTCACTTCGCACAGGCGATAACCGCCGTTTTGCAGAATTTCCGCATCGCGGGCAAAAGTTTCCGGATTGCAGGAAACGGCAATCAGTTTCCGCGGCCGTTTCCCCGCCGGCAGTGCCGCCAGCCGGGCGGCCTGCTCTTTCGCGCCGGCCCGCGGGGGATCGAAAACAACCGCCGCCAGCCCTTCCAGTTCGGCGCCTTCCAGCGGATATTTGAACAGATTGCGGCACACGATTTCGATATTGGCGATCATCTGCCGGTTGACGGAATTTTTAAAACCTTCCAGCAGTTCTTTTGAAGCATCGACGGCCAGCACCCGGTTGCCCGGCTTTTGCGCCAGCGGATAAGAAAAAGTACCGACACCGCAAAACAGGTCGGCAATTTTGCCGGAAGTTTCCCCCAAATACTTCAGCACCAAAGCGGTGAGTGCCGCCTGCCCTTCTTTCGAGGGCTGCAGGAAAGTCCCGGCGGGAATAAAAACGCCGACGCCGCCGGCTTCAATATACGGACGCCCCTTTTCCAGAATTGTTTCCGCCGGCCGGTCGGGAGCAAAGCGATGAGAAACGCGGATGACATCGGCGGCGGCCGAAACGCGTTCAAATATAATCTCCCGCAGCTCAAGATTAAGCGGGCGGTCAAATTCCAGCACCGCGTCAAGACCGTTGTCCGCTTCCGTCAGCCACAGGTCGCCTTTTTCGACGTAAACGGTTTTGGCCCTGCCTTTCCGCCCTTCTTTAACCGTCAGTGGCACCCGGCACAATTCGGACAACAGGCCGCGGAAAAACTCAAGACCGCGGTTTAGAGCCGGGGTCAGCTGCGGACAACCGGGCAGATCAACAATTTCATTGCTGCGATATGCGTTAAAACCGAGCACAATTCCGCCTCCGGCGCGACGAAAGGCAAAGCTGGCGCGGCGGCGGCAGCCTTCTTTGATAAAAACGGGTTCGGAAAAAACAAAATCCTGCCGGGTAATGGATTGCAGCGCTTTTTGCACCACAGCGCATTTACGTTGCCGATATTCCTTTTCGTCCAGATGCCGCAGGGAGCACCCTCCGCAAACACTGGCCAAACTGCAATCCATTACATATTCCCCCAATCTACCGGCGTTACGCGCTTATCCTAAAACGCTATTGGTTAAAATATGATAAAAGTTAATTATATTTATAAAAAAAAGATGATTATTTAAAAAATATGCTATAACATAAGCCATATTTCAACTTATGCGCAATCAACAAGGACCGAGGGCCATGCGGAGAAGACTTCCCAAACACTTAAGTTATGATTATCAGCTCAAACTGGAAGAGGTGCCGACCAAACACGCCGACCGGATGCCGCTCAAAGTGGTGATGCCGGGGATTATTCTCGGCCTGCTGATGGCCGTCCTCGGCTGTTTTGAACTGACCGGCGGCATGTACGATCCCGAAGGCCTGGGCTATACGCTTGACGCCGACACCCGCGCGCCGCTGTTCAGCCACACCGCGGTCGACGCCGCTTTCATCATCATCGGGCTCGGCATCGTCATCGGTTCGATCGTGTCATACGTCCGTTACAAGAAAATCTTTTTCAACGGCAAGACCTTTTCCGTCGATCTGCGCGGCGTATTCGGCGAAAACGAACTGTTCCGCGAATTTTTGCGCAATTACGAGGGCGTCCGCCTGAGAATGGAATTTTTCCAGTTCGGCATTTTAAACAAAAACAAATACATTGTCGAGCTGGTGCACCGCGACCCCGAAAAAACCATTCCGCTTTATATTTCGACCGACGGTACCGGCATTTACCAGATTTGGTATTATTACGCCAAACGCCTCAACATGCCGACCGTCATCGACACCGACGAGGGAACCGTGAAAAGGGAAGTGCCGGAACTTGACAAGAGCCTGAAAGAGTATCTGTTTGCCAAAGGGCTGATCGCGGTTTACGAAGAAGCGCCGAAAACGCCCGCAGACATCGTCTGCATCAAAAAGGCGGATCGCACCGTCATCCGGCCGAAGCGGATGTTCTGGGACATTTTCAGTCTGCTCGGCGCGTTCTGGCTGTGTTTTTACCTGCTGGTGCTTGCCGCCGCGGCCTTCAACTATTCCCGGGTGGAAAGGATGATCGGTTCGCCGGCGCAGACCGCGGTTATCTTCGCCGCCGCCTTTTTGCTGGCAGTTTTGTTCATCGGCCTGATGTTTAAAAAAGACAAAATCGTGCTAAAGGACGGACGCCTGATTCTGGTACACAAGTTTTTGTTTATCTCAAACAAAGAATATGCGGACTTAAGCCGCATCCGCGACATTCAGGCGGTCTACAACCCGGCGGCGGACAGCTACTATCTGGCAATTATCACCGACGACAACATGCTGGCTTTCGGCCGCGGGGTGCCGACGGAAGCCTTGCAGTGGATAAGGGATTTCGTCATCTATACGATGACGCGTTGAGGCTTTTGGCGGCCGCCGCATATTTTGGTTGCCAAATGCCGAGATTTGTTTATAACTTTTCAAACAAACGCAAACTTAAAACGAAAGTGGAAAAATGAGAGAAATTGATACCGGCGCACAAGAAGCCTTTATTAAAGAAGTCAACGAGGACCTGAAAAACGAATCGATGAAGAAGATGTGGGACAAATACGGCCTTTACATCATCATTCTGGTGGTTGCCGCCTTAACCGCCGCCGTCAGCTTCGAGGCCATCAAGGCCTGGTATACGAAAAAGCTGCAAACCTGGTCGGATTCCTACGCCTACGCGCTCAGCCTGCAAAACCAGGGCAAGTATGACGAGAGCATCGACACCTTCGACTATATCGCCGGCAAAGACTACGGCATATTCTCCGACCTTGCCAAAATGCAGAAGGCAAACATTCTGCTTGAACAGAAGAAAAACGACGAAGCTTTCAAACTGATGAACGAAATTATCGAAGACAAGTCGTTTAACCCCCAGCTGCGCGACACGACGATCCTGAAACTGGCCTCCTATAAGCTGGACAATGCGCCGGCGGAAGAAATCGAAGAGCTGATCGGGGGCATTGCCGCCGACGGCGGCAACAGCTGGCAGCCGACGGCAAACGAAATGCTGGCGCTGGCTTATCTCCGCGACGGCAAAACCGCCGAGGCGAAGGAAATCTACAACCGTCTTCTGGCCGACGGCAAAACGCCCGAAGTGATGAAAGCGCGGATCAAAGACATTATATCCGTATTGCCGCAATAACAATTTTATCAGAGGTGAAGCCCATGCGATTGAACAAGAAAAGCGCCGTTGCCGCCATGTGTCTGGCTCTTGCCGGATGCGGAATGTTCGGCAAGGAAAAACTGCAAATCGACGGCGAGAGAATCCCGGTTTTGAGCGAAAGGGAAGTGATTGCCGCCGACTATACGGCGGGCGACATTCAGATCGTGCTGCCCAAACCGGCGGTCAACGCCGCCTGGCCGCAAAGCGGCGGCAACGCTTCGCACAACATGGGGCACTTAAAAAGCGGCGACAATCTGAAAAAGGCCTGGAGCAGCAGCTTCGGCAGCGGCAATTCCGGCCGCGACTACCTGATCGCCGCACCGGTGATTGCCGACAACACCGTCTTTACCATTGACGCCGACGCCACGGTCAGCGCCTTTCGCCAGAGCGACGGGGAAAGACTGTGGAAGCGCCGTCTCAAGCCGCGGCTGCGCGACGACAAGGAAGTGTCCTTAAAAGGCGCCGGCCTGGCTTTCCGTCAGGGCACGGTTTATGCCGCGACCGGTTTCGGCGGCATATTTGCGCTTGACGCCGCCGACGGAAAAGTCAAATGGGAATATTTTGCCAAAACTCCGGTTCGGATCGCGCCGGCCGTCGGCGGCGGCAAAATTTTCGTGCAGACGATCGACAACGTGCTGCTGGCGCTTAACGCCCAAACCGGCAGCGAGATATGGCGCTATGCCGCCCCGAGCGAGGAAACGACCAAAGTCGGCGGCGCCGTTCCAGCTTTCAGCGAATCGGCCGACGTGCTGATCGCCGGCTTCTCGAACGGAGAACTGCGCGCGCTCAAGGCCAGCACCGGTTCGCCTTTGTGGGGAGATTATCTGGTTTCTTCCCGCCGCACCAACTCGCTTGACGACATCAACACCATTCATGCCAACCCGGTCATCTCCGGCGACATCGTTTTTGCCGCCGGCAGCAACAACCTGCTGGTGGCCATTGACCTGCGCAGCGGCCAGAGAATCTGGGAACGGGAAATCGGCAGCGGCAACCAGCCCTGGCTGGCCGGCAAATATCTGTTCCTGCTGGCAAACGACGCCCGTCTGATGGCAATTCAGGCCGACAGCGGCAAAATCGTCTGGGATACGAAAATCCCGGCCGGCAACGACGTTTCCGACCAGGTCGGCGTCACTTATGCCGGTCCGCTTCTGATTAACAACCGGCTGCTGGTCAACACCTCGAACGGCTATACTTTTTATGTTTCGCCCTATACCGGGAAAATCCTCGGCTATATCGAAAACGGCGACGGTTCGTCGCTGCCGCCGGTGGCGGCCGGCAGCCAGGTGATCATCACCACCGTTGACGCCGACATTATCGCATATCAGTAAAAGGAGGTTGCCCCGATGCCGCTCAAAGTCGCTATTATCGGAAGGCCGAACGTCGGCAAATCGACGCTGTTTAACCGTCTGGCGGGAAAAAAGCTGGCGATCGTTCACGACAAACCGGGCGTTACCCGCGACCGCAAGGAAACGCAGGCCCGCTTAAACGACCTGCCGCTTGTCATCATTGATACCGCCGGATACGAGTATTCCAACGAAAACAACCTGGAAGCGCGGATGTGGGAACAGACCAAAAAAGCCATTGACGAGGCCGACGTATGTTTGTTTCTCTATGATGCGCGCGCCGGTTTGCAGCCTTATGACGAACACTTTGCCGACATTTTGCGCCGCTCGCACAAACCGGTGGTTCTGCTGGCCAACAAATGCGAAGGCCGGCAGCAGGAAGACAGCCGTTTCGAGGCCTACAAACTGGGGCTCGGCGAGCCGATCCCCTTTTCCGCCGAACACGGACTGGGAATGCTTGACTTATACGACGCGCTGAAAGAGCATTATTATCCGGAAGACGCGCCGAACGGGGAAAAGGCGGACGAAGAAAGCGCGGAGAAAAACGCCGGCGACGGGGAAGAATATGACGACAAACGCCCGATTCAGGTGGCAATCGTCGGCCGGCCGAACGTCGGCAAATCGACGCTGGTCAACGCCCTTTTGCAGGACGAACGGATGCTGACCGGGCCGGAAGCCGGGGTTACCCGCGACGCCATCGCTTCCGACTGGGAATGGCGGGGAAGAAAATTCAAGCTGGTAGACACCGCCGGGCTGCGTAAACAATCGAAAGTCAGCGATTCACTTGAGAAAATGTCGGCCGCTTCATCGCGTTATGCCGTCAACATGGCTCAGGTGGTGGTGCTGGTCTTAGACGCCGACGCGGTTCTCGACAAGCAGGATTTGACGATTGCGTCCCGCGTGCTGGATGAAGGGCGGGCACTGATCATTGCCGTCAACAAATGGGACATTGCCGACAAGAAAGAAGCCATCGAACGTTTGAAATACCGGCTGCGGACCTCGCTCACCCAGGTGGAAGGGATCCCGACGGTCACCATTTCCGCCCTCAAAGGCGAAGGACTGGACAAGCTGATGAGCGCGGTCGTAAAAATTTATACCCGCTGGAACAGCCGGGTGCCGACGGCGCCGCTCAACAAATGGTTTGCCGACGTTACCGGCAACTATCCGCCGCCGCTCGGCAAAAACAAACGCCGGATCAAGCTGCGTTACATTACCCAGGCCAAAATCCGGCCGCCGTCATTTTTCATTTTCTCCAGCAACCCAGAAGGTCTGCCGGAGAGTTATCTGCGCTATCTGACCAACAGCCTGCGCGACACTTTCGATTTCGGCGGCGTACCGATCCGGATTACCGTGCGCAAAACCGGCAATCCGTATGCCGACAACGACTGAGTGCCGCTCCGTAAGACGGAACGGACATACCGGTTGTTGGCAGACGAAGAATCAAAAAAGATTCTCCCGAACTGCTCGCATGCAGGGGGCAAAAAGTGCAGGCTCGGCCGGAAGGGGCTCATCATAAACTTTCATTAACTAACGCAAACGGTATTAACCATTCCGAAACTCAAACGCCCGGCCCGAAGCTGCGCAAGCCTTACGGCCGGGTCGGCATGTCTGCATCTGCCTGCTTATGCAGACTTTGAATCACAAAAAACGCCGACAAACTGCCGGCGCTTTTCCTTTGCGTATTGTTGCGCTTTTTCCGAACCGGCCGTTCCGCGGTAAAACGGAACGGTTTTCGGTTTTACAACAATTCCGGCGGAGAAAGTTCTTCCCTCTCCCCGGCTTTCCCTGACCGGTTATGCGCGCCGGGTTCCCGGCGAAGGTACTTTTCTTTCTCCTGTTCGCTGATCCCCTGAGGACGAAAGCTGCCGGGTTTCCTGTCTACCAGTTCAATGCCGATCCCTTTGCCGTAAAAATCGAGCAGCAGTTTATACGCGCTCCATTGGGCGGTACTGCCAAGCTCAAGCTGGTCTATCATCTGCCACGGAACCCCGCTTTGTTTGGCCGCATGCTCCAGGCGAATCCCGTGATTGCGACGGTATTCGCCCAATCGGCCGATTTTTTGTTTGATGTGAAGTTTGGATTTCATGTTTGTAACTCCTTAATTTTGTTTATGATAAAAAACAAAACCGCCCGGAACAAATTCCAAGGCGGGGAGTTAGCAACTGTCAAAACACAGTCTGTCTTATTCGTCACGCCTCAGGCGCGCTTATATCGACAGCTCCCCTCAAGAGGAGTTTTTTTGTTTTGAAGGAGTTGCTACACTCCGCACCCGGCCTCCCGGATGCAGAGTTGATATTAAAGAAAACGCCGCCCGTTGGCAAGAGCTTTCTTTTAATCAACATTCCCCTTTGTTTTGCTTATTTACCTTGATTTAAAACAAAACTCACCTTGATGAATTCAAGGTGAGGGAGTTCAAAACTGTTCAAAGTACAGCATACCTTATTCGCCATGCTTTAAGCACGCTTATTTCGGTATCTCCCTCCAGTTTGGGAGTTATTTTCTTTGAAGGAGTTTTGAAGCTCCGCATCCGGCTTCCCGGATGCAGGGTTGATATTAAAGAAATTGCCGCCCGTTGGCAAGAGCTTTCTTTTAATCAACACTCTCCCTTTGTTTTGCTTATTTACCTTGATTTAAAACAAAACTCACCCTGATGTAAAACCAAGGTGAGGGAGTTCACAACTGATCAACGAACAGTCCGGGTTATTCGCGCATATAGCCTTATATTCCCGGCTCCCTCTGTGAGGAGTCGTTCTTTTTCGTTGAAAGGAGTTGTGACACTCCGCACCCGGCCTCCCGGATGCAGGATTGATATTAAAGAAATTGCCGCCCGTTGGCAAGCGGAAAATTAATCAGGCTTTTTTTGAGGGAGAGAAAACGGAAAAAGCCTGGCAAGAGGGAAAGAGGAAGAGGAAGAGGAAGAGGAAGAGGAAGAGGAAGAGGAAGAGGAAGAGGAAGAGGAAGAGGAAGAGGAAGAGGAAGTGGAAGAGGAAGAGAGGAAGTGGAAGTGGAAGAGGAAGAGAAAGAGAAAGTGGAAGAGGAAGAGGAAGAGGAAGAGGAAGAGGAAGAGGAAGAGGAAGAGGAAGAGGAAGAGGAAAAGGAAGTGGAAGTGGAAGAGGAAGAGGAAGTGGAAGAGGAAAAGAAAACGGATATGGATAAGGGTGTGGAATCGAACAGGGAAATGCAAATGCGGAAGAAGTAAAAACAGGGGTACGGAAACGGAAGCAGGAGTAAAGCCGGAAGAAGCGGGGCGGGATTGGGGGAAAATCGGAAATAAGAGCGAATGCGGGTATAAGGGTAAAGGACGAAAACAGGAGTAAAGCCGGAAGAAGCGGGGCGGGATTGGGGGAAAATCGGAAATAAGAGCGAATGCGGGCATAAGGGTGAACAACGAAAACAGGAGTAAGGCGAAAAAGGAAGCAGGCGTCAGAGGAGAAATGGAAATAAGCGTATGTGCGGGAAATGAAAAAAATACGGGGATCAAATCCGACGCGGAAACTTCGGGACGGTTCGGCACGACGGTTTCGGGGCGGTTCAGCATAAAGGATTGCCGGAAAGGGATGGCAGATTCGGGAAAGTCCGGGCACAAAAGGCTCGGACGGGTTTGGCGTAATAAAACTTGGCAAGTTCAGCACGGCTGGTTCAGACAAATTCTGCATGACGGGCTGTAGGGGAAGCGTGATCAATTTAGAAAGATTTAGGATGACAAAATCGGACAAATTCTACACAACATATTTGAGACGGTTCGGTGCGGCCGGGTCGATATACTTCGGCATGACGGACTGCGGAAGAAGCGCGGCGGATTCAATTATTTCGGCACACCGCATTTTTGAACATAAAGGCATGAACTGCCGCTTGTGCATATCCGAGGCAATTTGTCACAACAAAAAAAACAATTAACCCAAAACGTTTCCGGCGGTGATGAACGAAACGATTGTTTCTGCCGTTTGTTCGGGCGTCTGCCCGTCATTGTCGATAATCAGGTCGGAGCGGACAAAGCGGTTGAATCCCCGCGCATACATTTCCCGGATGCGTTTTGTTTCCCAGTCGGTCAGCTCTCTCGCGCCGCGGTTAACAAGGCATTTTTCCAGCGGCGGATTAAGCGTGACGACGACAAATGCCGCCTTGTTTCCGGCGATTTGCCGAACGGCTGTATAAGTTTTTTCCGTCATCGGATAGGCAAAAACGACATACTCGAACCGCCGTTCCCGAAGATGTCTGCCGAGTTCGCCGTAAAGCCGCCTCAGGCGCTCTTCTATCCGCGCCCAAAAGTCGGGAAACAACGCAGCCTCCTCATCAGACAGCAGATCGTCGACCTCAATAAAAACCGCATTCTTCAGCTTTTCGGTCAAAATTCCGGCAACCGTGGATTTGCCGGAATTTATCGCGCCGCCGATATTGACGATTTTCATAACTTCTCTCCTCTCCCTTCCCGAAAATCAGGACAGCACTTTCTTTTTGATCATATAAGCCAGCAGGAAAAGTCCCGGCAGCACCATCAGCGAGGCAATCAGGAAAAACAGCGGCCAGCTGACGTGATCGGCCAAAATGCCGCTGGTTGAGGCAAAAATATCCCGCGGCAGACTCATCAAGGAAGACAAAAGCGCATATTGGGTGGCACTGTAGGCCACGTTGCAAAGCGAAGCCATATAGGCAACCAGCGCGGTAGTGCCCATGCCGGCGGCCAGATTGTCCATGCAGATCGTCAGCGACAAGGTATAAACGTTGTCGCCGGCATAGGCCTGGCCGATATACACCAGATTGGTCACGCCCTGCAAAACGCCGAACAGCATCAGCGCTTTCGGCAAACCGCTGCGTTTGATGTAAATGCCGCCGAGCAGGCCGCCGGCAATGGTCGCCAGCATGCCGTAAATTTTTGACACGTAAGCGATCTCAGCGTTGCTGAACCCCATATCCTTGTAAAAAACGAAAGCCATCGGCGCCTTATATTCGTCGCTCAGCCGATAGAGCAGGATAAACAGCAGAATCAGCCCCCAGCGGTGATGATGCATAAAATCCTTAAACGGTTCATAAACGGATTCCCGCAAAAAACGCCGCAGCCGGGGTTTAAACGGCAGCTTCTCCCGTTCTTCCCGGTAAGCGCGGTCCTTATACGGCTCTTTGGCCAGCAGCACGGTCACAATGCCGACCAGAGCGCCGAGCGCCATCACAATATAAACTTCCCGCCAGTCGAGCCAGGTTGTCAGCCACAGGGCAAAAGCGCCGGAAAAAAGCATTCCCAGCCGGTAGCCCAGCACGAAAACGGCCGAACCGGCGCCCTGCTCCGCGGTTTCAAAACTGTCAATGCGATAGGCGTCGAGAACAATGTCCTGCGAGGCCGAACAGCCGGCGACAATCAATGCCAGAAGCGCCATCCAGGCGGTATGCTCAGCCGGATTGACTGCCGACATTGCGAGAATAGCCGCCAGCATGCACAACTGGATGAACAACGCCCAGCCGCGGCGGCGCCCCAGACGCTCAAACAACGGCAGCCGGATGCGGTCGATCAGCGGCGACCATATCCATTTGAAGCCGTAGGGCATCCGCGTCAGCGAAAAAAGGCCGATCAAAGCATAGGGAATCTGACTTTCCTGCAGCCACACCGTCAGCGTGCTGCCGACCAGAAGCAGCGGAAAACCGCTGGAAAAGCCGAACGCCAGCATTACCGGCATTCTCCGGTCGGCATAAATTTTCGCGGCGTCCAGCCATTTTGCAAACATCGGCAAACTCTCCCTTATTTGCGTTTTTATAGCACGGACAGGTTAATTTTTTATATAGTATAATCCATTTTCCGCCGGAAAACGGGAATTTTGAAAATACGGACAATCTTCACGTCTTTTTTATATTTTTCCTCATAAAGAAAACCGACGGCAAATGAAATTTTAAGATTTTACAAGCAGATTTGTTCGATCACGTAATTGAGCAGCAATCGGCCGACCGGCGTAACCCGGACGTTTTGCGGCGTTTCTTCGACCAGCCCTTCATCTTTAAGAGCCGCCAGCTGTCCGCGGTCGGCAAAATCTTCCCATGTCAGCCCCGAAAGAGCGGCAAAACGCGTCTTGTCGATCCCCTCGTTCAGGCGCAGTCCCATAATCGTCAGCTCTTCCGCCCGTTCGCGCGGCGTAACCTCTTCCAGCTGCCGCGGATGGGTGGTTGAAAAAAGCTTTTTCCCGCAGTGCAGACGGCCGACCGCACCGTTGCCGACACCGACATAATCGTCGCCCTGCCAATAACCGAGATTGTGCCGGCACTCACTTCCCGGCGCGGCATAGTTGGAAATTTCATATTGCCGGTAGCCGGCAGCGGACGTCAGTTCTTCCGACAGCCGGTACAACGCCGCCGCCGCTTCTTCTTCCATTGCCGGCACGTTTTTTAAGGCAAATACGGTGCCTTCTTCAATCGTCAGCTGATAAAGCGACAAATGTTTCATCCCCAGCGCCGCCGCCTGCCGCAGCTCGCGTTCCCAGGCAGCCGGCGTCTGCCCGGGACGGGCATAAATCAGATCAAGCGAATGATTGTCAAAATTTTTCAACACCGAATCGACGGACGCAAGCGCTTCCTTCACCCCGTGCGTGCGCCCCAAAAACCGGAGATCGGCGTCGTTTAAGGCCTGAACGCCGAGGGAAAGCCGGTTGATGCCGGCGGCGCGCAGATCGGCAAAAAGCCCCGGACGATCGGTGTTAGGGTTGGCTTCGAGCGAAATTTCCGGCTGTTCGGAAAGCGGCCACAGAGCGGCGATTTTATCCAGAATGCGGGCAATCTGCTTCGGTTCCAACAGCGACGGGGTGCCGCCGCCGAAAAAGACCGAATCGACCGTATAACCGTCGTTTAAACCGCGGTAATATTCCAGATCCGCCAGATAACCGTCAACGATTGCCGCCTGGTCAACATCCTTTTTCACCCGGCTGAAAAAATCACAGTACGGGCATTTGCTGCGGCAGAACGGCCAGTGAATGTAAACGCCGAGCCGGGGCATCAGAGGATAAACTTCGACAAGTCGCCGGATTGGGTGTACTTAGCCAGCTTTTCTTCCACCATGGCGGCGGTGATCACCGCTTTTTCCCCGCTTCTGTCGGAAGCCGAAAAACTGATGTCCTCAAGCAGAATTTCCAGCACCGTATGCAGCCGGCGGGCGCCGATATTTTCCACGTTTTCGTTGATTTGGACGGCAATGTCGGCAATCTTGTCGATTGCGGCCGGTTCAAACTCGAGGGTAAAGTTTTCGGTCGCCAGCAGCGCCTGATACTGTTCGATCAGGTTGGCTTCCGGCTCGGTCAGAATACGCACGAAATCGTCATGGGTCAAGGCCGACAGCTCAACCCGGATCGGCAGACGCCCCTGCAATTCCGGCAGCAGGTCAGACGGCTTGGAAAGATGAAACGCCCCCGAACAGATAAACAGGATATGGTCGGTTTTGACCATGCCGTGCTTGGTCGAAACGGCGGTTCCTTCAATCAGCGGCAGCAAATCGCGCTGAACCCCTTCGCGGGAAACGTCGCCGCCGCGGCGCTCGACGCTGCCGCATATCTTGTCGATTTCATCGATGAAGACAATGCCGTCGTTTTCCACCGCTTTTATCGCGCGGGAAATAATTTTTTCGTTGTCAAGCAGCTTGTCGCTTTCCTCCTGCAGCACCAGCTTTTCGGCATCGGCAACGGTCATTTTGCGGTTTTTATATTTTTCGCCCATCGATTTGCCGAAAATATCGCCCAGGCTGATCATTCCCATCTGGGCGCCGGGCATGCCGGGAATTTCCATCGTCGGCATGGTGTTGGCGCCGGTATCGATCACGCTGATTTCGATTTCGCGCTCGGCCAGGGCGCCTTCGCGCAGCATTTTGCGAAACTTCTGTTTGGTATCTTCGCTGGCGGAAACGCCGACCAGCGCTTCCAAAATCCTTTCTTCGGCAGCGATCGCGGCCTTTTCGCTCACCTCTTTGCGCATTCTTTCGCGGGTGCTGTTAATGGCAATGTCCAGCAGATCGCGGATAATCGACTCCACATCGCGGCCGACATAGCCTATCTCGGTAAATTTGGTTGCTTCCACCTTAATGAAAGGCGCTTTGGCCAGCCGTGCCAGACGGCGGGAAATTTCGGTTTTGCCGACGCCGGTGGGACCGACCATCAGAATGTTCTTGGGCACGATTTCCTCACGCAGGTTTTCGGCCACCTGCATCCGCCGCCAGCGGTTGCGCAGAGCGACCGCCACCGCCTTTTTGGCCTCGTTCTGGCCGACAATGAAGCGGTCCAGCTCGGAAACAATCTCACGGGGACTGAAATTTGCACTACTCATCGGCCGCCACCCTTTCAATAATCAGATTATGGTTGGTATAAACGTCAATATCGCCGGCAATGTTCAGCGCTTTTCGGGCAATGTCTTCCGCCGACAGGCCTTCCACGTCGTAAAGGGCTTTGGCCGCAGCCATCGCATAGTTGCCGCCCGAACCGATGCCGATGATGCCGTCGTCGGGTTCCATGACCTCACCGGTACCGGAAATAACCAGCGACACGTCTTTGTCGGCCACGATCATAAACGCCTGCAGCTGGCGCAGATACTTGTCCATCCGCCAGTCCTTGGCCAGTTCGACCGCCGCCCGCTTCAGCTGCCAGGCATATTTTTCCAGCTTGCCTTCCAGCCGTTCGATCAGAGTGATGCCGTCGGCCGCGGCGCCGGCAAAACCGGCAATGATCTTGCCGTTGCCGATCCGCCGCACCTTAACCGATTTGGATTTGAAAATCACGGTTTCCCCGAGCGTTGCCTGACCGTCACCGGCAATGACAACCTCGGAACCTTTGCGCACGCATAAAATAGTGGTCATGAAAATTCCTTAAAATGATTAAATCTTCTGAATTCATATGTAGGTAAAAAAAAGCGCGATTGCAAGAGCCGGCCCGGCCGCATGCCCCTCTTTCATCCGTTGGCGGCCTTTTCGACCGGAATATCGGGAAATAGAAGCGCCGCCACCTTCTGCGCATGACGATTCAGGCTGCTGACTTCAAAACGGTACGTCCCGCCGCGGGTAAGAAGGCTTTCGATTTCCGGATGCCGGGTCAGATAATTTTCCAGCTTGGCCGCCATCAGTTCATCCTGAGAGACCACCTTTACCCCGGGCAGCGCCGCACGGAAAAAAGTTTTGGCCAGCGGATAATGGGTACAGCCGAGAATCAGGCTGTCGCAGTTTGCAAATCCCGGCGCACAGGCGCGGACGACAGCTTCCGCCCGGGAAAAATCGTTATCCTCAATCGCCGGCACCAGTCCGGGCACGGCAATTTCCGTCACCGCAAGCCCCGGATTCAGCTTATGCAACTCGGTCTGATAAATATGCGAACGGACGGTGGCCGTGGTTGCCGCCACTCCGACGCGGCGGGCGCCGTTTTCGATTGCAACTTCAACCGTCGGAATCACCACCCCCAGCACCTTGACGTCCGGCGCCTCAAGCGGCAGGAAACGCTGCTGCACATAGCGCAGGGCTATCGAAGTGGCGGTGTTGCAGGCAATGATGATGATTTTGCAGTCGCGGGCAATCAGCCGGCGCATGGCGGCAAGCGTATAGGACAAAATCCGGCCGGATGTTTTTTCCCCGTAGGGCAGATGGCGGGAATCGCCGTAATACAAATAGTCGTACTGCGGCATGCTTTCGATAAACGCCTTAGTTATCACCAGCCCTCCGAGGCCGGAATCAAACACCCCTATTTTCATCTTCAAAGCCTTTGTTTTCAATGCGAGCGGAAGGGAGTTTAGACGCCCGGACAATTTTAGTCCACCATTTTTTTCAAGTTTTTCGTTTTGGCTATTGCAACCTGAATAAAACTACTATATAATTTATATTAAATTTTCTGCCATTCAAATAGTCTTGACCCCCAATCAACTACCGGCGGAAAGTTTGGCGCTCTGTCCTTGCGGCAGAGCGTTTTTTCATTTCCGGTAAAGATCCAGCCGGGCAGCCAGCCAGGGAAGCGTTTTGCCCTGCAAAAGCACCGAACCGATGACAAGAAAGAAAATCAGGTTGAACAGATACTGGGAATCGGGAAAACCGATCATCAGCGGATAGGTGGCAAGAATGATCGGCACCGCCCCTTTCAGCCCCGCCCAGCCGACAAACAGCTTTTCCTTCCACCCGAAGCGGCTGCGCCACAGACAGATGAAAACCGCCGCCGGCCGGGAAAAGAAAATGAGGAAAAAGGCGGCCAGCAGCCCCATCGGCATCACCGACGGCAGTTCGCGGGGGTTAACCAGCAGCCCCAGCAGCAAAAACATTCCCACCTGGGCGATCCAGGCCAGAGAATCGTGAAAGCGGATCAGATTGCGGCGGTACGTAAACGGCCGGTTGCCGATAATAATGCCGGCAACATATACGGCAAGAAAACCGCTGCCGCCCAAAAGCTGGGCAACACCGAACGTCAGCAGAACGAAACCTACGCCGAACACCGTATAAAGCCCGAAATAACAAATGCAGATTTTTTTCAACAGAACTCCCGCCAGCCATCCCAGTCCGCAGCCGGCGGCAAAGCCGACAACAAGTTGGAGAACAAACATTTTGGCCAGACCGGCAGCGGCAAAATCGGAGTTTTGCAGCCAAGCCAGCGCCCCCAAAGAAAGTAAAACCGCCATCGGATCGTTGCCGGCGGATTCGAACTCCAGCAGCGGCCGCAGATTGTCGCGCAATTCGGCTTTCTGAGTACGCATGATCATGAACACCGCCGGCGCGTCGGTCGAAGAAACGATCACGCCGAGCAAAAGCGCAACCGGCAGTTCCAGCCGCAAAACATAATAAGCGGGCAAAAACAGAAACAAAGCCGTCAGCACCACGCCGAGCGTCGCCAACAGGCTG
The DNA here is from genome assembly GCA_001917175.1 of Azospirillum sp. 51_20. Classification (GTDB taxonomy): domain Bacteria; phylum Pseudomonadota; class Alphaproteobacteria; order RF32; family CAG-239; genus JAFUYI01. The sequence goes on from MNTV01000022.1 coordinate 33,807, forward strand.
CCGCCGGCCAGCACCGGGCGGACGTCGCGCCAACGGGTATCCAGTCCGCCGGCAAACAAAATAAACGCCAGAGCGACGGTGCCGATGTAATTGGTCATTCTGGCGTCGTAAAACTGAATGCGGACAATGCCGTCACTGCCGGCCAGCATGCCGATGCCGATAAAGATCAACAGTCCGGGGATTCCGAGAAAAACGGAAATCCGGTTGGCAAAAACGCTGACCAGCAGCAGTGCGCCGGCAACGGCCATCAGGGTTTCTATTTGTATCATCGCCTCTCCGCTTAAAATTCCGGTAAAAATATAGGCATGATCAAACAATTTGCAACTGCCCCGACAACAGCGAAACAGATATCCTCCGGCAAACCGGAATTAACAGCTATAAACCTTAGGTTTGACCATACTTTTCGACACAGGGCGGCACTGTTCCAAAACTAAAGCATCCAGCCCCGGATAAACTCGGGGTTTTCTGTAAAGCAAATAAAAAACGCCCGGAAAAATCCCGGGCATTTTGAAGCTTCAGACAACCGCAGGATTAACAGCCGTATTCGCGGCCGCGTTTGACGAAGGCTCGGGGCTGGCCTTCATAGGCGTCTTTTTTGACAATTTCCCCGCCGTTGTCACGAACCAACCCGACTCTTTCCAAGGTTTGGTTATGTTTTTGCATAAAGCTGTTTTCGGCATCGGTCAACTCCCGGTTTCCGGATTCCTGCTGCAAGTAGTCATAGATAACCTCACCTTTCGTAATATCCCGCGCCATATTAAGACTTTCTCCCGATTCTTTAGGAGTTGGATTATCGTATTGCGAACGAATGGCTTGCAGCACATTTTTATCAACGGCAACCGTCGCATTGTTTGCATATCGTACTCCGCCGTCATCAGTCAGAGTATAAGCGATCTTTATCCCTTTGCCTTCAAGCTGAGTATAACCGTTTACTTCGGAGGCATGCAGCAGGCCGTCAGTGTTGACGCTTTCGTTTTCCCTTTCTCGTTCTTGCTTTTCCGTCTGACCGATTTCCGTATTTTCCCCGCCGTTTTGTCCGTCATTTCCGTTTTCATTCAGCTGATAAACGCGGCGGCTGCCTCCCTGATTGTCTCTGTTCACTTCTTCCTGTCGCAAGTCTGTCGTCTGCGAAGAAACGTGCTCCGGTTCATAAACCAGGCGGCCGTTTTCGCGTGACAAACCGATGCCTTCCAGATCATGTTCGTACTTCTGCCGCCATTTCATGTCCAGCTCGCTCAGTTCTTCGCCGTTTGCCAGACGATGTTCCATATCCTGATAAACGGCTTCGTTCAAAGCGATCGTTCTGGCCAGATTTTCGCATTTGACCATAATACCGGAAGCATTCGGATTGTCGCGGTTTTCCGCTCCGAAATTGTCCGCCGTCAGACGGCCGCCCAAGGCCGTATAGCTGCTGCCGCTGCCGTCAACCGTATTCTGAAAAGCAGCAACCAGTTCGCGATCAACCGCAATCTGCGAAGGATCACCCATCCGGAAACGCAATTGCGGATTTTCGCCGTTGGCGTCTGCTTCCAGCCAGTATCTGCCGCGGAAGGTAGAGCTGCGAACCTTGTCGGTGTGGGTCTGCACTTCCTTTTCTTCGCCGCTTTCGCCTTCGTTGGTCAGATTGCGCGATTCTTCCAACCCCTCGGTTTCCCGGCCGGTTTGTTTTTCGTTTCCGGCCAGCACCTTGCGAAGCACTTCCTGAGCGTTGTCAACTTCACGGGTAGTCGTTTTGTCTCCGTCGATTTCGGTAACCAGCGTATACGGGCGGCCGTCGTCGCCGAGCTGGGTTTTAATCACCGTCGAACGGTCTTCGCCGTCATGTATCGCATATTGCGCGACAACCTGCATATCGTTTTCGTCATACCCGAAGAAAACGTCTACCTTTTTGCCGCTGATTTCGCCGCTGCCCAGCATCTCATACCCTTTACCGCTTTCAAAATCGTGGCGCGTCAGGGCAATGCCGCTCAGTTGTTCCGTCTGCTCCCGATCGTTTAAAACCGTTTCCGTATTTTCGCCTTCGTTGCCGTTTTCCGTTCTTTTTCCCTCGTTGCCGTTTTCCGTCCTCTGCTGCAGATCGGGATGACTTTCCTTATAACTCTCCAAAAACTTCAGCGCACCGGCGTCAAGCTGTTCGCCGTTTGCCTGCCGAGTCAGCAGATCCTGATAAGCCCGGGCGTCCATCTGATCCGGATTCAGACCGTTCAAATCCTGCAAACTTTCGGCACTGTATATGATATTGCCGTCCTTGTCGAAAGAGTAAAAACGGATATCACTCCCCCGTTCCTGTCCGCCGCCGTTGTTTTCTTCGTCAGTATGTTGTTTTTCCTTTTGTCCGTCTTCTTTGTTTTCGCCGTCACCGCCGGTATTCCGGGTTTGCACTTCCTCTTTTACCTCGCCGTCCGAACCGTACAGCTGTTCGGACAACTCGGCATTCATTTTGCCGTTTTCGAAATTGGCGTCGGCAAACCGGGAAAGGCTCTCCAACTGAGCCGGGGTAAACTTCCCTTCCGCCATCATTTCTTTCAGCTGCGCCGAAGAAATGACGCCGCTCTTATACAAATCCCCTTCTCCCTCCATGGTAAAGGTGCCTTTGGTAACGTCGTCGACCGCCGGATTGTCGTTGCCTTCGAGAATGATCGAAGCCGCCCGCGGATATTGTTCAAACAGGGCGTTCAGGTTTGTTTTCTGCACATCGTTCAATTTGACCGCCGTTTCCCGCGGTTCGACCAAAACCTGATCGCCGTCGTTACGAACGTCGCTTTCGTGCTCTCCGAGCGCATAAGGCACTTGTACATCCGCGCTGTCCGCCGCGTTGACAAAATCCGGACGCGTCCAGTCTTGCTGAAAATTAAGAACGGGGGCTTCTTTCACACGCAGCGCATCAGGGTGCTGCACATTCTGCAGCGTATCCGCCTGCAACTCCGTTTGCAGGGAATCCGCGCGCGCCGCCGCATTCAGCACCGTACTGTCCGCAACGGCCGCATCTGCCTGCACCTCCTGACTGCCATAACCCATAAACCCCTGGAAACGTGTCCACAAAGACGGACTTTCCGTAACCGGCGCCGCCGTTTGCACATCGGCAAGCGTTTGCGTGTTATCCGCCGTCGTCCGGGCATTTTCGCCCGGCGCATAATCAATTGTCGTCCCGGTTCCGTCATAACCGGCAGCCACACTGCTGACGCCGCCGGCCAGCATCCAGGCGCCGGCGGCTTCCGCCACCAGACCGCCGGCGTTGGAGTAAAGCTCTTTCCAGGCTTCTTTGTCACGGCCTTTTTTGCTCCACAGGGTTTTAACCGCATGACCGGTTCCCTGCGCTTTGGCCTTTACTCCCTGCCAGTAGCTTTTGCTGACCATGTTTTTAACCGCCATGCCAAGGGCATAACCCTGGCCGACAACCGGCAGCGAACGGACAAAAATAACCGAATGGGCCATCATCGCCTTGCGGGTGGTTTTGTCTTTTAACGCCTGTCCGACGGAAACTTTGTTAAGCGCACGGTTCAAGGCTCTGACCCGGTTGTATTCCGCCTCGCTGACGGCGCGGGCACCGGCTTTTTCAGCATATTCGGCATAATTCTGGGTACGGCGGATGTCGGTATATTTGACCAGATTGTCAAACATTTCTTTGCTGACGGCGCGATCGCCGGCCTTTTTGGCATATTCCTCATAAGGCATGCCGGCCGCCTGACGCAGACTTTCAAACTCTTCGCGGGTAAACGCCGCCTTTTTCTGGAATTTTTTCAACTGCCGGAATTCTTCTTCGCTGACCCGGTTTTCCTCCACTTTGTGTTTTTCACAATAAGCCTCGTAGGTGTCATAGGCCTTGACCTGATTATAGCCGTTGGCGTCAACCTTGCTTTCCGGGTTCTGTTCTTTCCAGCGTTTCAAGCCCAGTTCGGCCACGTCGTTTTTGTAAACTTCGCGGAACGCCGCATAATCTTTAAAACCCTGAAAATCGTTGTAAAGGGCACGGGCGGAAAGAACCGAACGGTAACCCATGTATATCGGGTTGCCGGCGGCAACATAGTTGACGGCCAGACCGAACAAGGGATTTTTCTGTTCAAATTTCTGGATGCGGTCCATAACCTTGCCGAAATTATGCATGCCGCGGCTGAATTTGCTGCGTTTTTCCATAAAATCGGAAATCGGCCGAATGTTGGCCTGCGTCGTCGAAGCCAACGCCATCTTTTGCGTGGCCTCGCTCGGATTGATGGACAGCATTTTGAAGATTTCTTTTTCGCTTTTGCCGGCGCGGACGGCTTCGTCTATTTTGAAAATACGGCTGAGGTGCGTTTCCGCCTTAATCGAATTATATTTGTCGCCGACCGACAGCGCATAGAGAGAATTGTAATATTCCACCTTGATGCGGGCGCTTTCTTCGGCGCGGGCGCTGCTCAGGTTTTCCAGGGTAATATCTTCGTTTGATGACGCCAGACGGCGGCAGGCGCTCAAGTTCAGCGTTTCTTCAAGCGACTTGTTTTCGGAATTGTCAAATTCAAAGGCGCTGCCCTGCCAGGCGGGACTTTCCCGATAAGCTTTTCCTTCTTCGCCGTTCAGCAGATCGTAGGCTTTGTCGAAACGGGCGGCTTCGACTTCCGGTACGGGAGCGTAAAACTCTTCCCAGCGGAAAGGATCGGAAACGGCAGCCAACGTTTCCGAAGAAGCGGCCGCTTCTTCGCTGCCGGAGGCAGCGACGTCGTCATCGGCCACGGCGCCGTCTTCTTCAGAACCGGCACCGGCAATCTCTTCGTCAACAGCATTGTCAAGCGCCGTGACGGCATCCTTTCTTTCACTGTAACGGGCAGAATACCTGCTCACGAAAGCCTCGTCCTTACTCAACTCCGCCAAAGATTTTCCCGTTCTTTGCGCATATGCCTCCATTTCTTGATAAAGCTCGGGCATATTCTCTTTTATTTCTTCCAAAAGGCTGCTGAAATCCGCATTTTCTGCCATAATAAGTCTCCGTCAAAATAAAGCCGTATTCGGTTTTAATAATACATTAAAGTTTAAATTTAGTCAACGCGTTTTGTCACAAAAGACGTTTTTTGTCAAAAAAATGACCGCTGGACATCCGGGGGTTTTGAGCTATATTATTTTCGGTTTATCTGAATTAACGAAGGAGTATCCGTTATGCAAAAAATCATTCCCGCTCGTCTGCGTCCGGGCGACGAAATTAGGGTTATCGCCCCCGCGTCGGGCATCAAAATCATCGGCCGCGAGTGCCGGGAAATCGCCCGCCGGCGGTTTGAGGAAATGGGGCTTGCCGTTTCTTACGGCACCAACGCCGTCGACGAAAACTGGGACGCCGGCGGCTCAACAACGGTCGAAAAAAGAACCGCCGACATTGCCGAAGCTTTCGCCGATCCGAAAGTCAAAGCGGTATTCACCATGATCGGCGGCAACAACTCCAACCAGCTGCTTGACTTCGTCGACTATCGGCTGATTGCCGAAAACCCGAAAATCTTCTGCGGTTTTTCCGACATTACCGCGCTTTTAAACGCCGTTTACGCCAAAACCGGACTCGTCACCTTTTCCGGCCCGCACTTCAGTTCGCTCGGGATGCTTAAAGGCATAGACTACACTTTGCAAAATATGAAAAAAATGCTGTTTGAAGACGGCGCGGGCGAAATTCGTCCGTCCGCCGAATGGAGCGACGATCTGTGGTTTATCGACCAGGAAAACCGGCAGTTTATCGCCAACGAGGGCTGGTGGCAGCTGCAGCCGGGCAAGGCGGAAGGCACACTTGTCGGCGGCAACCTCGGCACTTTCATTCTGCTCAACGGCACTTCCTACCGGCCGGCCTTTGCCGCAGACACGGTTTTGTTCATTGAAGACACCGGCAATGCGGATATCGCCGATTTTACCCGCAATTTCCAATCGCTGCTGCAACAACCCGACTTTAAAAACGTCAAGGCGGTTTTAATCGGCCGTTTTCAGAAAAAATCCGCGGTCACCCGCGAACAGCTGGCGTTTATGATTGAGCGTTTCCGTCCTTATCTTGAGGGAAAGCCCGTCATTGCCAACATGGATTTCGGCCACTCGACTCCGCTTCTCACCATCCCCGTCGGCGGCACCGCAGTCATCGACGAAGGCAAGGTGCGGTTTTCCCTGTAGCTTCGGAACATTTTTCCGCATCGGCAAAAGAGCCGGGACAAAACCCGGCCCTTTATTTTTTACCAATAATAGCGGTGATGGCGGTAACGGCGGTGGCGTCCGTGGCGGTAACCGCTGTTCCAGATGAGGGCGCCCGCCGCCGCGCCGGCGCCGACCGCCAGAACCGGGCTGCCGTAAAACCGGGGCGCGGGCAGGTGCCGGTGATAAAGCTCGTCTTCCCCGGCCTGCGGATTAACGATCACCCGGCTGACTGCCGGCGCATAAGTGACGACAGAAGGCGTATAAGTGACGTTGGCCGTAACATTGCCCGACGTCGTGGTCGTCGTGGTGGTGGTTGTGGTGGTTACAACCGTTTCCGCGCGGGCGGAAAACGCCGTCAACACACCGCAAAACAAAAATGCCGCAAAATTTTTCATGACAGTCCCCGAACGGTTAAACATGCAATTATTATAAACGGCTTCCGGGCAAAAAGCAACCTCCGATTATGACAAATGCTCGTATAAGACCTTTACCCCGAGTAAAATCAGCACACAGCCGGCGGCAATTTGCAGGCAGGCCGTCGGCAGCCGGCAAAACACCCGGCTGAAATAAAATCCGGCAACGGTACAGACAAAACAGACCGCACCGATGAGCGCGGCAGCGGCAACAATGCCGACGTTCATAAAATACAGGCTGATTCCGGCCACGCAGGCGTCGATACTGGTAGCCACGGCAACAACCGAGAGCAGTTTGAGCGAAAGCTTCGGACTGCGCTTTTCGCACTCTTCCCCGCCCAAAGCGCCGCGGATGACGTTCAGCCCGAGCAGCAGAAACACGACAAAGGCGATCCAATGGTCAAAAGCCTCAATGTAACGATGGACGGAATCGGTTGCCAGCCAGCCGAGAAGCGGCATTACAAACTGCCCGGCGCCGGTTGCGGCTCCCAGTTTTGCCGCCGAGGAGGCGACATCCTTTTTAATCACCAGTCCGTACGAAAAAGCGACGGCAAAAGCGTCGACCGACAGGGCCAACGCCAACAAAAAAACACTAAACATGCCGTTTATCCCTGAAAACAAGACAAAAACAATGTTTAGTGCTTTTAAATTAAAAAGAAAATTTAATCAACAAAATTAATTCTTTAAAATACTCAGATTATGCGCTTCCGGACGGCCGGCGCGATCGGGCACGATGTCGAAAGACAGTTCCTGACCTTCCGTGATCTTATCCAGACCAGATTTCTGAATCGCCGTGATATGAACGAAAATATCCTTTTCGTTTTCCGGGGTTTTGATGAATCCGTAACCTTTTTTGTTATTAAACCATTTAACTGTTCCACTTAGCATGTTAGTTCCTTTTTTGACGATAATTAAAACCTATCTGACAACACATTTGTTTCAGACGATTTGCATATATGCACAAAAAAGCGCTTTTCAAGCGGAACAAAAAATTTATTTTAAGTTAATAATCTTTTCGGCCAGTTTCCGCGCTTCGGCAACGATTTCCGCTTCGCCCTCGACACGGCGGTCTTCCATCACCAGCCGGCCGTTGCAAATGACGTCGGCAATCGAGGAACTGTCGGCCGCATAAACCAGATCCGACACCAGATTGTAGGCCGGCACCATAAACGGATTGTTCAGATCGACCAGCAGGCAGTCGGCCGACGCACCTTCCCGGATTTCCCCGGCATTGAGCCTGAACGCTGCCGCGCCGTTTGACGTCGCCGCGCGGAAAACGTCGGCAGCCTTGCCGGCAACGGCGGAATCGGCCTGGCATTTGGCCGCCAGCGACGCAAATTTAACGCTTTCGATCATGCTGAGGTTATTGTTGGAGGAAGCGCCGTCGGTGCCGATCGTCACTTTTCCCGGCAGGCGGTGATAAAGGTCTTCAAAAGCAAACAGACCGGAATTGAGCTTGAGGTTTGAAACCGGATTGTGCGAAAGGAAACTGCCGCGCTCACCGATGATCTCAACGTCACGCCGGTTTAAGTGCACGGCATGGGCCAGCGTCGTCCGCGGCGTCAGGAGACCGAAAGAATCGAGCCGTTCGGTCGGCGTCACTCCGTATTTTTCCAGACATTCGGCATTTTCGCCCGCGGTTTCGCTCAGATGAATCTGCATGGTCAGGCCGTTTTCTTCCGCGGTGCGGGCGGCAAACGCCAGCAGTTCGGAAGAAACGGTATAGACCGCATGGCAGGAAAGCCCTTTGACAATTCTTTCCGGGCAGGGGTTGTCGGCCGCCAGAAAACGTTCGGTCGTGGCCATTTTGCTTTTCGTCTGTTCAGGATCGAACATGTCCATTTCCACCAGCGACACCGCGGCGCGAATCCCCATTTCCTTTACCGCCCGCATGGTTTCTTCACCGTAAAAATACATGTCGGCGAAAAAGACGGTGCCCGATTTGATCATTTCCAATATGGCCAGACGGCTGGCAACATAAACGTCGTCCGGGGTCAGCCGGGCTTCAACCGGCCAGATGTCTTCCCGCAGCCAGGCAAACAGCGGCTTGTCGTCGCCGTAACCGCGGAGAATCGACATTGCCGCATGACAGTGGGTGTTGTAAAAGGCGGGGACGATCGCCTTGTCCGAGCCGTCGATGAGCTTGTCCGCCGGCGCTTCTGTATCCGGCGCGATTTTTTCAAAGCGGCCGTCTTTGATCAAAACGTCGACCCGCCGGTTTTGGTGCAAAACATTCTTAATTAAAATTGACATCGGCAAATCCTGAACTTATGTTAAAAAGACAAGCTTAATTTAGAACAGAACGATTAATTATGGAAGAGCAAATTTTGGAAGAACGCCTGATCGAGATCGAAAGCGCCATTGCCATTCAGGAAAAAACGATCGACGAACTCAACCAGGTGGTGATCGAACAGGGACGGCAGATCGACCGGCTGATCAAACAGAACCTTTATCTGGCGGAACTGCTGAAAAACGAAACGGTAAAGCCGCAGAGCGAGGAAACGCCGCCGCCGCATTACTGACCGAAGCCCCTTGCATCGGCCCCAAAACGCGTTTATATTATCCTGCAACAAGGAGAAACGGCAAAATGAACATCGACGCCTTATACAACCTCACCCACGGCGTGTACGTGCTCGGCGCCGACGACGGCGGCCGGCCGGTCGGCAGCGCGGTGGACGCGGTGATGCAGGTTGCCAGCAAACCGGTGGTGCTGGCGCTTTCCTGCCACAACGGCAGTTATACCAAAAGCTGCATTGAGAAAAGCGGACGTTTCGGCTTGTCGGTTCTCGGCCGCGGGGTCGATCCTTTCGTCATCGCGAATTTCGGCTTCCGGACCAGCCGCACCGCCGACAAATGGGCAGAAGTGCCGCATTTTGTCGAAGACGGTCTGCCCTATCTGCAGAACTGCATCGCGGTAATGACCTGCCGGGTGCTCGAAAAACAGGTTTTTGAAAGCAACACCCTGTTTACCGCCGAAGTGACCGACTGCCGGAACGTCGGAAAAGACGAACCGCTGACATATTATGATTACCGCGCTTCTTTCAAAAACGAAGTTTTAAAGTTTTTACCCAACATTCTAAACAAAAAGGAGAAATAAAATGGCTGACAACGAAAAACAATGGGTTTGCGTCGTTTGCGGATACGTTTATGACGGAGACACGCCGTTCGAAGAACTGCCGGACGACTGGACCTGCCCGGTCTGCGGCGTCGACAAAAGCTTTTTTGAACTGCGCTGAACAAAATCCCCTCCCGCAAGGAAGGGGATTTATTTTTGCACTGCCCGCCGCCGGCGGGAAAAGAAAGGCAGCGCCCCGAACAGCAGATGATCGGAACGGCTGCCGTCCGGACGGGTTTTGATCCGGTACAGCAAAACGCCGCAAAAATAAACGTTAAGCTGCCGGCAGCGGTCGAAGTCCTTTTGTTTCAGCCATTGCCAAAACGTCAGCAGTTTTCCCGCTTCCCCCGCCGGCAGCGGCGCCCGGGCAAAGTCTTCCTTTTTCAGCTGCAAAAGTTTCAGCCGGCGGCAGATCCTGCCGTAGAAAATGCGCTGATCGGCAGGCGGAAGCTGCCGCAGATACCAGTCAAAGCTTTTCAGGTACCAGAAAAAAGCGCATTTGACCAGCGGCGAACGCAGCCGCCTTTTTTTCCTCTCACGGCAGAAAAAGTCAAAATCCTTTACCCAGTCAAACACTTTGGCGTCTTTGGTGCCGGTGGTGCTGCCCGGATGACGGCGGTAGCAGTAGACGTTGTGCACGAACGATACCCGCGTCGCCAGAATGCCGACCAGGCATCCCCAGGAATTATCTTCGTAAAAGCAGCGTTCGGCAAAACGCAGCCGGTTTTGGCGCAAAAACGCCGTTTTGTACAAACGACCGCAGACGGGGGCGAAAACGGCAAAAAACTTTTCTGCCGGAATTCCGTTTTGCCAGCCGGCCCAGCCTTCAAAATTCATATAATCGCGACCGAGGCTGCCGCCGTTTTCATCATACAGGCGGGTGCCGGTGAGAACGATGTCGGCGTCGTCTGCCGCCGCCCGGCGGCAAAGAACTTCCAGAGCGTCGTTATCCAGCCAGTCGTCGGAATCGACAAACATTACGTAACGGCCGGCGGCAATTTCCAACCCCCGGTTGCGGGCGGCGCCCTGACGGGCGTTGCGCTGGGTCAGCACTTTCACCCTGCCGTCCCGTTTTTCATACCGGCGGAGAATTTGCAGACTGTCGTCGGTCGAGCCGTCGTCAACGCAGATTATCTCCGTATCGGCAAAAGTCTGGTCAAGAACACTGTCGAGGCAGGCGGACAGAAAACGGGCAGTGTTGTAAACGGGAATGATAACGGAAATTTCGGGCATCAGTTTTTCCTCACAACTTTCAGCAGCGGCAGGAAACCGAACAGCCGCAGGCGAAAACGGGTCGGCGTTATACGAATGCCGATCATGCCCAAAACGGAAATTTTCGTTTTTGTCCGCGAACGGCGGATTCCGGCCAGCGGCAGCCCGAACAGACAAAAAGCCTTTTCTTCGGCCGGCGGCGGCAGTTTCGGCTTCAGGCTTGCGCGCAGACGGGCAAAAGCGTCCTTGTTCCACCATGAGCTTTGGTTCCAATGAACGGCAACGGTGTTTTCGGTAAGCGCCTTTTCGCGGAAAGTATACCAGCAGGGGCAGAAATATTCGCCCGGATAAACACTGACCCGCTTTTCTTCGTTCCGCCAGCGGCGCTGTCCGCGGTAAAGCTCGTAATCGTCGCAGCGGCGGCTGCCGAAATAAAACGTTTCCGCCCGTCGCGTTTCTTCCGGCGACGAATAGTCAATGCGGGAAAAACCGCAGAATTTTCGCATTGCCGCTTTCATCACCGTCGGCACGATCGGATTCTGCCAGTTGAAGATATGGTTTGAACGGTAGAATTTCATTGTTTCTTCCAGCAGCGGATGTCCGGGCACGCTGCCCATCACCGCCGGTTCGGGAATGTTTTCCCCTTCCCGGATGTCGCCTTCGACGCTGACGAAAAAGCCGTCATTCAGAAAAGCGTCAAAATTTTTCAACAACTGGACGTCGGTGTCGAGATATATGCCGCCGTACTTATGCAGGGCATACAAACGCACGTAATCGGCGACAAAAGCCCACAGTTTCAATTCGTAAGCCCTGCGGACAAACAGCGACTGCCGGAGAATTTCGCCGAACTCCGGATGACGGTCGTGCCAGAGCATAAAAGCATAATCGGGACATGCCTTCTTCCACGAACACACGCACATTCGCACCTGCGAGTTCGGCCCCTTTTTCCACAAATCGACATTGTCGTAAAAATAATGAATAATTTTAGGTATTTGCATCGGATTTTCCGCTCCCAAACGGTGATGCAAAATAACGTACGATAAAAAGCTACAGGCAAAAGGTTGGATTTGCGGGGCAGAAAAAGGTTGATTTTTGCCGCTTTTTATCGTACGTATTTTCGCCCCGCACGGCCCTTTTCAGCAGACCCGGGCGACCGTCAGCGCGTCGACCGAACGGACGCCGGCCTTTTTCAGCGCGGCGGCGCATTCCTTTAAGGTGGAACCGGTGGTCAGAACGTCGTCGATCAGCACCACTCTTTTGCCGGCAAGCTTTTCGGGATGCGGAACGGAAAAGGCGTTTTTCACGTTTCTGACCCGCTCAAAACCGGAAAACTCCACCTGCGGGCGGGTTTTCCTGTGACGGACAAGAGAAAAGCAGTCGACCGGCAGCCCGGTATAGCGGCCGAGTTCGCGGGCCAGAAGCGCCGCCTGATTGTAGCGTCTTTTGACCAGCCGGGTATAATGAAGCGGCACCGGCACGATGACGTCGACCCCGGCTTTGAAAATATCCTCGCCCGCCACTTTCAGCATGGCCGCCAAAAGCCGCGCATTTTCGGTCCGGTCCATAAATTTGAAAGCCAGAATCAGATTCTTGGAAGCCTCGTCATAACAGAGGGCCGAACGGCTCAGACGGAAAGGGAAACGTTTTTTGCGCAGACAGGACGCGCACAGCATTTTGCCCCGCGCTTCCTTTTCGCTCAGCGGATGACCGCATTTTCTGCAATAGGGCGGAAAAATAAAATTGAGTTCGTTTAAGCATTTTTCGCACAGTTCTCCCTCAATTGTCAGAATCTGTCCGCATTTGCGGCAGCGACGGGGCAGTATGCTGTCGAGCAGCAGGCGAAAAAGCTTTCCGATCATGGTCTAAAGCCGCAGTTTTTGCAATTCCCCGTGCACGTCGCTGATTTGTTCGACCACGGTGATGCCGGCGTCCGCCAGCGCCTTTTTCTTGTCTTCGGCGGTGATTTTGCCGCGGGTGATAATGTCGCCGGCATAGCCGACGGTGGCGCTGAAAGCCTGCGAATTGCCGGCGACAAAGCCGATCACCGGCTTTTTGACGGCGCACGAACGGTACCAGTCGGCGCCGAGTTCCTCAAAAGTGCCGCCGAGCTGGCCGATCATAACAATTGCTTTGGTCGCCTCGTCGGCCATAAATTCCCGCAAGACGTCGACGAAATTCATACCGATCACAGTATCGTCGCCGAGACCGACGACGGTCGATTGGCCGAAACCGGCCCGTCTGGTTTCCAGCACCGCTTCATACGTGAGGGTGGAAGAGCGGGAAACAATGCCGATCTGCCCCGGGGTATGAATGTTTTCCGGAAAAATGCCGAGCCGGGCTTCGCCGGGCGTGATCAGACCCGGCGTGTTGGGGCCGATCAGCCGGGTGCGGCTGTTTTTTAAGATATTGCGCACTTCGAGCATGTCGCGGACGGGAACGTTGTCGGAAATGCAGACCGCCAGGTCCAACCCGGCTTCCGCCGCTTCGGCAACTGCCGATTTCACCATCCGGGCGGGCACAAACATCAACGAAGCGGTGGCGCCGGTTTCGGCCGCGGCTTCCTTCACCGTGTCAAAAACCGGCAGACCGAGGTGAACGGTGCCGCCTTTACCGGGAGTGACGCCGGCAACAATGTCGGTGCCGTAATCCAGCGACCGTTTGGTATGAAACGAAGCCTGGGTTCCGGTCATCCCCTGAACCAGCACTTTGGTATTGCGTCCGGCCAATATCGACATTATTCCCCCTCCCGCACCAATCGCAAGATTTCGTCTGCCGCGTCTTCCATGTTGCGAACCAGCGTCAGCGGCAGCCCTGCCCGCTTGAGCACGTTTTCCGCCTCGTCGCGGTTGGTGCCTTCAAAACGCACCACCAGCGGAATGTTCATTCCCACTTCCGCCGCCGCGTCGATAATGCCGTCGGCAATCAGGTCGCAGCGGACAAAGCCGCCCAGAATGTTGATGACAATACCCTCCACCCGCGGGTTGGTGGCAATGATCTTGATGCCGGCGGCGATTTTGTCGCGGTCGACGCCGCCCTTGACGTTGAGCCAGCAGGCAACCTCGCTGCCGCGCCTTTTCAGCAGTTCGGCCATTGCCATCGCCAGCCCTTCGCCGTTGACAATGCAGCCGATGCTGCCGTTAAACTCATGATAGGTGAACCCGTATTTGCCGGCCTTCAGCTCGCGCGCGCCGGTTTCGTAATCGTCTTTCAAACGGCTGTTTTCCGGGTGGCGGAAAAGCGCTTTGTCGTCAAGCGTGATTTTGGCGTCGAGCGCCACGATGTCGCCGTTTTTCATCACTCCGGCCGGGTTGATCTCGATCATCAGCGCGTCGTTGGCAATAAAGGTTTTGAAAAGCCCGCGCAAAAAAAGGTAAAAACTGTCATAGCTGCGGGGCTGGAGTTTCAAAAACTCGGCCGCCCGGCCGGTTTGGGCATGGGTGGGACCGGTAACCAGATTGATCGGCAGCCGCAGAATGCGGCCGGGGTCGGATTCCGCAATCACGTTGATGTCGTTGTCCTTGGTGTTGGCCAGAAGCAGGGTAACGGAAGCCTGGGCACGGTCGATCGCCATGCCGGCATAGAACGTAAAGCCGACCCGGGTATAAGCTTCAACATACAGGCGGCTGACCAGTTTTCCCCGCGGCCCGGTCTGTTTGGTGACAAGCGTCGAACCGAGCATGGCATCCGCCTCCGCCCACAAATCGCGCAGGCGTTCCACCTGCCGGATGCCGCCGCGGGAACCGGCTTTTTCCTCCAAAAAATGTCCGGCGGCGCGGGCGCCCGACTGGATCTGCGCCTTGAGCATCCACGGCCCTTTGTCCGTCACTTCCTTGGCCGCCCGGCGGGCTTCGTCGGCGGTATAGGCAATCCGCCCCTTGGGAATTTTAATGCCGTTGCGGCTCAGCATCCGCTTGGCCTGATATTCGTGAATATTCATCGGCAGCCCTTTGCTTGCGTAGTTATCCTTCTGACGCGTAAAACCTGATTTTTTCCACCATCGCGCCAAGCCCGTTGCGGCGGCTCGGCGACAGATGGTCCGCCAGCCCCAGGCGGGCAAAAACCGCCGCCACGTCAAGCGACAGAATCTCTTCCCGGGTTTTGCCGTCAAAAACCGTCAGCACCACCGCGATCAGCCCGCGCACGATGGCGGCGTCGCTGTCGCCGGCAAAATGCAGGCGGACATTGTTTCCTTCCCGCACAAAAGACGGCACCAGCCACACCTGCGACTGGCAGCCGCTGACCTTCCATTCGTCGGTGCGGCATTCTTCGGCAAAAGGCGGCAGCTTTTCGCCGAGGTCGATCAGGTAACGGTATTTGTCTTCCCAGTCGTCCAGCAGTTCAAAATTTTCGCTTAACTCGTCAATATCCATGGTTGTCCTCTTTATATTTTCTGTTTTGTAACATCAAATGCGGCAAAGGTCTATCCTTTTTTATTTAGCATTTGACTTGCGGGGATAATCATATATAATTTCAGCCAGTTTTTAACCCCTTAAATTTGAAGGTTTTCCATGAAAGTTTCAATCCGCAATCTGGAGAAGCGACTGAGCATGATCCTGCCGCTGGCAGAAGCCTATCAGCGTTCCTACAACAAGCTTTCCGCCGACTACAAGTCGGAATCGGAAATGGCGCTTTACACCAAAGGCTATTTTATCAAAAAACTGTGGAAAATGGCGGAAGACGACCAATCGACGGTGGCGGTTCTGCACTTAAACGACGTGCCGCGCGGTTTTATCCGCTATTCGGCGATTCCCGAGTATTACACGCAGCCGGAAAACGGCCGGGCGCAGGACGTGGAAAAAGGCTATCTCGACGGTTTTGAATACGCCTGGTGCCGCAAGGTCAACTTTGAGCGCGAAGTGGCGCTTGACGACAAGACGCTGATCGTCAACCAGATTTACCTCGACCCGCAGATCCAGCACCACGGGCTCGGCACCCTGCTCTTTCAGCAGACGGTTCCGGAGCTGAAAAAACAGGGCTTCGAGAGCCTGATTATCGAATACAACGCCAACAACACCAACGCCAAGGACTTTTACCAAAAGCTCGGGTTCGTGCCGTTTGCCCGAACCAAAGACTTTGACCACATCTTAAAGGAAGACGGACGGACGGTGTTTTGCATCAGCGACGTGCGCATTGCCCACACCACCATCGACAACGCGCTTGAGCACCTGCGCCGCCGTCAGAAGATGAAACAGACTCTCATTACCGTCATCGACCAGAGAAAACATGGAAGAGCTTATTGAAAACATTTTAAAACTGGTGCAAATCCCGAGCGTTTCCGGCCGCGGGGAAGAAATCGAACGGGTTGTCGCGCTGGTTAAAAACGATCTGGCACCGAAAGGCGCAATAATCCGAGAATTCCGCTTTGCCGGTGCCGATCCGGTTCTGCTTCTGGCCAACTGCCGGGGAGACGATTTCGACATTCTGACCGTCGGCCATCTCGACGTGGTGCCGGCCAAAGACGAACTGTTTGCTCCGCGAATCGAAAACGGACGGATTTATGCCCGCGGCGCTCTCGACATGAAATCACCGGTAGCCGTTAACCTGGCCGCACTGGCTTATGCCATGAACAAACCCGTCCGTTTCGGGGTGCTGCTTACCACCGACGAAGAAACCACCAGCAACGGCATCAAGGCACTGGTGAAAAACGAAAACATAACTCCGCGAATCGTGCTCGACACCGACGCCGGCGACCTGTTCACCCTGTGCGACAAGGCCAAGCACCCGGTCAGCGTCCGCATTGCCGCCGCCGGCGAAAGCGCCCATAGTTCGCGGCCGTGGGAAGGCGTCAACGCCGTCAGACATCTGGCGGACTGTCTGAGCGAACTGGCGGCGGATTTCGGCGATTACGAAAAAGGCGGCCGCCAGCCGGAAAACATCTGGCAGGACACGATGGTGGTAACCGCCTTTAATTCGCCGACCACTTACAACGTGGTGCCGGCCGAAGCGGAAGCACGGGTCAACTTCCGCCTGACGGAAAAAATTTCGCTGCCGGCGCTTGAAGCAAAACTGGACACTGCCTGCAAGCGGCACGGCTGCACCTATGAAATTCTGCTGCAAAGCCGCGGGGTTTACATGGACGCTTCAATGCCGGAAATTGCCGCCTACCGCAAAATTGCCGAAGAAACCGTCGGCCGGCCGCTGAAAATCTCGCAAATGTGCGGCGGCACCGACGCCCGCATGTTTGCCGACCGTTCGGTCATCGTCATGCACAGCGTAAACGGCGAAAACGCTCACGGCGACGGCGAATACGTCGAAATCGAATCGGTAAAAAAACTGCTTGAAATCGAAAAGAAGTTCATTGACGCCTGCATTGCCGGAATATAAAAAAACGCCGCGCAAAAATGCGGCGTTTCTTTAAAAACAAAAAAGCCGGATCGTCAAAACGACCGGCTTTTCCTTACGACATGCACTAAAAGAGGCCGCGGGCAATCAGAACCTGCGACGTCAGATAAGCAAGATAACAGATGACAAACAGCGCCCCGTAAATCCTGCCGATATAAGCGCGGCGCCAGACCGGCAGCAGCAGAAGAAGCGTTGCCGCCAGCATCACCCACATGTCATAGCGGACAAACTGGGCAGGAACTTCGACGTCGGTAACCGCCGCGGCGGCTCCCATGATAAACACGATGTTCCAAATGTTGGAACCAAGCACGTTGCCGACGGCCAGGTCGCTCTGCTTGCGCCAGGCGGCCACGCAGGAAGTGGCAAGTTCGGGCAGCGAAGTGCCGACGGCAATAACCGTCAGGCCGATAATTTCCTCCGATACCCCCAGAGCCTTGGCAATGCCGACCGCGCCGTCAACCAGCAGATCCGCACCGTAAACAATGGCGGCCAGACCGAGAACGGCGGCGACAATGACAAACGGCCAGCTCTTATGATCCCAGGCGCTCACATATTCCCCGCCGGCCTTGTTTTTGGCGCTCAGGTAATTGAGAACGATAAACGCGGCCAGCATCAGCAGCATCACGATCCCCATCCAGAAAACGAAAACGCCGGTTAAGGCAAAGCAAACGAAGACCAGCGTCACCAGCAGCAAAAATCCGTAATCGCGGAAAAAAGCCCGGCGGTTGACATAGATCGGAAAAATCAGCGCCGAACTGCCGAGAATCAGCAAAATGTTGGCGGTGTTGGAACCGACCACGTTGCCCAGCACCAGACCTTCCGCGCCCTCAAGAGCCGAAGTGAGGCTGACGACGAATTCCGGAGCGGAGGTGCCGAAAGCGACAACCGTCAGACCGACGATCAGCGGCGGAATTTTCAGTTTGTTGGCCATCGCCACCGAACTTTTGACAATAAAATCCGCACCCGCAATCAACAGGACAAAACCCGCCAGAATCAATAAAAACAATGTCACCATAATGTTATTTTTTTAGGTTTTACTTAAAAATAATTATCTCAAAAATTTTTTAAACGGCGTTATTTTAGCGATTTTAGACAAAATTGGCAAGCGTTTCCGTTCGTTTGGCCGAAAAAAAATTTGCTTTACTTTTTGCGCTTAAATTTTTAACCTGTCCGGAAGATATGTTTTCGAACATATTCAGGGTGTCGACCCCCTTTTTAAAAACTGTCGCGGCATGCGACTTAAAAAAGATGCCGGCTTTTTATTTTCGGGCGGATGTCGGCTGAATAAGGCGCTGCCCAATAAGCCGAGCCGTTTGTAAGTGTATTTCGGTTTCTGAACATCCGCCCGCCCGATTTCCGGCGGGTTTTGTTTTAACTATATATTTCCGTTCGTCCGGCCCCAAAAATTTTTGCTTTACTTTTTGCGCTTAAACTTTTAATCTGTTTCGCAGATATGCTTTCGGGCATATCCAGGGCGTCAGAAACCCTTTTATAAAGCTAGTCGTGGCATGCGACTTAAAAGAAATGCCGACTTCTTGTCAGTGGACGGATGTCGGCGAATAAGGCTCTGCCAAATAAGCCGAGCCGTTTAGCTTTATACGGTTTCTGAACATCCGCCCGCCCGATTTCCGGCGGGTTTTGTTTTAACCACGTTCTCACAAAGGATGTTCTGATGAAAAAAACTGTTTTATTCGGCGCATTGCTGCTTTCTGCCTGCGGAACCGTTTTTAACGGCACGGAACAAGACATCAGCTTCGATTCAAACCTCAAAGGAGTCAAAATTTTCGTTGACGGAATGCAGATTTGCAAAACGCCGTGCGTTTATCCGCTGGAAAGAAAATCGGGCAGCGTGGTCGTCGTTGCCAAGAAAAAAGGCTATGAGGACAAACAGATCGTGCTGCGTTCCGGCCTGAACAACGCTTCCATCCTCAACCTCACCTTCTGGCCGAGCTGGCTCACCGACGTGGCAACCGGCGGCATGTGGCAATACAGCCGCGACGGCATATATATCGATATGGAAAAATCCAACCTTGCCGCTGCCGATTGGGAAAAAGCCCGCAGCCAGACCGCCCTCAGACGATTTACCCTGTTTAATTTCGAAGAACTGAAGATGGCGGCTTCCGCCGGCAAAACCGACAGCGACGTCTTTCAGGCTCTGGCGCGCCTCAGCGGACAAAGTCCCGCTCTCCTGACTGAGGCGGTCAACAACGCCGCCACCCCGGTCAGCCTGGTGCAAAATCTGGAAAAAT
Source organism: Azospirillum sp. 51_20 (assembly GCA_001917175.1). GTDB lineage: Bacteria > Pseudomonadota > Alphaproteobacteria > RF32 > CAG-239 > JAFUYI01. The sequence goes on from MNTV01000022.1 coordinate 53,273, forward strand.
CCGCCGCCGGCAGCTGAAAGCTAAAACATTTCAAGAACGGCCTTAGCGTCTTCGCTCATTTTGTCCGGCGTCCAGGCCGGTTCCCACACCACTTTGACCGTTACCTGTCCGACCCCGCACAGAGCCGCCACCGCGTCCGCCGCCTGCTGCGGCAGAATGCCCGCCACCGGGCAGGTCGGCGCGGTCAGGGTCATGTCTATTTCCACATTGCCGTTGTTTAACTGTCTGATGTCATAGACAAAGCCCATATCGTAGATGTTGATCGGAATTTCCGGATCACTGACGGTTTTGAGCGCGTCGACAATATCATCACGGGCAGCCAGCAGCGCGCCTTCCGGCAGGGCTTCGCCGGAGGTGGCAACATATTCTTCCGCCGGTACCTGAGCCGCCAGCGCCTGCAACAGTTCGGCTTCCTTGTCTTCGTCCAGCATATCCTGATCGTTTTCGCTCATTTTCCGTTATCCTTCTTCCTTAAAAACTCTTAAAAAAAACTTTTTGCCTTGTTTAAGGCGGCGACAAACCGGTCGATGTCCTCTTTGGTCGTATAAAGCCCGAACGAGGCGCGGGCCAGCGAGGTGTAGCCCATGCGGTTGACAATCGGTTCGGCGCAATGGTGACCGGTGCGGATTGCCACTCCTTCCTTGTCGAGAACAAAGGCCACGTCCTGCGGATGGATGCTCCCCAGCGCAAAAGCGATCACCCCGCCTTTGTCCGGCGCGGTGCCGACGACCTTCAGTTCGGGAATTTCCGCCAGACGCGTCAGCGCATAGTCCATCAGCGCTTTTTCGTGGGCGGCAATGTTTTCCATTCCCAGCCGGCTCATATATTCCAGCGCCGCGCCCAGCCCCACCGCCTCGGCAATGGCCGGCGTTCCGGCCTCGAAACGCGCCGGCGGTTCGGCAAATTCGGTATGCTGCAGCGTCACGCTTTTAACCATGTCGCCGCCGGTCTGGTAAGGCGGCATGGCAGCCAGCAGTTCGTAACGGCCGTACAAAACCCCGATGCCGGTCGGACCGTAAGTTTTGTGTCCGGAAAAGGCCAGAAAATCGCAGCCGATGTCCTTAACGTCAATTTTCTGATGAACCACCGACTGACAGGCGTCGACCAGACACAACGCGCCGTTTGCATGCGCGGCGGCGGCAATTTCCTTAACCGGGAAAACCGTTCCCAGCACGTTGGAAATGCCGGCCACTCCCACCAGTTTCGTCCGCGGCGTCAGCGCACGGTAAAAATTTTCCGGGTTAAAGCTGCCGTCGTCGTTCACGGCAAAGAAATTCAAAGTGCAGCCGGTTTGATCGCGCACCATCTGCCAGGGCACCAGATTGGCATGGTGTTCGGCTTCGGAAAGCAGAATTTCGTCACCGGACTTTAAATTGTGCATTCCCCAGCTGGCGGCCGCAAGATTGATGCTTTCTGTCGCCGAACGGGTAAACACGATTTCCCGGCTCCCGGCATTGACAAAGCGGGCGACGGTTTCGCGCGCCTTTTCGTATTCCGCCGTCGCCTGCTCGGAAAGGTAATAGGCGCCGCGGTGAACGTTGGAATAGTGCATCCGGTAAAAAGACATCATCTTTTCGACCACCGCTTCCGGCTTTAAGGCCGAGGCGGCGGTGTCGAGATAGGTGTTCGGCCGGCCGTTGACGGTAAGCGCCAGCTCGGGAAAATCTTTCCTTATTTCATAAACGTCATACATTTTCTTTCACCCAGTCGCGGACGGTTCGGTACAGGTCCCCGGCATTCTGCCCGTTTTCATACAAATGTCCGCATTCTTTTAAAATAGTCAGCCGTTTGGCACATTGCAAACGTTCAAACAGTTTCTCGTTGTTATAAACCGTCGACGACGGATCCCGGTCGCCGGTAATAAGCAGCGTCGGACAGCGGATGCTGCCGGCATCGCGCACCAGATTATAGCGCAGCATGTCGCGCACTACGTCAAAAGACAGCCAGCCGTTTAGCTCCGGATGATTTTTGTTCTCCCGGTACAGGCGCCCTTCGCGCTGCCATTTGCGGTAGCTGTCATGCTCGTTCAACAGTCTGGAGCGGATAAAATATTTGCCGCCGACCATGGCCGCCACCGGCACCAGCAGGCTCACCCTTTCGGGATATTCCTCGGCAAACCTCAGCACGCTGCCGCCGCCCAGAGAATGGCCGCTTAAGGCGAACGGTTCGCCAAAAAAGTCCTCGCCCGCCGCCCAGTCGACGACGGTTTTAAGATCCTCGACAAAAGAACTCAGGGTGGCAAACTCCAGGCTGCCGTCGCTCTCGCCGAAAGAATGACGCGAATCGAAAGTAACGACGGTAAAACCGTTGTCGAGAAAGGCTTCCGCCGGACGGCGCACCATCACCTGCCCTTTGTGCCCGCTCAGACCGTGCTGGACAAAGGCCAGCCGCCCGCAAACGGGGTTTTCCGGCCGTTCGACCGCCGCGACAATTCTTTCGCCGCGGGAATTGCGAATCGCTACCTTCATTTTTCCTCTCAAATCTGCCCGCGCAGCCAGTCGCGGATTTCCGGGTCGTCAACCCGGGCAACCACGTCGGTCAGGTAGGCGTCAATCAGCATCTGCCGCGCCTCTTCTTCGCCGATGCCGCGCGAGCGGAGATAAAACAGCTGTTCCTGATCCAGCTCGCCGCTGGCCGCGCCGTGCGAACATTTGACGTCGTCGGCATAAATTTCCAGTTCGGGTTTGACGTCGATTTCCGCGGTATCGCTCAAAAGCAGCGCTTTGTGCAGCTGCCGGCCTTCGGTTTTCTGCGCGTTCGGCGCAATCCGGATTTTACCCTGAAAGACGCCTTTGGCCTCGCCGCCGACCACGCCTTTGATCAGCTGCGAAGAATAAGTCTTTTCCGCCAGATGTTCAATGTCGGTGGTGGTATCCAGCGTGGCCCAGCCGTTCATCAGATAAGCGGCGTTCACTTCCGCCTTGGCCTCTTCTTCCAGCAGCTGCACACGGGTTTCGTTGCGGCCGAGGTCAGCGCCCTTTTGCAGGCAAAAACCGTTATAAACACCGTTTCTTTTAATCCGCACGGCGTTAAAGGCGATATGCGCGGCCTTGCAGGCCTCGTTCTGAAATTTATAATGATTGAGTTCCGCTCCCGCGCCGAGATAAATTTCGTTGACGATATTGTTGAAATAGCAGGACTTCGGCGCACCGTCATAACAGTAATATTCCACCAGTCCGGCAGCGGCGCCTTCTTCCAGCACAATCAGGTTGCGAACGTTTGCCAGCCGGCAAAGCGTGCCGCCGTCGGTATGGAAAACCAGAGCCAGCGGCCGGGAAAGGCGGACGCCGCGGCCGACGCGGATAAACAGCCCTTCCTCCAGATAGGCGGTGTTGAGCGCGGCAAAAGGATACTGATTCAAGTCAATGTATTTGCCGAGAAGATGATTTTCTTCGCCGCTGACAAAAGCTTCCATCAGGGTCATCACTTCCACGCCCCGCGGCAGCGCCGGATATACCGGCACAAACTGTCCGTTGTCAAAATGCAGCGGATAGGCTGCAAACGGCAGTTCCGGACGGTTGCCGTGACAATGTCCGCAGCGGCAGTGTCCGGTATCTTTGCCGTCGTCTTTTTCGCAGCCGCAGCTTTCCCCGCAACAATGATGTTCCGTTTCCCGGCCGCAACAGCCGTCGTCATGACAGCCGGAGCAGCCGCAGCCGTCCCCGTCTTCGCCGGACAGCTCGGCCAGAAACTTTGACGCCGGCGGCACGAAATCGCCGTTTTTCAGCACATGCAGCCGGGTATACTTCCAGGCCTCGGTCTTCGGCGTCGGCAGCCGGAAAGCCGCCCGTCCTTTTTCCCGCAGGCCTTCCAGCCGGGGAATGTCGGTGCCGAACAATTCTGTTTCCCGTATCAGTTCCGCCATCTTACTTTTCTTTCACAAATTCGGCGTAGCCTTTTTCTTCCAGCTCCAGCGCCAGATTTTTGTCGCCGGATTTGACGATGTGCCCGTCGGCAAACACGTGAACGAAATCGGGCACAATGTAGTTGAGCAGCCGCTGGTAATGGGTGATGACGAGCAGCGAACGGCGGCCGTCGCGAAGAGCGTTGACCCCTTCGGCCACCACTTTCAGGGCGTCAATATCAAGCCCCGAATCGGCTTCGTCCAAAATCGCCAGCTGCGGCTTTAAGACCGCCATCTGCAAAGTTTCCAGCCGTTTTTTCTCGCCGCCGGAAAAGCCGACGTTGACCGGACGCTTGAGCATCTCGGCATCAATGCCCAGTTTGCGCCCTTCTTCGCGTACCATCTTGACAAATTCCATGGTGTCAAGCTCCGGCTGGTTATGATATTTGCGCACGGCGTTGACGGCATGTTTCAGAAAGCTGGTGACCGGCACGCCGGGAATTTCGACCGGATACTGCATGATCAGGAAAACGCCTTCGCGGGCACGGTCTTCGGCCGGCATCGCCAAAAGGTCGCGGCCGCGGAATTTGACCGTGCCGGAAGTAACCTCATATCCGGGTTTGCCGCTCAAAAGATAGGACAACGTCGACTTACCGGCACCGTTCGGCCCCATAATCGCGTGGACTTCGCCCTCGTTGATCGTCAGGTTGAAGCCCTTGATGATTTCCCTGCCGGCCACGCGGGCGTGCAGATCCTCGATTTCCAGTAAAGGTGTGCTCATTTTTATCTTTCTTCCTTTTTCGCTTTTTCTTCCCACTCGTCCAGGCGCTGTTCAATCATTTTCAGCTTGCCGCTTTTGTAGTCGGCCACCTGACGCTCGATGCCGTAGCAGCATTTCAGCTGGCCGAGCATGATTTCAACGTCCGCCGCTTCTTCGATCAGTTCGTTCAGGTTGTCTTTGCCGCGGGCAACGTTTTTCAGAATTTCCTTGGTCAGTTCCGACATTTCCTCAATCGCCTGCAGCATTTGCGGCTGTTTGCCCCAGACCCGCAAGGCCCGTTCGTACAAATCCTTTTCCGTCATTTTCCCCATCCTCAACAAAAAACTTCTTCGTCATATTCCCGGTTTACCGCCCGTTTGAAAAACAGCAGGTCTTCTTCCGAAAGCGGCGCAAAGTGATTGCCGTCAACGCCGACGTCAAGGCCGAAACGCTTGCATTTCTGCCGGCCGTGAATGTGGCCGAAAGCATTGAACATTTCCCGGTCGGCAGCCGAAGGCTTGTGCGACAGATGCAGTTGTTCGCCGTCCGCGGTTCGGATCACCCGGCTCAGATCAACCGAAGCAAAAGTCCGCTCCAGTTCCTGCCGGTATGCCGGATCCCGCCTGATTGCGTCGACCTCGTAATTGCCGAGAACCAGCCGGATGCTGCCGTTTAAATGGGCGGCAAACGCCAAGTCGCCGAAATCGCCCAGATGCCAGACGGTATCCTGCGGCCCGACCGTCCGGTTCCAGTTGGCGACCAGCGCCCAGTTCATTTCTTCGACCGAGGCAAACGGCCGGCGCGACAGCACCCGCGTCCGCTCCGAACCGAAATGAGTGTCGGAAGTGAAAAATACCCGGCCGGATACCTGCAGGCGCCGGCGCACTTCCACCAAAGTCTGCTCATAAGTGTCAAACACTGTGCACGGCGTGCCTTCGCAGCGTTTGCAGACATAGCTTTTGCCGGCAAAGCCTTCCTCGATGCCGATAACCACGCTTTTACCCGGCCGCCGGTTGAAATCGGTGCGTCCCAGCCATTCGCCGAGTTCAAAACGGGTAGTCTGGGCATAGCTGCGGCCTTTGATTTCCGCCGCCGCCAGCGGCAGCCAGAACATAACGACGTCGGCGCGGGACAGATAAAAGCTTTCCCAGCCGACCTGGCTGTCATAATCGAAATTTTCGCTCTTTTCGCGGCGCGGATCGGCAACATAAACGTCCAGATCGGCCAAATCGGCGGCGGCGCGCGCCTGCCAGTTTTCCGCCCCCATGATCGGCCCGGCGAGAAAAACCAGCTTTTTGTCTTTCAAATCGGCAGGCGGCATGTCCGGTTTCAGCAGTATCATCAGCCGACGCTCCCTTCCAGGCTGATGTTGATCAACTTGGCCGCCTCAATTGCAAATTCCATCGGCAGCTGCTGCATCACTTCCTTACAGAAGCCGTTGACGATCAGGCTGACCGCGTCTTCTTCGGAAATGCCGCGACTTTTGCAATAAAAAAGCTGTTCGTCGCTGATTTTCGAGGTCGTCGCCTCATGTTCAAGAGTGGCGGTGCGGCAGCGGTTTTCGATATAGGGAACGGTATGGGAACCGCAGGTCGAACCGATCAACAGGCTGTCGCACTGCGAATAGTTGCGGGCGTTGGCGGCGGTCGGCGCCACTTTGACCAGCCCGCGGTAGGTCTGGTCGGAAAAACCGGCGGAAATGCCCTTGGAAATGATTTTGGAAGTGGTGTTTTTGCCGATATGGATCATTTTGGTACCGGTATCGGCCTGCTGGCGGTTGTTGGTCAGCGCCACCGAATAGAACTCGCCGACCGAATTGTCCCCCTGCAATACGCAGGACGGGTATTTCCAGGTGACTGCCGAACCGGTTTCCACCTGCGTCCACGACACTTTGGAATTGACGCCGCGGCAGGCAGCGCGCTTGGTGACGAAGTTGTAAACGCCGCCCTTGCCGTCCTTGTCGCCCGGATACCAGTTCTGCACGGTTGAATATTTGACTTCCGCATTGTCCAGCACCACGATTTCGACAATCGCCGCATGCAGCTGGTTTTCGTCACGCTGGGGCGCGGTGCAGCCTTCCAGATAGGAAACGTAGCTGCCTTCGTCGGCAATGATCAGCGTGCGCTCGAACTGGCCGGTGTTTTTGGCATTGATGCGAAAATAGGTGGAAAGTTCCATCGGACAGCGCACGCCTTTAGGAATGTAGACGAACGAACCGTCGGTAAACACCGCCGAGTTGAGACAGGCAAAAAAGTTGTCGGTATAGGGCACCACCGAACCGAGATATTTCTTCACCAGCTCCGGATGCTCTTTGACCGCTTCGGAAATCGAGCAGAAGATAATGCCCTTTTCCGCCAGCCTGGCCCGGTAGGTGGTGGCCACCGACACGCTGTCGAACACCGCGTCGACCGCGACCACGCCGGCCAGCGCTTCCTGCTCTTTCAGGGGAATGCCGAGCTTGTCGTAAGTTTCCAGCAGCTGTTTGTCGACTTCGTCCAGGCTTTTCGGCGCGGCTTTGCGCTTGGGCGCCGAATAGTAATACAAATCCTGATAATCAATCTTGTCATATGAAAGCTTTGCCCAGGAAGGCTCCTTCATCGTCTGCCAGAATTCAAACGCCTTAAGACGTCTTTCCAGCAGCCACTCCGGCTCGCCCTTTTTGGCGGAGATCAAGCGGATAATGTCGGCATTAAGCCCTTTCGGGGCAGTTTCCGCCTCAATGTCGGTCACAAAGCCGTATTTGTATTTGTCGCCGCTTTCGTCAATGATTTCCGGCCGTTCGCTGTTTGCCATTTTTCTCTGTTTCTCCTGTCGGCGCGGCAATCCGCGCCCGCTTCTTTTTTCCTCGGTCAATCTGCCGCCAATGTACTTTTTTTTGCCTCAAATTGCAAGTTCTTATTTGAGAGTAAAGGAAAAATTAAACATCTTGCCGCTACAATAAACACAGTTTTAAAATACGCTAAAGAGGTGAAACGAAATTGCGGACGGCTCTGATAGGAATACTGCTGCTCTGGCTGACCGGATGCGCCTCTCTGTTCGGCACGCCGGAGACGGTCACCGTCGAGAAAGGCGACACCCTTTACAGCATTTCCAAACGCTATGACATGCCGCTGCGCGACCTGATCGACGCCAACGGTCTCAAGCCGCCTTACACGCTTAAGGTCGGACAGGTTTTGCGGCTGCCGGCAAGCACCTATCACATCGTTTCCCGCGGCGACACCCTTTACAGCATCTCCCGCCAATACAACGTCAACATCGCCGACCTGAAACGGATCAACGGCCTTTCCTACCCCTACACGCTGGCGGTGGGGCAGAAAGTGATGCTGGCGGGCAGCGCGCGCGGCTCTTCCGCCACCGCTGCCAATAAAACCCCGAAACGCATGTACACGGTGCGTTCCGCCCCGCGCAAAGCGGCTTCCCGTCCGGCGCGCAGTTCATACACGGTCGCCAAAAACCGCAAGAGCAAATTCTCGTGGCCGGTACGGGGCGCCATCGTGTCCAAATTCGGCACCATCGGCAAAGGCCGCGCCAACGACGGCATCAACATCAAAGCCGCCCGCGGCACCGCCGTCAAAGCCGCGGACGCCGGCACCGTCGCCTATGCCGGCAACGAACTGAAAGGCTTCGGCAACCTGATTTTGGTGCGCCATAACGACGGCTGGATCACCGCCTATGCCCACAACGACCGTCTGCTGGTCAAAAAAGGCCAGAAGGTGCGCCGTGGCGAAAAGATCGCCACCGTCGGCGCCACCGGCGGCGTCAACTCGCCGCAGCTGCATTTTGAAATCCGCGCCGGCAAAAAAGCCGTCAATCCGGTCGCTTACCTGCCGTAAAAAAAAGAAAAATTTGTTGACGATTTGACTTTTTATTATTGTTATCCTTAGATAATAGTGTATATTCGTGTCCAGTTAATTTAACGCAAGGAGAAAAAAATGTTCGTAAATGATGCTTTGGCTCAGACCGCCGCCGCGGCGGCCCCGCAGGCATCGGTCGCCAGCACGCTGATTCAGCTGGCGCTGATTTTCATTGTCTTCTACTTCATACTCATTCGTCCCCAGCAGAAAAAGATTTCCCAGCATCAGGCAATGCTTGAGGCAATCAAGAAAGGGGACAAAATCATTACCGGCGGCGGCATCTACGGCACCGTAACCAAAGCCGACGGCATTAAGCTGGAAGTGAAAATCGCCGAAGGACTGACGGTCACCGTTAACCGCGCCACCGTCCGCGACGTCGTCAACGACGAAGGGGAAAACGCGGCCCCCGCCCCGAAGGCCAAGAAACAGTCCAAAGCCGTAGAAAAAAAATAAGAGGAACGCTTAATGTACAAACTATCCAAAACCAGAATTTACATTATTCTTGCCATCTGTCTGGCGGGAATATTCTTTGCCGTACCGAACGTTATCGGCGACAAAACCAAACTGCCCAAATGGTGGCGGCCGGTCAATCTCGGCCTTGACCTGCAGGGCGGTTCCAACCTGCTCCTGCAAGTCAAAGTCGACGACGTGATCAGAGAAAGAATGGGACAGGTCGAAGACGATGCCCGCCAGGTTCTGCGCGAAAACAAAATCCGCTACCAGAACCTGAAGGCCGGCGCCGACAACGTCAAAGTCAAAATCGACAACCTGAACGCCCGCAACAAGGCAATTTCCGCCTTCCGCAAAATGAACGGCGACCTGAACGTGCAGGAAACAAACGACGGCGTAATCGAAATCCGCTACAAAGAACAGGCCTTAAACGAGCTGAAACTGAAAGCGGTCGACCAGTCGATTGAAATCGTCCGCCGCCGCATTGACGAAACCGGCACCAACGAACCTTCGATCCAGAGTCAGGGCGTTGACCGCATCGCCGTACAGCTGCCGGGCGAACAGAATCCGGAGCGGATCAAGGCTCTGCTCGGCAAAACCGCCAAGCTGTCGTTTCACCTGGTAGACAGCCGCACCACCGCCGCCGACGCGCGCCGCGGCAAACTGAGCAACTCTTCCCGGCTGATCAACAGCGCCGAGGGCGAAACTCTGGTCATCGGCCGCAAACCGGTGGTTACCGGCGAACATCTGGTTGACGCCCGCGCCGCTTTTGACGGCGGCATGCCGGTCGTCAGTTTCAAGTTTGACAGTTCCGGCGGCAAAAAGTTCGGCGAAGCGACCCAGAACCATGTCGGCGAAAGACTGGCCATCGTCCTGGACAACGAAGTGATTTCCGCCCCGAACATTCAGACCGCCATCCTCGGCGGATCGGGACAGATCAGCGGCAACTTTACGCTGGAATCGGCTCAGGAACTGGCTTTGCTGCTGCGTTCCGGCGCCCTGCCCGCACCGCTTGAAGTGCTGGAAGAAAGAACCGTCGGCGCCGGGCTCGGCTCTGATTCGATCAGTGAGGGCATTACCGCTTCGGTCATCGGCCTGATCGCGGTCGTCCTCTTCATGATTGCCGCATACGGACTGTTCGGCATATTCACCACCGTCACCGTGTTCTTAAACCTGTTCCTGATGCTCGGCATTCTGAGCGTCATCGGCGCCACCCTGACGCTGCCCGGAATCGCCGGCATTATCCTGACCATCGGCATGGCGGTAGACGCCAACGTGCTGATCTTTGAGAGAATGCGCGAAGAAGTCAAAAACGGGCGTTCGACCCGCGACGCCGCGGAAGCCGGATTTACGGAAGCCTGGGCCACGATCGTCGACTCCAACCTGACGACGCTCGTCGCCGCGTTCGTTCTGCTTTACTTCGGCACCGGACCGGTCAGAGGCTTCGCCGTCACGCTGGCAATCGGTATTGCGACCTCCATGTTTACTTCGGTTACCGTCACCCGTCTGATCATCACCGGATGGCTGCAAAAATACAAGCCGACCAAACTGCCGATTTAACTGAAAAAGATAAAGGATAACAAAGAAATGAGAATTTTTAGCTGGGTAACCAAAGATACAAACATCGACTTCATGAAATTCCGCAAAGCCGGATACGCGTTGTCGATCGCGCTGGTGGTCTTATCCGTCGCCTGTATCGTTTTCAAGGGCTTCAACTACGGCATCGACTTTTCGGGCGGCATTCTGATTGAACTGAAAAGCCAGGAAAAGATCAACATGGAAGAGGTGCGCAAACAGCTCTCCGGCGTTGAGCTTGACGACGTCAACCTGCAATCGATCGGCGAAAGCGGCAGCGAGATGATGATCCGCGCACAGACCAAGTCTCAGGACGAAAAAGAACAGATGAAGGCCGTCAACTCGATCAAACAGATCCTCGGCGACAAGTACGAATACCGCCGGGTTGAACTGGTCGGCCCGCAAGTCGGCGGCGAACTGAAAAAAGCAGGCATTATCGCTTCCGTCATTGCCGTTCTGGCCATTACGCTCTACATCTGGTTCCGCTTCGAGTGGCAGTTTGCTCTGGGCGCCATGGTCGGTTTGGTTCATGACCTGCTGGTTACCGTCGGTTTCCTGTCACTGTTTGACTTTGACATCAGCCTGACGACGGTCGCCGCGGTGCTGACGCTGGCCGGCTATTCGGTCAACGACAAGGTCGTCAATTACGACCGCATCCGCGAAAACCTGCGCAAATATAAGAAAATGCCGCAATATGAACTGTTAAACAAGAGCATCAACGACATTTTCTCGCGCACGATTTTAACCGGTCTGACGACGCTTCTGGCCTCGATCGCCCTGTTTATCTTCGGCGGCGACACGCTGCGCAGCTTCTCGTTCACGATCGTTCTCGGAGTCATTGTCGGAACTTATTCTTCGATTTACGTTTCCGGAACTTTCCTGAACCTGTTTAACCTGCGTGCCAACCAGAACGCCGACAAGGCGGTCAACCCGTTCGGCAACGTCGAATAGGAAAGAATCTCCGATAACGGCCCGCCCGCAAGGCGGGCCTTTTTTTGCCCGAATCGGCCTTTGCCGGTTGTTTTTTCGGGCATCGCGGCCATATTAAAACAAACAACGGAAGGCCTCTGCCCCGGCCAAAAGCAAAAATTATTGCATTAAGGAGATTTTTATGCTATAAAGGTCGTCGAATTGTAACTTTGGATGTTGGTGTTATGATAATAGACAGTAGTAATACTAGGCAAAGAAACATTCTGACTAACAAGTGTTTTTATCAGACAACGGCTCAAATTATGCATGACTTTGAGCAAAAAGGCTATGCCAATTCCGCCGACGAAACCTTAAAAGTGATCAACGCCTATCATTCCCTGATCAAGAAAAAAGTCAAAAACAACTTCAACGCCGATTATAATGCGGCTTTCCAAAAAATCGACGACGCCATCAAAATGCTGGCCAACAAGGTTTATTACGAATATGACCGCCGGAGCTACGACGAGGCTTATCGTTCTTTTGAAGAATTTGACTACGTCAACGCGATCATCGGCCGCCAGCGGATCAAAAAGTCAAGCTGAGTCCAAATTCAACCGCTTACGCATACTCCCGCCCGACGGGAGTTTTTTTCCGCCGCCGGACACGCCTGAGGATAGTCGTCAGATGTTGTTTGCATCCGGCCGATTTTTGGATTAATAGTTAAAACATAAACGGTTTTAACTTATAACGGACAAACGATCATGAAAGACATTTCCGTCATCGGCTGCGGCCGCTGGGGCACTTTCCTCGCCTGGTATGCCGCCAACCGCTGCCAAGACAAAATCCAAAACGTTTTGATGTACGACCTCAAAACGTCGCCCAACTTCATTGAACTGCGTGACACGCGCAAAAACGAATATTTAGCCCTTTCGGACAATATGTATTTGTTTGACGCGCTCGACAAAGTGCTCGTTAACGATACCGTCATCATTTCGATCGGCTGTCAGCATCTGCGTTCGCTGGCACGGGAACTGAACGGATATGACTTGAACGGCAAAACCTTTCTTCTGGCGATGAAAGGGCTGGAAGAGCCGTCGGCCAAAATCATGCATGACGTTTTTCGCGAGGAAGTGAAGCAAAACGTTCATGTCGCCGTTCTTTCCGGCCCCGGCCATGTGCAGGATTATATGAAAAACGTACCGTCGGCGGCGGTGATCGACAGTTTGGAAGAAGGGACGAAAGACTATCTGATCAAACTGCTGCAAAGCGATCTGATCCGCTTTTACTACGGTTCGGATCTGATCGGTAACCAGATCGGCGCGGCTTTGAAAAACGTGATCGGACTGGCGGCCGGCATTTTGGACGGCTTGGAATGGTACGGTTTGAAAGGCGCGCTGATGGCCCGCGCACCGGTCGAAGTCGGCCGGCTGATCAGGCATTTCGGCGGCAACCCGATGTCCGCCTACGGACTGGCCCATCTGGGCGACTACGAGGCAACGCTGTTTTCCAAATACAGCCACAACCGCTCTTACGGCGAAGCTTTCGCCAAAGGCGAACGCTTTGCCAAGCTGGCGGAAGGCGTGCCGACCTTAAAAGCGGTCAAAATCATCGCCGACAAGGAAGGAATCGACATGCCGATCTGTCAGGCGCTGTATAAGGCAATTTACGAAAATGCAGACATTGAACAAACCATTCGTTCAATGTTTGAACGTGATTTGAAACGCGAGTTTTAATTATTTGCCTTTTTCTGCAATCCCGCCCCTGCCGGCGGGATTTCTTTTACCGTTTCCTCAGAAACGTACTTGACAAAATTTTATTTTAGTCTAAAGTAAAAGGTAGAAAAAAATTATTAACTAATTAAAAATAAAAAAATATGAAAGAGAATAAGAAAAATCAGCCCGTGTTCGGTACCGCAGTAAACACTGACAAAAAAGCAGGTCAGCAAGGTGCCGAAGTACTTCGTCAGTTTATGCTCGACAAGTATAAAAAAGATCCCGCCACCATGACGAAAGCCGAAAAAAAGGCCTTCAAGAAAATGGCGAAAGAACTTCTCGAAGCGAAACAAATCGACAAAGAGGAGTACAACAAGATCTGTGAGGCTCTCAAGTAGTTAACTACGCTACTTTCTCTTTTGGAAAAAGCACCGACCCGAAACGGTTGATGCTTTTTCTTTTTTTAAATGATTTTTTGCGCCAGAAAACTCCGTACCGTCCGGGCAATTTTTTCCTGTGCGCCGGTGTCGCGGTTATACTCCGCCAATAGTTCAAGCAGCATGTCAAAATAGCCGTGTTCCGCGCACAGACGGTAAGAAGCCTTGTAATTGAGGTCATAAATCCATGACAGGCAGCACAACAGCCGGTCGCAGTAAGACTTGACGGTGCCGGTCAAAATCACCTGCCCGGCTTCAAACTGCGCAACCGCCTCCGGCGACAGCGGCGCCCGGCGGACCTCTTCGCTCATGGTAACGAAAAACGGGTCTTTTCGCAGGTTATCCTCGTAACGCTGAATATAAAAATTGGCCAGCTTGTCGGCATCTCTCACCCAGAACAGAATCGCCAAAAGCTGGCGGCCGGTTTCCGGATCCGCAACATCCTGAAACTCGGGGTCGGCATAAAACTCCTCCATCATATGACCGTGATGTTTGAGGGCCGCCAAAATCCGAACATCATTGTACCCCGGCTCATTTTTCATCATTTCATAGCTCAGCAAACCGTGATCGCAGCGTTTGGAAAACCAGGAACCATGGTCGGCAAAGGCGTTGTTCCGGTACATTTCGTAAACTTCCATAAACCGGCCGACATCATGAAAAAGCAACGCCTTTTCCCCGAGCGCGTGAAAAGCGGCGTCTTCTTTTTTCAATTGTTCGTCACGAGCGGCAATTTTCCGGCCGATCGTCAAAACCTGCACCGAGTGCCGGTATTTTTTGGCGGCAAACTGCCGGCAGAAGCCGCTGTCTTTAACCGCCGCATACAAAGGACGGAACTTTTCACGAAACAATTTCAAATCCGCATGATTTATATTTTCATGATTCATATTTTTTCTCCTGCCCGCAGCATAATTAAAAACTTTTAACAATCGCTGAACGCAGGCACAAAAAAGATCGGGCAAAATCCCGATCCTTTTTAAAACGCATGACCGCCGGTTCATTTCCCCGCCGTTTTATGCTTCTCGCACCAGGCCCGGCGTTTGGCTTCGACATGTTCGGGAATTTCCGCGACAAAGACTATGTCGGCGATTCGTCCCAGATCGGAAACGGAAAGCAAAATGCTGTCGCCCGGTTTGCCTGCCGCCGCCGTTTTCGGGTCAACGACATAAACTTTGTACAGCTCCATCGGCGCCGGCAGAATCTCAAACACGATTTCGGGGTAGTCGGGATGTTTCAGCCAGAAAACTTCGCCGCGGGGCGAAATGGCGTCATCACACATAATTTCCAATACGGCGCGATAAGCTTTAACCGTATGCAGAAAATTGATTTCCTCAAAAACGTAACTTCCGATTTCCTTGCTTGACTGCATGCAAAGATGCAGAAAATCATCACCGTCAATTCCCGATTCGACAATGATTTCGGCAAATCCGGACTGCGCAAAAGAAGCGGAAAGACCGAGTTTTTCAATCATAAACTCCTTCCAAAGACGGCTGCGGTCAAAAATTTTTTCGATCATACACAATAAATTAAAAAATTAATAATACAAATTCAGCGGCTCATGTATAACACAAACCGCTGAAACGTGCAACAACATTGTGCGGAAGCTATTCCGCCGGTTCCCATTTGCAACGCACCGGAGAAACGATTTTTCCCTCTTCTTTCAGAGCCTTGAAGGCTTTGTCAATTTCCTTGCGGTCGGCTTTGAGAAGCTTTTCCACCTCGCCGGCGCTCATCGGTCTGCCGGCTTCTTTCATTACTTTCAGAATTTCTTCTTTCATTGTCATGTCCTTTGATGATTATAAACGAAGTTATTATAAAAAAGAAACATCCGTTTTCAAGCATAATCGGCAGTCAAAAACGCCGTCCCCTTCAAGGAACGGCGTTTTTTGAGCAATAACCGGCGGTTAAAGCCGGCACACTTTTCTCATTCGGTGTAGACGATAACCTGGAAGCTTTCGGAAGCTTCGTGTTCGCCGTCGCCGAAAGTACCGCGGATTAACTGGGTAAAATAATATTCCAGATAATCGCGTTCGTCGCCTTCATATTTGCCGACGTAACGGAGTTCGTGCTCTTCGCGGATGTCCGTATATTTCAGCGACGGCATTTCAAACCTTGTCAGGCCGTCGTCGTAATACGCCTCATATTCGCTCACCGGATAACTCAGCGTGAAGTAGTTGTATTCAACGTCATACTGACGTCTGACCTTGCACACCACCATTCGTTCGGGCATTCCTACCGTATCGCGGACAACCGCGTCCGCAAAACCGGCTTTCTTCAGCTTAAGCGCCGCATCGGGCAGAACCTTGTACTTTTGGATCGAAGATTCGATTTCTCCCCGCATTTGTTCCGCCGTATAAGTTTTGCGGCCGACGCTGCCGTCAGAATACCGGTGTTCGACTTCCGCCCAGCTGGTGTAGGTGCCGGTCCACAACTCGTTTTTCACGTCCCTGATCCCGCTTGCAATCAACCGGCTGGAAACGACTGCCGGATGAGCGCCGGCATAAAGCCGCAGTTCGATTTTGGCGGTCAGGGTATAGGTCTTGCCGTTGAAATCAAGCGAAATCGAATGGTCAAACCGCTTGCGCAGGTAGACAACCTGTTCTCCTTCCCCGTTGTTTTCGATTATGAAATCAAGGTCGGTCAGAGTGTAACCGTTGTCGCGGACGTTCCTGATCGGATGATAGGGCATCGTCTGCCGCGTGATCCCGTCGTCGTA